>ONJF01000012.1 GCA_900318085.1 uncultured Bacteroidales bacterium
AATGAACAACGCACTGATCACATTTGCGAAGCCGGACAACGAGCCTGTAAAAAGCTACAAGCCAGGCAGTCCGGAGAGAATCGAACTCCAGAAGGAACTCGAAAGACAATCCAACGAAATCGTTGAAATCCCCGCCATCATCAACGGCCAGGAAGTCCGCACGGGCGACATGGGCGAGGTGGTGATGCCCCATGACCACAAGCACGTCATCGCACGCTACCATAAGGTAGGCGAAAAGGAAGTCCGCATGGCCATCGATGCCGCCCAGGCCGCCAAGCACGACTGGGAGAACACGCCTTGGGACGAGCGCGCCGCCATCATGGCACGCATCGCCGAGATGCTGGCCACCAAGTACCGCGCCCGTATCAATGCCGCCACCATGCTCGGCCAGTCGAAGAACTGCTTCCAAGCCGAGATCGACAGCGCCTGCGAGACCATCGACTTCTTCCGCTACAACAACCACTACGCCAGCAAGCTCTATGCCGAGCAACCCGCTTCAGCCAACGACCAGCTGAACCGTACCGAATACCGTCCGTTGGAAGGCTTCGTGTTCGCCATCACGCCTTTCAACTTCACATCCATCGCCTCCAACCTGAACATGACCCCCGCCTTGATGGGTAACACCACCATCTGGAAACCCTCGACGACCGCCCTGCTGTCGAACTACACCGACATGCGCATCTTCATGGAAGCCGGCCTTCCGAACGGCGTGGTCAACTTCCTGCCTGGCAAGGGCAGCGTGATCAGCGGCGTGGCCCTGAAGGACAAGAACTTCAACGCCATCCACTTCACCGGCAGCACCGCCACCTTCAAGAGCCTGTGGAAGACCACCGGCCAGAACCTCGACATGTACAAGGCCTATCCTCGTCTCGTGGGTGAAACCGGCGGCAAGGACTTCATCTTCGTCCACCACAGCGCCGACCCGCAAGAGGTGGCCGTGGCCATCGTGCGTGGCGCCTTCGAATACCAAGGCCAGAAGTGCTCCGCCGCATCGCGTGCCTACATCCCCGCTTCGATGTGGAACGACGTGAAGAACCGCGTGGGCGACATGATGAGCACCATCAAGATGGGTGATGTGAAAGACTTCACCAACTACGTGAACGCCGTCATCGACGAGGCTTCGTTCGACAACTGCAAGGGCTACATCGACCGCGCCAAAGCCAGCGCCGACGCCGAGATCGTCTTCGGCGGCAACTGCGACAAGAGCGTCGGTTACTTCGTGGAGCCTACCGTCATCCTCGCCAAAGTGCCGAACTACGAGAGCATGGTGGAAGAGATCTTCGGACCCATCATCACCATCTACGTCTACGACGACAACAAGTTCGAGGAGATGCTGGACGTGTGCGACCAGAGCTCGCCTTACGCCCTCACCGGCGCCTTCTTCGGCAACTGCCTGAAGGCCCAGAAGATTGCCAACGACAAGCTGCGCCATGCAGCCGGCAATTACTACGTGAACGACAAGCCCACGGGAGCCGTGGTCGGCATGCAGCCCTTCGGTGGCGCCCGCGCCAGCGGCACCAACGACAAGGCTGGCGGTCTGTGGAACCTCATCCGCTGGACCAGCCCCCGCGCCATCAAGAACACCTTCGTTCCTGCTGCCGCTTACGGGTATCCATTCCTGGCCAAGGATTAATCGTTTTGTTGGTAGAGACGTGGCGCGCCGCGTCTCTACAAGAAAAAAATCCGTCAAATCAATTTGGCGGATTTTTTATTTTTGTATATTTGTCGCCTGAAACAAACTTTTTTAGCCATGAAACGACTTTTTACCCTTTTTACATTTATATTAGCCCTCGGCATCATCAATGCCCAAGAGACCTATCGTTTCCGCACCGATGCACCTCAAGGTCTCAATGTGACAAGCAGTACTGCAACACACCTTTTGCTACATTATTCCATTCAGGAACTAGGTATTGCCACCATCGAAAACGACAAGGTGAGAGGACAAGAAATCATTTTGAAAGGGCAGTTTGCGCCCAATGCCGAAGGACATCCCAATCTGCCCGTCGTAAATCGCTATGTCGCCATTCCACGAGGTGCCACCGTCAGCCTTCAAGTGAGGGAAAATGCCAGCACCATGCTAACCGACATCGACCTGCTTCCAGCGATGCCCGCTCGCACCGACTTGACAGAAAGTGACATTCAGTTGCGCTGGGATGCCGACATATTCGGCAAAGACACTCATTTCCCAACGGAGAACATCGTGCTTTCGGCACCCAAACAAATCCGGAGCCTCGATGTGGTACTGCTCAGTGTGACGCCATTCCGATACAATCCTGTGAGAAAGACCTTGGAAGTGATTTACGACATTGACATTGACCTACGTTTCGAAGGCGGCAACGGGCAATTCGGGGAAAGCCGATATTTCAACCCAGACTGGACGCACATCCTCCGCAATCTCGTTATCAACAAAGACATGGTTCCTTCGGTAGACTACTACAGCCTAGTCAAAGAGGTTCGAGATCGTGATGAAGATGGATGGGAATACCTCATCATCTCTCCTGACGACCCCAACATCTTAGCCTGGGCCGACACGCTGAAAGCCTTCCGCACCAAGCAAGGCATCTCGACGAAAGTGGCCACCGTATCGGAATGTGGAGGGAATAACTATTACAACATCGGCAACTACATCCGAAGTGCTTACAACAATTGGGCGATTCCACCTGCCGCTGTCCTTATTTTTGCGGGCTACTACGACTTGAATATCTGCATCGGGCCATGCTATCAGACCACAATCCCAGACCCTCCCCATCAAGCGCACTCTTATCCCACCGATTACCCCTATTGTGACATGAACTACGACAGCATAGCAGACATCACCATCAGCAGGGTGACCGCGAGAGACTTGGACGAATACCGTATCTTTGTTGAGAAGACCATCCGATATGAAAGCGACCCTCCCACTGATGCCGCCTACTATGACCGCCCCATCATCTCATCAGGTCATGAGGACAACAAATGGTTCATGATCAGCTCACAGAGCATCAATGGTTTCTATCGCGACAAACTCGGCAAGCATCCCACCGACCTTTACATGGTCCAATCGGGCCCCATTCCCGATTCCATTTGGTCAACAGGCTACAACACCTCCGTTCTAATGGACTATTTTGGTCCCAATGGGCAGAATTACATCCCCCAGTCCATCGGCGAACTGCATGATTGGAGAGACATGCGTGACGCGACGCCGTTGTGTAACGCGCTCAATGAAGGGTCATTTTTGACCTTATATCGTGGCCACTCCAACATGGATCAATGGTGGTTTCCGCAATTTTCATGCCATCACATCGAAACTGATATATACGGTCCTCCCACCTTCGTCCTTTCTATTAGTTGCAGCACCTTGCTTTTTGACAATTGGAAACGATGTCTCATCGATGCCTTCTGCATCAAAGAAAACAGTGGCGCTGTGGGTGGCATTGGTGCAACCACCATCACCCATTCCTATTTCAACGACATACTTACTTGGGGATTTTACGATTGCATCTGGCCCGATTTCCTTCCCGATATGGGTAGCGACATGCCACCAGAATTCGTCAGGCCTTCCTACGTGCTATCAGAGGCAAAACTATACTTCGCTTATCATGTCTTCCTGCCCAACTGGTGGCCTGATGTCGACTTTTCCACCATGAACCTTTTCGGCTACACGGGAGAGACCTATCTCTGCCTTTTCACCGAGGTGCCTCAACCCATACAAATCGAGCATGAACCATATTACATGGCGGAAGTAAATGAATACACGGTGACGGCAGAAGAAGGTGCCATAGTTTGTTTGTCGAGAGATGGCGAGATTATCGGTGTTTGCAGAAGCAATGGGCAGCCCCATAGCTTCGCTATGCCTCAATTGGAAGAAGGCGACCGGTTTACTATTACCGCCACTAAACAAAACCACTTCCGTTACGAATTTCAGGTTCCCGTCATCCCAAACAGTGGCCCTCAAGGTGTCATTGGAAGAGACGAGGACGTAAACAGATTCAAGACCACCTCTGTATTCACTCTTTACCCCCACCCTACCGATGGCAAGGTCAACATCAACTTCGACCAAGACTTTCAAGGCAAGTCGACTGTCGAAGCGTTCAACATCCTAGGCACACGCCTTACGAGTAAGACCGTACAAGACCTTAAACAAGGTGAGAGCCTAACGATAGACCTACAGCATTTCGCGCCAGGCATTTACATCATCAAGCTATGTAACGACGAAGGCTGCTGGAGCCAAAAAGTGAGTGTCAAATAACAAATTGCAGAAGCATCAAAAAAAAATGCGTCAAAGCACTTGACATATTTTTAAATATTTGTAAATTTGCCATCTGAAACATACTTTTATCGCTATGAAACGACTTTTTACCCTTTTGACTTTCATATTGACCTTCGGCATCATCAATGCCCAAGAGACCTTTCGTTTCCGCACCGATGCGCCTCAAGGAATTAGCATCGAAAGCAGCACACCAACCGGCCTCTCGCTGCATTACTCCATCTCGGAAATCGGCATTGCCGACGTTGAAAACGGAACCTATCGGGGACAGGAAATCACGCTGAAAGGCAGCTTCGGGTCCACCGCAGAGGGCCTGCCCAACCTCCCTTTCGAGAACTATTACATCGCTGTGCCACAAGGGGCAAAGGTCAGCATTGAAGTGAACGAGAAGGCATCGAGGGTGTTTGACAGCATCGACCTGCTACCCGTGGCAGAGCTGCAGATGAACCGACAGGCCGGAGCAACTGCCATCCGCAAGGACATGAGCGTCTTTGGCAAGGATGCCGACTTCCCCAACAACAACGTGGATATCGCCCAAAACACCCGCATCAGAGGCTTGGATGTGGTTCTGCTCAACGTGACGCCTTTCCGCTACAACCCGGTACGCAAAACTTTGGAAGTCATCTACGACATGGACATCGAAGTGCGTTTTGAAGGGGGCAAAGGACAGTTTGGCGAGGCCCGCTACCGCAACCCCGACTGGGACCACATCCTACGCGACCTGGTCATCAACGACGACATGTTGCCCGAGGCGCATTACTATGACCTCCTGAACCATGCCGAGAGCAAACTCGACATAGGCTGCGAATACCTCATCATAGCACCCGACGATGACAGCATACTGGCTTGGGCCGACACGCTGCGGCGTTTCCGCAACAAGCAAGGCGTACTCACCAAGGTGGTCACTACCACGGAATGCGGCGGCAACTACCCAGACGCCATCAAAGGCTATATCCACGACGCCTACGACAACTGGCTCATTCCACCCGCGGCCGTGATGCTCTTCGGGGGCATGACCGACACCTTGATCTCGAACTGGCCTCCGACCTATAGCGAAGGCTATTCGGGCCTCCCTGGATTCCCGCTCATCTTCCTCAAGTATGACTATGAGAACGGCACCATCAAGGACTTCAGCTATTATTCCGACAACCCATACGTCGACATGAACGACGACAGCATCCCCGACATGGCCATCAGCAGACTGCCCGCCTTCTTCCTGAACGAGTACCAACTGCAAATCCAAAAGCTCATCGAATACGAGACCCATCCAACGGTCGACCCCCATTATTACGACCACCCAGTCATCACGGCAGGCCACGAAGAGAACAAATGGTTCCTGCTCACCTCGCAGATGGTCGACGGCTTTTGCCGCGACAAACTCGGCAAGCATCCGACCAACCTATACATGATGTATGACGAGACCCTTCCCCGCCCCGATTCAGTTTGGTCGACAGGACAAAACACCGATGCCGTAGTAGACTATTTCGGTCCGAACGGGCAGAACTACGTCCCCGCCAATCCTAGCGGGCTCAACCACTGGGTAACTCGAGAGGACTCCCATCTGCTGATCAACGCGCTCAACGAGGAGACCTTCCTGACCCTTTACCGCGACCATTCGGCCAGCGATTATTGGTGTTGCCCTTATTTCACCACTTATGACGCCCAATTCCTTAACAATGTCAACCCCACCTTTATCCTCTCCATAGGCTGCGACGCGGCGAACTATCAATTTTCCTATTCCCTCCTCTATTCAGTTTGGATGAGCCGTTCCATTATCGCAGAGTTCTGCAATGTCCCTGTAGGTGCATTGGGTGGCATTGGTGCCACCACCGTCACGCGTTCCCATTACAACGACCGACTCACATGGGGCTTCCTCGACTATATTTGGCCCAATTTCATGCCCACCATGGGAAGTTCCAGTGAACCCGCTTTTGCAAGACCTTCCTACGCCTTGGTCGCGGGCAAGCTCTTCCTCACGCAAGGCGCCTTCATGGCAGATTGGTGGCCGAGTCGCATCACCGACACACACAATGTATTCCATTATCTTGGCGAGGCTTACCTCAACCTTTACACCGAGGCGCCCCAACAGATGAGCCTTGAAGTTCCACCCTTCCATCCCAACGACCAGTGGCAGTATGAATTCACCGCCGAGGAAGACGCCTTGGTATGCATTTCACGCGACGGCGAGTTCCAACAAGCGGCAATAGCCACGGGACAACGCCAAAGCCTCACACTTCCGCAGATGGAAGTCGGAACGCAGTTTTTGGTCACGGTCACCAAGCAAAACCGTTTCCGCTATGAGCAAACCGTCACCGTCGTTTCGGCCCAACAACCCAATGTCTATATGAAAGCGTCAGAGCTACACGACCAAGACGGCAACGGACAACTCGACTATGACGAGACTGCCTCCATCGGGATTACAATACATAACAGCAGTGCGGTGGCATCCAACGGCGGACAAGTCACCTTGCTTTGCGAATCGCCCTATGTCAAGATCCTACAAGGAACGGCTGACTATCCTCATATCGAGCCTGACGCAGAACTCACCCTGCACGATGCCTTCCGCATCAAGGTGTTGCCCGATGTGCCTGACCAGACCCTGCTCCCCTTCATGGTGCAATTCAACGAAGGCCAAAACGCGCACTCCGACAGAATCGTCATCAAAGCCAACGCCCCGGTTCTCTGCATCGAGCCCGAGTACCAGCTCATGACGGCTAACGGCGAGCCTTCAACGCATATCGCCACCGAAGGCAAGTCGAAGCTTGCTTTCAACATAACCAACAGAGGCCATTCGGCAGCAGGCTTGCTTTTGGCCAGTTTGGACATCAAAGCCCCATTCGTAGAAGTGGAGACCCCACAACTCCAACAGCAAGGGTTGGAACCTAATGAGACCCACAGCTTCACATTCGATTTGAACACCACTCCAAACACGGTCACCGGTGCTTGGTTACAGTCGCACATTACCGTGCAACACCTTGAGCACCGCCTCGGGCTTGACACCATCGTACAATACGGCGGCGTTTTTGAGAACTTCGAGACCGACACGCTGAATCCCCTATTACAATGGTCCAATTCCGGAAGCTACCGCTGGGTTTATAGCGACGATGATGCCTACGAAGGAGACCGCTGCTTCGTCGCGCAAGCCGACACAACACACAAATCATTGCTCATTTGTAGATTAAAAGACCATTCCATCGAGCACAAGGTCAAGGTCTCGTTCCAGTTCAAGACCGACGACGAAGAGCAACTGCGCTTCAAATATAGCAATGAGGAGACTCCTTTCTCGTCCAAAGAATGGCATTATGCCGAGTTAACCCTGAATAATGGTGGAGGAATTATCAACTTCACATATTTGAAAAATCATGACAGCAGCGCACAAGCCAGACTGGACAACATTTGCTTTCCGCCGAGTCATACCACCATCGCCTATGCCGGAGACGACATCATTACCTGCGACCAGGATTTCATCGTCCTCTCTGAAGCCTATGCTTACGATTGCGATGCCATACAATGGACCACCGATGGTGACGGCCATTTCGACTGCGACACCGTGGCCAATCCTTTCTATTATCCTGGAAACCAAGACATAGAAAACGGCAACGTCCATCTGACGCTTACTGCCTTTGGCGATGACACCATCGTCAGCACCACGCAAATCCGTTTCGCGAATGAAGTCAGTTTGGGTGAGATTGCAGGCGACAGCGTGGTCAACAAATACAACAACCTTATCAGTCATTACGCTATTGAAAATCCTGGAAACCTGCATTTCATGTGGGATCTTAATCCTTCCGATGCCGGCTGCATATACGGCTTTGGCGATGCCATCGACATCCTTTGGGACCAGAATCAAGACGATGCCGAGGTGAATCTTTATGTATATGCCAACAACGGTTGCGCCGCACTTAACAAACACATCAGCCTCATCGGGTATTCCACCTCCGAATGGCATTCCATCGACTTTGAGCTCTTCCCCAACCCCACCGACGGCAAGGTCAACCTCGTCGTTGGAGAGACGCTGCAAGGCAAGGCGGTTGTTGAAGTTTACAACCTGTTGGGCGAACGGATGATGACGAAAAACATAGGCCGTTTGTTAAAAGGCGAGACGATTTCATTGGATTTAAGACATCTTGTTTCGGGGCTCTATATCGTCAAATTGAGCACTGAAAACGGCAGTTGTTCAAAGAAAGTGAGCGTCAGGTGACGAAGAAAAGGAAGTATTTCCTATTTTTGCAGACATTATTGTGTTATCACAAAACCAGCAAAACAATGCATAACCCCAAAAAAGCTGGTGGCGGCTACACAACCGTGTCGCCGCCGGAAGCCCGCCGGTTGGCAGGCTTCCCCAACCCAAACAATGGTTTTGTTGAGTTTTGCAAGTTTTGTTAGAAAAAAGACAAACAACTAAATCAATACAATATGGTAAGCTACAAAGAATTAGGGCTCGTGAACACCCGTAAAATGTTCGCCAAGGCTGTGGACGGCGGCTATGCCATCCCCGCTTTCAACTTCAACAATATGGAACAGATGCAGGCCATCATCATGGCTGCCGTTGAGACCAAGTCGCCTGTCATCCTGCAGGTGTCGAAAGGTGCGCGCAACTACGCCAACCAGACCCTGCTGCGCTACATGGCCCAAGGTGCCGTGGAATACGCCAAGGAACTGGGCTGCGCCCATCCTGAAATCGTCCTTCACCTCGACCACGGCGACAGCTTCGAGCTGTGCAAGTCGTGCATCGACATGGGCTTCTCGTCGGTGATGATCGACGGCTCTGCCCTGCCCTACGATGAGAATGTGGCCCTCACGAAAAAGGTCGTCGACTACGCCCATCAGTTTGATGTGACCGTGGAAGGCGAACTCGGCGTGTTGGCCGGCGTAGAAGACGAAGTGGCCGCCGAAGAGAGCCACTACACCAAGCCCGAGGAGGTCATCGACTTCGTGACCAAGACCGGTGTGGACTCGTTGGCCATCAGCATCGGCACTTCGCATGGCGCCTATAAGTTCACTCCCGAGCAGTGCACCGTTGACCCCACCACGGGTCGCCTCGTGCCGCCTCCGTTGGCTTTCGATGTGCTCGAAGCCATCGAGAAGAAACTGCCCGGCTTCCCCATCGTGTTGCACGGTTCGTCGTCGGTGCCGCAAGACGAGGTGGACACCATTAATAAGTATGGTGGCTCGCTAAAAGCCGCTGTGGGCATCCCCGAGGAGCAGCTGCGCAAGGCTGCCAAGAGCGCCGTCTGCAAGATCAACATCGACAGCGACAGCCGTCTCGCCATGACTGCTGCCATCCGCAAGGCCTTCGCCGAGAAGCCCGCCGAGTTCGACCCGCGCAAGTACCTCGGTCCCGCCCGCGACAGCATGAAGAAACTCTATGAGCACAAGATCATCAACGTCTTGGGATCGAACGACAAGCTCGAAAATGCATAAAGCATGGGTAAACTGAAAGACGCTCACATTTTTAGCCAAGAGAAAGGCTCCATTGCGAAGTTTTTCGTGTTTGTAGCCGCTTTAGCTGCTTGTATGTTTGTTGGAGGACTTATCCCTTCTCTCATTCATAAAGAGCCTTTCGATTGGTGGGGGATGCTTATGACCGTTATTGTCCTTGCTGCACTTTTTACAGCGGATTACTTCATTGCAAGGCTCCTCGCCTATCACACTAAAATCTTCCCGAAAACCGAGAACCGTGAAGGCACACACGGTGTGTGTTTCTTTTTTCTCATGATTCTTTCCGTCATTTTGCTTTTGGTTTTTACTTGAGACAAAAGCAATTTTTCAAACCAAAATGGAAAAATCCGTCAAATTGTTTGACGGATTTTTCTCTTTTTAGACGAAAATGTGTATTTTTGCAACAATTACAAATCATAATACCATGAGCGAAGCAACATTGCAAGGCCTGTTGGATTACCTATATAGCACTCTTACCCCCGACAACATGCGTTGGATGGCGATACATTTGATGGCTCACGCCGATGCCGATGAGGGAAAAGTGAAGCCATACACCATAGAGGAACTGCATCAAATGGTTGCTGCAGGCGAACAACAATTTGCAGAAGGAAAATGGCAAGACTCGGAAGACATGTTCCGAGAATTGGAAGAAGAATTTGCGGCTGAAGAACTTCATCACACCGAAGTCGTTGCATTCTAGGACGCCCGCCGCGAACCGAAAAAACAAGCCGAGCAAATGAAATGAGCAAGAAACTGGTATATATTCTCGCCGTATTTGTTGCCATCTCATCGTGCAGCCTTGTAAAGCAACCCTTTTCTTTCCAAAAAGAAATCGGTTTCCATTACGATTGCACAGGCCTTGCTCCTGATTGTATTCATGTAGAAATCAAGAGAGGCTTTGCACTTGGCGAAGAAGAAATAAACATCGAAACGCATCAGGGGTATGTAAAAAGTGGAGTCGTTCATTGGCAAGGTAAAACAACGGACAAAAACGGTGATGAGTTGCCCTTTGTAGAGTTCTATGAAATCGATTCGACTTATTATGAAGACATCCAAAACACCGACAAGTTTCATGAATCGTACTACGGGCACTTTCTTGGCACATCGGATGAACACGGAAACTTCAACATAAGAAGCCGGACAAAGTCGTGTCAAGGTTTTTTTGTTGATCAAATAGGATATCTTGGCACAATTTACTATCTTCGCCGCAAATAAGCATAAAAAGGAGAATGTTAACATGAAAAAAACATTTATACTTGGAGCCTTGTTGCTAGTTTCGTTGGTTGTCTCGGCGCAAGTATCGTTCTCTGCGCATGTGTTTCTGCCCACGAATGAGCCTCTCGACTATTCTTTCCCGTTCTATTTGAAAGTGGACAGCGAGGACACTGTACGCTTTCAGTTCGACAGCACCGCTTCAGTACGATTCGACAACATTGCTATCGGTTCACGGTGTCATCTCACTTACGACGATGTTGTGGGGTCATACGACTATCCCGTGTTCACGATTACCGAAGACACGTACATCGATTCATTGGTGTTGCGGCGTATTCCCAGAGAAAAAGAATGGTTCAGTACCAAGTTCCAAAAAGACAGCACATTTAATAGCAGGGCAATCCACTGGTCGCATGATGTAGATGGATACGACACTTTATGGTATGAGAATCATTCATGGCTTGACAAAGAACCACATTCGTTGAAACTGGCGCGCCTCTACTATTCCGATTGGATTGCACCTCTTGCCTCGTGGCGGACATGGCCGCATGCTGCCGACAGTGCCTATCGCTATTGCCTACATGCAAGCAAGCAACACCCCTACCTTTATTATCCCTTGCGCCAGTTGGCACAGTATTTTGGCAAAAGGACAGAAATGAAACCTCCAAAAGAGCCCGATGAATACACCTATTTCCCACAGCCCGAGATGCCCGAAGATTGGTGGATGGACACTACTGTCAATCTCTTCTCTCTTTGGGAACAACATGAACAGGAAAACATTAGAGCCCGCAACCACACCCTCGGAATAGCCTACGAGAAGAGTCTCTGCTATCCCATAGCGACCGAAGGCACTATGCGCCTTATGATACTCGACCCTTTAGGTTGGGGTGTGATAATCTATCGCGTTGAAGGAGAGCAAATATATCGTAAGAGAATAAGCGCTTATGGTGACGAACTAAAAGATAATGAGTTTTATACACTTACTGATGACGAACTTGACTCGGTGTCGATGACCGTTGAGGCCTTCCATCGCGCCGAACGCCCCGATGATGAAAGTGGTCCGTATGTTATCGACGGTTGCTCATTCATGCTGGAATACATCATAAATGGCAAATATCATCGATACACCACCAGCAGTGGCGCCATTCCACCACAACTTAAAGCCATCATGGGACTATTGTGGAACATCTACAAAAGGAAGTTACCAAACTTTATCCCTATTCAAATATCGAGCATCGTGCCCAACAAGGAATTTGGTTGTTCCATCGCAACCGTGTTTTCTTGTATGAGTGACACAGTGACGGTTGGGTATTTGCTTGTTCCAAAGGAAGACGAACATTCAATGCAAATATTCAACAGAAGTGTGTCTGTGGACCTTTGGGATGAGGCTGTAGGGATTAGCCAAAAGAGATTTGTGCCAGATTTGTCAGACGTACAACAGGCCGAGTCCGTTTTGGCAGAAGTGATGAGAGACGGTGTTCTTCCCAAGATGGGACGATACAACCGAAACATCGGAAACCTTAACAACTACACGAAGTATGAGCGAACATACGGCTTCTATTACAATGAAAATGAGGAGAAATGTGTGTATATCCAAATGGAACTAGCTGATCCTTCTTTTCCTCGTTCTTATGTTGGATTCGGTAAGTTTTGGGATGGCTGTGACGACGATGTATATATTAACCTCAATTTAGAGAGTCACAAAGTCATCAGAGCATATCCGAGCACTTGCCAGGGTTATTGATTGCATGTAATACCCTGCGGTTTGCATTAGAACAAGGAAGTTTTACATTTAATAATGACACCATGAAAAGATTACCCTTACTAGCCTTATTATTTCTGGTGCTTTCAATTTCGTCATGCAATCACGACAATGGTTTTGATAACAGATATGTGATAAAAGATGTTTCTCGGCCATGTAATATCTCTTTGTGTGCTTCCGACACAACAATGTGCCCCACAAGTGTATCCATTCACTTCATGGGTGCAGTAAATGGAGAATGTGCATTCGATATTGAAAATGGCGCAGCACGCTATAACACCATCAAACTCAAAGACTCCATAAATTATCTTTACGAGAATGAATGGTATGAACCCAAAATCAATGTCAAGTACCTTCCCGACCCGAAGATTACAGGGGATAGTATAATTATTGAATACCAAATGCAGTAGTTTTTACATAATCTTGTAAGAAAGTATCACAAAAAGCACTATTTTTGCGATACTTTTGTTATAAACCCAAGAGGACAAACACCGAGCCTCTTGCCGTCATGGCGGAGGAACATCCGCCATCTCCTACGCTGAAGGATATCCCTTCTGCGTGGGAGATTGCGGGTCAAGCCCGCAATGACGGCATAGGGTCAGGATAGTCCTTCTTGGTGTACTGAAGCAGCAAATAAAATAAACACATAAAAAAATGAACCTCAATCCCCTAACAGCAATATCGCCCGTCGACGGGCGTTACCGTTCCAAGACCGTTGAGTTGGACGACTTTTTCAGTGAATTTGCCCTCATCCGCTATCGCGTGATGGTCGAAGTGGAGTATTACATCGCCTTGTGCGAACTGCCCCTGCCGCAACTCGAAAAATTCAACGGCGACTATGACGATCTCCGCGCCATCTATGAGGAATTCCAAACGGAAGACGCATTGGAAATCAAGGAGATAGAAAAAGAGACCAACCACGATGTGAAAGCTGTGGAATACTTCTTGAAACGCCGCTTCGATGAATTCGGCCTGACCGAATTCAAGGAGTTTCTGCACTTCGGCCTCACCTCGCAGGACATCAACAACACCGCCGTGCCGCTCTCGATGATGGAGGCGCACAAACTGGTGGTGAAGCCCGCCTTGGAAGACCTCATCGACAAGCTGAAAGGCATGGCCGAGGAATGGCGCGACATCCCGATGTTGGCCAAGACCCACGGTCAGCCCGCCAGCCCGACACATCTGGGCAAAGAGATCTACGTCTTCGTGGAACGCCTCAACGACCAGCTGAAGATGCTCAACAGCGTGCCTTTCACGGCGAAGTTCGGCGGCGCCACGGGCAACATGAACGCCCACAAGGTGGCCTACCCCGACATCGACTGGCCTGCCTTCGCGAAGAAGTTCGTGGAGAAGAGCCTGAAACTCAAGCGCCAGCAGACCACCACGCAAATCGAGCATTACGACTACATGGCCGCCTATTTCGACGCCTTGCGCCGCGTCAACACCATCCTGATTGACCTCTCGCGCGACATCTGGCTCTATGTGTCGATGGAATACTTCAAGCAGAAGATCAAGGCGGGCGAAGTCGGCTCGTCGGCGATGCCCCACAAGGTGAACCCCATCGACTTCGAGAACGCCGAAGGCAACCTCGGCATGGCCAACGCCATCCTCACTTTCTTGAGCACCAAGCTTTGCCCATACTTTGATTGCACTCAAGTCGCTCATGAAAGGCTTGGACAAGCTCTTGCTCAACGAGGACAAGATCCGCCAAGACCTGCAGCAAAACTACGCCGTGGTGGCCGAAGCCATCCAGACCATCCTCCGCCGCGAGCAGGTTGAAGGTGCTTACGAGCTGCTGAAAGGGCTTACACGTACCAACAAGCATATCGGCAAAGCCGCCATTGATGAGTTCATCAAGGGATTGCCTGTGAGCGAGAAAATCAAGGCGGAACTGGCGGCCATCACGCCGGAGAATTATACTGGGTACAACTTTTAATATTTTTGTATCATGAAAAAGCCATTTTTAACCAGCGTCTTACTGTTAGGATTCATCATTGCCTTTGGACAAACTGCTGATTCCACTTACACGGTATCCACAGATTTCAAACACATTGTTTTTAATGTTGTGAGCGATTCCAATTCAGATTACTACTATCCAAAGTTAGAGGAGAAAGTAAAAAACAGCATGTCTGAATTGACTGCAACTGAATGTTACTATTTGTATTATGGCCGTCTCTTTAAAAATAAGCACAAAGGTTTGCCTTTTCTTGCTTCTTCTGAGCGAATGGATTTTGACAAGGCACTCGCCAAAAATAACTGTAAAAAAATTATCAGCGCTGGTGTACCTCTTTTGGAAAGCAACCCCGTTGATCTGACTGTTTTGCTTCACACATGCAAATGCATGAAGGACAAGAAAGACGAAAGATGGGAAGAATATAACACGTTATTTACCAAGCTGCTTGATGCCATTTTTTCTGAAGGCACGGGGCAAAGTCCTGAAACTGCAATCAAAGTAGTCGACATCGAAGATGAGCGTATTATTAAAGGTGTCCTTGGATTTATTGGCGGGACTGAAGGCTTGTATACGAATGAAAATCTTCACGGTAGAGTTTTCAATGTTTGGAGTTTGGGCGAACAAAAACTCTACTTTGAAGAATTGTTTTTCGAGGACATCGAAAGCCTTAAATTAAACTGATACAACAACGTTATGAAGAAGCAGCCCAAGACTTTCTCCCGCGTCCTCACCTACGTCAAGCCCTACTGGGGCAGCATCGTCTTGAATCTGGTCTTCAACCTGATGACCATTTTCTTCTCGTTGTTCTCCTTTGCCTTGGTCGGGCCGTTCCTCACCTTATTATTCAAGGAAGGTGCGGTGGAAGTCATGGCCAAGCCCGAGTTCTCTTTCACCTCCGACTACCTGATGGGCTACCTCAACTGGTTCATGAGCAGCCTCATTGCCAGTGGAGGCAAATACCACGCGTTGGTCTTCATGTGTCTGTTGCTCCTTGCGGCCTTCTTCTTCCGCAACCTCGGACGCTTCTTCGCCTGCTATTTCATGGCTAACGTGCGTGTAGGTGCCGTCCACGACCTGCGCCGCGATGTCTACAACAAGATCCTCATCCTGCCCCTCTCCTTCTACCATAGCCGACAGAAAGGCGACACCATCGCCCGCATCACCACTGACGTGCAAGAGGTCGAAGTCTCGATTTTGAACTACTTGGAGATGCTCATCAAGGATCCGCTGACCATCCTGTTCTTTTTCCTCTTCATGGTGACTTTGAGCCCGAAACTGACGCTCTTTGTCATCCTTGTCCTACCCATTGCTGGACTGCTTATCGGCAAGGTAGGCAAGATGCTGAAGAAAGAGTCGAAGGAAGGACAAAACAAATTGGCGGGCATCATCTCCACTGTGGAGGAAACCATTTCCGGTTTGCGCATCATCAAGGCTTTCAACGCCATACGCTATTCCAGCGATAAGTTCGAGGAACAAAACAGCAACTACACCAAGGTGCTTCGCGGCATCCACCGCAAGCGCGACATGAGTTCGCCGATGAGTGAGTTCCTTTCGTCGGCAGTGGTCATCCTCGTGCTATGGTTCGGCGGCAAACTCATCCTCGGCGGCGGCAACCACATCGACGCAGGCAGTTTCATCAGCTACATCGTGGTGTTTTCGCAAATCATCACCCCTGCCAAGTCGTTCTCACAAGGCTACTACAACGTGCAGAAAGGCATCGCCTCTGCGGAGAGAATCTTTGAGATTCTCGATGCCGAAGAGGTCATCACCGAGAAAGAGAACGCCATTGAAATCAAAGACTTCAAAGACAGCATCGAATATAAGGATGTGCATTTCAGCTATGGCAAGGACGAAGTGCTTAAAGGCATCGACTTAAAGATTCCAAAGGGGAAATTCGTCGCCCTCGTCGGCGAGAGCGGCGGCGGCAAGTCGACCATGGCCGACCTCCTGCCGCGTTTCTACGAGGTGGGTAGCGGCTGCGTCAGCATCGATGGGCATGACATCCGCGACTACAAGATCGGCGACCTGCGCAACCTGATGGGTGTGGTGTCGCAAGAGACTATCCTCTTCAACGACACCGTGTTCAACAACATCGCCTTTGGCATGAAGGACGTCTCGAAGGAGCAGGTCATCGAAGCCGCCAAGATCGCCAACGCGCACGACTTCATCATGGAGTTGGAACACGGCTACGACACCCGCATCGGAGACCGAGGCATGAACCTTTCTGGCGGCCAACGCCAACGTTTGAGCATCGCCCGTGCCGTGCTGAAGAACCCGCCTATCCTCATCTTGGATGAAGCCACCTCGTCGCTCGACACCGAAAGCGAACGCTTGGTGCAAGACGCCTTGTCGAAGGTGATGAGCCAGCGCACCTCCATCGTCATCGCCCACCGCCTGTCGACCATCCAATACGCCGACGAAATCGTGGTGCTACAAAAAGGCCAAATCATCGAGCGCGGCAAACACGACGACTTGATTGCCCTTGGCGGCGTCTACAAGAAACTCACCGATTTGCAATCCATCGGATAAGCCATGAAAAAACGATTCACCTTTTCCACCGGCGAGCACATCGAGGCCGACCTTAAGGACTTGCAAAGGCTCCTATCCGATAACAAGCAATACTTGGAGAACTACGAAGAGGTTTTCAGTTCTCTAGAAGACGACGACTACGTGGCCCGTGGCAACGGCTTCTGCGACCGCAAATACAGCGACGACTTCATCGAGGGGCAACTGGAAAAATACGCGCAACGGGTGAAGGAAATCGAGAGATGGATTGCCGATTGGGAATAATTCTCTTAAAGTTTGCCGATAACGGCAAAAAATCGAGTGCTATTTGCTTAAACCTGCCGTTATCGGCAAAAATTGCTATCTTTGCAGCGGATTTGAGAACAAAACTTGCCGATAAATGGATTATATTTCAGTCAGTCAGTTTGCCGAAAAATATGGCATCAGCGAGCGCACTGCTCGAAACTATTGTGCCACAGGGAAGATAGAAGGTGCTTTTCTGACAGGAAAAACATGGAACATCCCAGCCGATGCCGACTTGCCCCGACGAAGCAAAAGGAAAATATCGCCCTTGCTTGCAGCTCTGCGTGAACAAAAGGAAATGCGGATGAAAGGTGGCATCTATCATCGCGTACAAATCGACCTGACCTACAACTCAAACCATATCGAAGGTAGCCGTTTGACCAAGGAGCAAACACGATACATCTTCGAAACCAACACCTTGGGCATCACCTCGGAAAATACGCGCATCGACGATATCATGGAGACCGTCAACCATTTCCGTTGCATCGACTATGTCATCGACCACGCCACCGACAAGATCACCGAAACGCATATCAAACAACTGCATTTGATACTGAAAGCCAACACTTCCGACAGCCATAAGCCATGGTTTGCCGTAGGTGACTACAAACGTTTGGCCAACGCAGTAGGCGAAGAAGAGACCGCCCTGCCCGAAGAAGTGCACAAAAAGATGAAGGCATTGCTTGCCACTTACCACGCCATTAAGAAAATCCAGTTTGACGATATTCTGGATTTCCATGTGCGGTTTGAGCGCATCCATCCCTTCCAAGACGGCAACGGACGTGTTGGTAGACTAATAATGTTTTGGCAATGCTTGCAGTCGAATACCGTGCCGTTCATCATCACTGATGATTTACGCTTGTTCTATTACCGTGGCATTCAAAATTGGGGCAACATCAACGGCTATTTGCGTGACACTTGCCTCACAGCGCAAGACAACTTCAAAGGTGTATTAGATTATTACAGAATTAGTTATTAATAGAGTAATAACAAGGTTATCTTTTCTTAAAAACATAGCCCTTTTGTTCCCAAACCGGCATCTCTCGGCTGACTACGATGCTATAGAACTGTCCAAATGACGTTTCAAATGTATCGAGATACCCGCCATTCCATCCCCTTTCGGCCACCCCAAGAATCTTGGGAAGCATCTGGTAAGTCGCATCATCAAAACTCCGAAGTTGTGAAGACCAAAGCTGCGCCTGCACACCGATGATATCGCCTTTGTAATCATTGGGATTCAGAGCGAAAGTCTTGCGCTCGTCGACATAGCCTGCCCAATGGAGGCCGATTTCGTTGGGGCTGTTGCTATAGGCCAAATCCAGATAGGTGTAAGCTGCAGGAGAAAGCACCACGGGGAAACCCTCGATGCCTTCTGTGTTCCAGACATTGATGAAATAGAGCGAATTTTTGAGCCTCTCTTGAGTTTCAGGTTCCAAGCCTTTGGCAATGTCTTCCCAACCTGCCAAGCGGATGTCACGTGCTTCGGCAAGATCGAGCATACCCTTGATGAAAATTTCCTTCATCTCGTGGCGGTCGCGGCCCGACCACGCGCCTTCTGGCACCTCGTCGCCACCGATATGGATGGCTGGAAGAGGAACGCCCGCTTCCTTATGCAAACGGATGACCTCATCGAAGACAGCACCGTAAAACTTGTACACACTCGGCAGATAGACGCTCAACACATTATCTGTGAAGTCCTGCGCCGACCAGTAACGCGAAGTGTCGGCAGGGTCCTGCAGGCGGAAACTGCTGTCGCCCGTGCGCCGCTCGTAGGCCTGCATCGCCTTGATGGAAGCCCGAGAATGGCCCGGTGTGTCGAACTCGGGAATCACCCTGATGCGGCGGTCCCAAGCATAGCGGAGGATGCGCTTGTATTCCTCGGCAGTATAAAATGTCACATTTCCTATTTGGCCATTAGCCGTGGGTTTCAAGGCAGAGGATTCCTGTAGTTCCCAATCAGGCAGCGCATGGTGGGCACCAAATTCGGTCAATTCAGGAAAACCCTTGATTTCCAAGCACCAAGATTCGTCATCGGCAATATGGAAATGCAAGGTGTTGAGTTTCATGGAAGCCATCAGGTCGATGATTTCGAGCACCTCATCTACCGTGCGGAAGTCGCGCACCACATCAAGCATAAAACCACGGTAAGTGTAATCAGGCCAGTCCTCGATGGTCATGGGCGACAAGGGGCGCGGCAGTTTGGAGAGGGTGGTTTGAGCATAGAAAGCGCCGCCTGCATCGTAGGATTCCACTTGAGGTTCACCCTCCTCTCCTATCGTGATTCGGTACCAACCCTCGGGACGCGATGGAAGAATATCCACCCTTTCCATAGGCTCAGTACCATATATCACCGCACTAACTTGCGGGATGATGTCGGCAGGTTGGAGTTCATAGTTGCTGGCAAAACTTCCTTCGTCGTTTTCAGTTTTAGGATGCTCCAGAAAATGATATCGCACTTCCATCGGGGTGTCGGCTCGCCCCTGCTGCTGTAGGACAAAGGCCTCGGGTGCCCAGGAATGCCTTGGCAACGGGCGACCGTAATACTTCAAGGTCACCGTTCCGCTTTCAGGAATGTCGATATACCACGAGGTTCCCTGATAATGGTTCATCGTGGGTCCCTCAACGGAGGTCTTGCCGTCGAAAAGCTCTTGGAACCACACGCGCGAGTCTTGGGGCATGTTGTGAAGCACTATGGTATGCAAGGCACGACCATCGGGTTCTGCTGGACCTTCAGTCCAGTCAGCTGACGGCACCCGACAGCATGCTGCTGCCAAAAGCAAAAACAATATGAACAGCGTTGTATTGCGCATAATGTGGGACAAAAATAGGAATATTCCAGTTGCATGAAGGCATTCTACGATGTTTTTTGGCATGGCTTTGTGAAAAAAAACACCGAAACGGCAAAAAACAGCACCATTCATTTCCAGCTTATGCAACAAAATGGCACAGGCTCTCTTTTTCTTTGCAACGAAAAAAAGTTTTTTTCTCGTCATAGTTGAAAAACTACGGATTGTGTTCTATAGAATAAAGTTGAACAAAAAAAAAGGAGAAAGCCATGGAGACAAAGAAAACTGCCAAAACAAAGATGGACCTGCTGACCGCAGTGGAAATGATTGTGGACCTGTCAAAAGACTCGAAGCTGGAGCCCGAGTTTTTCACCCAAGCCGCAAGGCCAATCAAGTACATCTCCAAGAAGATGGGACTCACCAAGGAACAGAGTGTATTGATGGCACTCTTTATCGACAACAGCGTCGACACGAACATCCGTATCAACGACCTTGCCGACCATCTGGATTGTAGCACGACCAGGGTGCTTCGCCTCATGTCAGACATCCACGAACTGGAGGATAGGGGCTTGGTGAGTTGCTCCCGCGAGCGTTGCGGCGTTGCCTATCGTGTGCCGTTCGAAGTGGTAGAGGCTTTCAGAAACAACAAGAAATTCGAGCTCAACAAGCACGCAGGAGTGACTTGCGCAGAACTTTTCAGTGTGATTGGCGAGATTATGGCGATGCGCGAGGACAATGAAATAAGCACCTCCACTGCCGTAATGAGGCTTCAGGACTTGCTCGAGAACAACAAGCACCTGATCTTTGTCCAAAAGCTGAAGAGTTTCCGTTTCAGCGAAGAGGACGAGATCCTGCTCATCCTGTTTTCACATCTGTTTGCCAACGACAACGATGACAACATCGGATTTTATGACTTGAACTTTTTCTATGACCGCAAGTGCGATTGGAATGTCATCAAGTCGATGCTCACCAAGAACACGCACAACCTTCAGGATGCCAAGATGATTGAGTTCAACAACGATGACGGTTTTGTGAACCGTGAGTCGTTCCGCATGACCTGGGCAGCCAAGGAGGCCTTGTTTCCCGAGTTAAACATTGTCATGCTCAATCCGGGCAACAACAGGAAGGACCTCATCAAGCATGAGGAGATTGTGGAGAAGCAGCTCTTCTATGAAAAGGGTGTCGAAGCACAAGTAACGGACCTGGGGCAGCTCTTGGAGGAGGCACATTACAGCGAGGTGTGCAGCCGCTTGGAGGCAAAGGGCTATCGCAGCGGATTCACCTGTCTGTTCTATGGTGCCCCTGGCACGGGAAAGACCGAGACCGCGTTGCAGCTGGCGCGTCAGACGGGACGCGACATCATGCAGGTCAACATCTCCGAAATCAAGAGCATGTGGGTGGGCGAAAGCGAGAAGAACATCAAGAGGGTTTTCGATGAGTACCGCTCGAAGGTCGAGAAGGCCACCCTCGCTCCTATCCTGCTCTTTAACGAGGCCGACGCCGTCATCGGCATACGCCAAGAGGGTGCAGAGCGTGCCGTAGAGAAGATGGAAAACTCCATTCAGAACATCATCCTCCAAGAAATGGAGACCCTCAACGGCATCCTTATCGCCACCACCAACCTCGCCCAGAACATGGACCATGCCTTCGAACGCCGTTTCCTCTACAAGGTCAAGTTCAACAAACCCACGCTGGAGGCTAGGATGCAAATCTGGCATTCGATGCTGCCCGAGTTGCAGGAGTCAGACATCCGTGCCCTGGCCGAGAAATACGACTTCAGCGGCGGCCAAATCGAGAATGTGGCCCGCCACTATGCCATCGACACTGTCCTGCACAGCGATGCGGCTTCTTCCTTGGAGAAGTTGATGGCGCATTGTGATAGCGAGCGTTTGGAACAGCAAGGGAGCAGGAAGATCGGATTCATTTGATCCGGTCTCCTAATGAAAGACAGAACAATGTAAAGATTATCGAGCCTGTGCCGCAATGCGGTGCAGGCTCATCTCATTTCCTTGGCCACACGCGCCGCCAAGCGGGCGTTGTTCAACACCAGTTGGATATTCGAAGCGAGGCTGTCGCCACCCGTAAGGTCTTTGATGCGCGCTAACAAATAAGGCGTCGTCTCCTTGCCGTGAATGCCTAACCTCTTGGCATCTGCCACGGCCTCGTCGATGGCGGCGTTGATGCGGTCGGCATCCATGGAATACTCCTCTGGGATGGGGTTGGTGACCAACATGCCACCACCGAGTCCCATCTCCTGCTTGGCGATGAAGGCCTGGGCGACCTCCTCGGGAGTGTCGAGGCGATAATCCACCTTGAAACCGCTCTTGCGGGTGTAGAAAGCGGGCAACTCCTCCGTGCCATAGCCGATCACCGGCACACCCTTGGTCTCGAGATACTCAAGGGTGAGTCCCAAATCAAGAATCGACTTGGCACCGGCACAGATGACCATGACTGGAGTGCGGGCCAACTCCTCCAAGTCGGCAGAGATGTCCATGGTGATCTCTGCGCCTCGGTGCACGCCACCCACGCCACCTGTGGCAAACACGCGGATGCCTGCCAATGCGGCAATGATCATCGTCGTGGCCACCGTCGTGGCGCCATCTTGTCCGCGTGCCACGAGCACAGGCAGGTCACGGCGCGAAGCCTTGGTGACAGCAGTGCCTTTTTTGCCCAAATATTCAATCTCCGATGGGGTTAATCCTGCCTTCAAGCGGCCTCCGATGACGGCGATGGTGGCAGGCACTGCCCCTTCGTCGCGGATGGTCTGTTCAACCCGCAACGCCGTCTCCACATTCTGGGGATAGGGCATTCCGTGGGATATAATAGTCGATTCAAGAGCCACGACGGGCTTTCCGCTTTGCAATGCTTCAGCCACTTCGGGCGAGAGGTCAAGGTATTTATTCATATTATTTGGTTCTATATTCAACTTCAATTTTTTGACACGGGACTACGGGAGTTTTTGACCATGACCATTGACCATGACCATGACCGCTTTCACGGGGATGTTAAAACCTCAGCTTTTGGTTGTCGTGGTCATTGTCATTGTCACAAGTCATAGTCCCGAAGTCTCGCGTCCAGTGTTGGTTTACGGTATCAGAACTTTCAATGTTGTTTTTTGCACATAAAAGGCCGATGTGCGCGGCTTCTGCGATAGTAGCTTCTGGACCAGCATGTATAATGCCGGCCATAAGTGCGTCGCCTGCGCCAGTGGCATTCACCACATGGCAAGGCAGAGCAGGAAAAAGATGTTTGGTGTCGCCTTCAACGACCTCCAACCCATCCGCTCCGAGGCTGACAAATCGCCTATCGACACCTTGCAAGTCGGCAAGGATGGCATTTTCGATCTGATTGCATTTCAGTGTGAAGAAATGCTTTTTGACGGACATTGCCATAGCCTCTTTGATTTTAGTGGCTTTGGCACCAGAAACAGCATCCACATAGAACGGCTTGTCGGTATGATCAATGAGATAAGCCAAAGTTTTCACGGGGATGTTGGCATCGGCCACGAAGGCATCGACATCGCCCAGCTGTTCCATTTTTGGGGCAAGCCATTCTGGAGTGATGCCATCGGCAGCAGCCATATCCGCCACGCCACCGACCATCTCGCCATCGCAGTCGTTGATGCTCAAGAAACAAGAGCGTGCACCTGGGGCGGAACAGTCGCAGAAGCTGATGTCGATGTGGGCTTTACGGCAACTCTCGGCAGTGAAACGACCGAAGTCGTCGCCTCCGAACAAGGTCAGAAAGACGACCTCGTCGCCCAACAACACAAGGTTATGGGCAATGTTGCGCCCTACCCCACCGGCAGTCAGGTGCACCGAGCCTGGATTGGAGTCGCCAGGCACAAAAGCGCTGAAGCTCGTGGCGATGATGTCGGCATTCGCTCCGCCAATCACACAGATTCTCATGGCTTAGTGTTTTTATTACAGCTGTTGTTGTTGGTGCAAAAATACGAAAAAGTATAGATTCCACAAATAATAGGGGATGACATATAAGTTTAATAACAACACGCATTTTTTACATGTCAAGAGTGGTAGGTGCAAATTTTGCACATACCACTATTTGTCAAGGAAAATAACGTGAGTATTATGCACGTTAATACACAAATTTGAGTCTCATGTCACGGAACAACGAATTCTTTCATGCCTGCAAGGTCGATAATTGGTACATTTTTGAGCATACCGAATACGAATGGGACGACATCGTGAACGCCTTCATTGCGGGAGGCTTGTATGCCGACAGAAACCCCAGAATCCAATGGGTGAAACTCACCGAAGAAACGGTCAAGGAATTGTTTGACTATGCGAGATACTTGGCCTACCGAGCGGATTACGATGAGTACTATGTACTTGACGGAACGACCATTAAGGAAACTTTCAACGAAGGGAAATACACCCATGCAAGGTTGATTGAAGGGCCAGGGATGATTTGAGGATTAAGAAAGAGTGATTTGGCAAAAGCACATTGTATCTTGTTCCGTCCCTTAAAGGCGGATTCCATCCGCCCCTTGCCTCTCCACAAGCAACCTCCCCATCTCGTTAAGCGCAACAAAACGATACCGCAAAGAATCGGTTGCAACAGACGTGTATTCGAAATGTTTGGCCTCAGCCTTGCGGCGAAGCGTTCCCTCGACAGATTGACGGATGAAAGGTGCACTGAACGACTCTTCCGTCGGCTCCAAAAGCAAAAGCTTTCCTTGAGAGCACGCCTCAAAATAAACACCACCAGGCTTGTAATATCGCTCATGCGGCGAACCTTCCTCGGGGAAGCCTTCGTTGAGAAGAATGACCAAAGGGAATCCTTGAGTCCGAAGCGTCCGCGCAATGAGTTGCTCACCCTTGCTAATGGAAGCCGTATAGGTTACCGCTCCATTTTGCGCCGACCGCAACACCGCTTTCAGCCTTTCTTGGACTTGCTCGTCCGTGGCATTGCGCGACATTTCCACCAATTGACGCTCTGGCCAGTCGAGAAGGAAATGATTGCCCATCGAGGTGAAAAGCAAACCACAAGTTTCTGTCCTACGATACATTCGAAAAAGGTCAGGGTTTTGTTTGCGGTGCCATGCCCGCTCTGCGTTGGCGTAAACATAGTTTATCATCGCCTGAAGTTGTCCTTTATGCGTGAGCACTCGGTAATATAGCGGGCCATCGTACAAGTTTCCTTCATAGCCCATCTTTCGGGCTTCAGCCTTGCAGCCTTGCATATAGCCTCGCACCACTTCTTTGATGCTCCGCGTCATGGTGCGTCGAACCTGCAAAACAATATGGTGATGGTCGGGCATGACCTTGTCTGCAAGGATTTTTATCTCAGGGCAAAGTTCAAGCATCCGTTGCTGTTGGTTGATTAATACCCAACCTATAGCCGTCTTTTCCACCTCGGACTGAATGCCATTGTGGGTAAGTTTGCCGAAAATGGGTTCACGCCCTTTGGCCACCATAGTCACATGCACGATGCACGGCTTGTGCCATGCGCCAAGCTTCTGCCAAGTGGAAATCTCATTAGATATGTTGGTGTTGGTAGTCATTTTCGTTTGGGGCTTTTGCGGCGGGAATGGAATTCCCGTGGAAGGGACAGAACACAATGCAAAAGTAAGATTTATTTCGATACAAAAAGTTTATTGCTCCATTTCGGGGAAAACCATTAGCCTGTGCTTCAATTCGGCACAGGCTTTTGTTTTCTTTGCTGCGAAAAACGGTCAAATTGACAAATATAAACAAAACATAAACAACATAAAATCAATAAAATATGAAAAGTAGCAGATATACAAACATCGGTAAAGGCTCAATTGTCGGGGAAGGCATCTTCGTAAGATTTCCCGAGCTCGTCCCTGCTTCTTTGGACAATTATTGGAACAGCAAGAAGCATAAAAAGCTGTTGATAGTTGGGGAAAGCAACTACTTTGACGATGATGTCGGCAGCATTTTTAAGGACCCAAAAGCGTGGTATTCGGGAGCGGACAAACAACATTTGATACCAGAAGAAAAAAAGAAAGATGTAAGCAACTTCAAAGGATATAAGACTTTTGATAGGTTGTGTAAATCCATGAATGAAGTGTTGAACGAAGCACTTTGTGAGCATGTCTATGAGAAGGCATTGTTCTATAATTATTTTCTGCGTCCAGCCACGGTGAGGAAAAACAATAGATCATTCAAAAAAGATTGCACCCAATTAGACCGTGATGTGGCAGGCAGCGCATTATGTGGAATCATCGACCTTGACCGTCCTGATGTGGTTATATTCGTCAGTAAATATGCACACTCGGAATTTATGAAGCACTTGGAATCAAACGAATTATCGTATGATATCCGGATTGATTTCGTCAATCATCCTGCACATCTTGCCTCATGGCATCACAGAAATGGAAACGGGAAACAGAAGTTCGAAAGACTATTGAGGGAATACTGGATGGTAAAATAATCACATTTTTATCAACCCCTGTATGTTTCATAGAAATGTTTACCTTTGCTGCAAATATCATCTTGGCATTGTGCCTACAAGTGCAAAACCCGAACTGGCCGCCCATGAAAAACTATCAATGCAAGAAATGTGGCATTCTGATTAAAACAGAGCGACAGCCCAATGCGTTCAATTGTCGGGTTGGAAACTACCACGATTGGAACGACCTCGGCGAAGTCGGTTGCGAGAACTACCGATGCAAGAAATGCGGTCTTCTCGTCGAAAGCAAAAGCGCCCCATCTTCTTTTGGATGCACTGATGGAGGCTACCACAATTGGCAAGATTTATGTCCTATAGGCACCGATGTCTATCAATGCAAGAAATGTGGAATTCTGTTGTATGCCTCAAAGTCGCCCAATGCATTTGACTGCCCTTCGGGAGAGTGTCATCAGTGGAATAAATTGAATTGAAAAACAAAAAGATAACTGTTATGAATAGTCAAGATAACGATTTATTATTGCTTGAAAGCATGCTTGGGATTGCTGTTTCAAGAACCGCAGGAGTTCAAGTCGCTGTGGATAAAAATCTTCCCGTGCCTTTCCCTAAAAGTATTCATTACGAGTTGTACAAGAACCACATAGAATTGCATATTGAAAGTTCTACATATAGATCATTATGCGAATATCTTGAAAGGACTCTTCCTAATAACGACATCGCTAAAACTGAAAAAAGAGGTTTTTGCGAATACGCTTATGTATTGAACAGAAGAGTTGAAGGATGGAGTAATATAGAAGAGTTAGGGAATGCCATTATCGAACTGCGTAATATCGTTGAACCTGTGCTAATGCAGTATTGCGAACAAATAGCCGAGAACTTTGAACTAGCAAAGGTTCTTGGCGATTATTATGAAGCACAAGAAGCGGCCTTGCCATTTCATATCAATGTAATTGACGAGCTTCATGCCAACGAAAACGCTCACACAAGGATTCTCACGCATTTACTCAAATACAAAGAAGATGGGAAGCTTGTTATTCTTGCTTCTTTTCTAAAACAACTTCCTACATTCAATGTTGGGTCTATTGATATTGAGAAGTCAAAAGTCTATTTCAACAGAGACAATATTGATGGCTTGATAGAGAAAGATGGCGAGTATGCTGTCATCATTGAAAACAAAATCCACTGGGCTGTTGATCAAGACAAACAGATTGAACGTTATGTGAATACAGAAATAGAAAGAGGTGTCCCTTCGGATAACATTTGGGTAATATATCTGACGAGAGACGGAAGAAAAAAAGTTGAAAGTTATAGTCTTACGAAAAAGACAAAAGAGATTTTGGGTGACCGTTTTCTGGAAATGGATTATTACCATAACATCCTCCCATGGCTTAAAGATACTGTTTTGCCTAATTGTAGAGTTAGAGAGGAATGGTTGGAGTCTGCTATTAAACAGTACATTGATCATTTAGAAGGATTGTTTGATATAAGGGATTCAAGAAAAGTGTTCCGTAAAAAGGTACAGGGACAAATAGCCAATAGTATAGGTTGTACGGAAGAAATGTCAAGAGGTGAGGTCTATTCAAAATTCCATGCCTATTTACATACTTTGGAAGAATTGCAAAATATTGTCAGCAATTCCATGGAGAGTTTGATAAAACCTATAATAGAACGATTGCAAAATACTACCATAGAAGTGTTAGGCGAACTATGTCCTAATGAAGAATTTGGTTTTTACAATGGCATACATAATGGTTTTTATCAAGTGTTCTTAAAGAAATGGACAACGAAAGTCCATTTCGAGTGGATCCCATTAAATGAAAAACGTTTGCTTTCTGGAACCGAATACATTTTGGTATTACATGTTGAGCAAAATGACATTCATGAACGTTTCAATCAAGTTCTAAGTGACAATTTTTTGATGACTAAGGCGAAAGAATTAAGTTTAAAGAAAACTGATAAGACTACCTTTTATAAGAATGTGATTACAACAAATAGATCAATGTCTGACATGACACATGAGGAGTTTTCCATATTTCTTCGTGAAGCATACAAAGATGTAAATGACATTCAGATGTTCGTATCAGAATACATTCTAAATGTTGAATAGAAATCAGCTTAAAGGTTGTTTTTTTGACACTTGTGCCTCAATTCGGCACAGGCTTTCTTTTTCTTTGCGGCGTTAATCGTAACGCATTATGACCATACAAAAAGCAACATCAACGACAAATCCAACCGTTAAAGTAATCGGCATTGGCTGTGGCGGCAACAATATCGTCAACCATATAAGCCAAAGCAATTTGGAAGGTCTCTCCTATGTGGCCTGCGATATGGATGCCAAAGTGCTCAAGAAATCAGTAGCCGCCACGACCCTGCAACTCGGCAAAGACGGACTTGGAAGCGGCAACAGCCCTGAAAAAGCACGCATCGCGGCTGAAGAAAAAACAAATACCATAAAAAAGTTGTTCGACGACAAACCTTCATTGGCCTTTGTCGTCACCTGTCTTGGAGGAGGATGCGGCACGGGTGCGGCTCCCGTAATCGCCCGTGAGTCAAAAATGATGGGCATCACGACTGTTGTCCTTGCCACTTTGCCATTCGAATTGGAAGGCGAACGCAGATTCTCGCAAGCCTCGGAAGGAATTCAAAACTTGGCAAGAAACGCGGATGCCCTCTTTCTGCTCAACAACCAGTACATCAAAGAACAATACTGCGACTTGCCCATAAACCAAGCCTTCGCAAAGGCCGATGACCTGTTGGCGGAAGTAGCAAAATGCCTAATCCGTTCCATAACGGAGCCACAACAAGAGACAAAGAGAACCTCAAGAATAAAGGAGTTTTTCAGAAGACTGAAATGCAAATAAAAGCGATGGCATCGAAAACATTCAACACGGCAACTATCGCCCGTCTGCTCAGTCACGAGGATGAGCACGGCATGGGGCGTGTCTTCATGTACACTTTCCTTAATGAAGTGATACGGCAGAAAAGGCCATTCCCGTTCGATTGTGAATCCGCTCAAGTAAACCCCAACTTGATGATTGTTGATAAACAAGGTAGAAGCATCGCCGTTGAGTATAAGCGCAATCGGCTTAATTTAACCCTCAACGACCAACAAAGTGAGATTTCCCCACGCATCGAATACAAAGATGAAGCTTATCGTCAAGTCCTTCTTGATTGGCTTGCCGCCTGCATCCAATACACTTCGCTGCAACCTGAACTTCGCAAAGAACTAACAAGATATGCCCAATCCATTCAAAGAAGAATTTGGTTTACAAAAGTTTTGCCTTTGCATTAATTCGGCACAATCTTTTTGTTATCTTTGCCGCATAAAACCAACCTCATGGAAAACCAAATCGTCATATACCAAACCGACAACGGTCAGCCTGCCATTGATGTCAGGCTGGAAAACGAAACTGTATGGCTTACACAAGCACAGATGGCGATGCTTTTTCAGAAGGATCAGTCTGTTATTGCACGTCATATCGCCAATGTTTTTAAAGAAGGTGAATTGGATAGAAATAGTAATATGCAAATTTTGCATAATACTCTTTCCAAGTACAAACCAACCACCATTTACAATCTCGATGTCATCATCTCCGTAGGTTACCGAGTAAAAAGTCAGCGAGGTGTGCAGTTCCGCCAATGGGCCAATAAAGTGCTGAAAGACTATCTGCTGAAAGGCTATGCCGTGAATGAGAAGATTCGCCGAAACCAAATTGGGGAACTGCGGCAATTGGTGCAAATGGTGGGCCGGACGTTGCAAAACCAGCCCTTGCTGAAAAGCGAAGAGAACCAAGCCTTGTTTGACATTGTTGTGGATTACACCTACGCCCTTGACACGCTTGACGATTACGATTATCAACGTTTGGGCGTGAAAGAGACCACGCAAGAGGAGAAGTTTCAAGCGACATACGACAACGCCATGCAAGCCATAGCAGCATTACGCGAGAAGTTCGGGGGCAGTTCGCTGTTCGGCAATGAGAAAGACGACTCCTTCAAAAGCAGCATTGGTCAAATCTACCAGACTTTTGGCGGTGAAGACCTATATCCGAGCGTGGAAGAGAAAGCGGCCATGCTACTGTATCTCGTCACCAAAAACCATTCGTTCAGCGACGGCAACAAACGCATTGCGGCCACGCTGTTCCTGTGGTTCCTCAACAACAACGGCATCCTCTACCGCGAAGACGGCAGCAAACGTATTGCCGACAACACCTTAGTCGCACTGACCTTGATGATCGCCGAGAGCAAGCCCGAAGAGAAGGATGTAATGGTGAAGGTGGTGGTGAACTTGATTAATCAGAAGAATTGATTTATTGAGCAGATTAATTGCATAATTTTCAAGCATGTGCTGTGATTTGGCACAGGCTCTTGTTTTCTTTGCAGCGTAGAAACAACAAAACCTAAATGCAATGAACGATTATTATGGGAGCGTCCCTTTAGAGGAATACGAACAAATCCTGGCCAACCGCGATTATTGGGACAACATTTCTGGCGAATGGCAAATGCGTTCAAAAATGGAAGACAAACTTGTGCGATTAGGGACATTCGTGCAAAGAGGCGGCGACCTAAACCGCGTGATTGCCCTTTATGCAGAAGGACGGGAATACACCTACCGTGTGACGATACAACATTGTATAGAACGGTATCTTGAGGTATTAACCAAAAAACGCATTCAGAATCTGACACTTCGCTTGTACAAACTCGAAAAAGAAGAAGCGGTAAAACTGCTTTCCGAGATGCTGAAAGTGAGCATCGGCGTAGATTTCAGGTACGACAAATACACCTCAAGACAGGTTTCTTTCGGAATTCTCGACACTAGGAATCTGGATGCCGAAGGAATACTCTCTGCCATAGAACAGGAGCATCGCCAGGCACATCCCAACGAAAGCATTGAGGAGGTCAGGAAAAGAGCTCATACTTGGATTGGGGATAGTTGGTGGTGATATAGAGATAATTATTATTTTTGCAATGCAATAAAACTTCTAAAAAAATGAAACAAGAAAATTCGATTATTACAATTCAAGAACTCTTGAAAGACAGAGGTATTGATTTTGATGCTAAAAAAGTTAAACTAGTAAGACATGACAGTTTAAGAACTCCTAGAGTTCAAGATAAAATCATTTTTGATGGTACATTATACGAAATGTATAGACGTGATTATCAAAGATTTATTAATTACCAAAACGAGCAAAAAATTAAGAACTTTAAAAATGTAGATTATATTGTTTCTTTTTTAAGCGAAGAAGGAACAAGGGCAAGATTAATTGGTGTATATCAAAACCTAGGGATAAAAAACACGATTGATGGTGATGGCGCTATTTTTAATTTTCAAGAAATACTGGCTTTTTCAAACCTTAAAGACAAAATCGTCATTGATTGGGGGAAAGGAACTCGCCAGTGGATTCAAAACTGGGAAACAAAAAAAGAAATAATAAGAATTGACGAGGGTCTAATAGATAGAGACATTCCTCTTTTTACTCGTTATGAAGATGTAATACTCAGTTTTTCAGAGTTAAAGAAAATCATTGAGTCAAATGACTCAGAATGGAAGTCCGTATTGGAAGCTTGCAACTGTGTATATCTCATTTTGGATAAAAGTAACGGGAAGCAATACGTAGGAGTCACATATAAGAATAGTCAAGAAGGACAAAAAGGTGGGATTTGGAATAGATGGTCAGAATATGTCAAGACGAATGGTCATGGCAATGATAAAACATTAAAAGAAAAATGTGATAATAATCCGCATTATGCTGAACTCAATTTTCAATGGAGTATCTTGGAAACATTGCCAATAAATGTAATTCCCACAATTGCTATTGATAGAGAAACTTTATACAAAAAGAAACTTGGCACCAGGAACCACGAAAACTATAATAACAATTAAACTTTGATAGCAAAAACTAAATCAGGAAAAAACGTCAAGCTCGTCAGTACCATTCCAGCAAAATGCCACTCCGCGTAACAAATTAAGCATTTATATAGCCTGTGTCATATACTTGCACAATTTATGCTCCATAAAACCAATCCCTTGGATGAAGAGTTAGAGCGCGAGGCAACCTGTGCAAAAATAGCACAAGTTCAAACAGAAGGGAAAAGGATGGTGAAAGGGGTGGTGGGCCTTATCAATCAGAAAACTAAATACTATGTCCAAAAACCAAATCAACAAATATGTCTGGCTCGTAGAAACGCTCTACCATGCCAAGAAAATCACCCTAAAGGAAATCAACCGCAGGTGGCTCGATACCGATTTGAGCGAGGGATTAGAGATTCCGCGCCGCACGTTCCACACCTGGAAGAACACGGTGGAAGATATGTTCGGCCTCGTCATCATGTGTGACAAGAGCGACGGCGACCGCTATTACATCGAGAACCGCGAGGTGCTTGAGGACGACGGTCTGCAACGCTGGCTGCTCAGCACCATGTCGGTCAACAACACACTGTTGGAAAACAAAGCGCTCAGCGACCGCATCCTGTTGGAAAGCATCCCCTCAGGCCAGGGCTTCCTCGCCACGGTCATGGAAGCCATGAAGAAAAACCGATTGCTGGAAATCACCTATAAAGGCTTTTGGAGCGAAAGCGAGCACACCTTCCCCGTGGCGCCCTACTGCGTGAAGCTGTTCCGTCAACGGTGGTACATGGTGGGCAACAGCGTCTACGAAGACAAGATCCGAATCTATTCCTTGGATCGCGTACTGGAGGCCAGACTGTCGGAGGAGACCTTCAAATACCCCAAGAAATTCAGCCCAGAGAACTACTTCAAAGGCTGTTTCGGCATCATTCGCGACGAGGATTGCCCCATCGAGACCGTGAAGCTGAAAGTAAGCGCCGACCAAGCCAACTACCTGCGTTCCCTACCCTTGCATCCTTCACAAAAGGAGTTGGTGCATACAGGCGAATACAGCATCTTCTCCGTTGAGGTGCGACCCACCTTCGACTTCCAGCAAGAACTCCTTTGGAACGGTGATGCACTTGAAGTGTTGGAACCACTTTGGCTGCGTAAAGAGATGGCTGGCATGGTCAAACGGATGTGGAACAATTACAACAAGAAATGAATTCCTTCGCCGCCATAGACTTCGAGACCGCCAACAACGAGCGCACTAGCGTGTGCAGCGTCGGCGTGGTAATTGTGAAAGAAGGCGAGTTCGTGGACTCCTTTTATTCGCTAATCCAGCCTGAGCCGAATTATTACCTCTATTGGAACACCCTCGTCCACGGTATCACCAAAGAGGACACCGAGGATGCGCCAGTGTTTCCTTTTGTCTGGCAAAAGATAGAGCCGCTTATTGAGGGTCTGCCTCTCGTGGCGCACAACAGCCCTTTCGACGAAGGTTGCCTAAAGGCCGTGATGCGCTGCTATCAGATGGATTACCCCGACTATCAGTTCTACTGCACCTGTCGCGCCTCGCGCAAACACTTCGGAAAGCTGCTGCCCAACCACCAGCTGCACACCGTGGCAGCAGCCTGCGGCTACGATTTAATCAACCACCATAACGCGCTCGCCGATGCCGAAGCCTGCGCCTGGATTGCACGAGAGATTTTGTAATTCCATTCGGAATTTACTGTAATTTTGCAGAAAATTCCGAATAGAAATGGTCATCAAATCGGAATTTATTGTAATTTTACAGAAAAATCGGAATAAAATTAGTTTCAATTCGGAATTTATTGTAATTTTGCAGAAAATTCCGAATAAAAATGGAACAAACTTATATCAAGCGCGAGACTTACCTCCAAAAACTCATCGACCGAATGGACAATGGCGAAGTGAAAATCGTCACCGGTCCAAGGCGATGTGGAAAGTCGTGGCTCCTCAAGCGCATCTTCAAGGATTATCTGGTCTCCAATGGTGTAGCCGAAGAAAGCATCATCATCGTTTCCTTCGACATGGATGACGAAGAGGAAATGTATGGCGACCTCACCGTACGTGGAGCGCTGAAAGAGTTCCTTTACAGCCGCATCACTTCGCCAAAAACCAATTATTATGTCATTCTAGATGAAGTGCAAGAGGTGGAGGGTTTTGAAAAGATTGTCAACGGGCTGAATGCCAAGGACAATGTGGATGTTTACATCACTGGGAGCAATTCACACTTCCTTTCTTCCGACATCCGAACCATCTTCCGCGGTCGCGGTGACGAAGTGCGAGTTTATCCACTTTCATTCAAGGAGTTTTGCTCAAACAGGACCGAGCCTATTAACGAACTTTGGAAAGAATATTACACCTACGGGGGCATGCCTGGATTGCTCAACCACCATACTCCCGAGCAGAAAGTGGCTTATTTGCAACGGCTTTGGAGCAAGACCTACCTTGACGATGTGGTGGAACGCAATCATGTGAAAAACCGCGAGGCCCTTTCTGCGCTTGCCGATGCGCTATGTTCCTCCATCGGTTCCTTGACCAATCCCAACCGCATCAGCAATGTGCTGCAAAGTGTTCAAAAGACCAAAATCGACCCAGAAACTGTTGGAAACTACATTGATTACCTTGAGGAAGCCTTCCTTTTCGAAGGTGCAAAACGCTTTAATATCAAGGGAAACAAATATTTTGAAAGCATTAAGAAATACTATGCCGTCGATGTAGGACTACGCAATGCCAAACTCAATTTCCGTCAGCAAGAAATCACTCACATCATGGAGAATGTCATATATAATGAATTGAGGATGAGAGGTTTCAGCGTAGATGTGGGATTGGTGGAAAGTCGCGAAATGCGTGAAGGCAAGATGGCCTACATACAATACGAAATCGACTTCATCGCACAAAACGGGATGGACAAGTACTATATCCAATCCGCCTTCAAGATGGACAATGCCGAAAAGCAAGAAAATGAAATCCGCTCTCTGCAAAAAGTGGACGACAGTTTCAAAAAAATCGTCATCACTGGAGACGACATTGCCACTTATACCGATACAAAAGGTATAGTTTATATGGGATTATTTCAGTTTTTAAAGGGAGAATTATTATGAACACAAAACAAGCCTTAGACTTACTCACAAAAGACGATTATGCAACATTGAGGGAGCAACTCAGCACCGGTCAGCATCCCTTCGCTGTGGTACTATGCTGCTCCGACAGCCGCGTGGCACCCGAGATTATCTTCGACCAAAAGCTCGGTGACCTCTTTGTTATCCGCAACGCGGGCAACGTCATCGACAAACACGTTCTCGGTTCCATTGAATATGCTGTGGAACATTTAGGCACCTCCTTGGTCGTGGTCATGGGCCATTCTTGTTGCGGCGCAGTCACCGCCACCCACTTAGGCGAGACCTTGCCCGACAACATCATGGCCATCGCCAGACGCATCAAGCCCTCCATCAACACCTCGGACGACATCGACGACAATGCCCGCCGTCATGCGGCACGGATGGCGAGATGGATACAGCGCGACCCCATCGTCAAGCACCTGAACGCACAAGTGGTATCGGCTTTCTACGATCTCCAAAGCGGAAAAGTGGAATGGCTGTAACGCAGTTTTCACTATTTTTGTCGTCTCATTCATAGAAAACAGACCATGAAAACAAACACAAAACACATAACCTTAGCGTTAATCGCTTCAATTCTGTCCTTTATGACCGCATGCAACCCAAAAACACCCGTTGACCTTATCGTCCACAATGCCAATATTTACACCGTCGACGACGATTTCTCCAAAGCCCAAGCCCTTGCTGTGAAAGACGGTAAGTTTGTCGCCGTCGGCGATGAAGAGAGCATCATTCGCCAATACGCCGCCCAGGAAACCATCGACGCACAAGGCGACGCGGTCTATCCCGGCTTCATGGACGGGCACAGCCACTTCACGGGCTACGGCGAGAACCTCATCCGCTGGGCCGACCTGAAAGGCTGCTGTTCCTACGACGAAGTCATCGAGCGCCTCAAGGTGCACGACAGCCTCTACCCTGCCGAATGGCTCTTGGGTCGCGGCTGGGACCAAAACCTGTGGAAAGTAGCCGAGTTTCCAGACAACGAAAAGCTTGCAGAAGTCTTCCCAGACAAGAAAGTCCTGCTGACTCGCGTGGATGGACATGCGGTATTGGTCTCCAAAGAGGTTCTTGACTTGGCCAACATTGACGCGAACACGAAGATGGACGGCGGTATGGCCATCGTCAAAGAAGGTCTCTGCACGGGTGTGTTGTTGGACAACCTCGCTGACGCTGCCAAATCCTTAGTGCCCAAGATGGAGACTGCACAAAGCATTCAAGCTTTGCTCAAGGCGCAAGAGAACTGCATGGCCGTCGGCCTGACCAGCGTCACCGATGCAGGACAAGACATCGCCACCATCGAACTTATCGACAGCCTGCAACAAGCGGGACAACTCAAGATGCACGTCAACGCGATGGTCAACCCCGACGACGAAACGATGGACCATTTCATGCGCCAAGGTGTCATCGACAAGGAAAGGCTCACCGTCCGCAGCGTGAAGATCTATGCCGACGGCGCCTTGGGTTCACGCGGCGCGAAACTGCTTGAACCTTACACAGACGACCCGACCAACGACGGTTTGATTTTGGAAAGTGACGAGTTCTACCGTCATGTCTGCCAAAAGGCATACGATGCTGGCTATCAAGTGTGCTGCCATGCCATCGGCGACGGCGGCGTGCACCATATTTTGGACATCTTTTCGGAATACCTGAAAGGCAAAAATGATTTACGCTGGCGCATCGAACACTCCCAAACGGTGGCCGACGCGGACTTCCAACGCTTTGGTGAATTCTCTGTCATCCCTTCCATTCAAACCACCCACTGCACCTCCGACATGGACTGGGCCGATGAGCGTCTCGGCGAGCGCATCAAGAACGCATACGCCTATCAGCAACTGCTACAACAAAACGGCTGGGTCATCAACGGCACCGACTTCCCCATCGAAGACATCAGCCCCATCTATACCTTCTATGCCGCCGTGGCCCGTAAGCACTTGGACGGCACGCCTGCCGAGGGCTTCCAAATGGAGAACGCTCTAACCCGCGAACAAGCCTTGCGTTCCATCACCATTTGGGTGGCCAAAGGCTGCTTCCTCGAAGGTCGCAAAGGCAGCATTGAAGTCGGGAAAGACGCCGATTTTGTGATTCTTGATAGAGACTTGATGACTGTGGCAGAAAATGATATTCCCATGGCCAAAGTGAAGATGTGCCATATCCACTAACCCAACCCAAAACCTTATGGAAAGCTCCGCAGAATTCGACTATATCCTCATCAAAGACGCCACCGAGAACAACCTGAAGCACGTCATCGTCAAGATTCCGAAACGGCAAATCACCGTGGTGACGGGCGTGTCGGGGTCGGGCAAGTCGTCATTGGTGTTGGATACCATTGCTGCCAAGTCGAGGCGGGAGTTGAACGACACTTTTCCTTCTTTCACACAGCAATACCTGCCCAAATATGGCCGTCCCCATGTCGGAGACATCGAGAATCTGCCTATCGCCATCGTCATCGAGCAAAGGAAGCCGACTTCTAACTCGCGCTCTACGGTAGGCACCTACACGGATATATATGCCTTGTTGCGCCTGTTGTTCTCTCGTATCGGTCAACCTTTTGTGGGTTATTCCGATGCCTTCTCGTTCAACCATCCTTCGGGGAGCTGTCCACGATGCACCGGATTGGGCGAAATCCGCGAGTTGGACATCCACAAACTCGTCGACTTCGACAAGTCGCTCAACGACGAGGACACCATCCACTACATCGCCTTCGGCAAAGGCGGCTGGCGTTGGATACGCTACGCCCACAGCGGACTTTTCGACTTGGACAAGAAAATCAAAGACTACACGCCCGAAGAACTCGATTTGTTCCTCAATTCGCCTCAAATCAAACTGAAAAACCCGCCTTCCAACTGGCCTAAAAGCGCCAAATATGAAGGTCTCATACCAAGAATGTACCGCAGCATCATCAACTCGGAGGAAGGTCTGCTCCATGCCGCCGTGCTCAACCCCATGCTGACCATGGGTACCTGTCCAGACTGTGGTGGCACCCGCCTCAACGAGAAGATACGCTCCTGCAAGATCAAAGGCATAAACATCGCAGAGGTGACCGCCATGAGCATCGCCGACTGCCGCCAATGGATGGAGACCATCGACAATCCCCTCGCTGAGGACATCAAGCACGCCACCCTCGAAAGGTTGGCCGCATTGGAAGAAATCGGTCTCGGCTACCTCACCCTCGACCGCGCCATCGGCACACTTTCTGGTGGCGAGGCGCAACGCTGCAAGATCGCCAAATACATCAACTCACCCCTTTCCGACGTGATGTATATCCTCGACGAGCCCAGTGTGGGCCTGCATAACCACGACATCCTGCTCATGCAGAAGTCGGTGCAGAAGCTGAAAAACCATGGCAACACCGTCATCTTGGTGGAACACCATAAGGATATGATCAAAATCGCCGACCACATCATCGACATGGGTCCTGGTGCGGGCGTGAAAGGCGGTGAAATCGTCTTCGAAGGCAGCTACGACGAATTGTTGCGAAGCCAGACACTGACAGGCATTTCGCTCAGCGCAACAAGTTTCATAAAGGAACAAGTTCGTCAGCCCAAGTCTTTTTTCCACCTTGAAAGCGCCACCTTGCATAACATCAAAAACTTGACAGTGGATTTGCCATTGGGCGTGATGTGTGGCATTGCGGGCGTGGCCGGCTCGGGCAAAAGTTCACTGATGGAATGCTTCCGTAAAGCTTATCCACAGCCAGAGGAAATCGTGTACATCAGCCAGAAAAACATCGGCATCAGCTTGCGTTCCACTCCCGCCACCTATCTCGAAGTGGCCGACGACATCCGTAAACTCTTCGCCAAAGTGAACAAGACCAAAGCCGACCTGTTCTCATTCAACGGCAAAGGTGGTTGCCCCGTTTGTCAGGGCAAGGGCGTCATTGTCAGCGACATGGCCTTCATGGACGCCATCGAGACCACCTGCGAGGCCTGTGGCGGACTGCGTTACAGCAACGAAGTCTTATCATATAAGGTCAACGGCATGAACATTGCCGAGGTGATGGACTTGACCGCCAACAAAGCCTCAGAGATGTTCGCCGGCACCGTCATCGCTGAGAAGTTGGAGCCTTTGCGCAAGGTCGGGTTGGGTTATTTGCATCTGAATCAGTCGCTTTCGACCCTTTCGGGCGGCGAGTTGCAGCGCATCAAGTTGGCTTCCTATCTTCGCGACGCAGGCAAGATCTTCATCATGGACGAGCCTTCCGACGGTCTCCACCTCAACGACATCAAGCGCATCATCGACCTATTTGACACCATGGTTGAAGCAGGCAATACCATTTTCCTCATCGAGCATAACCTAGAGATGTTGAAAGCTTGTGACTACCTCGTGGAACTCGGCCCCGGTGGCGGTGCCATGGGCGGCAAAATCATCTTCAAAGGCACACCGAAAGAGATGCTAAAGTGCAAAGATTCTGTTACTGCGCCATATCTTTCAGCGCATTAGCCACGCAACTTTTTTTCGCCATAGCGAAGACAATAGTATTCAAAAAAAGTGTATTTTTGCATTTTTCAACATTTTGCAAACTAATTTCCATTTCAATGAAACGCTTATTTCAATGCGGATTGCTGCTCGCAGCCTTAATCTTCGGGCTGGCATTTCATCTTACAGCGCAATCCACACAAATGACCATCTATCTCAACGATGGTGCAGAGAGAACCTATTTTATGACGCCAAGCGACCGCGTCTATTTCGAAGATAATGAGATTCTTGTGGTCGAGACCACCGTCACCATGCGATCGGACAGGTACAATCTTGCCGACATCCGAAAAATCACTTGTGCCGAAGCAGTTGGCGTCCAAGAAGATTCGGGAACCTCACCTTTCCTCTCCCCCAACCCTGTTCACGACACCTTCATACTGCGTAATCTCAATGGAGAAGAGACAGTCCGAATCTACGCCCTTGACGGCAGATTAATGAAATCGATGGAGGTCACGAGCGAACAACACATCGACATCTCCGACCTCCCCTTCGGGCTTTATCTTGTGAAAACCGAGCGCCAAACCCTTAAAATGATCAAGCTATGAGAAAGACATTATTAGCTGCCCTTCTGCTGGCTTTCATGGGGCTCAACGCACAAAACTACCACATCAACCTTCACCATAGCGGCTCTGTGGTATACGACAACGACATAAATACCATCAGCGACATCCGCTTCCAAGGCAGCCAACCTGCCAACATGCTCATCAACGGAGAAAGCGGGACGATGACCTTCCCCCTTACCGCTTTCGACAGCATCACCTTCGTCAAGCACGAAGAACCGCCTCAACCCCCAGCGGGCGACATGGTCTATATCACTTATAATGGTTCCAGCGTAGAAGTTATCAACCCGTTTTCCAACAACGGCGTGACGGTGAGCACGAGCAGTGCCAACGTCACAGTGAACTCCACTATGGCTAACGTGCCTTATGTTGTTTCAGGTACCTCAAGCAACGGCTCGTTTACGATTTACAGCACATCTTCGTTCTATTTGGCACTCAATTCTTTATCGCTGACGAGCACGAGTGCTGCCGCCATCAATTTGGCTTCCAATGTCAACACAACCCTTGCTTTGAGAGGCACTTCCACCCTCGCCGACGGTGCCAACAGCAGCCTCAATGCAGCACTTTATGCCGCAGGCAGCCTCACCATTGGTGGTTCTGGAACAATGCGCATTACGGGCAACGCCAAGCACGGCATAGCGGTGGAAGGTACGACGACGGTCAATTCAGGCACCATCACTATCCTTGATACCGACAGCGACGGCATCCACGGAAGCAGCAACCTGATTTGGAACGGCGGCAACCTTGACATTGTCTCGGCTGGTTCCGACGGCCTCGACTTCTCGGGTACCATGACCATCAACGATGGCGTTCTCACCATCAACACAACGGCAGAGAGCCAAAGAAGTATCAAAGTGACGAACGCCTTCACCATGACGGGAGGCGCTCTTCATCTTATCATCAATGGCAACGACTGCAAGGGCATCAAAGGCGATGCCGACATCAATATCAGCGGTGGCACAGTGGATGTGCAAATAACCGGCACAGGCTCACACGGCATCTCGTCCGACACCGATGTTGTCATCGGCGGCACGGCCGACATCACCGTTGTCTCCTCGTCGCAAGACGGCAAGTGCATCAAGAGCGACGGCACCGTCCACATCAACGGCGGCACCCTAGAACTCACCCATTCGGGCGACATCTCCAAAGGCATCACGGCCACAAGTGACGTGACCATTACGGGCGGTGACATCACCATCACCGCATCGGGTAGCACCATACTGGAAAACATCAATAACCAAAATGTGCCCGCCTACTGCACTGCCATCAAGAGCGACACTGACATCAATATCTCGGGCGGCACTTTCCATATCACCCTACCCACAACCAACCACGGTGGCAAGGCCATCAGCGCCGATGGCAATCTGACCATCAACGATGGCGACTTCACCATCACCACACAGGGCAACGGCGCCTCCTACACCGTCAGCGGCAGCACAAAAGACGCCTACACCTCATCGTGCCTCAAGTGCGACGGCAACATGCAAATCCTCGCTGGTAATTACACTCTCAGCAGTTCGGGAACGGGCGGCAAGGGCATCAACGTGGGTGGCACCCTCGTTATTGGTCAGCAAGGCGCCAACAACGACGACCTCATCCTCAACGTCACCACCTCAGGCGAACGCATCACTGTCTCTAGCGGTGGCGGTGGCTGGCCAGGCGGAGGTGGCGGCGACTATGCCAATCCCAAGGGTATCAAGGCACAAGGCAACCTGACCATCAACAGCGGCAACATCACCGTGCATTGCACCCAAACGCAAAACGAAGGCGGCGAGTGCATCGAGAGCAAGGCTACGCTGACCATCAACGGCGGCAACATCGAGGCATACTCGGTGAAGGACGATGCCGTCAACGCGGCACAGAACCTCACCATCAACGGCGGCATCTATTATGCCCATAGTGACAACAACGACGGCACCGACTCAAACGGCATCATGTTCCTCAACGGTGGCCTCAACATATCCAACGGTGCCCGTTCACCCGAGGAAGGCTTCGACTGCGACAACAACCAGTTCAAGATCACAGGTAGCACCAGCATCGGCACGGGCGGAGGCACTAGCAATCCAAGCACGAATGTCTGCACCCAGCCCTCACTGAAGATCAACACGCAGCAGGGCTACGCCATACAAATCCTCAAGTCGGACGGTACCGTGATTTGCACCTACCAATGTCCCACCTTCACGGGTGGAGGTGGCGGTGGCTGGCCTGGAGGAGGCGGCAACAGCATGGTCATGCTCTTCACCGACCCACAACTGCAAACAGGACAGTCATACACCGTAAAATACAACGGCACCATCAGTGGCGGCACCAACTGGAACGGCTACTACACGGGCAATGTCACTTACTCGGGCGGACAAAGCACCACGGTCAACGTCAACTCAATGGTCACTACAGTGAGTGCAGGAGGCGGAGGATGGTAAACCCAGCAATCATAGCATACGTCGAGCACGAGATTCTCCCCCGCTACGACCATTTCGATGCTGCCCATCAGCGCAACCACGCCAATGAGGTCATCGAAAGAAGTCTTGCTTTGGCAAAGCATTATGAAGTGAACAACGACATGGTCTATGCCATCGCTGCCTATCATGACACAGGGCTCTGCGAAGGCCGCGACACCCATCATCTTGTCTCGGGACGCATCATCCGCGAAGACAGAAAGTTACGAGAATGGTTCGATGAAGGCCAAATCGAGACCATGGCACAGGCTGCGGAAGACCATCGTGCCTCAAGCGGGCATGAGCCACGGTCCATCTATGGCAAAATCGTGGCAGAGGCCGACCGACTCATCACACCCGAAAAGGTCATCCGTCGCACCATACAATTCACTCAAGACCACTTCCCCGACTATGACAAGGAGCAACAATTCCAACGTTTTCGCGAACATCTGATGGAAAAGTACTCTGATACGGGCTACCTTAAGCTATGGCTGCCCGAATCGGAGAATGCGCCACGTTTGGAAGAATTGCGAAAGATTATTCGTGACGAGATAAAGATGCGAGAAGCCTTTGATCGTGCCTTCGACCACACCCGAGATGCCAGACAACAAGGCCAATAAAAGCTGGACTCCATAATAATTGTAGCTTTGTCACACGAATAAAGAAAATTTGTATTTTTGCAATCCTAAAATCCAGAAAAATGAAAAAACTCTTTATCACCTTTATTTTCCTTTGCCTCGGCGGTCTCGTCATGGCGCAGGAAGGCAATGAAACGGAATTCAAGATGGCATTGGGCGACACAATCGTGTGGAAACCTTTTGCAAATTGCAATATGTTGGGGTACAACATCAAAGGCCCTAAAGTCATCAGCTTCAAGCCTGTGCATTTCGGCGAAAAGATCGAAATCATCGCCAAGACTGTCGGCAAGAGCAGCATTATTGCCACATGTCAAGACAACAACACCGAAGCCATGGCCAACATCATCGTTTTCGACCCTAACGATGTGCCCGTCATCGCCGAAAAGCCCGTGAAGCCTGCCACACAGACTTTCACCGATTCGTATACATTCAACCCGCCCACCAACAACTATTTCATCACCATCAACGACATGGGCAGCGGATTCAACGAGACCTATATGAAACATGGTGACGACGAAGCGTATAACGACGGACAAGGCGTCGACCGCTTCTGGAACGTCAAGACTGGAAAGAACTGGTACTACCGTCCCGATGCACAAGGCTGGACCGACGATGTCGACTGGGAGTTCGAACCCTTTGGAACAAGTTTCCCCATCATCAACTCCTTCGCCAACGAAGTGAACAAGGACAACCTCTCTAACTACTATGTCGGTACCGAAAAACTCACGGTCGGTGGCTCTGACAAACCCTTCGATATCGACTGCTGGCATTTCTTTGTCGACTTCGAAGACGGCACGGTCATCCAATACTGGGTCGACCCCACCAACGGCTGCACGCTGAAGCGTCAAATCAATGCCGACCCCGCCAAAGTGGTCACGGTGTATGACCTCAAGTACAACCGCTTATATTTTGGTCCCAGCTTCAAGAAAGGCTTACATGACATTACGAGATGAATGAGATTCCCCTGCGAGGAATGGAGACGGATGTGTGTTTATTATGCGGCGGCAAAAAGAACCGATAATTAAATGGTGTTCGAGGCCGCCGCAATACAAAAAAAGAACAGACTCCATTCCCGAAGGGAAACTCAATCTTGAAATTTTGAAATCCTGAAATCATAAATAACATACGTCAATGGAAAACATCGAATTAAAGAAAACCCCTTACAACCAGATCCATCACGACCTGGGCGCCAAGATGGCTGAATTTGCCGGTTATGACATGCCGATCCAATACACCGGCCTCGTCGAAGAACACAACAACGTCCGTAACAACGTCGGTGTATTCGACGTGAGCCACATGGGCGAGTTCCGTGCCAAAGGTCCCATGGCCAAGCAGTTCATGCAATACTGCACCGTCAACGACGTCGCCGCTTTGAGCGACGGCAAGGTGCAATACACCTGCCTTCCTAACGGTAAGGGCGGCATCGTGGACGACATGCTCGTCTACCGCATTGCCGACGACCACTATTTCATGGTGCCCAATGCCGCCAACATCGACAAGGACTGGGCTTGGATGAGCCAGATTGCCGAGAAGTTCGGCATGACCCTCGGTGAAGACTTCAAGAACGAGAGCGAAGAATGGGCTCAACTGGCCGTGCAAGGCCCCAACGCCTTGAAAGCCATGCAGAAGCTCACCAAAGCCAATGTGGTTGACATGGAATACTACACTTTCCAGATCATCAACTTCGCTGGTGTCGACAACATCATCTTCTCGACCACGGGTTACACGGGTTCGGGCGGCTGCGAGATCTACATCCCCGTCGCTCACGCCAAGGAGGTTTGGGACGCCGTCTTTGAGGCTGGCAAGGAGTTCGGCATCATGCCTGCTGGTCTGGGCTGCCGCGACACCCTGCGTCTCGAGAAGGGCTTCTGCCTCTACGGTCACGAGATCGACGACACCATCAGTCCCATCGAGGCTGGTCTGGGTTGGATCACCAAGTTCGTCGACGGCAACGACTTCCTCAACCGCGAAATCTTCGCCGCACAGAAAGCCAATGGCGTGAGCCAGAAGATTGTCGGCTTCGAGATGATCGACCGCGGCATTCCGCGTAACGGCTACGAGGTGTGCGATGCCGAAGGCAACTGCATCGGCATGGTGCGCTCGGGCAGCCCGTCGCCCTCGACTGGCAAGAACATCGGTACCGCTTTGGTGAAGAAGGCCTTCAGCAAGAAGGACACCGAAATCTTCATCAAGATCCGTAACAAACTCATCAAGGCCGTCGTGGTCAAGATGCCGTTCCTGCCCTAATCTGCAATATGGCATGACACAACACAAAAACGCTCTCGGTTTCGAGAGCGTTTTTTCTTTACATCTGCCAAAATTTCCGACCTTTGCAGCGGAACAATTCTTGATAAGCCTACCAGCATGGACAACAAACAGGAAAGAAAGAAGTTCTTCGGCAGCCTCGTCATCCCGCTTATCATCGTGGCTTTGATGTGGCTGGTGAAAGTCTTTGAGGTATCGGCAGGTGTCAGCTTGAGTCGGTGGGGCCTGGTGCCACACAGTGTCAATGGTCTCGTAGGCATCTTTACCCTGCCTTTCCTGCACAGCAATTGGGAACATCTGCTGTCAAACACGATCCCCATCCTCGTCCTCGGCACCGCCTTGTATTACTGCTACCCCACCCTCGCCAACCGCGTGCTGCTCATCACCTATTTAGCAAGTGGATTGATCACCTGGTGTATCGGCAGGCCAGATACAACACACATTGGAGCCAGTGCACTCGTATATGGACTCAACCTCTTCCTCATCGTGAGCGGCTTCATCCGTGGCAACCGCATGCTCATCGTCGTTTCGCTCATCATGGTATTTCTCTATGGCAGCTTTATCTGGGGCATGATACCCTCTTTGGCCATCCCACAAAACATCTCCTGGGAAGGTCACCTCAGCGGCGCCTTGATTGGTGTGTTGTTGGCTATTTTCCTACGAAAAGAAGGCCCGCAAAAAGAAATCCATCATTGGGACGAAGACGATGACGACGAAAACGGTTCTTCGACAGATTCAGAGGCCGAAGAGCATCCCTACTGGGACGTGCCCACGCCTTCTGATGATGAGTTGACGGTGCAATACCGCATCAGACATTGAAATCGTCTCTCAACACTTCAATCACCAGATGACATCAGCACCGCCAAACCCATGCCTAAAACCAAAAATAATCTCTTCATTTTTAATTGATTACAACCATTTCAGTTCTACGGTTCAAGGCGCGGTGTTCGTCGCTATCATTGGGCACCAATGGCTTAGAAGCACCATAGCCATGGGCGGTCAGACGGCTTTCTTCGACACCATGGTCAATCAAGGCTCTGCGCACCACTTCGGCACGGTCAGACGAAAGCTTCAGATTGTAGTTGGCGTTACCCACATCATCGGTATGGCCTGCCAACTCAACTTTCAAGTCGGGATTGCGTTTCAGGAAGTCGGTGAGCATCCCGATGCCAATTTGCGAATCTTCGGTCAAGGCCGAACTATTGAACTCAAATTGGATGTTTTGTAACACTACCGCATCACCAGGAGACAACTCCACCACATCAACGACGGCCAGGTAGTTAGCCGAGTCAGAACGGACCTCCTCGGGCAGTTCAAAGGTGTAGATGTCGTAACCTCCGTTTCCGCCTTCGCGTTGCGAAGAGATGAAGGCCGTCTTGCCATCAGCAGCTACAAAAAAGTTGATTTCATCACCCTGCGTGTTGATAGGAAAGCCCAAGTTGACAGGCTCCTTCCATTGTCCGTCCTCTCCCCTACGGCTCATGAAGAGGTCGAAACCGCCCATGCCGACATGTTTATCTGAAGAGAAATAGAGCGTGCGTCCGTCAGGATGAAGGAAGGGCGCCATCTCGGTGCCTTGGGTATTAATAGGTGCGCCTATGTTTTGGGGCTCACCCCAACTGCCGTTGGCATTGCGCAGACAACGAAAGATATCGGCATTGCCCGCGCGACGCGAGACGAAATAAAGTTCACGTCCGTCGCTGCTCACACAAGGCTGCGACTCCCAGTTTCTTGTGTTGATACTTTGCGAAAGCGGCATAGGCATCGACCACTGGCCATCCACCCATTCAGCCACATAGAGGTCGCAACTACTGTCGCGCGTCCATCCGCAGCCTGTCAGATAGAGTTTCTTGCCGTCGGCGGAGATGAAAGCCGCGCCTGGGTCGACATCGTCAGGAAAACCAGCAAATTTCAGAGGTTGTGGCACAGTCCAATGTTCGCCATCCCCTGATGAGACGAGAAGGGTTTCCTTCTGATAGCCTTCCGTCATGGTCATTTTGCGCGTCAGCAAGAGCTGCGACCCGTCAAACGACAGCATATTGACATACTCGTCATCGGTAGTATTAATGGCATCACCCAAAGTCTCGGGGTCAAATGCCACAGGATGAGAATAGGCCCAATCGCGGAAGGTGGCTTGTGCAAGCATGTCCGACACCACTGCATTTTGAGCTTCGTTTTTGAACTGCTTCGACTGGTACCATTTTAGCAAGAGAATCTCTCGCTTGTAGGCTCCTTGACGGTCATAAAGACGAGCCAATGAGATGGCAGCAGGAGGAAACAACAAGGAATCACAGAAAAGAGATTTCTCATAGCCCAAGATAGCCAAGTCATAGTCTTGGGTCTCCATTCCAATCTCGCCTTCTAGCAGCCACGCCTCGGCATAGTTGGGATCTTCCGTAACAGCCTTCAGCACTTGCTGATGCGCCTTCTTATAGTCGTGTTTCAGGAATGCCTCCTCGGCCGCCTCATACGCCTTGACAGCCTTCTTGGGATGTTGTGCAAAGGCAGAACAAACAGAAACAAGGAACAGCAATATGAACGCAACACGTTTCATTTCTTGCTATTTTTCAATTCTCTTTCAATCCATTTGCGAAAATCCACCACAAAAACGCGGGCCGTCATAGATTGCGATGTTTCCGCACTCACGTAACAGCGGCCATTGTCGAAGAAGCAGATGCCTTCCATCTGCCCACCAGCCAGTTGAGGCATCTCGAAACGATGATTGGGCAATTTGACCCCTGCTTCATCGAAATCGAAGATGATGTACATGAAAGGTTTCCATATATTCTTCACATAGCCCACGATGACCAAGATGTGGCGTTCATTGTCGTAATCCGCACCCGTAATCAGGCCTTGCGAGTCGAAGCCGTTGACCACCTCTGCCACATAATCGCCAGGTGTTTTCGGCAAACGATAGAGGCGTGTGGTGCCTGTAGCCCAACCTTTGGCGAGAAGATAGAGGCAATCATCGGTGGCAAAGAACGCCTCGCAGTCATAGTCATGCCTATACTTCCTCTTCGAGAAGTCTGTTTGGTCTACATAGCGGAAAGTGATGGAGTCGACTTCGACAACGGCATCGCCCTCATCAGGGATAGAAGATAAAGGGAAGGTATAGACTTTCAAGTCTTTGCGCGTGCCTTTGTTGTTACCGAATTCACCAACAAACACGCTGTTGTCGTCTGTGCACACATCTTCCCAGTCCATGTTTCTCACATGAGCCAGGGTAACTCTCTGTACGATTTCAAAGGTAGTGGTATCCAGTGCAAAGAGGATGGGCTTGCCTCCGCTGTCGTTATGCGTCCAAAGGCGACCATTATGAAAAAACAGGCCCGAGGTCTCGCTCACCTCTTTAGGCAACTCTGACTTGAGTTGTGGAACGAAGGAAGGCGAAAAGCCGCCTTCTGCCTGCGCCCAAACAAAAGGCGAAAGCAGCAGCAACAACCCAACGAGCCACGCCTTTTTCATAAGGATTACTTCGGATAGACCTCGCCTTTAGCGGCTTTCAAGGTGTTTTGCAGCAGCGACACAATAGTCATGGGACCTACGCCACCAGGCACTGGGGTAATCTTCGATGCCACTTTATAGACCTCGTCATAGTCCACATCGCCCATAATCTTGTAGCCTTTCGGGCTGGAAGCATCTTCGATGCGGTGGATGCCCACGTCGATGACCACGGCACCAGACTTCACCATGTCGGCAGTCACAAACCCTTGCTTGCCTATGGCAGCCACGAGGATGTCGGCATTGCGGCAGATGTCGGGCAGATTCTTGGTGCGGCTATGGCACAGCGTGACGGTGGCATCGATGCCTTTACGCGACATGAGGATGGCCATAGGCGTGCCTACGATGTTGGAACGGCCCAACACGACCACATTCTTACCCACGGTCTCGATACCCGAGCGTTTGATGAGCTCCATAATGCCATTAGGAGTGGCAGGAACAAAGCAGGGATGTCCGAGTTGCATGCGACCTGCGTTAACGCTGGTAAAGCCGTCCACATCCTTTTCAGGCTTGATGGCGTTGATCACCTTGTTCTCGTCGATATGCTTGGGCAACGGCAACTGGATGATGTATCCGTCAATCTCGGGGTCATTGTTTAAGAATTCCACCATATCGAGCATCTCTTTCTCGGTGGTGCTTTCAGGCAGACGATAGACCGACGAAGTCATGCCCACCGAATGGCAGGCTTTCTCTTTCGAAGCCACATAGGTCTTGCTGGCACCATCTTCGCCAACGATAACGGCCGCGAGGTGCGGGGCTGCGATGCCATGGTCGATCATATCAGCCACTTCAGCAGCGATTTCTTTCTTGATTTGTTCGGAAATAAGCTTTCCGTCAATGATTTTTGTATCCATAGTTTTATTTCAAGATTTCAAAATCCCTAATTTCAAGATTGGAGTCGGTCGTGAAATACCAAATCTTGAAATCCTTTTATCTTCTTCTCATCGCGCTAGCCATTCTCGCAAACTTCTTACCGCCACCGGTCGTCATCATGCGCATCATCTTGGCTGTTTCCTCAAACTGTTTGACAAGGCGGTTGACCTCCACAATGCTGGTGCCACTGCCGTCGGCAATGCGTTTGCGGCGCGTGCCGTTGAGCAGCTTCGGGTTCTCACGTTCCTGCGGCGTCATGGAATAGATGATGGCTTCGATGCTCTTGAAGGCATCGTCGTCGATCTCCTCGCCCTTCATGGCCTTGTCCATGCCAGGAATCATGCTGGCGAGGTCTTTCAGGTTGCCCATCTTCTTGATCTGCTGGATCTGCTTCAAGAAGTCATTGTAGTTGAACTCATTCTGGGCGAGTTTCTTCTGAAGTTTGCGGGCTTCTTCTTCGTCGAACTGCTCCTGGGCACGTTCCACGAGAGAGACAATGTCGCCCATGCCAAGGATACGATCGGCCATACGTTTGGGGTGGAACACATCCAAGGCATCCATCTTCTCGCCGATACCGACGAATTTGATAGGCTTCTCCACCACAGTACGGATGGTGAGAGCAGCACCGCCACGGGTGTCACCATCGAGTTTGGTCAGCACCACGCCGTCGAAGTCCAAACGGTCGTTGAAGGCCTTGGCCGTGTTGACAGCATCCTGACCCGTCATGGCATCCACCACAAACAAGGTCTCATGCGGCTTCACGGCTTCCTTGATGTTGGCAATCTCATTCATCATCTCCTCGTCGACGGCCAAACGACCAGCGGTATCGATGATGACCACGTTCTTGCCCTGGCTCTTGGCATGGTTGATGGCGTTTTGTGCAATCTGTACGGGGTTCTTGTTGCCTTCTTCGCTATAGACCTCAACCTCTACCTGTTGGCCCAACACTTTCAATTGCTCGATAGCAGCGGGACGATAGACGTCGCCAGCTACCAGCAACACTTGTTTGCTACGCTTGCGTTTCAGATAGGAAGCCAGTTTGGCCGAGAAAGTAGTCTTACCGGAACCTTGCAGACCTGCAATCAAGATGATGCTGGGTTGGCCTTTCAGGTTGATGTCGACGGCATCGCCTCCCATGAGTTCGGCCAGCTCATCGTGCACAATCTTGACCATCATCTCACCAGGTTTCACCGAAGTGAGAATCTCCTGTCCTAAAGCCTTTTCCTTAATATTATTCGTAACATCCTTGGCAATCTTGTAACTGACGTCGGCGTCCAAAAGGGCGCGACGGATTTCCTTCATCGTGTCAGCAATATTGACTTCCGTGATAAACGCTTGTCCCCTAAGGAGTTTGAACGAGCGTTCCAGTTTTTCGCTTAATCCTTCAAACATAATACTCAAAAAATTTGGCGCAAAGGTAAGAATTATTGTTTAATTGTTGAAATGTTTAACCGTTGAATTGATAGGATTCACTATTTTTGCACACTCAAATCATTAAACCATGATTAAGGAAAACTTGGAAAAAATCAGGGCAACGCTGCCCAAGTCTGTGACTTTGGTGGCCGTCAGCAAGACCAAGCCCGTCAGCGACTTACAGGAAGCCTATGATGCTGGACAGCGTGCCTTCGGGGAAAACTACCCCCAAGAGATGCGCGACAAGCACGAAGTGCTGCCTCAAGACATCCAATGGCACTTCATCGGTCACTTGCAGACCAACAAAATCAAGTATATCATCCCCTTCGTCACGCTCATCCACAGCATCGACTCGGCCAACCTCTTGGAGGCCGTCAACAAGGAAGCCAAGAAGCACGACCGTGTGGTGGATTGCCTGCTACAATTCCATATCGCGCAAGAAGAGACCAAGTTCGGTCTTGACCTCGAAGAAGCAAGACAACTACTTGATTCAGAGGCTTTCAAAGCAATGGAGAATGTTCGCATCTGCGGCGTGATGGGTATGGCCACCTTCACAGAAGACATGAATGAGGTTCGCAAGGAATTCAAGCACCTGAAAGGAATCTTCGACACGCTGAAGCATGACTATTTCGACAACCAGCCGCAATTCAAAGAGATCTCAATGGGCATGTCTGACGACTACCCGATCGCCATTGAGGAAGGCGCGACGATGGTACGGGTAGGGAGCAAGATTTTTGGGGCAAGACACTATAATAATTGAATGCGGAATGAGGAATTATGAATGCTGAATGTTGAATGCTGAAATCGCAGATTCGACGAAGTCAATGTCGCGATGCGATGCAGGACTAATCTTCGATTTTCGTATTCCAAATTAAAACAGAATGGAATCTTTAATACCTTTATTATTATTAGCGGTCGGTTTTGTAGCCTTGATTTTGGGCGCCAACTGGCTTGTCGACGGGGCCTCTAGTATCGGCGTTCGCGCCAAGATGACTCCACTCATGATCGGGCTCACCATCGTGGCTTTTGGAACTTCCTTACCCGAAATGGTTGTCAATGTGTTTTCGTGTGCCAAAGGCAGTCCGGGATTGGCTATCGGCAACATTATCGGAAGCAACACGATGAACATCCTTCTCATTTTAGGCGTCAGCGCTATCATTTGGCCCATTGACGTGAGCCGTGTTTCCATTCGACGCGACATTCCTGTAGGCTTTCTTGCCACCGCTACCATTGCCGTGATGGCCAATGATTTCTTCATGAGCAAAAACGACATCGTGAATGTCAACTGGATCGATGGCATCATCCTGTTGGCGCTGGGCATCGGTTATTTTCTGCTGACCATCTTGAACAAAGTCCCACAAGAAGAAATCGGAAGTGAGCAACCGGTCATGCCTTGGGGCAAAACCATTCTTGCGCTCATAGTAGGCATCATCGGATTGTATGCAGGCGGCGAGCTTGTCTCTCATAACGCGCAGATTTTGGCCCGCAACTGGGGCATGAGTGAGAGCACCATCGGACTCACCGTCGTTGCCACCGCCACCTCTCTGCCCGAACTCATCACTTCGATCGTAGCCGCAACCAAGAAGAATTCCGGCATCGCCATCGGCAATGTGCTGGGCTCAAACATATTGAATATCTTCATGGTGCTAGGCGTCAGTGCGCTCATCACCCCATTGCCGTTTGAGCCTATGATGAACAAACAACTCCTCATCTTGTTTGGAGCCAACGCTTTGATGCTTTTGTTCGTCTTCACGGGCAAAGGCCGCAAAATCTCACGATGGGAAGGCGCCTTCCTCGTCCTGGGTTATTTGGGCTTCATGTGGTTCTCATTGGCAATGCAATAAAAAAATGTAGAGACGCGCCATGGCACGTCTCTACATATTACGATTGTTTATTCAATTTATCAGTCTGCCAGTTGGAAGGCGGTCTTCACAGCCTCGTAGTCGCTGTAGTCGACATCGCTACGAATGCCGTAGACGGCAGCTTCGATAGCAACAATCTTGAAGTCGTGCGTTTCGGGACGCATCTCGTCATAGAAGTCGCTCTCCGTCCAGAAGAGACGCACAGCGCCATCGCTCAAGGTCGCCACCTCAATAGAGGCCTCGCAGTTGATTGTATTGCCCTGGTTGTCGAGATCCTGATAATAATAGGTCAGCGGGACCTGGCTCCAAGCGCCCGAGACATCCATGTAGACAAGGACTGCGCCATAATTATAAACATTGTTGTTGATGGCAGGATAGTCAATCGTGACGACCCATTGGCCGTTGGCATTGTTCCACTCCCAGTCACTCGACTTAACGGTCACCGTTGAAGAGGAAACATTGGCATCGTTGCCATCGTGACCATCGTGGCCCGCCGGACCTTGAGGCCCGCGGCAGGAAGCCATGAAAACCACCGCCAAAATCGTCATGCAGATAACACTTAACTTTTTCATTTTCTTGAGGTTTTAATTATTAGACATTGATTTAATTCCATTTCTACGCTGCAAATCTACAAAAATCTTGCCGAAATGTTCCAATACGGAAAAACAATCTCAAAAAACCGTAATTTTGCGGCATGAAAAACAGGAACTACATAGTTCATCTCGCAGGCGTTATTGCCATGGTTTTCTGGGGCATGTCGTTCGTTTGGTCGACACAAGTCTACCAAAACCTCAACCCCACTGCGACTATCTTTTTACGCCTTGTCGTAGCCACAATTTTCTTCACGGCCATACTTTTTACCTTCCGACTGAACGAAAAAGTCAAGAAAGAACATCTCGGACTCTTCGCTTTAGCGGCCATGTTTGAGCCTTTCCTCTATTTCATCTTTGAAGGCTACGGACTGAAGAACACCTCCCCTGTCATTGGATCGGCCATTATCGCTATGATACCCTTGGTGACTCCCATCGCAGCCCGCATTTTTCTCAAAGAGCGGTTGACGCCCATGAACATCGTTGGCTTTATCGTCTCCTTTGTCGGTGTCATTGTGATGCTACTCAACAAAAACCTTGAGTTCACTGCCTCACCCAAGGGCATCCTGTTCTTAAGCGGTGCAGTATTGGTAGCAGTGGGCTATTCCATTGCGCTCATCAAACTGACGAAGCTCTACAAACCTTTGACCATCACATGGGTGCAAAACATCATCGGAATGTTGTATTTTGCTCCGATGGTCCTCATCATGGAGCGTTTCGAGCCATCTAATTTCGCCAATGTGGGCGGTTACATCGTTCCGTTAGTCTGCCTCGGTGTGTTTTGCAGTGCCGTCGCCTACGCCTTATGGGCCTTCGCTTTCAGCAAACTAGGTGCATCGCGAGCTAATGTCTATTCCAACCTGATTCCAGTTTTCACCGCCATCTTCAGTTATCTTCTTGCCATCGAAGAGATGACGGCATTCAAAATCATAGGCATCTTGGTGGTGGTCATCGGACTAGTACTTTCCCAACTGAAAACAAAAAAGGCTGCCACCGAGTGACAGCCTAAACTCTTTTGTTCGGCAGGCTTACTTTAGTTTTATGGAGGACAAAATCTGCTTATAGGCCTCATTCTTGTATGCTTCGCTGCGAACTTCAGCCATCACGAATTCATCTTTTTCGTTGGCTTTCATCATCACCGTGAAGTCGCCCATTTCGTTTTTGAACCCACGGAATTTGTTTGTTCCGAAACTAACTTCGCCCAAATCCTTCGTCTGTTGCAGACCTTGATAAGTCTTGACCATTTCTGCCATTTGACGATACGGCTGTTCCTGGATTAAGATGGACCCAGTGAACTCATCGCCAGTACCTGGGTAGATTTTGGCTTCGTGTCTGTCTTGCTTCAGCACCTTCCATCCTTCAGGGAGGTCGACACTGAACATTTCAAAATCCAAGGTGCAGGGACCCACAGGAAGCTGCGGTTCCTCTTGAACAGTCTCGGTTTCGGCCGGTTGAGAAGTCTCTTGCTCGGCCACAGGCTGTTCCTCGGCTTTTTCATTTTGTTTGGCATTGTTGTTTCCGCATGCGACCATGGCAAACATGACGACAGCGGCCATGGCGAAGTGATAAATCCTTTTCATTTGTCTAGTATTTGATTAATAAAACGATGAAATCAGTTCTGAACTCTTATTGAATTTACAAAATTAGGAATATGAAACGACTGAAAACGGGGAGAAAACTCCTATTTTTCGAAAAAGAAGACAAAAAAAAACCTGTATTAAAGCAAAAAACATTTGTTTTCCATAATTTTGCAGCACTCAACCGGAGCATTATGATCACCAGTAAAACCAACCCAAAGATAAAGAACCTTGTCAGATTGCAGAAGGCTGCCGAGCGTCGCGAGCAAAACCGCATCCTTATCGAAGGACAGCGCGAGATCGAGCGCGCACAAAAGTGTGGCTTCGTGATTGAGCAGTTGTATGTCTGCGAGTCGCTGCTGCGCGAGCCACTCGCCATCAAAGCTGAGTTCATCGAGACCGTGACGGAAGAGGTGTTCGACAAGATCGCCTACCGTGAAGGAAGCGACGGTCTGCTGGCCGTGGCCATACCCAAATACAAGAGCCTCAACGAATTCAAACCGAAGAAAGATGCTTTGATTATCGTATTGGAAACGGTGGAAAAGCCTGGCAACCTCGGTGCTGTGATGCGTACCGCCGATGCCGCAGGAGTCGATGCCGTCATCGTAGCCGACCCCGCAACGGATCTCTTTAATCCCAACGCCATCCGTGCCAGCATCGGATGCATCTTCAGCGTGCCTGTCTATGCCTGCTCCACCGAAGAATGCATCAGCTGGCTGAAAAAGAACGGCATCACCATATACTGCACCTACCTCAAGGCCTCCATCGACTACCTCGATGCCGATTTCCGCAAGGCATCCGCCCTAGTCATGGGCACCGAGGCCACGGGCATCTCCAATGCCTGGGTCGAGGCTGCTGATCAAAACATCATCATCCCCATGAACGGCATTGCCGACTCGCTCAACGTGTCGGTCACGACCGCCATCGTCACCTTTGAGGCCGTGCGCCAAAGGAGAAAGCCATGAAAAAGGACTATTTCCTGCTGCATCTCTCCGTCTTCATCGCCGGATTCACTGGCGTGTTGGGGCGACTCATCACCTTGGATTCTGCCATTCTGGTATGGTGGCGCATGGCTGCGGCGGCGGTGATTATGTGGTTGTTTTTACGGGTATCGAAACAACGCGGTGTGGACGCATGCGGTGTGGACGCACGCGGTGTGGACGCACGCGGTGCGTCCCTACAACAACGATACAATTTCAGGGACATTTTGCAGATGGGCGGCGTGGGTATGTTGTTGTGCCTGCATTGGGTCTTTTTCTATGCCTCTATCAAGGCCTCCAATGTCAGCATCGGCGTGGTGTGTTTCTCCTTGGTCGGGTTTTTCACAGCCTTGCTTGAGCCCATCATCAACAGGCATAAATTCTCGGGGCGCGAATTCCTCTTCAGCCTGCTCACCATACTTGGCATATACCTTATCTTCCAATTCGACGCACGCTACCGTCTGGGAATCATCCTGGGTGTGGTCTCTTCGGCCTTGTATGCCTTGTTTGCCATTACCAACCAACGCGTCGGCAAACACTACGAAGCCAAGAACATGCTGCTTTGGGAGATGGTTGGTGGCCTCATCGGCCTGACCTGCCTGATACCTATATATAATGCATTTATCCCCGTCGGGCGGCTCTATCCTGTCGGCATGGACTATCCCTATTTGGCTTTCATGGTCGTGGTCTGCACTATCGGGCTTTGCCTACTGCAAATTATCGTATTGCAGAAGATTCCTGCCTTCACCGTCAACCTGACCTACAACTTGGAGCCTGTATACAGCATCATCCTCTCCATGTTCATCTTCAGCGAGTACAAGGAGTTGAATTTCTCGTTCTGCATCGGCATCGCGCTGATTATCATCTCTGTCGTCTTGCAGACTTGGAGCGAAATCAGGAGGCGAAAAATCAAAGCTTAACCTTCACGAACACCGGATAATGGTCGGAAGGATTGTGCCGAATGTAGGTGTCGAATGAGATCTGCTGCGGTGCATCGGAGGCCTTGATGGTGCTATCCGGGTCTTCATCAGGTGTCCAATAACTGTTGGTGAAGACACCATAGGCTTCTACTGTCGTGGTGGGCGACACAAAGACATGGTCGATACGGCTTGTGGTGAAATAATTGGTCTTGAAGGCATTGAAGGTGCCATTCTCCGCAAAACGAATGCGAGCGGCATCGTAGGAGTCTTTCAGCAGCCCCGATTCCGTAAAAATCTTGTAAATCTCATCGTTTTGGTCCACATTGAAGTCGCCAGTGATGAACACGGGGGCGCCTTGGGCAATCTCACGAACCTTGGCCACCACCAATTTGGCTGACTCGCGTCGTGCCACCACACCCACATGGTCCATATGCAGGTTGAAAAAATAAAACTCCATGGCAGGGTCGGATTTCTTTCGGTTGAACAGGCCACTTCGTTGTTCTTTCTCCGTTTTCACTTCAAATTTGCCCCAGGTGCAAATGCGTATGCAGACCGCATCCCAACCCAAGCCAGGTTTGTCAGGTGTCGCGCTCAACCAGAAATCGCCATGGTCAAGAAGGCGTAGTTTTCTTTTTTTATAAAAGATGGCTTCATGTTCGCCGCCACGCTGACCGTCATCACGACCGATGCCTATATAATCATAGCCATCCAAAGACTTCTTCATATCTTGGAGTTGGTCATATAGCACTTCCTGGGTGCCAAAGACATCGGGTGCCATAAAGTTCACCTGGTCGCAAATGACCTGACAGCGCTTGGTCCACACCTCACCATTGATGCTATCATTGGCGTTTTTGTATCGAATGTTATATGATCCGACGAGCATTTGCTGGGCGGAAAGCTGTAGGGATGCCGCAATGAGGGCAAAGAGAAGGAGTTTTTTCATAGAAAAAGGTTTTATTGGGGCAAAAATAGAAAAATTCCATATTCCTCATTACTTTTCCCCAACTTATTATACCAACTCCCAAACACAAACAACTCCTCACCAAAGACGAATCCCAAACTCTCATAATAATGTTGCAAACGCGGTTTGTCTTTGTCGACAAGCAGTGTAACCTTTTGAAAACCATTGCGTAAGGCATAATCCATTCGGTCGCTTATCAGCATTTTACCAATGCCAAGGCCTCTGAAATCCGATAGAACGGCCATGCTATCCAAATAGAATTCACCTGGACTGGTTTCCATCGCATTGCGACTCAAATCCATGCCTGATGTTTGTTGCACAAGGCCGAAGGTCTTGGCGCGCAAGGCAGCATAACGAGCTCCATCGTAAGCCACCAAGGCGCCCACCCTATTTCCATCGACATCGGCTATGCGTGTATTGAGGTAGCTATATAAGGTGTCATCCATGCGGCAAATATCCATCAAGTGCTCATAGATGGCACGCTGCTCATCAGGAAGGACAGCATCAATGTCCAGCATATCGATGCCCGCCAACACAACTCGCGCAATAAAAGGCGCGTCTTCCGATGTGGCATCACGAAGCTGGACTATGGGAAGGACGGACTGCATTAACGAAGTTTATTTCTCTGATAATGAGGTGTTACGACGATGACAAAAAAGATCAACGACACCAGCACCGAAGCCGAAGCCACCAGATAGGCTGCAGAGAACGAAAAATGCTCGGCCAACATACCTCCCGAGAAGATGCCAATGCCGAGACCCAGGTCCCAAGTCGTTAAATAGGTAGATGTTGCTGTGCCTCTTTGGGCGTTGGTGCCAAGGTTGATAAACAAGGCATTAAACGATGGAAAAGCCGCCCCGAAGCCCAAACCACAACACAAGGCAATCAACAGGAAAGCCGCTGCTGTGTAGCCCGTGCCCAAGGCATTGCAATGATGGCACATACCAAGTCCAAACATAGCGAACACAACGATACCTAAACCCAAGGCAATAGTTTGCGTCACCTTGCCCTTATCGACCATCTTGCCAGCAAACAGTCGCGAGGCAATCAGGCCGACGGCATATACCGAGAAGAACAAGCCGCTACTGATGGTCAGGCCCATCTCCTTGGCATAGAGAGCAATATAATTGGAGATCTGTCCATACGCGAATGCCAACAAGGTGAATGAGATGCCCGCCAACAGGCCTTTCAACAAGATGAAACGGTCCAAGGAAATAGGAGGACGCTTAACGGGCGGCCTAACTTTGGTCTGAATCCTTGATGCAAACAATGCTGCCAGTAGGCTGCAACCCATGCATCCCATAAAGATAGCGTTGAAGCTGAAATGCTCGTAGACGAACAATCCCGTCATTGGGCCGACGGCCATGGCGATGTTGTTAGCCACACCGTAATAGCCGATGCCCTCTCCCCTATGTTCCGACGGCACCACATCGATGACCAAGGTGTTGCCACCCACCGAGGTGAGGCCAAATGCCAAGCCGTGAACAATGCGGATTATTATTAATATGGTGATGGTAGCGGCAAAAAGATAGCCGACAAACACAGCAGTGAAGATGGACAATGCCAACAGATACAAGGGTTTGCGTTTAAAGGTATCCATCATATAGCCCGAGAAGGGGCGCACCACCAAAGTAGCTAAAGTATAACAAGAGATGACCGTGCCAATAATCGCATTGCCCGCCTGGTATTTCTCCATAATGAAGAAAGGCAAAACGGGCAGCAACAGATAGAACGAGAAGAAAAACAAGAAATTAGCTGCACAAAGGCAGAGGTAATTCTTATTGAACAGTTTATCTTCCATGATTTTGGCTCGTTTTAACTACATTGAAATGCCCTGCATTCGACATAGTCAATGCTGCGCATTTCGGGCGGCAAAAGTACTGAAAAAAGATGCACCCCTCGAGATGTGGTGAAGTTTTTGCTTGGTTTTTACCGAACAAGCATCCTTATAGGATATAAAAATAGCCAAATTTCGGAAATTTTGTCATAAATATTTACACAAAACTACATAAAATCGGAAATATTGTCAGTAAAAATAGTGTTTTAGACCCGTTTTTGGCCTTGGCAAAGAATTTGACTAGATGGAGTCGTCCGAACGAAAGGACGGGCAAAAAGTCCCAAGGTCGGCCCTTCGACAGGCTCAGGGACCTCAAAAAAACGAACAATCAATAAACAAACAACTAAAAAATAGGAGATCAAAACCATGTTAGTAACCAGAAGAAACCAAGACTTCATGCCTACTCTGTTCAACGAACTGATGAACTGGAACGACACGACTTATTCAACGCCCCGCATGAACATCATGGAGACGAAAGACAACTACAAACTCGAGCTCTGCATCCCTGGTCTCACCAAGGAAGACGTCAAGTTGAGCATCGACGCCGAAGGCAACCTCGTCGTCGAGATGGTCAAAGAGAACAAGAGCGAGAAGAAAGAGAACAAGGAAGAGATGCGCTACCTGCGTCATGAGTTCTCGGTCGAACACTTCCGCCAGACGGTGATGCTGCCTGAGGACATCCACAAGGAGCAGATCAGCGCCAAGGTCGAAAACGGCATCCTCGACATCGTCATCCCGAAGGTGACTAATGAAGAGAAGAAGCAGGCCATGCAGACCATCGAAGTCTGCTAAAGTCTTCCCAAAAACAACCCCACAACGGGACGGAGTCATCCGCCCCGTTTTTTTTGTTGCCCCATATTCCAATCCCGACACTTTTATTCTTACCTTTGCAGCAAATTTATTTGCGTATGAGAAAAGCGTTACTCCTCACCTTTTTATCCATCTTCGCCATCCTTCAGGCCTTTTCACAAGACGGCAAGCCTTTTGTCACTCTCGACAACCTGCATCTGAACACGCGTGCCGACTTCACCCTCGACTACCATCCCGGGTATGATACCATTGCGCCGAGCACCGACCATGGTTTTGCAGGCAAATATCTCGTCGTGGCCTTGGACGGCACCCTCGGCAGCAAGTTTAGCTACCACTTGCGTCAGCGCATCAACGCGCCAAACATCGGTTTTGCCAACACTTTTTTCCAAGGCACCGACTGGGCTTACCTCAACTGGAACTTCACTGACAACCTTTTCTTATCAGCCGGAAAGCAAGTCGTCGCCATTGGCGGCTGGGAATATGATACCAACCCCATTGACATCTACTATGGCACCGAGTTCTGGAACACCGTATGCTGCTACGAGGTAGGCGCCTCCTTGAATTTCAAGGACAATTCCGGTAAGAACCACTTCCTCATCCAGATGTGCAACTCGCCATTCATCAACCAAGCCATGCAGAGCATCTACGCCTACAATTTGATGTGGTACGGCAACTATGGCATCTTCAAGACGGCCTATTCCGTCAACATGATTGAATATCAACCCGGCAAGTTCATCAACTACATTGCTTTGGGCAACAAGTTGCAATTCAAAGGCGTGGAGATGTATCTCGACATCATCAATCGAGCTTCTTTCGAACAGGAACAATTCTTCGGTCAAGACATCACCGCCATCTATGGCATCGGCGTCGATATCGGAAAGAAATGGATTGTGTTCGCCAAGGCAGGTTACGACTTCAACAAAGCCCAACTGCCCAACACGGAAGCCTATGACCAGTATATAGTCCCCGGCAAGAGAGTTGACTTCGAGAGCCTCGGCTTCGAATATTACCCCCTGGGTGACCGCAACATCCGCCTCCACCTCTGTGGCTCACACACCAGCGTGGATGGCGTCAGCAAGTTCCAGGCTAACCTCGGCTTGACATGGAAAGTCGATCTCCTTCAACTGAAAAAATAATCCGCCATGGCAAAGACCAAATACAACACCATCAAACGAACCACCACCTTCTATCACGACAAGGTGGAAAAACTCTTCAAAAAGCTTGAGGAGAAACTGAAAAGGCCACTGCGGTTCACCACAAAACGAAGCGTTGAAGCCATCATTTTCTTGATCGTTTTCTTCGCCTTCTTCGGACTTTTGGCCTACAAAATGTCCCTGCCGAAGATGCTGAACACCTTCATGCAGACAGCCTATCACCTATTGTTGGAGACCGTGTTCTACATCATGGCCATCTGCGTGCTCATGGGCGCCATCAGCAAGCTGCTCACCGAGTTTGGTGTGGTACGCTTGTTGGAGAACCTCCTGCGCCCCTTGATGAAGCCGCTCTACAACCTTCCTGGCGTGGCCGCTTTGGGTGCCATCATGACCTTCTTGAGCGACAACCCCGCCATCATCACCTTGGCACACGACAAGAACTTCAACCGCTATTTCAAGAAGTACCAACTCGTCTCTCTGACCAATTTCGGCACCGCCTTCGGCATGGGTTTAGTCGTGGTGGCCTTTATGACAGGTCTTGGCTTCGGTAAAGGTGCCTTGGTCGGTGTGGCAGGTGCTGTCATCGGCAGCATCGTCTCCACCAGGTTGATGCAACGCTCTACCCTTAAGGCCTACCCCGAGTTAGACAGTCCTGTCGACGAAGAGTTTGGGGGCGACGAACAACAGATCTCCTTCAAGAGCGAAGGCGGCGTTTTCATGCGTTTCCTCAACTCGTTGCTCGACGGCGGCAAGGATGGTGTGAGCATCGGCTTCGCCATTATTCCCGGCGTGCTCTGTATCTCCACCATCGTGATGATGCTCACCTTCGGCGCATCTGGCGAAAACGGCGAATATCTCGGTGTGGCCTACGAAGGCGTGCCCGTCATCAGCTGGGCAGCCAATAAGATCAACTTCATCTTCGATTGGCTCTTTGGTTTCAAGGACGGTGCCCTTATCTCCTTCCCCATGACCGCCCTCGGTGCCGTGGGTGCCGCCATTGGTCTGGTGCCCCGTTTCATCACCGAAGGCATCATCGACAACAACGCCATCGCTGTGTTCACCGCCATCGGCATGTGCTGGAGCGGTTTCCTCAGCACCCATGCCGCCATGCTCGACAGTCTCGGCTACCGCAAGCTCATTGGCAAAGCCATTGGCGCGCATACCATCGGTGGTCTTTGTGCTGGCATTGCGGCACACTGGCTATATGTGTTATTGGCATTGATATTCTAGACGTTGCACGCAACGTCTCTACAAGGCATAAAAAAAGAGGCTCGCAAGCCTCTTTTTTGTTTTACAATCTGTCGTTGTTAGTCTTTCTTGCTACCACCCATGTTATAGGTGAGGTTGAAACGCAGCGTATTCTCCAACGGGTTGCTGCCCGCCACCGTGTTGACGGGAATCAAGTATGACACATCAAGACCGAAGACATTGTAGTGCAAAGCAGCGCCGAGGGTGACATACTTGCGGTTGCCTTTCAGGGCCGTCTCGTTGAAATAACCGGCACGCACGGCAAAGATGTTGTTGTACCAATACTCGATACCAGCGCCGATGTTGATCTCGCAAAGCTCCTCGTAGAACCTGCCGTAGTCTACCAACTCGCCAGTGTAGTAGTCATAGCCATGACCAGGAGCGTCGTAGAACGACTGAATCATACCAGCCACGGTGGAGACATTATTGTCCATACCATAGAGGATCTTATAGGTACCATCGTCGTTGAGGATAGGCTGTCCCGAGATGGAGTCTCTAGCGATGACGGGCGGAGTGGGCACCATCAGTTTGTTGAAGTCAACCATAAAGGCCAACGAGTTGTACTCGTCAAGCTCGAGCTTCAAGCTAGCGCCCAAACGCAGGTTGGTCGGAATGAAGTCGCGGCGGTCGGACTGTCCGTTGTAGCTGATCTTGCTACCGATGTTGGTGATGGCAGCACCCCAAGCAAAGTCGGCATCCATGTTGCTGAACCATTCAACGGGGCGTTTGTAGTAGACCGACACGTCGGCAGCGACAGAGATACCGGGACGGCCATAGTCAGTGGCGTTTTGGGTCAGGTTGGAATAGATGAAACGGCCAGCCACGGCACCCGACAGGTAGTCGCCCAACATACGGGAGTAGGTAGCGTCGACGGCCCACTCATTGGGGCTGAAAGTGCCCAAGTCATAGTTGTTCTGGTCCCTAAAGTTGATGTCGCCACAGCTGAAATAGCGCAAGGTACCAGCCACGGCCGAACGGTCGTTGATCTTATAAGCCAAAGCCAGATAGGCCAGGTTCATATCGCTCACCAAATTGCGCAACCAAGGGCTATAGCCCAAACCCGCACTGAATTTGTCTTCCAGATACACATACTTGGCGGGGTTGTAGTGCATAGAATATACATCGGGATGGGATGCCACACCACAGTCACCCATAGCACCGCCACGGGCATCGGGGGAGATGGAAACAAATGGAACAGCCGTCGTAATCACATTGGGCGACACGCTGTAATCTTGTCCGATGTAGTTGTTGTTCTGTCCGTAAGAGACTGCCGCAACCATCAGCAGGGCGGCCAAAAAGAGTTTCTTTACTTTCATTTCAGGTCTTGTATTTGAAATTGCAAAAATAACGATTATTCACATGGGTTATTGTATGCGATAGCAAAATATTTTTTTACGCGGCCCTTCGACAAGCTCAGGGACCGCTAAACTAACGACTGATGACCATGCGTTGACTGACGGTGCGGAAGAACCCAGTATCGTCTGTCAAAGTGAGGCGATAGAGGTAAACTCCTGAACGCAAAGGACTTCCCGAATAGCCACAGCCATCCCAGCGGATGGGTTCGATGACACCATTGGTGGAAGTGACTCTCTTGGAGAGATGTTGCACTGGCCGTCCCATGATATCAAAGATCTCGATGTTCACCTCAAAGTTGCCATCCTCGCCCACATGGGTCAACGAGATATGCGTCTCCCCATCAAAGGGGTTGGGGAAGTTGCGCACCTGCGAAAGGAAGAGGTCATCGTCGACAACGAACCACAACAAGGCTTCAGAAGGGTTGTTCTGCATATCCCACACCTTAAGTTGGAACTCGTAGGTGCCAGGCTCGAGGTCGCTGACAGGAATAGACAACCTTCCGCGCCTAAAGTCATTGAGGGTGGGCTCATAACGGTCGTTCAAGACGAGATGGTTATATGCCATCAAGTTGCTGTTCAACACGATGTCGCGGCCCAGGCTAAAGTCATAGTGATAGATACCCTGGGCATCATAGAGGTCGGCATAGAGCACGCCTTGCCGCTCCACCGATTGTCCATTAACAAAGTCGGGAGTATTCCAATAAAAGTCAATCTTCGGACCTTCATCATCGGCTATCATAGCAGGGTCGATGCCTCCCAATGTCAAATCATCGAACTTGCCCATGGCATCGATGCCACGGATGGAATCGTAGGCATAGAGTGAGAAACGAGGCTTACCCGTCTCGGGCATGATGTCTTTGGGGATCTGGAAAGAGACCGTGAAATGGCCATTGGTCACGCTAACACACCCTTGATAGAGCACATTTTTATAGCAATGGACATCCCTATGATGGCCCGTCCCATAACGATTGACCCTGATTTTCGAGGCTTGGTCGAACAGTCTAACCCACAAAATGCCGTTGAAGCCCGTATCGACTTGACCCGTCGTTTTCTTCACCACGCCATCCATCGTCACCATGCTCATGCCATGAAGACTGATATCGTCGCTACCCTCAATCCATTCGCCATTGACTTTTTGGACTTCAATGTCTTCGTTGGGGACAGGGAATCGTAACGCTGGGTCACCCAGGAAAAGGAAACGAATATTGATGTTTTCCAACGGTGAGCCGTTGTTGAAATTGTTTGGGGAGCTTTTCGTGCGTTGTATGATGTCGCCAAATCTCAAAGGCAATCCATCCTCATCGCGGTCAAAACAGACCTTAACAAAAGCTTGTGTCTGCCTATGGTTTTGAGGACCATAAGTAGGGCGGCATGTGGTAAACATCGCCACCGCACCCCCATTGGGATTCAAGAACATCTGCTCGCCTGCCGAAACCAAAAGCGGATTGTCGTATTTCGTGAATTCACAAGTGGCAGTATAAACAAACGGCATCTTGTCATAATTGTCGAGGGCATTGATGTCAACATTGGTGAAGACTTTCTCGCCAGTCAGGCCCCTCACACCGCCGTGTCCTGTGTATATCAGCAATAGCGAGCCCTTGTCAAAAGACTTCTTAAGGTCAGCATTGGCTCCAGGAATCTCGGTCCCACTCGATGTGCTCACCGTGGGATAGGCACCCGTATAGAGTTTCATGGGCGTCATGGCAGGCACGATGGTGTCGAGCATGGAGCAATATTTCTCACTATTGTTGACATAGTCGGTATGTTCATCATCTGCAAAGATGAGCATATCCGTCTTCCAAAGACCATGTACCGCCGCGAGATCATTATAATGGCGGATTTTACGAATCGCAGTCTCTGCTTCTTCAACCGTTGAAACCGATATTCGTCCAATGCCAATGTCAACGCGGCCTTTACTGTGATCGCCTTCGTTGAGATCCATCAGACCATAGTAATCATCGGTGCAGAAATCCAACTCCCAATGTGAACTGTCAGCATTCTCGTATGTCGGCACGAAGTTTTGCCCATAACCCATGATGTTGCGATAGTCGGCAGAGGCTCTGCCAAACAAGGTCAAGTAACGAAGCCGACCAGCGCTGCGGCCGTACACCATGCGAACGAAGTCGCGTATGGCGGAGGGATCGGGATGACCCGCGCCGAACTCATTGTAAATCTCTTCCACATCAACCACCACACTCCGCAATCCATCAAGTTCTTCATGATAGTCTGCCAAGACCTGGGCTTGATCTTTAAACAATGACGAGGTCAAAATGAGCATGTCACATTCACCTATGGCATGCACATTTTGGTTGGGCAAATCGACCCAATGCTCGACGGCCATGGCATAGTCGGGATGAAACAATGCGTAGCGCTTCTCGGTATTCTCATCAGTGGCAAAGACCAGATTACCGCCACTAACAATGCCTAATTGCAATTGTGGCCGCAGAGGGTCGGTCACCTCCCACAGCCAATACTGCGCACTGGTGTTTTGGATCCAAATGGCACTCTTCACGGCACCGAACTGCGAAGGCATCAGACGGAAGGGGAAGAAATGTCCTACCCTTTTCAGCTGCCGCCATCCATAAATCTCAATATAGTCGAGATACAACGAAGCCGTTGACTCTGCAGTAAAACTCAACTGCACCGCTATCGTATCGCTCTCGCTCGTGGCTTGTTTCGAAAGCGTCGAAAGTTTGCCATAATAGTTATCGGTGTATTTGCTAATCGCAACATGACTGGCCAAATGGTTGTCATTCGCCCACAGGTCATAATACATATTCCCCGGTTTCACACGACCCATCACTTGGCTCTTGACCAACAAAGGCTTGGTCTTCACCAAATTTGGGAAGACAAAAGTCAAATCGAATGGGGTTTCCGGTGTCGTCAACTGCTCGCCAAACCAAGCTCTACTCTGGAAATAGGGCAAGAACAACTCTTCCTCATGCCAAACAAAATCGGGAAACTCGGAAATCACCGTTGTGGCATCTTCGACAGACAACGATGCCTTCTCTCCCACCCTTAAGCCTTCAACACCGCTATCGACACAGAGATAATAATAGGTGGTATCCGAGTAGAGGTTGCGTTCACGAAGATAAGTCTCATTATTGGCATCCTTCAGCCTCCAGAATGTAGGCTCCTGACCATAAAACAACACCACATCTTCGCTATCGAAGACGCCATCTTCAGCACCGCCCACATAGATTGCCATCTCTGTCAGGTCATCTGGGCGTGCCTCCGAGTTTTTCTCCGGCAACGCTCCAGAAGGATTGCCAAAAATCCGTATCTGGTTAGGATTCAATGCATTCATATCAATCCCCATGGATTGGAATGTGGCATAGTCCAATTTGTAAACACCTTCTTCGGTTATGGCAATCCTATGCCAAGTATGCTCGCTTAACACCGATTGATAGGTGTTGTCTTGGGCATAGCCTCTTATGCCATACGAAAAGGCAAAGACGCATAGGAACAAAATTGTATAGAATCTATTTTTCATATTGACAGTCATTTACTTAAGACTAATTTCGACACCAATGTGGCGGTCTCACCTTGGTCGTTGGTGGCCACGATGCGGTAGATATAGACGCCGTTGCGCAGGTTCTCGCCACGCGAACCACGGCCGTTCCAACGAATGGGGGCAATGCGGGTGGAGGTACCTGTCACCTGTTGTGACAATGTGATCACCCAACGGCCCATAATATCATAGATATAGATATCAACATCCATATTGTTTCCAATTTGGTTGTGGTCGAACACAAAATAGGTCTCATCGGTCACGGGATTTGGGGCATTAAACGCATTTTCCATTACCATGCCGGCATTGTTGACCACGGTAAAATCGACGGTAGCCGTGCTGGAATTATTGTAGATATCCCACACCTTGAGGGTAAGCGTGTAGTCACCATCGGCAAGGTCTTGCATCTTGTAGGTGATGACGCCTTTACCCGGCTGTCCGATCTCACCCACGAAATAATCGTTGAGACAATAGCTGTTTTTAGAGGGACCGCTTAAGGTTGCAGTAATGTCATGACCAATTCCGGCTCCCGTCGTGTTGATGCCGCTCTCGTCCTCGACGAAAGCCAACAATAATGGATTCTGACCCGTCATGCCACCGCTTACGAAGAGTGTGTCATCGACAAACAGGCGAACCTCTGGCGGATCATTGTCCTCAAAAGCCTCGTCATAAAAGCCACCGATGATGAAACTGTCGCAGTTGCCATTGGCATCCACTTCATAGTCAGTAGCATAATAGTTGATCAGGCCCTGACCGAAACGATAGGCGATATCGCGAGGCACGATGAAGTCGATTTTGAACCGTCCATCCTTAACTTCTGTTTTTCCATTGAAAATCACGCTATTGCGTAACTTGAAATGATAGACTGAAGCCGTAGTACCATAAGTGGAAAGCTCTGCTTCCTTGTCGTATACGATAACGCTCACCACACCATTGAAGCCAGTGGCGATTTGGCCCTCTAGGTCTTTCACGACGCCTTCAATCTCAACGGGTTGCAAAGCACTTATCGTATCACGATAGACAGGATAGGTCTCCCATGTCGTATCATTAATTTGGACAGAATCCAAGTCATATCCCGGATATTGCCCGTTGATACTCACCGTTTCCACCTTCAATTTCGGATAGGCCAAACGCAAGGCCGGGTCACCAAAGAACACATAGCGTTTTTCCTCCTCCCTGCCACTCGTCTTGGCCATACGATAGACATCACCCAGTCGGTAATGCTCTTCGCCTTGAATGCGGAACAAATTGTTGTACACACCCGTAGCGAAATTCTGGTTATGGGGACCATAGGTCACACGCGATGTTGTGAACATGGCAATCATGCCGCCATATTGGTTGAGGAAGGCATATTCGCCCAAAGAGGTGCGCATGTGGTCGTCGTATCGGCTGAACTCGCAGGTACCCGTAATCATCAAGGGATACATCGGAGCATTTCGCCATGAATCGACATCTTTCCTTTGCAGGATTTTCTCTTCGGAGAGTTGCACCTCACCACCATGGCCGATATAATTGAGCACCAGCGTACCTTTCTCCATTCGGCTGTTGATGGCAGCGTTCACATCAGGAGCGATTTCGCCGCCAGGAGCGCTGATCTGTGTATAGGCATCCAAGTAAATCTTGTCGACTACGACTCCGTCACCACCCACATTCTTCAGATTGGCGGCCAAATCCTCGGCATTCGGAACAAAACCGCCTTCGTCATCGGTAAAGAATGTCACCGTATTACGCCAAGGCTGCATGGTGGTCTCGTCTTTCACAATATAGCGCTCAATCTTGTCGACCATCTGCGAAGCCTGTTCCACCGTCTGCACTGGAAAACGACCAATACCTATGTCTGCCAACGAGTGACCGATGGAACCTTCATTAGCATCCATAAAACCGAAATAATCGTCGGTGACAAAGGCCTGGTCCATCGCCAACGACTTCACCGACTCGAAAGAAGGGACAAAATCCACCACTCCCGTACGGTTCTTATAATCGTAGGAGCAGTCGCCCAACAACAACAAATATTTGATTTTGTGGCCTGCGCTACTGTCCAAATAGAGCATGCGACAGAAATCGCGGATGGCCGAGACGTCCTTGGCACCACACGAGAACTCATTGTACACCTTCTCGGGCGTGGTAATCATGATGTTCAATTCAGGATCGATGCGGTTGTGGATGGCTTTCACACGTTCGGCCTGCGAGATGAAACCTTCATAGGTCAAAATGAGGTAATCTACATCCCTCACACCATGTAGGTTTTGGTTTTCCACCTTTCCGAAAGCCTTGGCTGTGCAAAACGAGCTGCCATTGAAAGCAATAAAAGCATTGTTGACATTACCGTTGACCTTGAAACTCAACGTCGACCCATCGAGTTGTCCATTTACCTTGACAGGCGTCATCGGGTCGGTGACATTCCACACCTGAACTTGCTGTGATGCCCCCGAGAGTTGGTACTCGTACACCTTATTAATTAAAGCTGCATCGGGGTTACGGAACGCCATCTGGCTTCCCGTCATCTTCAGGTGACGCCAAGCGTTGACAACAATATAATCCACATAGCCCACCGAGTTGTTATATCCCATCGCATTGTGCCGCAAGCTCACGCGTATCGTTTCGTTGGAAGGAGTCGTATTCACCCAACCACCTACATCGAATCCCCAAGGCTTATCAGACGTGCCTGGCGTGGTAGCAATGGAATAGGTGGCCTTCTTCAAATCATTGACATAAACCTCAAAAGTGGCAGGCTTGAAATTACGTCCCGCCATGGCTGTCTTCACCCAGCTCATCTTGTCGGTAACAATATTGGGGAAACTGAATTCGAAATTCTGCGTCGAGGTGAGGTCCATCTTATCGCCATAATAGGTGCGCCCCACGCTATGTAGATTGTACTCGTCACGTTCATGTACTTGATAATCAATAAATTGACTAACAATACTTTGTGGAGTTGCAGAAGGCGACACGGCTTCACTGATACGTTTGCCTTGTCCCAAACCGGTCACCACGAAAGCGTATGCATAATCGTCATAGGGATTCTGGTGATGGACATACGCCATCTTGGCGGTGTCTAACGACCAAGTCACTGGACCGCGTCCATAAAATAGGATGTAGTCACTATTGTCGAAGCGTCCGTCACTCTCGCCTGCCACATACACAGGCACCTCCACCAAGTCGTCGGGCCGCGACACACTATTCATCTCTGGAAGCACGCCACCGCCGTTATGGTAGATACGGATTTGACGGGGGTCGACACTTGCAACATCAACACCTAGCTCCGACAAGTCATTGTAAGTCAATTTGTACACACCGGTTTCAGAGAGTCCAATCTTATACCAGTCACCCGAAGACATGGCCGAGCGCGTCGCATAGGCTTGATTAGACCTTTGGACAGAATAGTCTGGCGTCAGCGTCACCGAAAGCGTAGCGGAGAGCAATTTCTCATATACGCCACCTCTTTGCCTGATAGGATTGATACGGACGGAGAGGAGTGATTCGTCACGCAAGCGTAATGGGTAGGCTTCAATGTCGAAATCGGCCGGAAATACAGACGAGCCGGCCACTTGCATTTCCTCATCAGAAAGCGGCAGGGACTTCACATGTTCCAGCTCAACCTTCGCTTTCACCTGGTCATCGTAAATGCGATAAGACTGTATGAACATAGGCATCGAACCCACATAAGTACCCGATTCGAGACCCATATAAAATAAGGTATCGTCGGCGAGACATTCCTTGGTCACACCTTGCCATTTCAATTCGATGGGATAGCTGCTGGTCATCTGTCCCAAGAGAAGAATAGGGGCAAAAACCAGCACGACAAGCAGGAAAAAAGAAGAAAATATGTTTGTCTTTTTATGCATAAATATAGCCCAATTACTTAATAACCAATGTATTTAACAAAACCTAAATCACATAGTGATGGTTTACGATTAAAGGAACGAAAATACTACTTTTTTATTGTAATTCAGCTGTTTTTCACAACAAAAAAGATTTTTTTTCGAAAATGCTGCAGAATTGAAAAAAAGCCGTACATTTGCCTGATTTTTTTGAAAAAATATCACGAAGTGCACAATAAAAGCATTTTGCTGGAGTTTGATAGAAAACAAATTTGAACGACAATGTATAGAAAACAAGGATTCAAAACATTAGCCATTATCGTTTTGGCAGGATTGCTCACCGTTTCCTGCTCCAAGAAATCCTCGCGTACCACGGGTTGGGCGTATAACGACGCCAACAACGGAGGTTTTGAAGTCACCGAAATCAACGATCAAGAAATCGGTCCCGGCCTCATCGCCATCGAAGGTGGCACTTTCGTTATGGGTGCTACGACCGACAACCTGACCTATTCGTGGGACAACTCGCCCCGCAAGGTCACGATTCCCACCTTCCTGATCGACCGGACGGAGGTCAGCAATGTGGACTACCGCGAGTACATCTACTGGTTGAACCGCGTTTATGGACAGAACTATCCGCAAGTGGTGCGCAATGCTGCTCCCGACACCTTGGTGTGGCGTGATCGTTTGTCATATAACGAGCCCATGGTTGAGGTTTATTTCCGCCATCCTTCCTACAACGACTATCCCGTGGTGGGCGTGACTTGGGTGCAAGCCAACGACTACTGCGCTTGGCGTACCGACCGCGTCAACGAGTTGATGCTCGTCGAGGCTGGCGTCCTTGATTGGGATCCTACCCAGCAAGACGAAGAAAACTTTAACACCGATGCTTACCTGGCTGGACAATACACCGGCAAGGTGAAGAACGGCAAGAAGGACCTCTCGAAAGGTGGCGATGGCATGCGTAACGTCAGAATGGACGATGGTATCCTGCTTCCCTCTTACCGTCTTCCCACGGAAGCCGAATGGGAATATGCCGCTGTCGGTTTGGTGGGCAACACCAGCAATGAAATCGTTAGCGAGCGCAAGGTCTATCCTTGGAACGGCGACGGTCTGCGCACCGACAACAAGAGATATTATGGTAGCTTTATGGCCAACTTCAAGAGAGGCCCTGGTGACTATATGGGTGTTGCTGGCAACCTGAACGACGGTGCCGCCCTGCCCGCTCCCGTTGGCTCCTACTGGCCCAACGACTACGGTCTGTACAACATGGCTGGCAATGTCGCCGAATGGTGCCAAGACGTCTATCGTCCTTTGACCTTCGAAGATGTGGCCGACTACAGCCCCTTCCGTGGTAATGTGTTCACCCGCAAGGCTGTCGACGAAGAAGGCTTCCTGCTGCAGAAAGACTCCCTCGGTCGTATCCGCCGCGAGCCCATCCCCCAGGAAGAAGCTTCCAAGCGTCAGAACTACCGTACGAGCTTCAACTCCAACTATGACGACGGTGACTACATGTCGGCCATCCGTAACCGCTGGAGCGATCCTCAAGATGACCAGAGCGTCTTCACCAAGGAAATGTACGAAGCTGCCACCAACGAGAATCCTGGTACCACACTCATCAGCGACGAATCGAGAGTGTACAAAGGCGGTTCTTGGGCCGACGGTCCTTACTACTTGAGCCCCGGCACCCGCCGTTACCTCAACCAGAACCAGTCCGCTTCAACTATCGGCTTCCGTTGCGCCATGAACAAGGTGGGCAGTTCCTTTGCCAAGTAAAATAGTACAAGTAAATAGTAATAGATTCTTTTTCATGATCGTATTGAAGCCGTTTGACTCGTCAGGCGGCTTCTTTCATTAAGACCAAAGGGTCCCTGAGCCTGTCGAAGGGCCCGAACCCATAAACACCCATGATAGAAACCATATACCAACACTACATCAAAGCATACAAAGTCTCCACCGACAGCCGCAAGATTGAAAAAGACGCTGTTTTCTTTGCCTTGAAAGGCGAGAACTTCGACGCCAACGACTTTGCTCTGCAAGTGGCGGAGCAAGGCTTAGCCAGCCTCGTCGTCGCCGACCGTAAAGGCCTACCCAAACACGAACGCATCTTGATAGTGGACGACTCATTGAAAGCCTTGCAAGACTTGGCTGCCTACCATCGCCAACAGAGCAAAGCCATCGTGCTATCCATCACCGGAACCAACGGCAAGACGACCACCAAAGAGCTCGTGTCGGCAGTGTTGGCCAAGAAATACAACATCATCCACACGATGGGTAACCTCAACAACCACATCGGCGTGCCGCTCACCCTGTTGAGCATTAAACCCGAGACTGAGATCGCCGTCGTGGAAATGGGTGCCAACCATCCTGGTGAAATTGACTTCCTTTGCAGGATCGCCGACCCCGACTATGGCCTCATCACCAACATCGGAAAAGCACATCTGGAAGGCTTCGGTAGCTTTGAGGGCGTCATCAAGACCAAGACCGAACTGTATCGACATATCAAGGCTCATGGCAAGGCCGTCTTCGTCAACCAAGGCAACCCGCTGCTATGGGAGCAATCCGAGGGACAGGAACGCATTAGCTATGGCAGGCATTGCGCTGCCTTCTGCCCTGTGGTCCCTGCTGCCTGCAATCCGTATTTGAGCGTCGGCTGGAGGGAACACCTCATCCAGACCCATCTTGTGGGAAGTTACAACTTCGAGAATGTGGCCGCCGCCATTGGCGTGGGTCAGTATTTCGAGGTGGACGAGAATGCCATCATCGAAGCCTTGGAGGCTTACACACCCACCAACAGCCGTTCGCAGGTGATTGAAACCAGCAAGAACCGCATCATCATGGATGCCTACAATGCCAATCCTACCTCCATGCGTGCCGCCTTGATTAACTTCGCCAGCATCTGCGGCGATAACAGTCTTTTGGTTTTAGGCGACATGCGTGAGTTGGGTACGGCTTCCGAGGAAGAGCACCGCAACATCCTTGGCTTGATGAAGGAGTTGAAATTCAAGGAGGCTTTGTTGGTCGGTTCGAACTTCAGCGCTTACAATGAGAACCCTGATTGGAGCACCTTCGCAAAAGTGGAAGACTTGTGCCAATACCTTGAGGACAATCAAGTCATTGGAAAGACGATACTCGTCAAAGGATCTCACAGTGTACAGCTTGAGAAAGTATTACCATTATTGTGACGAATACCTACCCTCAAGCCGTCATTGCGGGCTTGACCCGCAATCTCCTTAGCGAAAAGGATACGTCTTCGCGTTCAGGAGATGGCGGATGTTCCTCCGCCATGACGGTTTAAACTAAAGGATTACACCCCGTTATAACACCACCAATGAAAGAAGCCATCGCCATAGGATTAATGTCGGGCAGCTCGCTGGACGGGCTGGATATCGCCCTCGTGCGCTTCCAAGAAAAGGAAGACAAATACCAATTCCAAATCTTGCAGGCCGAGACCCTACCCTATCCCGAATACTGGACCGAGCAACTCTCTGAAGCCTTCCACAAGCAGCCCGAAGAGTTGGTACAGCTAGACAAGGACTACGGCAAATATTTAGGCGAACAAGTGTTGGCTTTTGCCAAGAAACACAATGCTACGCCCGAATTTGTTGCTTCGCACGGCCACACCATCTTCCACCGTCCCGAGGAGCATTACACGCTTCAAATCGGTGGCGGACAAGAGTTAGCCAAGGCCTGCGGCTTCACTGTAGTCAATGACTTCCGCAGCGAGGACGTCAGCAAGGGCGGACAAGGCGCGCCGCTTGTTCCCATTGGCGACAAGTTGCTTTTTGGCGACTATGAGATTTGCCTCAATATCGGTGGCATCGCCAACGTCTCCTATGACGAAGACGGCAAGCGCATCGCCTTCGACCTCTGCATTGCCAACCAAGCCCTCAATTATCTCGCCCAGATGAAAGGTCTACCCTACGACCACGACGGCGAGATGGCCCGTAGCGGTGAGGTCGACATTACGCTGCTGAAACAGCTGAACAGGCATCCTTTCTATGAACTATACCCACCCAAGTCGTTGGGAAGAGAGTTCTTCGAAGCGAACCAGAAAGAGCTCTTGCAAGGCCTCTCCGTGCCAGATTTGTTGGCCACCTTTGTAGAGCACATCGCCTTGCAAATCGCATTGGGAGTGAGCCACCTACCCAAGGGAAAGATTCTCGTCACCGGTGGCGGTGCGAGGAACAAGTTCCTTATGGAACGCTTGCAAGCCCGCAGTTCGCACGAGGTCGTCATCCCCGACAAGATGAGTATTGACTACAAGGAGGCTTTAGTCTTTGCTTTCCTTGGACTATTGAGAATGGAGGGAAAGACCAATGTCTTGGCTTCGGTAACTGGAGCTGAGAGTGACAGTTGCAGCGGACGGATTTGGAAACCCTGCTAAAGCATTCTGCTTCTTATTCATTTACAGCAATATATCCGACAGCAAACGACAACAAACGACTGTTGTCGACTACAAACGTTTGTTCAACAGCTTTGTCTTGACAAGGTTTGCATCTTTGCAGTATTAAAACTAATAAGAATATGGCAAAGAAAGAAACCCACTCAAAACTTGAAATCACAATTTGTGATATCAAAGGCATTGACAATATCAATATAGAATCTTTGATACGCGTAATAAGAGGCCAACAAGTAATGCTTGATTCTGATTTGGCGATGTTGTATGGTGTTGAAACCAAGAGATTGAATGAACAGGTGAAACGAAATCTCAATCGTTTTCCGGAGGATTTCATGTTTCAACTAACCAAGGAGGAAGCCAATCATTCAAGGTCACAAATTGTGATCTTGAACAATGATGAACTTTCTTCAAGGTCGCAAATTGCGACCTTGAACACCCAAAGAGGTCAAAATATAAAATATCTGCCTTATGCCTTCACCCGCAACGGCATCGCCATGCTCAGCAGTGTATTAAGGTCTGACACTGCCGTGGAAGTCAACATCCGCATTATGCGCGCATTTACCATGATTCCGCAACTCGTCAATCACAACACGCAGATTATTGAGCGAATCTTCAACATTGAGCAGCATCAACAAGAGACAGACAAAACGATTAAGGTCATTCTTGACAGAATCGAGGACTTTAACCCCAAGCTCCTCTCCGAGCAAGTCTTCCCTTCCGGCTGCGTCTGGGATGCATGGACTTATATTTCAGATCTCGTTAGAAGCGCCCAGCAAAGAATCGTTCTTATCGACAATTATGTTGACGACCGGGTGCTTTCCATGTTCACCAAACGAGCCGATGGCGTTTCGGCGACCATCCACACTCGGCATAATGAGCAATTCCTCACCGACCTAAAGAAGCACAACGCCCTATATCCCGAAATTGAGTTCATCCAACTGCCACACCGAAACCACGACCGTTTCCTGATCATCGATGACAAAGTCTATCTGTTGGGTGCCAGCTTGAAGGATATGGGGGCGGGGCTTTGCGCGGTTACTGAGATGAGCATTACGCCGGAGGTAATTTTAGGGTTGCTAAAGTGAAAACTATCTACATGAATCACCAAACTACAGGATTAAGCACATTTGAGTTAATCAGAAAATGCTTTTTCTAGTGTTTTTTCTTTCCTAAAAACTATTTCCGTACTTTTGTCGTTTGATTCATATATCAAACAATCGTGTTCAAGAAAATCCTAAATACCTTTGGAACCAAGATACTGGCGGCTGTCCTTAACTTCGCCATTGCCATTATCATCTCCCAGACCTTGGGCGATACAGGCAAAGGTACACAGGCACTGCTCTTGACCACCATCTCCTTCATCCTTATCTTTTCCGACATCATCTGCGGTGCAAGCATCATATACCTTGCCCCACGCCACTCGTTCAAGAAGATACTAGTAGCTTCGACAATATGGGCAGCGCTTATTGCGGTGGTTATGGGTTTCGCCATCTGGCTGTTCTATCCGAAACTGGCACCCGACTTGGTTGCCCATGTGGCCATCCTCTCGTTCATCTCCTCGCTCAGCAACATCAACTTCCGCTTCTTGGTCGGCAAGGAGGAGATCAAAAAGGCCAACTACAACACGCTACTCCAGCCCGTGCTTTTGGCCTTGACTTTGGTCATCTATTATATCTTGCTGAAGCGAACCGACATCTACGGCTATGTCATCGGACTGTATGCCGCCTACGGTGGTACTTTCTTGCTGGGTGTTTGGATGTTGAGGAAGGAATACGCCAATCTGCGCCATGATACGGACAAGGACTACAAACCCGTACTGAAAGACCTCTTCAAATACGGTTTCCTCAACCAGACGGGCCACTTCGTGCAGTTCTTCAACCTGCGCTTGAGCTATTACCTGCTGGACAAATACATCAGCGTAGGACGCGTAGGTGTCTTCTCCAATGCCCTCTCGCTCGCCGAGGCCATCTGGATTATCAGCAACAGTATTGCACTCGTGCAATATGCCCGCATCGCCAATGCCGACGACCGTGCATACGCGCAAAAGCTTACCCTCGATTTGGGCAAAATCTGCCTGCTTGTCTCAGCCTTGGCCGTCATAGTATTGTGCCTGCTACCACCTGCAGTCTACACCTTCGTCTTCGGTCCCGAGTTTGGCGAAATGGCAGGACTCATCCGCATCCTCGCACCAGGCATCCTGCTCTACTGCATTTTCCTCATCCTCGGACACTATTACTCGGGCACCGGACGTTATCAGATGAACACCTTTGCGGCACTCTGTGGACTGGTCGTCACCTTCGTCTGCGGCTTCACGTTGATACCTCGCTATGACGTCACAGGTGCAGCTATCACCTCAGCGGTGTCGTATACGGTCAATGCGGTGTTCTTGTTCGTGTTCTTCGTCAAAGAGTCGCACTTCAAAGGCCACGACTTCCTGTTGACCAAGAGCGAGATACAGAACTATATCGCCGGTTTGAAACAACAATTCTTGAAACAACCTACCGAAAATGAATAAACTCCATAAATTCACAAAAGCCCTCGGACGCATCATCAGGCATCCTTACCTGCTCAACCTCGTCCTTCAAGACGAAGGCAGCAACAAAGAAGACGTCATCCGGAAATATGGCCTCGCTGACGGCCTGCCCGTCATCGAAATCAACGAATTGTTCCCCGACTTTCACGAAATCGCGAAGCCTTACGCCTATCTTTCGGGTGCCACCATGCCCATCGACATTGCCTTGCTGCGTGCCTTGGCGAAACGCTATGCGGTGAAAGACTACTTCGAAATCGGCACCTGGCGCGGCGAGAGCGTGGCCAATCTTGCCGATGTGGCCGAGCATTGCGTCACCTTCAACCTGCCAAAAGAGGACATCATTAAACTGACCGACAACCAACTATATGCGGATTTGCACAGCTTCTTCAGTAAGGACCTGAACAACGTAGAACAACTCTACGGCGACTCCCAGACCTTTGACTTCGAACCTCACTTTGGCAAGTATGACATGGTTTTCGTTGATGGCGACCACCATTACGAGAGCGTGAAGAAAGACACCGAGACCGCCTTCAAATTACTGAAAGGCAAGCGCAGCATCATCGTGTGGCACGACTACGGCCTCGATCCCGAGACCATCCGCTGGGATGTGATGGGAGCCATCTTGGACGGTGCACCTTCCGAGAAGCGCAAACATATTTATCATGTCTCCAACACCTTATGCGCTGTTTATTTGCCTGAAGACTTCCTCACGCACAAGCTTGTGCCATACGAGACGCCAAAGAAATACTTCGAAATTGATATCAAGACCCATACTATCAAGTGACACTCTAGATTGCTTCGTTCCTCGCAATGACGCGAAGCGGCAACTGAACAACTGACAACTGAATAACTGATGAATATCCTGCACCTATTGAGTTGGTTCCCCACCCCCGATGATCCCACCCTGGGCAACTTCTGCATCCGCATGATTGACGCATTGCCTGAGGATTGCCACTCCGTCATCCTCTCCGTTTGCGACGGCAAGGACATGACGAAATCGTTCGAGGTCAAGGAGATTCCCGGGGCGCACCACACCCATGTGCAGATCTATATCCGTCCGCCAAAGAACAACGCCATTCGCAAGCTCAAGATGCTGCGGATGTACCAATATGGGTTGAGATACATCAAAAAACACTTTTTCAATCCCGATTTGATCCACCTGCATGTCACCTATCCACTTGGGCAGGTGGCCTTACTGTGGGAAAAGCTCTTTGGCTACAAATATGTCCTTACCGAGCATTGGACCATTTACCAGCCGCAGAACAAGGACGTTTTGGTCGGCAAGCTGAAGCGGAAAATTATCAAGATTGCCAATAATGCCGAACTCATCATGCCCGTCAGCCTTGACTTGCAGCGGTGCATGGAAGGTCACGGGGTGAATAACCGTTTTCGGGTGGTTTACAATTTGGTGAATACGGATATGTTTAAACTGAAGCCGTGCATAGATTCCCGCCAACGCACAAGTCCTTGCAGGAATGACATGCACGTCTGGAAAAAGCACATCCTCCATATCTCCACCTTGCGTGATGAAGCCAAGAACTTCAGCGGCATCTTGCGTGTTATTGAAAGATTAAGACAGCAGCGCGAAGACTTCGAATTGCATGTCATCCATGACTACGATGCTCCAGAATTCAAGGCGTTTGTTAAAGAACACCATTTGGAGGACTGCGTCATCTTCCTTGGTAAGAAAACCTCTGCCGAAGTTGCCGAAGCCTACCAACAGGCCGACTTTTTCGTGCTGTTCTCCAACTTCGAGAACCTTCCTTGCGTCATTGTGGAAGCCTTTGCTAGCGGTGTGCCTGTTCTTAGTACTTCCGTTGGTGGCATAGCAGAAATCGTTTCACCAGAGAGAGGCATCCTTATCCCACAGGGTGATGAAGAAGCTTTGTTGCAAAGCATGAACCAACTGCTTGACCACAGTTCAGAATACGACCGCGAGGCCATTCGCAACTACGCCATAAAAACATTTGCTGCCCAAAACATTGGACAGCAAATATTTGAAGCCTACAAAGAAGTCGTTATTCCTTGACAAATTTCACCGTTGAGACGACATTGTTTTCATCCATGACACGGACGAAATACACGCCTTTTGGCCACGTTGCCACTTCGACAGTATTGTCCTCTCCTTGATATACCATTTGTCCCAACGCATCATAAGCCTTGACTTCCTTGATTTTGCCTTCGATAGTGAATCGATCAGAGGCAGGATTGGGATAGAGCGAATACCCAAGGCTGTTTTCGGGAATCGAAGTCACCTCAACTGTAACCGAAACAGGGTCGGATGTGCATTGCTCTCCGCTTTCCCGACGATAGAGGACGGAGACTTCAAAGTCCATTGTTGCTGGAGAATCGAAAGCAAAAAAGATCGATTTATAATTCAAATCACTTATTGTCGTAATAAGCATTGTATGATTATAAATCTCATACCTTACAAACTCATCCTCATTGCCGTCCCAATCCCAAGTCAGCAGGGCACCATATTCTTCTTCATTGTGCCATTCATAGATGCCTTCCAAATTGAAAACAGGCTGGCAGTCCATCTCACAATCAATCTCATAATCGATAATCTCACCCACTTCGGGATAACTGTCGGAGGCTACAATCAAGTTGTCATCCCAGTCATAGATTTCGTACGAGACCTCCGAGAGGCTCCCATGTGAGTAGCAAGTATTGTCGTAGGTCCAGAAAAAGGTTGCCGTCTGGTTGCTCGGCACAGGGACAACGACAGAAGCCTCTCCGCCATCCCAAAGTCCCACTCGCTGTGAGACCTTTCCATCTTCGTCAAGTACGGCGATGGACGACATGTCCCAGCCGTTGCCGCCAGTGTCAGCCAACTCGAAGCGCAAATCGCAAGTACGGCCGATGGTCACCGTATCACGCGTCACCTTGCTCATTCCGGCATCGTTGACGGCATACACTGCATAATAATAGGTACCAGCTTTCTCTATATGATCAAAATAAACATATGGATTTTGGCTCCAAGTGTAACCCATCACTGAGTCAATCACCACGCCATCGCGCATGATAAAGACACTTACCTCGTCATCATCCAAAGGCTCACCACCACGGGTCTCGAGGACGGGTGCAATGTGCATAACAACCACACTATTGTTATGAGCATAAGCCTCCAAAGGCTCTACCGCCATCGGCGCATCATAATAGTCGTCATTAGGATGCAGGTTAAAGATGGCATTGTGATACCATGGGAAGGAATAGAAGGTCAAATAAAAACCATCAATGGCGTAATAGCCGTTGTCAAAACCTGCCCA
>ONJF01000032.1 GCA_900318085.1 uncultured Bacteroidales bacterium
GTTGGTCGTAACAGTCCAAGGATAGGTGGGATCCACCTGCCAATCGAACTTGCTGAAGTCGCCAGTCTCGAAGTCTTCGATGATTTCTTCACCAGGCAGACCGCAGCCCCAGTACACCTTAACGTACGGGCTGTTCGGATCCAGGCTGTCAGGATAGTACTCAGCGATAACCGTGCAGACGGGATCGAAGTTCTCATCGAGGATGTAGTCGATCGGGCTGGTGGTCGCGTTGTAGGTGATAACGATGGGTTCACCCTGGACAGGGACAGTAGCAGTCTGGTAACCGTCCTTGGCGGCTTGGCCGTCGTAGGCAGCGCCAGCATAGATGTGGCCAGTGTAGTAGCCCTGGGCGTTGGTCTGGAAGTTATAGGTGTGCGAAACACCGAACTCGTCTTGGCCAACCATCGTCACGGTGGCGCCAGCGATGCCGGTAGTGCCGTCTTGTTCGTACACGTGGCCGTTCACGTCGCCGTAGCCGGAGACCTTCACGTTCACGGTGTTCGAAGGAGCGGATTCACCCTCATCGTACACGGCAGTGACATAGTAGGTGTAGCCTTGCATGTTGTAGGCCAGAGGACCGTCGGTGTAGGTGGTGTTGCTGATATTGTTCACAGTGGTGTGACCAATCAGTTCACCATCGCGGTACACATTGTACATACGATAGGTGCGGTCGACAACAGCCGTCCAGTTCAGGGTGATGGTCTCATCGTTGAACACGGTCTCATCGACAGCAGTCAGGTTCTGCGGGATATTGAGGTGGGTGGTGAAGCCCCAGTGCGGGCTCTCAACGCCTTCCTCGCAAGCGCCGCCGTTACGGAACACCACATACCAGAAGTAGTTGGTGTTGTTCCAGAGGTTACGGACAGTGAAGCTACCAGTAGCGCCATTCACAGGAGTCCAGTCGGAGATGATGGTCTGCGGGTGGCCGGGCTGCGGATAGTAGGTGCTACCAAAGACCACTTGATATTCGGTGGCGTTGGCGGGGTTGTTCCACTTCAGCGTCACGCTGGCGGGTTCAATCTCGTCTTCGTCGTCAGCCGGGATCGGGTTGAAGCTGTCAGCAAAGGCTTCCACATCCGGGCAAGGCATTTCTTCGGCGTTGATGGTGACTTCGAAGTCAGCATCGGTCGAAGAGGCGACCAGGTAGTAGGTACCGGCAGCAACAGGAGCGTCGGTAATGACGGGGCCGTAGCTGAATTCACCAGCGGCACCACCAGCGGTGATGTCAAGCTGGATGTCGTTAACAAACGAGGTACGATACGTGCTACCGCTCCATGAAGTAGCAGTGTACGGATCGGGAGTATAGCCATCGCTGTACCAAGTAAGGCCCTTATAGCCAGTGGTCGGGTGAGTATAGAACACATAGCTGGAGCCAGGATAGCCGCTCGTGCCGTCAAACATACCAACCATCAGGTTGCTCGTACCATCATACTGGAACGGGGTGTCAAGGTTAATGGTCACCCAACCAGCAGCGGTAGCTGACATGTTACCACTCCAGACAATGTCAGAGAGGCTCATGGCTTCCATATCGCTTGAGCTGGCAAACTCTTCCTTATCAGTATGCTTCATGAACAGAGTCAGATTGTCCATGCTGAACGAAGAAGTGTAGTTGTAGTAGAAGCTGATGGAGTTGATAGTACCAGCCATTCCAATTTCATCGGCGGTGTAGATCTGCTCGCCGAAGGAATAATTGAAATACATGTTGGCCGGGTAGTAGTAATAGCAGCTACCATTTTGTTCGCCAATCGTCACGACATTGCGGCCATCGCGGCTACCGCGAGCGCTCTTCATGATGATGTTCGGGCGAGTCGTGCTCGTGTACATCGTGTTGGCAACAGTCGGGTCATAGGCGCCGCTGTCCTGGTAACGATAAGCCATGGCATTGAACGGGAGGCTTGTTGTAGCCTGCCAGTTCACGGTGCTGTTCCATGCGCCATTGTTGCGTTGGCAGAAGATCAACACGTTGCTGTGGCCGTCCCAGCTGAAGGTGCCCTCATTGAAGACGAACTCGTTCCAGCCGATGGCGGGAGTCATGGCACCCGTGTAGACCTTGGTCATGTTGGTGACAATGTGAGAGGTCGTCGTCAGAGCGGCATCCTCAACATTGGCCATCCAAATGGTGATACCCTGCTGGGCATAGCCAGGAGCGTTGGTAGCATACCAGCTCAAGCTCGTCATAGGAGCAGTGGTCACACCAGCCTCAGCCAGCTCGGTGGCGAGGAAGAGGTTCTCAGAGATGGTGTAGTTGTAGAGGGTGTAGAAGGGGAAGTAACCAGTCGTGCTGGTACCTTCACCGATCTGAGCCTCAAACGGAGTGGCGGCAGCACCGCCAGCACCTGACAGAGGACCATTGTAGTTGTTGGTAGCCATGGGGCCGCCTTCACCGTAGAAGTCCTCGGTGTAGAGAGCCACCTTGCCGTTTTCACCTTGGGTGACTTCGGCATTCAGCACCATGTCATTTGCAAACTCGAGCTTGTAGACGGCATCGTAGCCTTCCGGAATCTCGGGGAAGGGCAGCGTGTAGTCGTTGTGAAGCTGCACGTTGTGAGCCGTCTGAGGCACTTCCACGAAGGGGAATTCAGTGGCCTCTTCGCAAGCCAGTTCCCAAACATCGGGGCACAGAGGAGTGTAAAGCTCAACCATGACGGGCCAGATGTGGGCAGCGCGGTTGCCTTCGGTGATGGCCACGAACTGACGCTCGATGGTGCCAGCCTCGGTGCCGTTGCAAGTCAAGGTCAGTTCGACATCTTGACCGTTTCTCACCTGGAAGGGCAGCTCTTCGCCTTCAACACTGAACATACCGTCGCTGGGCGTGAAGTCCAGAACGTTGACCGTGTAGTTGGGACCTTCGCTGTACATGGTGAAGTTGAAGGGTTCCATCCAAGCGCCGGCAGGGCGAACACCCATGTTCAGGGTGTCGATGACCTCATTCTCACCGTCCATGTACTTGACGTGCAACATGTCTTCCATGCTACCACCGCCTTCACCAGCAATGGTAATCTGGATGTTGGCACGATTGGGCGAGACGTACTTGTTACCGCTGTACGAACCCAGATTGTAAGGATCCGGGTTGGCACTGGCACTGTCGCTGTGGAAGGTGATAACCTTGTCAGTGGCAGAGGTGTAGTAGAAGTAACGCGTGCTGTAGCCCGAGGTGTACTCGTGCATACCGATCAACAGGTTACTTGTACCATCATACTCAAACGGAGTGTCAAGTGTGATGGTCGTCCAGCCGGGGCTGAACGTCAAGGTGCCGCTAAACACCATGTCATTGGCCGTAACGGCCTCGTAATCCGTCGCGTCCGAGAAACTGCTTCTCGTCACGGCTTTCATGAACACGTCCACCTGATTGGTCTGGGAGTCCGTGCTCGACATGTTGAAACTGATGGCGCTGATCGTGCCGGCAGTTCCAATCTCGTCGGCAGTGAAGATCTGCTCGACGAACGAGTAGCCCCAAAGGCTGTTGAACGGAGTCACATAAGTCGTGCTCGTTCCGTCGCCAATGGTAACCACCTCAGCCTTTGCCACACCCATAAAGGCGAGCAAAAGCATCATCATCAAAGAAAATACTTTCTTTTTCATAATGAATTGATTTGGTTAATAAATGAGTGAATTAATAGGTTTTCTGGCATATAAACACGAAATGCCCCGCTGCACAGTGGCATGGTGGCATCATTTTTCCTAAGCATTAAAGTAAAAAAAGAATGCATAGTAAACGCGTTTAAAATGTTGTCGACATTGGAATGACTGTCAACTCTGCGTTTACCCTTAGTCCAAAATCACTTTTTTTTGATTTTTTTTTATTTTTTCTTGATTTACCTATATATCAAATAGATAAAAATTGAATTTTTTCCAAAAATAGAGTCAATTCTATTCCATCTGGCGGAAATCGCGGGCCAAGCCACCCTGCGAGGTCTCCTTGTAGAGCGAGGGCAGGTCTTTGCCCGTCTCCTTCATGGTCTCCACCACCTTGTCGAACGACACACGGTGACGGCCGTCAGAGAAAGTGGAATAGATGTTGGAATCCAAGGCGCGGGCGGCGGCATAGGCGTTGCGTTCGATGCAGGGAATCTGCACGAGGCCGCAAACAGGGTCGCAGGTCATGCCCAGATGGTGCTCGAGTGCCATCTCAGCGGCATATTCAATCTGCGCAGGGCTACCACCGAACAGTTGGTTGGCGGCAGCGGCAGCCATGGCACAAGCCACGCCCACCTCGCCCTGACAGCCTACCTCGGCGCCCGAGATGGATGCGTTGGTGCGCACGATATTGCCCACCAAACCCGCCGTCACCAAGGCACGCACGATGCGCAACTCAGTGAATTCATAACTCTTCGAGAGATGATAGAGTACCGCCGGCATCACACCGCATGAGCCACAAGTGGGTGCGGTGACGATACGACCGCCCGAGGCGTTCTCCTCCGAAACGGCCAAGGCATAGGAATACACCAAGCCCCTACTCCGCAACGTATGCGTATAGCCCGATGCCTTGATGTGGTACATGGCGGCCTTACGGCTCAAGTTGAGCGGTCCGGGCAGCACGCCCTCAGCTTGCAGGCCTCGCTCAACGGCGGCTTTCATCACCTGCCACACCTCCATCATGTAGTCCTCAATCTCCTTTTGGTTCTCGTGTTCGAAGACATATTCCCAATAGGTCCTCCCCCGCTTCTCGCACCAGTCGAGGATGTCGGTCATCTTGGTCAGCGGATAAAGGTCGGGACTATCGCTCTGCTTGCCTTCTTCGGCGAGATTGCCGCCCCCGATGCTGTAGACTTGCCACTCCCCTAACACCCCATCGCCCTCATCGAAGGCTTTGAAAAGCATCCCATTGGGATGGAAGGGCAGGATGATTTCGGGATGCCAGACAATCTCGGTGGGTGCCTGCAAGGTGTTGAGGATCGCCCAATCGGTCATGTGGCCTTTGCCCGTGGCGGCAAGACTGCCGTAGAGCGTCACTTCAAAACGTGCGGCATTGGGATAGCGTTCGTTGAAAAGGGCGGCCGCCTTCTGCGGACCCATGGTGTGGCTGCTAGAGGGGCCTACACCTATTTTATATATGTCTTTTATGGTTTTCATGGTGGCAAAGGTACGACTTTTGGGCATGTTATTTCTCCGAAAGAAAAAATTTGGAAAAATTTTTCCAAAAATGTTTGGCGTATTGAAAAATGTTGTATTTTTGCAGCCGCAAATCGAAAGATTCAGCGTAGCTAAATGAGGGGCATTAGCTCAGTTGGCTAGAGCGCTTGCATGGCATGCAAGAGGTCATCGGTTCGACTCCGTTATGCTCCACAAAACGAAACCCCACTGATTTTCAGCGGGGTTTTTTGTTTTCCAACGCTGAAAGAGATTCCCTTCGGGAATGGAGCTCGTTTCTAGTTACAACGCGGCGGCTTGTACTGTTTACGTTATGTAATCACTACTAGCCGCCGCTTGTTTACTCTATGTTACCAATGCCATTCCCGAAGGGAATCTCATCATTCTCCTTTAAGCTCCTCAATAGCCCGCTGCAAGATCTCATCCATCGGAGCATAGATGGGATAGAAGCCTTCGTCATCGAAGAGGTTGCGGGCGATGTAGGCTTTCAAGAGGATGTCGGTCTCGCGACGCGCAGCCTGACGCTGTTCCTCCGTACCCACTATGCCTTTCTCGTCAGCCAAACGCACCAAGGCGTCAAACATGGCATCAGTCACCTTAAACGAACGGTCGAAAGCCTCCACGGTCTTGTAGCCTTTGAGTTGGGCGCGGTGTTTGTCGGTATAGTCGAAGGCGTACTGGTAGAGCAGCCCAAGGTTGACGATACGGTTGAAATAGTACTCGGTGCTATCGTCGACAAGCGGCACATAGATATCAGGCATGATGCCACCACCACCATAGACAGTCTTGCCTTTCGGCGTGGTAAACTTCAGCGAGTCGGCGAAATGGATGCTGTCGGGATGGAAAAGCTCGCCGTTTTCATAGCGTTCGTACGACTCAAGCAGATAGTCCTCGTGACTGTCGCCATAGGGTTTCTGGATGCAACGTCCCGTGGGGGTATAATAGCGTGCAACCGTCAGACGGATGGCCGACTGGTCGCTAAGCATGATCTGTTCCTGCACAAGGCCCTTGCCGAACGAACGGCGTCCGATGATGGTGCCACGGTCGTTGTCCTGCAACGCACCTGCCACAATCTCGCTGGCACTGGCCGATTCGCCATCGATGAGCACCACGACAGGGATGTCTTCCAACTGCCCATGACGGCGGGCTTTCATATAGTTCCTAGGGCGGTTGCGGCCTTCGGTGTAGACAATGAGGCTGCCACGAGGCAGAAACTCATCGGCGATATCGACGGCGGCACTCAAGTAGCCGCCCGTATTGCCACGCAAGTCGAAGATGAGCTTTTTCATCCCCTGGCTGTCCAACTCTCCTATCCCCTTCTTGAACTCGCTGACGGTGGTAGCCGAGAACTTACTCAGCTTCAAGTAGCCGATTTCGTCATCTAACATATAGGCAATATCGACACTATAAGTCGGGATGGCATCACGGGTGATGGTATAGTCGAGCAGGCCTTCGACACCACGGCGCAGCACACGCACACGGACCTTGGTGCCCTTGGGACCTTTCAACTTGCGCATCACATCCTCGTTTTTCAGTTTCTTGCTCGCCACCAAGGTGTCGTCCACATAGATGATGCGGTCGCCGTCCATGAGTCCTACCTTCTCCGAAGGTCCACCCTTGATGACGCTGACGATGGCGATGGTGTCGCGCTCGAGCCGGAATTGCACCCCAATGCCATCGAAGCTACCCAAGAGCGGGTCGTTCACCTCGTTGAACTCTTCGAGCGGAACATAGGCGCTATGCGGGTCCAATTTCTCCATCATGGCCGCGATAGCCTCATCCTGTATCTCTTGGGCGTTAGGCTCTTCGACATAATCATTGCCGACATACCACATCACCTCGTCGAACTTGCTGCCACCTTCCACCTCAACCTTCTTGGTGTTCACACCTTTATTAATATAGAGGCCGATGATGATGCCCGATAAGAGCAGGATGATGACCCAAAGGGGACGGATTCTGTTTTCCATTGATTCAATTAATTAGGAATGCGGAATGCTGAATGAGGAATACTGTGGTTCATTCCGCATTCAGCATTCAGCATTCAGCATTCAACATTAAACATTATACTGTCGCGCTTGAAAGCTCAAGATTCCGGTCCATCTTGCGGAAGAGGCCTTGCAGCACCGTGCCAGGACCCACTTCAACGACCGAACGCACGCCTGTGGCCAAGATATTGCTCATGGTCTGCGTCCACATGACGGGAGATGTCAGCTGGGCAATCAGGTTCTTCTTGATGATCTCAGGGTCGTTGACCGATTGTCCTGTGACATTCTGGTAAACCGGGCAGATGCCTTGGTTAAATGTCGTCTCGTTGATGGCCTCGGCCAGTTCGACGCGGGCAGGCTCCATCAACGGGCTGTGGAAAGCGCCACCCACGCTGAGCGGCACCACGCGCTTGGCACCGGCTTCCTTCAGCTTCTCGGAAGCGGCAGCCACACCCTCAACAGAACCGGAGATGACCAATTGTCCAGGGCAGTTGTAATTGGCAGGGACCACCACGGCATCCTTCACGGAAGCACAGATGCTCTCAATAGCAGCATCTTCCATGCCGATGACAGCGGCCATAGTGCCCGGCTGGGCCTCGCAGGCCTTTTGCATGGCCATGGCACGCTTGCTCACGAGACGCAAACCGTCCTCAAAACTCAACACTTTGTTGGCGACAAGAGCGGAGAACTCACCCAATGAATGGCCGGCCACCATGGTGGGGTCGAAATCCTCCAACATGGAGGCCAAAATAACAGAATGTAAGAAAATAGCGGGTTGGGTCACCTTGGTCTGGCGCAAGTCTTCCTCGGTGCCATCAAACATGACATCGGTAATCTTGAACTTCAGGATATTGTTGGCTTTCTTGAACATATCCTTGGCCTTGGAGAAATTATCGTAAAGGTCCTTGCCCATCCCCACAAACTGGGCTCCCTGACCTGGGAAAACATATGCTTTGATCATTGTTTGGTTTAAGATTTAATATTCAAAATTCAAAGAATCAGTGCAGGTTGCTACCTATCAGTTGGAGAAACTCGGCACGGGTGGTCTCGCGTTCGAAGGCACCGATGAAGTCGCTCGTGGTGGTCACCGCGTCTTGCTTCTGTACGCCACGCATCGACATGCAGAGGTGCTTGGCTTCGATGACGACGGCCACGCCAAGAGGATGCAAGGCATCGTTGATGGCGTTTTTGATCTGGGTCGTCAGGCGCTCCTGCACCTGGAGACGGCGCGAGTAGGCTTCCACCACACGGGCAATCTTGCTCAAACCGGTGATGTAGCCGTTGGGAATATAGCCCACATGCGCCTTTCCGACGAAAGGAATCAGATGGTGCTCGCATAGCGAATACACCTCGATGTCCTTCACGATGACCATCTGGCGGTAATCCTCCTTGAACTTGGCGGAGAGCAGGATCTCCATCGGGTCTTGGCTATAGCCATGCGTAAGGAACTGCATCGACCTGGCCATACGCAAAGGCGTCTTTTGAAGACCCTCGCGTTGCGGGTCTTCGCCAAGGATGCGAAGGATGGCCTCATAGTGCTCCTGCAGCTGGGCCAATTTCTCCGGGTCGTAATGTTCGATGGCTTCGTAGCCGAAACGCTTCATTAGCTTTTCGTCCATCGTCAGCCAATTTTTTGCTTAGGCATAGCCACCGTCGACTGTTGTCCCATGACGCACTTGCCAGTAAACTGGGCGCCCACCTCGATGAGGAGCTGCTTGGTGGTCAGGTCGACCTCCACCTTTGAAGTGGATTTCAAAGCGGTCAGTTCTTCAGTGTTGATGTTGCCTTTCACCACGCCGGCGACTTCAGCTTGTTTGCAGGTCAGGTCGCCTTCCATGACGCCAGTCTGCCCTATCACGACTTTGCCGTTGGACTTGAGGGAGCCAATGAGATGGCCGTCGATGCGGATGTCACCATTCGACTCGATGTCGCCTTTGATGGTGGTGCCGTTACCAAGAAGGTTGCGTACTGATGATTCCATTATAGCCATGTTTTTACTATTTGGTGTTAGTTTCTATGAATGTATTGTATTCTTCCAAGTCTTTCGACTGATAGAAGATGGGATAGTTCTTGTTGGAGATGGGTACCACAGTGTATTTTGCCTTGTCGATGCCACCAAAGACATAGTCAGAGGCTGTCATCGAGGCAAGATATTGCTTGGCCCGGGTCTCGTTTTCAAAGTTACCAATGGTGATGAGGGTATGGTCATCGTCGAGGATGACATTCTTGACATTGAAGCTACGGACACGATGCTCTTTCTTGTTGAAGTCGCTGATACGGACCAGTAACGGGTCGATGCGTACGTTCTTCGAGTCGCAAACAATCATCACGAAATGCTCAATATGAGGTTCATAGGTATAAGGCGAGGCCTTCTTCACCTCGGGTTGCTCTCCGCCTTCCTTGTTGTCGATCTCGGTGAGCACCAAGCCCAGGCTGTATTCCTCGTTGATATCGGTCAACACCTGTCGAGCGTACGGCGTAATGCTGCTATTGGGATAAGTACGCACCAAGTCGTAAAGGGCAAAGGCCATGGTGTCGATGGCTACGAGACGGCCTTGCGCCACTGCATGAAGGAAAGCGAAACGCGGCATGAAGGCCGTGTCGGAGGAATAGAGCTGCATCGCGCGCTCCGTATTCATCTTCACGCGGTAGTACTGACCTTGCTCGAAAGCATCGTAAGTCTTGGAATAGAATTCAGAGGCTTCCTTCTCTTGTGCCTGCATCTTCTGGAAATACTCGGGATCGTTGATGAACTCGGCATAGCTCGACGTGGGGTATTTGTCGAAGATCTTACCTTTGTAGTACAACGACTGTTCCTCATGGTTGAGGTCTTTGTGCATCTTATAGAGGGCATACCAGGTAGGAAGTTCCTTCTCGTTGCCAGGATAGCGGGTGTCGAGTTTCTCGTACGACTCGATGGAACGCGGCAGGTCGTCAAGACGGTCCATGTAGAGGAAACCGAGATGATAGAGGCCATCGGAGATGAGTGAGTCGCAGACCTCTTTCTGCTCCATGGTGAAGGGCAGGTCGCGGAGATAGTAGCCACGGTCGTGGGTGGTGTAAGTGGCGTTAAGCGAGTCTTGTTTGGCTTTGGCGTTTTTCAGGTCGGTCATCCCCTCGTCTTCGTCGCCGGAGAGGAAGGCTGCGAAACTCTGCTTGTCGCTGATGCGCCAGTTGTCTTCGTTTTTGCGCATGCCCCACTTACGGGTGAACTCGGTCATACCTTTTGAGACAGAAGTGGGGTTGTAGAAGTACCATGAAGACCCGCTCCCCGAGGTAGGCTCCGACTTGGGCTGCTCGACATCGCCAACGGTAGACCCCATCAAGGCGAGCTGTTCCTCGTATTCTTGTCGCGCCTTTTCCATTTCCTCCTCCTCGATGACTTGTGCGATGATACGGTCGATGAGGATGTTACGCGACACGCTGTCCATGGCGGCCACGCGCAGCAGGCTGTCCTGGTCACGAACGACGGTGGCATACATCACCAACTCGTTTAGCGTCTGCGAGATGTTCATGATGCTGTCGTAGTCCTTATAGTCACGGCTCATGCTGGTGACGGCGGTGTCGTAGTAGGCCTGTGCCAGTTCGTAGTCGCTGCGTTCAAAGAGCATGGAGGCCGCCTTGAGCGACGAGTACATGCGTTGAATCTGGTTGTCCTTATAGGCTGCCACCGACTTACGCAGGTAGTTGATGGCCTTGCTTTCGTCGCCTTCGCGGAGGGCCAGCTCGGCCATGGCGTAGTAGATGCGGTCGCGATATTCCTCGTTGTTGGGATCGCGGAGCATCTTGTTCATCATCTTGTAGAGTTCCTTGGCGTTGTCGGACGTGCCCATCTTGGCCATATTCATGCGCGACTCAAACTCCATCTCATATTCGGGGTTGCGCTTGATGACTTTCTTGAACTGCGCCGTGGCGCGTTGTGCATCGCCTTGGTGCATATAGATCTGTCCCAAGATAAACATGGCGCGGGTGCGCAGGTCGCGGTCGTTGTTGAGCAGCAGACCGCTCTTCAGGTAACGCACGGCGTTGTTGTAGTCCTTCACGGCGATAAAGTAGTCGGCAATGGTGAAGTCGATGTTGCGCATCAGCTCCTTGGGAGGCTTCGTCATGCCAGCGGTCCTGGCCTGCAGTTGCTCGATCATGGCTACTGCCTTGGGATACTCCTCGGTCTGGATGTAGGTCTTGATGAGCCACATATTGGCCACATAGGCGATGTCGTTGTAGTTGTATTCGGTGGCGACGAAGTCAAAGGTTCGCTTGGCGGGGATGTAGTCGTGTTTATAGAAATGCGCCTTTCCCATGACGAGATAGGCGTCGTCGATCCATTTCACACGCTCGCGGCTGCCGAATTTCATCGAGTGTTTCTGCACGCAGATGGCAGTCTTCTCGATGGCGCGGTCCATGGTGGAGTTCATCGCCGTGCCGTTTTGCTGTGTCCCGTAGTTGTAGACACGGAGCACCTGAGTATAGTCGTCCTTCACGGTACTACGCAATTGCTTGTCGCCCTCCTTGAGGCTCTGCTCGCCGTTGAAATAGACGTTATAGTGGCTGGTCAAATTATGGTACATGCGACGGGTGAGGGTGTTCTTCTTGGTGGAGCATCCGCTCAACATCAAGGCCAACACGCAGCCTATCGTCATGAATATGTAGGTTCTTCTATGCACTTCGTTGTCGTTTTACAAACAATAACTCCAAAAAGGCCGAATTATTACGGCGGGATTCAAAAAGCGTCACTGGCGGTTGGGGAACCATTTCTTGGCCTCTTCGAGCAAGACCGAGTCGGTGGCTTCGGGCAGTCCCTCCCTAATCTTCACCGCGATGGTGTCAGTGGTCGTCTTGAACTCGGTGAGCAGCAGGCGGTCGAAATCGTCGAGGCGGCTGTTCACGATGCCAGCGCTCTGGTCCTCCAAGGCTTTCAAGGCCTTGCCCTTGTATTCTTCCATCGACAAGTAAGGCATGAGGGTCTCGACAAGTTGGAGGCTGTCTTCCGACCAGTCGACGGCGACAGGTTCGTCAAGCGACTGCATGGCATATTTCTTACAGAGTTGGGGCAATCCCGCTTGAATCTTGTCGACCTCGCGGGTGAAGTCGTGTGCCAGGCGTTCGGCGCGTTCTTTCTCGACATTGGCTTTGATTTTGGGGACATAGATGAATGCCAGCACGCCCAAAATGAGCAGGACTGCGGCCACAATGGCGACCTTCACGATCGAGTGGCTCTTGGTGATGGCGGAGCGCACCTCGCTGACGCTGTCGTAGCGCTGTTCGCGCGAGAACTGGGTGCAATGCGTGGCCACAGCACCAAACTGCTTCGATATATTGCGTTCGCCGATGAACTCCATGATCTTGCCCAACGAATAGATGTCGGCGCGGTTGTCGACATCCTCGCCCTTGATGATCTCGGGGGCCACAAACTCCATCTCCTTGATAAGCAGTTCGCGGTCGGCATCCTGTTTCGTCTCGGGCACACCGAGGTCGATGAGACGCGCACGGCAGTCGGCGGCGGTCACCAAGATGTTCTCGGGGCTGAGGTTGCAATGCACGATGCCGTTGCGGTGGAGATAATACAGGGCCTCGCACACTTCAGCGAGGACGCTCTTCACCTGTTTCTCGGAGAGGGTGCCCACACGCACATGTTCGGCCAACGACTTGCCCTCGATGTATTCGAAGATAATGCAGTCGCCCAGTCCTTCGATTTGAACGAAATCAAGCGCCTTGCGGATATATTTATTGTCGAGTATCGAGGTGGTATCATACTCTTGACGCAACGATGCGCGGCAAGCCTCATCCTTAGCACATTCTTCCTTCAATGCCTTGACAATGACCTTCTTACCATTGAATTTGGCCGTATAGACCCGGCTATTGCCATAGCGTGAGCTATGCAACGGACGCAGGTCGGTATAGTCGGTTGAAAAGTTATTCTCTGCCATTCCTATTATAAAAGTATTTGGGCGCAAAGATAACGCATTTTTCCGAACCGATGGCAAAAGTGGCACGGAAATTAATTATTTGGACAAAAAGCGCGCTCCTACTCCACCTCTTCAAGGCTCTTTGACATGAGGATGTCGTTGTTGATAAGATACACCTCTACCGTTTCAAGTTGTCCGAACTTCTTCAAGTTCTTATATACCGTCTTGATTTCCGATTTGGAGATTTTGTGCAGCATATTGGTCCAAAAGACGAGCACCGTGTAGCCCTTCTCCCCTTTGATTTCTGGGAAAACAGTTTGCATTTGGCTGCGTGTGACGGTCATGCCATCCAAAGGCACGGTTGTCGCGGGCGGGAACTCGTCGAATTGATGGTTATAGTTCCAATTCAGGTTGAAGCCTAAAGTGGGCGGACAGTAGCAATTGACATGGAAGGAGACGAGTTCGCTGCTGTGGAAATACATGATTTTCAGGGGCTGGTAGAGGTTTTTCATCTGCATGGAGTCCGCGCCGAGGTTGCTGACTTGCCTGAATTGTTCTTCGTCGCACACCAAGGGCGTGAAGGCAAAATCCTTAGGCAGCTTGCGATAGAATTTCTCGCATTGCTCCGCGTCGTAGCCGTTGATTTCGCGGAAGCCGAAGAGCATGGGGGCGAGGGTGTTGCAGCTTGTCAGAAAAGCCAAGGTAAGGATTAAGATTAACAACAGAGTATGCTTTTTCATATCATAAGTTTTTTATTACGCTAGAACGACAATATCAAACCATCGCCGTCATTGCGGGCTCAACCCGCAATCCCCTGAGCGAGGAAACATCTCCTTTCGCTCAGGAGATGGCGGATCCTTGTCCGCCATGACGGGAAACGGTTAATATCATTCCTCGTCGGGTTTATATTCCAGAATATCCCCCGGCGTGCATTGCAGTTCGCGGCAGATGGCGTTGAGGGTACTGAGGCGGATGGCCTTGGCCTTGCCTGTCTTGAGGATGGAGAGGTTGGCTTGGGTGAGGCCGATACGTTCGGCCAACTCATTGGAGCGCATTTTGCGCATGGCCAACATTACGTCTAAGTTCATTATTATCATAGTCGAATCAGCATTTTTGACACGGGACTGCGGGACACGGGACACGAGACCAATTTCGTCCCGCGTCTCGTGTCTCGTAGTCTCGCGTCCTTTTAGACGGTTAAATTGTTTTCCTCCACCGCGTCGGCGGCCACTTTGTACATGAAGGCGAAGAAGAGCAGGAAGAAGGGGGTGACAAAATTTTCAGGCGCGAGTGCCAATACCAGATTATCATCCCATAATGTTGCAACATTGGCAGCCCCAAAAAGACGAACAAAGTCAACCAAGCCAATCCAAAACATCAGTTTTTCGTTGTTTCTTGGAAAAGCATTGTCTTCGCGAAGGCCTCTCATAGTATTGATGACAACTTTGACACATATCCCAATCATAGCTATTGTGCCTATCACATAACAAAGGATCACGACAACTTTCATGAAAGTGTTTTGCGACCAATCAATAGGATGAGAAGATGCGGCATTGCCAAATACGTTAACGATGAAATTGGCTACAATTGATACCGCCCAAACAAGGCAAAAGGCTAAAGCCACAAAACAGCAAATGCGGATGTTCTTTAAGGTTTTTATTGTCATAATTTCTTGGATTTTCTGTTTGTTTTGCAAAATTAGATAATAAACAAATATAAACTGAAAAAGGATGCCGAAATCATTCAAAACCATTTCACACACAGCAGTGTAGTCCTTGACAGTTTGGTTTTCAAAGAAAGCCTTGCCGTCTTCCCAACTCATCGCCTCAGCCATTTCGGCGAGGGTGTAATCATTTGGACTTTTGGGTTGTTGTTCGATTGTTGTTTCCCGTTGTGCTGTCTTTTCCTTGCTGCAAGCGAAAAAGGTCGCTGCCACCATTGCGAGAGCCGAAGCACGTGTTCCTAATAGATTGTGAGTATTTCATTTTCATGACTTTCAATTTTTAATTTCTATCAAACACAATGCAAATGTAGCAGTAGAGCAATTATGAGAAGGATCAGGATCAGCTGGCCCATCATCTATCCACCAAAGAGCATTGGCTTTCGGATGAAAGGTAATAATCCCTTTTATATAGCATTTCTTATCTCGGTCAATTCCATCAAACAACGCCATATCTCCTTCAATATGAATCCGTTCAGAAAGAAAATCGGCATTCATCGCAGCAAGGGAATCATCAGAAATAACAAATTGGACATAAAGGCTGTCGGATTCATTCGGCAACAGTGTTTGCCCATCCACATGATTAATCCAACCACAAGTTTTAACGGTATCTCCTTCACGTGAATAATAAGGATAATTCGGCTTGTCAGCCCTTGTATTGTATTGCATATAATGCACTATATCAATCCAAGAGTTATAACCTGTGTCCAATTCCATTCCTTCGTAATAATTGACGCATTCGCAGTCATTAGTCAATGGATTGTACACAATTCCATCATGCCCATAATAACAATTCTTTTTTTTCTCGCATCCCTGAATAAACGGAATGACAACCACCATAATGGCCAAAGCCATCAAGATTAAATTCTTCTTTTTCATTGTTTTAGTCTTTTTTATTTAACATTATTTATTTTCTATTGTAAATGTTATTTGACTCATTCCTTTATCTATCCACAACGAAACGCAAGACATGCACTGCACTTTCGCTATCGAAAACCCTCAACAGATAAACTCCAGCTGACAAATTACTAACACTTGCTTCATTTCCGCAAAAACTCAAAACGCATTGTCCCAAAGTGTTGTACACCTGCGTTTCCTTAGCTTCCACCCCGCCAATTCTAATGGTTTCTTTGGCAGGATTGGGATAGACGTAAGCCATGCTCTCTTCTTGGATTTCGTCAAGCCCGACAGTGCCATCGGCATCGATTTTCAAGGCAAAAACATCGAATCGCCGCGCTTGAAAATCCCCAAGGGAACCTGCCACAAGACAACCACCGTCACTGGTGGCATTAATGACCATGGCTTGATAGTTCCCGTCTCTCAAGAAACGCTTCTTCCATTCAACGTTCAGGTCTTGGTCGGCTTTGATGACCGAAATGCCCGTCGGGAAAGGCTGCATCAAACCACCTGACCCCGGGTGTTCATTAAGTATGGAACACTGAAAGACATTGCATTTCATCTCAGCGATCTCCCGAAAGTCCATTGACCTGTAGAATGCCGGATATTCAACAGTATCGTTCATGTGTTCTGTAATAAGCATGTTTTCAGGCTGATGAAAATCGTTCTCGTATTTGGCCAAGATAACCGAATGGTCGTAGGCATAAGGATAGCCGTTGGCATGGAGCAGCGTTTCCGACAATCTCGAGGAAACCACGTAGGATCCATTCGGAAGCTTGCCTGCCTGGCTGTTAATCATATCATGAATAAAATAATGACATGATTCCCCACTGTTTCCTTCAGGTGCTGTCCATTGAAATATGGTATCCCTGCTAATGGATTGCAAAGAATCGTCAAAAAACAAAATGCCCATGTGAGAAGGGCCAAAGTCGCCAAACAGTCCTATCCTGCCCTCTTCGTCATGAAACAGATTACACGCTTCCGCCAAAGAATCTCTTTCCAATCTTTGGCAATTGAGCAGATTGCCGTCAAAATCAAATCTAGTAAGAAAAATGGAGTTGGGCATTTCTCCAAGCCTTGAAGTCAAGGCAGCATAGAAACTCGAGTCGGACTTAAGGAATTTCGCATCAAAGAATCTGCTTCCTTCATCGAAGAAAGAGCAAGGTATCGTTCTCCTTGAAACAATGTTCAAATCTTCATCGACACTCAGGAGCATAAGCGCTGCCGTACTGCCATCGGCAGGATGGCTGGGGCATAAGGCCATATACTCATCTCCATTGTCTTCGGGAATTAGAAGGAACCTATAGGCATGGATGGTCGTATCTTCTGCCATAACACTTCTCTTAACCACAATCTCTCCTTCGGCAGACAATTTCAACAACATACTACTTGGCCCCCAATAGTCATACGCACTGACCAGGAAACCGCCATCCGAAGTTTCTATGGCGTCGGTTACAAACCATGAGTGATCCACCTCGGAATAGGTGGTTAGGAAGCCTTTCTCTTGGGCTGCCAGAGAGAGACAACAAAACATAACCAAACCGAACAACAAATTTCTTTTCAACATAATTGCAACAATAAATACCCTACAAAAATACAAATTTTATCGAATTGCAATAATTTTTTTGTTGAAATTTTTGAATTATTTTTCAAATCACACCAAACCTATCAGAAATACATCTCCGGAAAAAGCATGATACCCTATCCGTAACTCATAAAAAAACAGGGTTACGGATAAGGTATCGCGATTTTAACGATCAAACAAGTCGTCCACCGTCACCTCGGCTTGGACATCGCCGCTGTGCGAGTTTTGGCTTATTCCGTAAGTGGTTATCATGGTGAGATGCAAGGCCTTGCGGGTGCGCGTCAGGTGCCGGAAAGTGGTCAGCCGACGGCGAAGCAAGACCTCATAATCCTTGTCGATAATATAGGTGTCGTTAGCAAACTTCATCTCGCAAACATTGATAACCTCGTCGCGGCGGTCGATAAGCAAGTCGATTTGCGTACCTTTCCACTCGTTGCCGTCATTGTCGGTGAAGGTTGGGCACGACCACGAACACACATTGCTCAGCACCGCCTTGATGCCAATGGCTTCCTTGATTTGTGGGATGTGCTGCAAGCAAACCTGCTCGAAGGCATAGCCGCGCCACGTCATCCGCGACGGGTTCTCGCGCATATTGCTCCAAAAATGATGGTCCTGGCCGTTGTTGTTCGCCACAAAACGCAAGTGGAACAGACAGAACAAGTCAGTCAGTTGATACATCGCATCGCGTTCGGTTTTTCCGAATGCCGTAAATTTTCCATACGAAGTGTGATAGTCGCTCCGTAACTCAAAAAAAAATCGAGTTACGGAGTTATTATCAATAAATACATGCTCCGTAACGGCCAAAAAACTTGGGTTACGGAGCTTGTATCAATCGTTGCTGCTTGTAAAAACCGGCAAAAAAACTGCATCCTACAACACCGCCGCCATATACAAAGGCAAATAAACAATGTCGGTTCCCACTTTCACGTCGCCGTCATGCAGCACAAATGGCGTTGAGAGATAAGGTCCGTATTTCCTGATGCACTTCTCCAACGAGGTAAGCGAATATCTGTCACCGCTTTTCACTTCTATAGGCGAAATGTTGTGGCGATTGGTAATCTTCGATTTCCGTACCAAAAAGTCAATCTCCATGCGATCCTCGGCATCTTTGTTGTTCGACTTGCTGTAGAAAAACAACTTGTGCCCTGCCGCAACAAGCATTTGCGCCACAACGTTTTCCACCAACATCCCTTCGTTGGTTTCCAACTTGCCCAGCATCATCTTCTGGTAGATTTCCACGGGCACTTTCCCCTTCTCATTGAAAGCATGGCTGACAAGCAGCCCCGTGTCGGCCATATAGCATTTCACCGTAGTGCGCGACTCGTTGAGGCGCAAGCCAAGGCTCGGTTCGGTTGCGTTGTAGCAGCAATTGACGATGCGAGCGTCGCTGAGCCAGAAAAATGCATCATCGTAATCGCGCATACGGGCGTCCGTACCAAGAGCCGAAAGCCGAAACTTTTTCTCGTGCTTTTGCAACTGTCCGGGAATCTCGTCGAAAATGGCTGTCACCTTGTTTTCGGCTTTATCGGCATATTTGTGAATATCATTCCGATAGAGCGTCAAGATTTGCCTTTTGACGGCTTCTACCTTACGAAAGTCCTGAGTCTCGATGTATCTCAACACGGCTTGAGGCATCCCCCCGACCACCATGTAAAGCCGAAACAAATCCATCGCCTTCCGATGCAACGCCTGACCAAGCGGCTGGCGTTTCGCATAGCAATCCTCAATATAAGGCATCAAGGTCTCGTTTCCCATGGCCCACAAGAACTCCTCAAAATCCATCGGGAACATGTCTACCGTTTCTTCCTCTGATGGTATTACAATGTCTTTCACGTTCTTTTTGATGCTAATCAGCGAACCCGTCTCCATATAATCAAACCGTCCATCGGCCACAAGGAACTTAATGGCTTCTCGAGCGCGAGGGCAATCCTGCACCTCATCGAAAATGACGACCGACCGACGAGGCTTCAGCTGCTTGTTGTAATGCAATTGGAGATTCAACAGCAATTTGTCGAGGTCTTCCAAATACAAGTCAAACCACTCTTTTACCTCCCTTGGCGCAAGACGAAAATTAATGAGCAAGTAATCGTCATACTCATTTCGGGCAAATTCCTCAACAATAAAACTCTTACCTATACGCCGCGCTCCTTCCACCATCAATGCACTCGTTCCTTTGCTCACTTCCTTCCATTCAAGTAACTTGTTGTATATCTTTCGTTTCATAATAGTAATTTCACGTTTTTGAGGTTAACAAACAGCCTATTTTTCACGTTTTTGACTTTAATTTCGGTGCAAAATTACACGTTTTTGAGGTTATTGCAACACAAAAAACACACTTTTTTGAGGTTTCGCAATTTTTGAAGAAGAAATCTTCGTGCCATTTTGTCAGTTTTTCGTATCTTTGCGGCTTCATGGTCGGGAACTACTTCCGTAGTTCCATTTTCAAACTGCGGGACGCAGTTTGCGACAATGAAATAAATTGAAAATTAAATAAATACAATAAAATGAAAATCTCCTACAACTGGTTGAAACAATACGTCAACTGCGAATATCCAGCCGAGAAAGTCAGCGAATTGTTGACCTCCACGGGCCTCGAAGTGGAAGACCTAGAGCGTTTTGAGTCGGTGAAAGGCGCCTTGAAAGGCGTGGTCGTGGGCAAGGTGCTCACCTGCATCGACCACCCCAACTCCGACCACCTCCACATCACCACCGTCGACGTGGGCGGCGAAGAGCCCTTGCACATCGTGTGCGGCGCACCCAACGTGGCGGCAGGACAAAAGGTGCTCGTGGCCACCATCAACACCGAACTCTGGATTGGCGACGAACACATCACCATCAAGAAAGGCAAAATCCGTGGCGAGGTCTCGGAAGGCATGATCTGCGCCGAGGACGAACTGCAACTTGGCACCTCGCACGAAGGCATCATGGTGCTGCCTGACGACTATGAAGTGGGCAAGCCCGCCTCGTTCTATTTCCCTGTGGAAGAGGACTATACCTTCGAAATCGGCCTCACCGCCAACCGCAGCGACGCCACCTCGCACATCGGCTCAGCCCGCGACCTGGTGGCCGCCCTCAACCAGCGCGAGAGCACCACGAAATACCACCTCATCCGCCCCTCGGTGGACGACTTCAAGGTGGAGAACCATAACCTAGACATCGATGTTGTGGTGGAAGACACACAGGCCTGCCCGCGCTACTCTGGCGTGACCGTCAGCGGCGTGAAAGTCGGCGAGTCACCAGCTTGGCTGAAGAACCGCCTTGCCGCTGTCGGCATCCGCAGCATCAACAACATCGTCGACATCACCAACTACGTGCTGATGGAAGTCGGCCAACCCATGCATGCCTTCGATGCCGACAAGATCACGGGTAAGAAGGTCGTGGTGAAATGCCTGCCCGAAAGCACGCCTTTCGTCACCCTCGACGGCGTGGAACGCAAACTCAACAACCGTAACCTGATGATTTGCAACGCCGAAGAGCCCATGTGCATCGCGGGCGTGTTTGGCGGACAGAAATCGGGCGTGACCATGGAGACCACCAACGTCTTCCTCGAGAGTGCCTACTTCAACCCCACCAGCATCCGTAAGACCTCCAAGTTCCACGGCCTGCAGACCGACGCCTCGTTCCGTTACGAGCGCGGCGCCGACCCCAACATCACCCTCTTCGCCTTGAAACGCGCCGCCTTATTAATTAAGGAGCTGGCCGGAGGAACGATTTCTTCCGAGATCAAGGACGTGAAAAACGGCGACTTCGCCCCTGCCCGCGTGGATTTGAAGTTTGACTACCTGAACAAAATGGCCGGCAAGGTCATCGACCCGAGCCAAGCCGTCAACATACTGAAGAGCCTTGAGTGCCAAGTCGTTGAGCAAGACGACAAGCACGTGGTCGTCGACGTGCACACCAGCAAGGTCGACGTGACCCGTCCCGCCGATGTAGTCGAGGAAATCCTCCGCATCTACGGCTACGACAACATCGAGATCCCGAGCCGCATCCACGCCTCCATCAGCCGTGCCACCAAGCCCGACGCCGACAAGATGCAGCAGAAGATCAGCGACATGCTCGTCGCCAACGGCTTCTACGAAATCATGAACAATTCGCTCACCAAGGCTGCCTACAGCGAGGCCTTCCCTGCTTTCGACCCGACCCAGAACGTGAAGATTTTGAACCCGCTCAGCAGCGACCTCAACGTGATGCGCCAGACCCTGATGTGGGGCGGATTGGAGAGCATCGCCTTCAACCAAAACCGCAAGGTCAGCGACATGAAGTTCTTCGAGTTTGGCAGCGTCTATTTCTTCGACGCAAGCAAAGTCGGCGACGAAACCAAGCCGCTCAAGCCCTATAACGAGCACACCTGCCTCGACCTCTTCCTCACCGGCAACAAACAAGCCGAGTTGTGGAACGCCCCGAGCAAGGCCATCGACTACTTCGACCTTAAGGAATACGTCATGGGCGTGCTCAACCACTTCAAGTTCGACTTCAAGGCCTTGGAAGCCAAGGAATCCGACCTGCCGCATTTCGACTATGCGACCACCTATTGTGTTGATGGCAAGGAAATCGTGACCCTCGGCAAACTCAGCAAGAAGACCTTGAAGCACTTCGACCTGAAGAAAGATGTCTTTTACGCCACCTTCAACTGGACGCTGATGATGCAATGCCTGGCCAAGGCCAAGGAAGTGCACTTCGAGCCCCTGTCGAAGTTCCCTGCCGTGCGCCGCGACCTCGCCATGATCTTCGACAAGAGCGTCACCTTCGACGAGGTGAAGAAAGTCGCCATGGCTGCTGAGAACAAGATCCTGCAATCCATGAGCCTCTTTGACGTCTACGAAGGCGAGAAGATCCCGGCAGGCAAGAAACAGTATGCCATGAGCTTCGTCCTGATGTCGCCCACCACCACCCTCACCGACAAGGTGATTGAGAAAACCATGGGCAAGATCCAGGGCGCGATGGAAAAAGAATTGGGAGGAATACTGAGATAAAAAGAGATTCCCCTGCGGGGAATGGAGATAACGCTTTAACTTACAAGCGGCGGCTGGAGGTGCTACAACATAGTAACTGGCATTTGCCGCCGCGGGACACAAAACTAACATTCTCCATTCCCGAAGGGAAACTCCATAAACAATTGACATGGACGTACAAGCAATAAAACGGACCTTCGGCATCATCGGCACCGACCCAGCGTTGGACCGCGCCATCGGCATCGCATCGCAGGTGGCCGCCACCGACCTCACCGTGCTCATCACGGGTGAGAGCGGCACGGGTAAGGACGTATTCCCGAAGATCATCCACCAAAATAGCGCGCGCAAGCACGGCCCTTATTTCGCCGTGAACTGCGGCGCCATCCCTGAAGGCACCATCGACTCGGAACTGTTCGGTCACGAGAGGGGGGCTTTCACCGGTGCTGTGGGCGAGCGCAAAGGCTACTTCGAGATTGCCGACAAAGGCACCTTGTTTTTGGATGAAGTCGGCGAGTTGCCCCTCTCCACCCAAGCAAGATTGCTTCGTGTACTCGAAAACGGCGAATACATTCGCGTAGGCGGCTCCAAGGTGATGAAGACCGATGTCAGGATCGTGGCCGCCACCAATGTGGACCTGCCTTTAGCTATCGAGAGAGGCCGTTTCCGCGAGGATTTGTATTATAGGTTGAACACCATCCCCATCCACATCCCTTCCTTGCGGGAGAGAAAGGCCGACATCCCACTGCTATTCAGAAAATTCGCCGCTGATTTCGCCGAACGCAACCACATCCCAGCCATCACGCTAACCCCCGACGCGATGAAGATGTTGGAAAACTACCATTGGAACGGTAATGTGCGCCAGTTGAAGAACATCACTGAGCAGATTTCCATCATGGAGACCGAGCGCAACATCACGGCGGAGACGCTAACGAAATACCTGCCTGTCAAGGTGCAGAGTAGCCTACCGATGCTGCTACCGCGCGAGGACATGACAGATGGCATATCGGATCGAGAACTGATCTATCGCTTCCTCATTGACATGAAGAAAGACATCGCCGAACTGCGTGCCCAAGTCAACAGCATGAGCGGCGGCCATCCGACAGAACCAAGTTACGTACAACCCTCTCCCGTCACTCAAATCGGTGACACCGTGGTGACTCGCGTGAACCAAAGCGAACCTGAGACCGAACCCGAATTTGCCGAGTTCGTCCCCGCCGAGGAACCCGTCACAACAGGTACCACGCCCCACTCGACCGACAACCTCTCCCTCGAACACCACGAGAAAGAGATGATCATCAAGGCATTGGAAGCCCATCGCGGCAAACGCAAAGACGCCGCCAAGGCCTTGGGCATCAGCGAACGCACCTTATACAGAAAAATCAACGAATACGGCATCAACCTATGAGAATAAAGGCGAGGATAGTGGTTTTGGTGATGGCTTTGGCACTCGTTTGCCAAGGCTGCGGCATCTATTCCTTCTCGGGCGCTTCGATACCCGCAGAGGCCAAGACCGTCTCGGTGGACTACTTTCCCAACCACGCCCAACTCGTCAACCCGCTGTTGAGCAACAACCTCACCAACGCCTTGCGCGATGCCATGACCAACCAAACCACCTTGGACATGGTGGAGACAGGTGGCGACCTCGCTTTTGAAGGCGAGATTACCGACTACAAGACCATGCCTGTGGCCATCACCTCGGGGCAGACCGCGGCCATGAACCGCCTCACCATCACGGTGAGAGTCAGGTTCAGCAACCGCATCGACGACACCAAAGACTTCGAGCAGACCTTCTCGCGCTACGAGGACTACCCCAGCGACCAGGACCTGAACGCGGTGCAGGAGTCGCTGACAACAACAATCGTCGAACAATTGGTGGAAGACATTTTTAATAAGGCATTGGTAAACTGGTAATTATGAATGAAGAATGTGGAATGCGGAATGATGAATGATGAATGATGAATGCTGAATGCTGAATGATGGAAAACTCTAAACTCTAAACTTACAACTACTCTCAACTCTAAACTCTCAACTAAAAAATTGGACAGCAAGCAACTGATAGGATACATGACGCGGCCCGAGCGGCTAAAAGGTGATGCCGTGAACGAAATGGAGCAGATGGTGAACGGCCATCCCTATTTCGCCATTGGACAGACCTTGTTGGCCATCGCTTACCAAAATACAGGCGATGAACGCTACGAAAGCCAACTCCGCCGCACGGCGGCCATCATGCCCAATCGCGACAAGCTGCGTCTCTTCACCTTGATTGCCAAACACCGCTTTGAAAGCGAGCCCGAGATACCCGCCCTGCCCGACGAGATACCTCCCACCGACAATGTCTTCTCCAACATCGAGCCTATCGAGACCGCGGAAGAGCAAAACAGCGGCATCATCCAAAAGAAAGTGTTCATCATCCCAGAGATCAACCTCAGTGGCAGCCACGAAGAACTCTCGGCCGAGATGGCGTTGCTCGAAGAGAAACGCAAATCGCTCGACGAATTGAAAGCCATCATCGCCCGACGCCTCAAGGAAATCGAAGAAGAGAAACAACGCAAAGAGGCGGAACAGCAGCAACCCAAGAAACTCACGCGTAAGGAACTGATAGACAAATTCATACTCGAGAATCCAAGCATCTCAAGACCCAAGGCGGAGTTCTACAACCCCATCTCGGTAGCCCAAAACAGCATCATCGACCAAGAGAACATCGTCAGCGAGACTTTGGCTCGAATCTACGAGAAACAGGGGTATATCGAGAAGGCAATTTCAATTTATGAAAAATTACGCTTGCATTATCCAGAAAAAAGTCGTTATTTTGCAGCCCAAATTGAAAGGCTACAAGAAAGTTAAACATTAAAATCATAGACATGTATTTATTAGTAGTAATTTTAATCCTGATTGTCAGCGTGTTATTAGGACTGATTGTTCTGGTTCAGAACTCAAAAGGTGGCGGTTTGGTGTCCAATTTCGGTGGTGCCAACCAGATGATGGGTGTCCGTCAAACGACCGATTTCCTCGAAAAAGCCACTTGGACGATGGCTGGCATCCTGGTTGTGCTCTGCCTGATTTCGAGCATCACTCTTCCGAAAAACGCCAAAGAAGGCACCCCGAAGAGCGCCATTGAGAACATGGTGTCGCCCGATCTCCAGACCGAGACTCCTGCCGCTACGATGGGTGGAGCCACCGCTACGGAAGCTCCCGCTCAGGCCACCGAGGCTCCCGCTGAGACTCCTGCCGAATAATAACAAGGCAATCGCACAGATGAAAAAAGAGGATGAAACATCATCCTCTTTTTTTTCATTGTCGCCGACTGCGTCCCCGCAGTCGGAAAAGAAGAATCTAATTTCAATCTGCGAGACGCAGACTGCGACAACGAGAATGTCAATACAATTTGGCATTCTCTTTCTTTTTACTTATGTTTGCAATTTCAAAAGCCACGCCAATGCCACAAGAACACAAAAGAAATGAACATGATTTCATCTGCGAGAACGCAGATTGCGACAATGTTTTCCCTTATTTCGATGAAAAAGACTTTGAGCACCTGAACTGGGGAACACATCTTCCCCATTGGCATCAAGATGACAGATTTGTTTTTGTAACTTTCCGTCTATATGATTCTCTGCCACAAGAGAAACTTCAATGGCTCTACGAAGAAAAAGAAAGTTGGCTGAAACGCCATCCACAACCATGGAATGAAAACACTATTAAAGAATATATCGACAAGTTTGGAAGAACTGTGGACAAATGGTTAGACAATGATTTCGGAGATTGTCTGCTCAAGAAAAACAACAATCGAAAAATAGTTGAAGACGCATTGTTATTCTATGATGGCAACCGCTATGATTTAATTGCATTTGTCGTGATGCCCAATCATGTACATTTGCTCATAAGACTAAAAAAAGGGCAAGATTTGATTGAAGTCATGCGTTCTATTAAAAGCTATACAGCCAAGAAAATCAACGAGAACGAAAAACGCACAGGCCGTGTTTGGCAATCGGAGTCGTACGATCGTCTGATAAGAGACCAGAAGCATTTTGAAAATGTCATTCGTTATATTATAGTCAACGACAAGAATTTGGCTTGGGTGAATGCCTCCATTGTCGCCGACTGCGTCCCGCAGTCGGAAAAACAATAAAAGGCACCAAATCAATCTGCGAGACGCAGATTGCGACAATGACAGCCAAAAAAACAGCGCACCCCGACGGGATGCGCTGTTTTCATTTGAATCAGGAAAGATTATTTCCCTTCGCTCAGCTTCTTGTAGCCTTCGTAGCGGAGCTTGGCGAATTGCTCGGTCTTGGCGAACAGTTCCTTAGCCTCCTCGGGGAAGGTCTTCACGAGCGAGTTGTAACGCACCTCACCCATGATGAACTTCTGGAAGTCGGCCCAGTTGGGTTCCTTCGAATCCAAGTGGGAGGTGCCAGTAACCGCAGTCAACGGCAAGCTTCTCTTCCATCTGGGAGTGACCCATACCGATCTTGATGCCGTGGTTGATACACGGGGCGTAGCAAATCACCAGCGACGGGCCCGGATAAGCCTCAGCTTCCTTGATGGCCTTGAAGTACTGGGCTTGCGAAGCACCCATGGCGACCTGAGCCACATAGACGTAGCCGTAGCTCTTGGCAATCATGCCGAGGTCTTTCTTGCGGACCTTCTTACCTGAGGCAGCAAACTTGGCGACAGCACCGGCAGGCGTAGCCTTCGAGGACTGACCACCCGTGTTCGAGTAAACCTCGGTGTCGAGGACGAGGACGTTGACGTCTTCGCCGCTGGCCAGCACGTGGTCGAGGCCACCGAAACCGATGTCGTATGCCCAACCGTCACCACCGAAGATCCACTGGCTCTTCTTGGCGAGGAAGTCCTTGTTGTCCAACAGTTCTTGTTCAAGCTCGCAACCGTGGCAGATGCAGATCTTGCGGCCGGCTTTCTTGGCCTTCTTGGCTTCTTCCAGCTTCTGTGCGGCAACTTCCTTGCCGTAGATGTCCTGGGCTTTCTTGGAACCGAAGAAGTCGATGCAACCGTCGATGGAAAGGATAGCCTTTTCGAGGGCGGCGACGAATTCGTCAGTAGCCTTGCGGTTGGCAACCGTGTCGTTGTAGGTGTCTAACCACTTCTGCGTGGCTTCCTTCATCCAGTCGAACACGGTGGTGTTGACCAGCTCTTCAGCCTTCTTGCGGAGGCCTTCGCGGATCTTGCGAGCACCCGTGGCCATACCGAGACCGTACTCGGCATTGTCCTCGAACAGGGAGTTGGCCCATGCCACACCCTTGCCACTGCGGTAGTTCTTGCAGTAAGGCGTTGCAGGAGCGGAACCGCCATAGATGGACGAGCAACCTGTAGCGTTGGCCACCATCATGCTCTCACCAAAGAGTTGGGTGATGGTCTTGATATAAGGTGTCTCACCGCAACCGGCGCAGGCACCCGAGAACTCGAACAGCGGCTGTGCAAACTGGCTGTTCTTCACGTTGGCGTACTTGTCGATGAGTTCGTCCTTGTAGGTGACCTTCTTCTGACCGTACTCCCAGTTCTTGGCTTCGTCGAGTTGGCTTTCGAGCGGTTTCATCACCAGAGCCTTCTCCTTGGCGGGGCACACATCGGCGCAGTTGCCGCAACCGGTGCAGTCCAAGACGGAGACTTGCATTCTGAAATGCATGCCAGCCATCTCCTTCGGCATCTTCATGTCGGCAGTCTTCATGCCCTTGGGAGCCTTCTTCAGCTCGGCGTCGGTCATGACGACAGGACGGATGGCAGCGTGCGGGCACACCAGCGAGCACTGGTTGCACTGGATACAGTTGGCAGGATTCCACTCGGGAACGACGGTGGCGACGCCACGCTTCTCGTAAGCGGTGGTGCCAGCCGGGAAGGTACCGTCAACGATGTCCTTGAAGGCGCTCACGGGCAGGTCGTTACCACACTGGGCGACCATCGGGCGCATCACCTTATTAATAAATTCGGGATCGGCATCGTTGTGCTCGAAGACGAAGTCGGTGGTGCAGTCGAGCTTGGCCCATGCTGCGGGGATCTCAACCTTGGTGATCTCGCCACCGCGGTCAACGGCAGCATAGTTCATGTTGACGACGTCCTCACCCTTCTTGCCGTAGCTCTTCACGATGAACTTCTTCATCTGCTCGACAGCCAGGTCGTAAGGAATGACGCCCGAAATCTTGAAGAAGGCGCTTTGGAGGATGGTGTTGGTGCGGTTGCCCAGACCAATCTCGGCGGCGATCTTCGTGGCGTCGATGATATACATATTAATATTGTTGAGGGCCAGATACTTCTTCACATAGTCGGGAAGATGCTTCTTGGTCTCTTCAACGCTCCAGGGCGAGTTGTAGAGGAACGTGCCGTTCTTCTTCAAGCCGCGGAGGCAGTCATACTTGCGGAGGTAGCTCGGGACGTGGACAGCCACGAAGTCGGGCGTGCCGACGAGGTAAGGAGCCAGGATGGGCTGGTCACCGAAACGCAGGTGCGAGCAGGTGTAACCGCC
>ONJF01000077.1 GCA_900318085.1 uncultured Bacteroidales bacterium
ATGGTAGCCTTGCCCAACATGATTTTGCCAACGGGCGTGTTGAGCATCTTGAACTTTTCGTTCACTTTTGCCATATCCATCTTCAACCAAGGATATTGGGCGATGAGGTCGGCTAAACGGGTGTCTTTCGTGATTTCCATATTATTGCGTTTTTGTTACGGACGCATTCAATGCGTCCCTACATTAGTTTTATGTCGGGATTTTTCTCCGTGAACTTTTCTTTCAGCACCTCGATGATTTCGGCGCGGCTGTTGCCTTTCTTCTCCATCTGTTTGATGGTCTTATAGGCTTGAAACAGCGTGGAAGGCCCGATTTCCGAACTGAAATAACCGATGCCTTGGTTCCAGGCTAGCAATTCAAACGCATCGTCCAAAGCGGCGGAATCGAGGCCGTGGATGTAGGCCTTCACCAACTCGCGCGTGGCTTGGCGCATACGACCTGCTCCGACGGCATTAGCCAGCGAAAGCAACAAACGTGTCTCGTATGGCAGATGACGGCGGCTGTCGTTCCAGGTCAAGTCCCAGAAGTTGACGGCGGTCTGTGCCAAATCATCATCGATCAATGCCATGTTGGTGAGGGCGTAAGGGCGCATCGGGATGTCTTTCTCTGCCTGTTTCATCTGGGCGCGGTAGAAGTAAGTGTGGTATTCGGCCTCGGCCACTTTTTCAGTATAATGCTCGAAACCAAGGTCTTCAAGCACCTCATAAAGCGGAATCGGCTCAAAACTTTGGATGATTTCCATGCCTTCGCCGACGGCCATCTTTGCAGCCTGCATTTTCAGTCCAGGGAAAAAGTTGCCCTGCACGCCGCGTACATCAATCTTCTTGAAACTCACGGTTTTGTCTTTCCAATCGTTGTAGCTCATAGTTGTGTCTCCTTTCTTTGGTTTGATGATACAAAAGTAGTTTCTTCCATTGCGGCAAAGCGTAACAAATGTTACATCAGGCACTTTTTTCCTTATTTTTGCGCTGAAAAAAACACTGTTATGGAAGAACTGAAACGTGTCAAACTCTTTGCAGGATGCAGCGACGAATCTTTGGAACGTCTGCTCGAAAGCCCTTGTCGCCGACAAGACTATCCCGCTGGAAGGCGCATGCTCAATCCGGGTGACCCTTGCCGTGCGCTGATGGTACTTGTCGAGGGTCAGGCCGAGGCGCGAATGATGGGCGAGGAAGGCCGCGAGGTGCTCGTCGACCACCTGAAAGCCCCTATGCTGCTGGCTCCAGCGTTTCTGTTTGCCAACAATAATGTCGTCCCTGTGGAAGTCACCGCCCTTACCAATTGCGCCGTGTGGCATATCAACCGTGAGGCTTTCTTCGAGTTTATGCAACAGGAGCCAACAGTGTTGCGCGCCTTTCTTGGCATTCTCTCCGAACGCGGCCATTTCCTGAGTCGAAAGATGCGCACCTTCGCCGTCAACAGCCTTCGTAATCGCGTCATCGAATACCTCGAAGCCAACGGCAGCATCACTTCCGTGGCCGCCGCTGCCGAACAACTTGGCGCAACAAGACCCTCACTCAGCCGTGTGCTTTCAGAGATGGTGAGCGAAGGGATGATTGTTAAGGAAGGGAAAGGATATCGGAGAGAGTGAATGTTGGAGAAATTGAAAAAAAGTTTTACCTTTGCAAAAAAATAAAACATAAAAATATGAAACGACATTTATTATTCGGGATAGGTCTGGCTTTGATTGCCTTAACTTCGTGCGGGGCAAAACGTGATTTTGCAAAGCATAACCTCCCGCCGCTTGAGAAAGTTTATGCCATAAATGACAGCATCATCAAAGAAGGCTGGCAGTTGTATTACTCGGAAAGGGCGAATTGGATAGCCACAGATCTCGTTTTTGAGAGATATGACATGGCGCAACTTGGCAGCTCGGTTTCATGGCAGCCTAAAAACAATCTTTGGAGGGTCGTGTTCTTTGACAAGGGAAACGAAAACTGCGTATTGGACTATCAATTTGACGTTGCAAGCAAAGAGACGGTCATCCTGGATTCCGTCCGTCCGATTTCAGCTGAAGAGGTTGCTTTGTTGAACCGAAAAAACAAGCTGCTTGAGGAAGGAATCAAACGATATGGTGACCAAATGTCTTTTGCGACACAATCCTATGGCAATCCCAACATTGACATCGTGCGCATCAACGACACGCTTACAAGGGTTTATTTCTTGCAAGGCACCGTCCTGCCAAACGTGATTCCCTTCGGAAATGATTGCTCCATCGACTTTAACGAGAGTCAAAAACCTATCGCATTTCGCAAGTATCATCAGTCACTAATCAGCTGCCCAACCCAATCGGAAAAAGGAGAAGCAGTGACAATGATCTGGCATTCACACTTGAAGGACAATCCTTTCATCACACCAACCGACATCTGCAACTTCTTGCTTTATCGTCCTGCAGACATGGATAGCTTTTGTGTGTTCAGTACAGCATACAATTGCATGTATACCTATTCGTTGAGCCTCAACCAAATCATCATCGAGTTGCGATAACCGACTTACTGGCATAATAATGCGGAACAGCCAAAGCCATGCGTCGCTTTGCGCCATTCCGCATTCCGCATTCTGCATTCCGCATTCTGCATTCTACAGAATCCCAAACCTCTTCATATCTTCCTCAACCGTACTAATCCCGCCAATGCCGAAGTTTTCGACCAAGACTTTGGCCACATTTGGTGAAAGGAAAGCAGGCAAGGTCGGGCCAAGGTGGATGTTCTTCACACCGAGGCTGAGCAGGGCTAACAGAACAATGACAGCCTTTTGCTCGTACCAGGCGATGTTATAGGCGATGGGCAGTTGGTTTACATCATCCAAGCCGAACACTTCCTTCAGTTTCAGTGCGATGAGTGCCAGCGAATAACTGTCGTTGCACTGGCCCGCATCCAACACGCGCGGAATGCCATTGATGTCGCCCAAGGCGAGCTTGTTGTACTTGTATTTGGCGCAACCAGCCGTGAGGATGACGCAATCCTTGGGCAAGGCCTTGGCAAATTCGGTGTAGTATTCGCGGCTCTTCATACGACCGTCGCAGCCTGCCATCACCACAAACTTACGGATGGCACCGCTTTTCACGGCCTCTACTACCTTGTCGGCAAGGGCAAACACCTGTTCGTGGGCAAAACCTCCTATAATCTTGCCCGTCTCAATCTCTTTAGGGGCTTGGCAGGTCTTGGCTAAAGCGATAATTTCACTGAAATCCTTTTTGCCGTTGGCATCAGCGGGGATGTGCTTCCAACCCGGGAAACCTGTGCTGTTGGTGGTGAAAACGCGGTCTTTGTAGGTTGCATTAGAGGTCGGCGGCACGATGCAGTTGGTGGTGAACAGAATGGGGCCGTTGAAGGCTTCAAACTCCTCGCGCTGTTTCCACCAAGCGTTGCCGTAGTTGCCTTTCAAGTGACTGTATTTCTTCAGTTTAGGGTAATAATGTGCAGGCAGCATCTCGCTATGTGTGTAGATGTCGATGCCAGCGTCCTTGCTTTGTTCCAAAAGCTGCTCAATGTCGTTGAGGTCGTGGCCGCTGATGAGGATGCCCGGACGGTTGCCCACGCCAATATTCACCTCGGTGATTTCGGGGTTGCCGTAAGCGGTCGTGTTGGCTTTGTCGAGCAGGGCCATCGCTTTCACGCCCCATTCGCCAGTTTTCAGAACAAGAGCAGTGAGTTCGTTGGCATCGTTGCAGGTCACCAATTGGCCAAGGGTTTGCAGGATGAACTCGTTAATGTCACCATCGACTTGGCCAAGGCGAGCGGCGTGTTCCAAGTAGGCGGCCATACCTTTGAGGCCGTACATGGTCAACTCTTTCAACGAGCGGATGTCCTCGTTGGTTTCGGCAAGCACGCCGACGGTTTGGGCTTTCTCGTCATATTGCTCGCGGGGGCAACTCCATTCCAATACATCAAGTTTCGGAAGCACGATGCCTTTCTTATTGGTCACTCGGTCTCTGAACATTTCGCGCAATTCTAAGCCTTTATCGATACGGGCGTAGATGCTTTCTGCGTCGAAATTAGCGTTGGTGATGGTCGAAAACAGTGCGTCGTTCACGAAGGCGTGGATACTCTTGCGGAAATCGCAATATTCGTGTCCACATCCGTGCTGGTGATGGTTGGCGATGACGCCCAATCCTTTAAGGACATAGATTAAAAGGTCTTGGGCATGAGCTACTTGCGGGGTCTTTCCGCACACTCCTGAAATCTTACAGCCGGCGCATCCGGCAGTTTCCTGACATTGGAAACAAAACATTTTCTCGTTCATAGTTCGATGTATTTTGAGTTAGTGATGAATTCTGGCTGCAAAATTACAGCCGCTGAACGAGGTGGGGCGTAACAAATGTTACAATGAAAAACAAAAATCCGTAAATCAGGTCTCAAACTGTAGCGAGCAATTACGCTTTGTTCTCGTTTAATCGAAACTCTTTCTTATAGATATATGTGGTATAGCCAGGAGCGTACGAGTCATAGACCTCGCTGAGAAACTGACCTACCAGTGTGAAACCATGCTGAGGGTAGTATTCGTGGGTGCAACTGGTGTCGGTCCAAAGGTAAAGATTTCGCAGGTCTCTGCGCTGGAACTCATCCATCATAGCCTGCAGCAACTGCTTTCCACAGCCTTTCTGATTACTGATGAAGAGCGATAGTTTCACCTCGCCGTCATTCATGCACTGCACCGTTTTCCTGTCAACCTCCAGCATATAGTCGGCCAAAAGACGGAAGCGTTCACGCTCATGGTCGGTCATCTGCGCTTCAATGTTCTCGCGCCATTGATAGATATCTGCCTTGTCGTCATGGAAGTTGGCAAACAGCACCCCACGAATCACGCCATCATCGCCCACGGCCTTCAAGGCCAGCGAGGGATTGCTGTAATTGTAGCGGAGAATATACTCTGCCAATGCATCGATAAACCACTGCCGTTCGTCGGCATAAAACTCTCCCCATGCACCAGCAGCCAGTGGTACTGCTTTAGCAAAGTCATCATTCGTGAATTTCTCTATTTTCATTTCTATTATTTCCTCATGCTTTATTAAAGTCATATAACACTCTGATAAATTGGAATTTACCTAAAAGAGTTATTCAAACGTCCCATTCTCGTATTCTTGCTGGAATTGTGTACACGTCTTGCCTGTGGCTTTCTTGAAGAACCGCATCAGATGTGAAGGCTCTGAGAAGTGGAAGTCGTAG
>ONJF01000056.1 GCA_900318085.1 uncultured Bacteroidales bacterium
TGTTGTCGCCGCATTGTTATTCGCGGCAAATGTGAATGCTCAAAACAATGAAGTGGTGTATGACACCACGAAGTACGAAGTACTTAACGAGGTGGTGGTTGGCGGTTTGCGTGTCCAAAAGAACGCCCCCTTCTCCGTCACCAACATCGAGAAGGTGGAGCTCAACGACTTTTCGAAGACCGGCCAAGAGCTCCCCTTCCTGTTCGCCAAGACGCCCGGCATCATCGCATGGGGTGAGAATGGCATAGGCTCCGGCACCTCTTACATGCGCATCCGTGGCGCTGGCGACTCGCGCATCAACGTCACCCTCGACGGCGTGTCGCTCAACTCGCCCGAGGATCAGTGCGTGTTTTGGGCCAACATGAACAGCTATGGCTCGCTGCTCGGCTCAGTGCAGATCCAACGCGGAGTGGGTAGCTCCACTAACGGCGACGGCGCCTTCGGCGGCACGATATCGCTGACATCGGCCAAACCTTCCTTCGTGCCGAGTGCCGAGATCACGGGCTCCTACGGTTCATTCAACACGCTCAACTTCGGCGCCAAGGCCTCCACTGGCTTGCTTTGGAACCACCTCATCGTCGACGGAGCCTACCACGAGACCCACACCGACGGCTTCATCCACGGCACCAAGGGCCGCAGCGGCAGCTACTATGGCGGCCTCACCTGGATGGGCAAGAACTTCATCCTCCGCTACAAGAACATCGGTAACTTCGAGATGACCGGCCAGGCCTGGAATGGCGTGACGGCAGGCAACAACGACCTCAGCCTTATGGACGGCACCTATGGTGAGCACACGGGCATCAAGACCTACGCCGATATGTATAAGGTGGGCTTGGGACAGTTCAACTCGCTCTACGAATACCTCGTCACCGACGAGGACGGTAACTTCGTCCAAGACGAGAACGGCCACTACATGACCCAACGCTACCAGATGAACGACGGCACCTTCTGGGACCGCACCACCGACAACTTCTGGCAAGACCACAACCTGCTCTCCGCTGCATGGGAGATCAACGAGCACTGGTCGACCACGGCCACGCTGCACTACACCTACGGCTACGGCTACTACGAGGAGTTCCGTCCTAACAACAAACTTTCCAAGTTCGGCATGACCTATTACGACGCCGAAGGCAACCAAGTGAAAAAGACCGACTTCGTTCGCAAGAAAGGACTTCGTCAGGACACCTATGGCCTCGTGTGGTTCACCCGTTACAAGGACGCACATTGGAACATCATCGGCGGCATCTCGGCCCAGAATTTCCAAGGCAACCACTTCGGTTATGTGAATTATATCGCCAACCAAGACGTCGCTGACAAATATCTCGCTGATGGCGACTACAAGTACTACGACTCCGACGCACAGAAGCTCGACGGCAACGTCTTCGTCAAGACGGCCTACACCTTCGCCGACCACTGGACCATCTTCGGCGACATGCAGTTCCGCTATGTGGATTACAAGACCAACGGTATCAACGACAAGTTCTACGAAGAAAATAGCCAATACTACAACCAAGAGCTTAACATCCACGAGAAATACCCCTTCTTCAACCCCAAAGGCGGTATCTCCTTCGACACGGACAGCCATCACGTCTACGCCTCCGTGGCCATGAGCCACCGCGAGCCCGAGCGTAACAACTTCACCGACAACGGCTCCTACCCCTTCCCCAAGCCCGAACAACTCCTCGACTATGAGTTGGGCTACAACTACAACGGACGCATCTTCCAAGCCGGCGCCAACCTCTATTATATGGACTACAACAACCAGTTCGTGCAGACCGGTGCCGTCAGCGACATCGGCGAGGCCCTCACCACCAATATCAAGGACTCGTACCGCATGGGCGTCGAGCTGCAGGCTGGCGTGAGCCCCACCAAATGGTTGACCATCGAGGCCAACGCCGCCTTGAGCCAAAACAAGATCAAGGACTTCGACGAAGTCGTGGAGAACTGGGACGACTGGGAAGGCAACACCGATGCCAACGGCCAGGCCTACGACGGTGACGGCTACGATGTCATCCACTACGACAACTCCACCGACGGCTACGATGTCATCCACTACGACAACTCCACCTTAGCCTTCTCGCCTTCGGCCATCCTGAACGGTTTCGTCACCTTCCACCACAAGGGATTTGAGGCCACCTGGCACACGAACTACGTCTCACGTATGTATCTCGACAACACCCAGAACCTCGACCGTTCGTTGCCGGCCTACAGCACCTCCAACGTCAGCCTCGGCTACACGCTGAAACCCAAGAAAGTCGTCAAGGAAGCCATCTTGAAGGTGAACTTCAACAACATCTTCAACAAGCGCTACGCCGCCAGCGGATGGGTCTACTCAGCCATCTGCGACAGCTACGGTCACCCCAACGACAACCGCTACTACCAGATCGGCTTCATCCCGATGGCTGGTTTCCATGTCATGGGCAATCTGACGTTGAGGTTCTAAAGCTGGATGAGATTCCCTTCGGGAAATCGAAGATTCAACGAAGTTAATGGAGAATTCGTCCAACTAAAATGCGGCGGCTTGTAGCGTTTACAACGGGTAAACATTACTTGCCGCCGCTTATTATACGAGTACTTTACGCCATTCCCCGCAGGGGAATCTTAATTCCGTTTATTTCGTTTTCGCAATCCGTTTAGCCACGCCGATGGCGCCTGTGGGACAGACAAGTCGGCAGAGATGGCAGCCCACGCAACGCTTTCCATCGAGATGCGGCTGACGCAAGTCGGCATCAAAGGTGATGGCTTGATGGCCGCCATCTTGACACGAGGTGTAGCAACGGCCGCAGCCGATGCATTGCTCACGGTCGAAGGTGGGATACACGATGGTGTCGCGGTCGAGGTTGGTGGGCGTGTCGAAATTGGGCAGCTCCTCTCCTACCAGATCCTCGTCGATGATGCGGTAGCCATACTGCATCACGGCGGTGCACACCTGCACGTTGCTGCAGCCCAGCTGGATGAACTCCAAAGCGTCGCGCCAGGTCTCGATGCCACCGATGCCACTCAACTCGATGCGTTTGCCATCGTTGGTGGCGGTGAAAATGGGATTTTTCGCCATCTCGAGGATATGACGCAAAGCGATGGGCTTCACGGCGCGGCCTGAGAGTCCGGAGACAGTCTTCTTTTCGGCAACTGCACCGCGACTGTTCATCGTCACGCTCTTGATTGTGTTGATGGCCGACACCGCATCGGCGCTGGCGAAGTGGGCAGCCATGGCGGGTTGGTTGATTTGTGTGATGTTGGGTGTCATCTTGGGGATGACCGGGATCTTGACATTATGTTTCACATAGGCCGTATAGAACAGCACCAGTTCCGAGTTCTGCCCCACGTCGCTGCCCATGCCGGCCAACTTCATCTGCGGGCAGGAGAAATTCAGCTCCACGGCGTCGACGCCGGCCTCTTCGGCCATTTTCGCCAGCGTGATCCACTCCGTCTCGGCGTTGCCCATGATGGAGGCGACGACAATTTTCGAGGGATAGTCCTTTTTCAGCCTGCGCAAGATGTCGAAGTCCACCTCCACGGGGTTCTCGCTCAGCTGCTCCATGTTACGGAAGCCGAAGAAATCGGAGCGGCCCGGCTCGTTGACGGCATCGAAGCGCGGCGAAACCTCGCGGATGTCCTCCATGCAGATGGTCTTGTAGAACACGCCCGCCCATCCAGCTTCGAAGGCCCGCGCCACCATCTCGTAGTTGGTGCAGATGGCCGACGAGGCGAGGAAGAAGGGATTCTCGCAAGGGATGCCGCAGAAGTCGATGGCGAGGCTGGGGAGATCCTTTTGTGGCTTCGTGCCTTTGACGGCTTCCGCCAGCTCCCTGATGCGGATCGGCCTATCGTAGTGGATGCAGGCTGCCTCGGCGGCTTGCAGCTCGGCGTCGCTGCACGGGTCGAGCCACAGTCCGGCGACGGCTTCGTTGTCGAATCGTATGGCGCGAATGGTGCGTGCCGGGTCGCCATTCTTGCAGGCCTTGCTGCACGGCGCATCGGCGCAGAGCAGACAGCGTACGGCTTCTTCTTGGAGGTGTATTTTTCTGGTCATGGGGTCAGTTTTAGGATGTTTGGTGGGGACAAAAGTAGAAAATAATCTGTACTAATAGCAGAATTGCTTGCATTTATCTTGTATCTTTGCTCTTTGAAACAACGATTGTGGCCATGGAAACGATGCTGACCTTGTTGTGAATTGCTTGCATTTATCTTGTATCTTTGCTCTTTGAAACAACATATCAGCACGAAATTGCTCTTCCTCATAAGTTGTGAATTGCTTGCATTTATCTTGTATCTTTGCTCTTTGAAACAACTTGGATGTATTAAGGGACGAAGTAGAGACAGTTGTGAATTGCTTGCATTTATCTTGTATCTTTGCTCTTTGAAACAACCGAAAAATGCTTTACGTTGCTTGAAGTAGAGTTGTGAATTGCTTGCATTTATCTTGTATCTTTGCTCTTTGAAACAACTTATGAGTTTACGATAGAATCTAACAATTGTTGTGAATTGCTTGCATTTATCTTGTATCTTTGCTCTTTGAAACAACGGGCGTAGTTGCTGTCGTAACCGATGACCTGTTGTGAATTGCTTGCATTTATCTTGTATCTTTGCTCTTTGAAACAACTTATAGGCTATATTTGCATAAACCTAATCAGTTGTGAATTGCTTGCATTTATCTTGTATCTTTGCTCTTTGAAACAACCGACAAACTCGTCTATCATCTTCCCGTTGGAGTTGTGAATTGCTTGCATTTATCTTGTATCTTTGCTCTTTGAAACAACGAATACGAAAAGCCTTGAATCTTAAAACCTGTTGTGAATTGCTTGCATTTATCTTGTATCTTTGCTCTTTGAAACAACTCAATTTATCCCACAATATCGCGCCAACGGGTTGTGAATTGCTTGCATTTATCTTGTATCTTTGCTCTTTGAAACAACCCGCAGACGGACTTCGACTTCGACGCGGACGTTGTGAATTGCTTGCATTTATCTTGTATCTTTGCTCTTTGAAACAACTCTTAAAACTTTGGACTTACCTTATGGTTTGTTGTGAATTGCTTGCATTTATCTTGTATCTTTGCTCTTTGAAACAACTTTCTGTCGTGAGACCCCGCGCCGCCCTCCGTTGTGAATTGCTTGCATTTATCTTGTATCTTTGCTCTTTGAAACAACATAGGGACAAGAAAAAAACCGCTTCAAATAGTTGTGAATTGCTTGCATTTATCTTGTATCTTTGCTCTTTGAAACAACGGCAGCGGGGACGATTGAAAGCCTATTGAAGTTGTGAATTGCTTGCATTTATCTTGTATCTTTGCTCTTTGAAACAACGTCAGTGTGATGGTGGGCATCAGCGCAATTGTTGTGAATTGCTTGCATTTATCTTGTATCTTTGCTCTTTGAAACAACACGATATGTGTAAAGCAAAGAGCCACAACAATTTAGAAGTTGTTTCAGAAAAGAAAAATCCAGCTCATTTGAGTTGGATTTTTCTTTGTTATGACTATTTTTCCCGATTCAAAATAGTTCCAATTGCTGGCAAGGCGTGTCTACCGTCTTCGGCTTGCAGTTGCTGAAAATCTCCATGTCACCAAATTGTTTGTCGGTAATACACAAGATGCCAATATCGCCAAACTCAGGCATGAATGATTTTACCCGCTTGATATGCACTTCTGCGTTCTCATAGCTGGGACAATGCCGCAGATAAATGGAGAACTGGAACATCGTAAAGCCGTCGGCCATGATGCGCTTTCGAAAAGTGGCATAAGCCTTGCGCTCCTTTTTTGTCTCGGTAGGCAAATCAAAAAGCACCAGCACCCACATAATACGATATTCGCTAAATCGGTCCATTACAATTCCATCATCGGATATACCACTTTCCGTAATTCACCGCCAAAACATTTCGCTAAAGAGGCTGTGGTTTGCGATGCCGCCACCATCAACGGACTACGGCGACCGTCAATGACAACTTCTTTTACAGGTAGCCCCAACAATTGTCGCTTCAAGTCTGTAGTCAGTTCGCTACAATCAACGCCACTACGCAAAATATCTATCACTAACTCGTCAACATACGGCCGATAGGGCTCCATCACGTCATCCGCCAAGCAATAGGCGTTGTAGCGATTGTGATGATGGATGCCAAAGGTAGGCAACAAACCACTGGCCACCAACGATCGGGCAATCACAGCCCTAACGATGGCGTAACCATAGTTCAAAAGGTTGTTGGGTGCCTCACCTTCGCGGTCGCGTACAAACCGCTCCATTTCCGGAAAAACGGACTTCCAATAATAGGCTGCCGCCCGACCTTCCAAGTTTTCGCTATCGCCACTCTTCACATCGTTAGCCCAAGCCATCATACAACCCACCTCTACCCCACTCAACCGCTTCAGCACAGAGGCTTGGTTACGGATCTTGGCTTGGACAGTCTGTTGCCATAGTTGTTTCTTCAACGGCAGAGAAGCTTCAATCTGCCAGCGGAAACGCTCACTCTGCACCGTATGACCTTCAAGCGGCAACAACAAACCAGCAGGCATATGCTTTTCATCACAGGTGATGACGGCACAATTGTTTTGCAGCAAGGCATCCATAGCACCATTGGTGATGGTGATTTGCCGGTCTTCGAGCACCACCACGCCAATGTCTTCGATAGGAACGGTCTTCGTTACCTCTTCTTGCGTTTGGGCATCGTTCAGTTTGATGACCAATTGTGCGTTGTGCAAGGAGAGGTAGGCAGGATTGCCAAAGAACAGGGTTCGCTTGATCATAGCTTTTGGCCATTAAGTTCAATGATGTTTCCTAATCTGTCAACTTTTATGGGGACACAGATCTCTTTGATAGAATCCTTATTGTCAGAAAATTCCACTTTGTTTAATTGGGTATATTCAGTCTTATCAACAATGCTTCGGGCAACATTATACGGTATAGCATAGAACCTATTACCCGTAAAAGAAACTGCTTTATAAATACGAGATCTTTCAACAATTCTACTGGCACCATCATTGTCAATCTTAGTAGGCAAATAAACCAAATCATTAGGAGAAAGGATAAACAGCAATGTAGCATCAACGGAAACAAGTTCCATTTCTTTCAAAAATGACTCAATCTCAACACGCCACTTTGAACCATATCTCTTCTGACAGCCAATCATCACATTGAGTGGAATAGTCAGATACGAGCGAACTGATTCTGTTTCCCCCGTTTCTTTGTTCAATTTTTCTATGCCAAACACAGCAAAGAAAAGATTGGTTCCTTTGTCAGCTTCAACATATTTAGTCGTTTTATTGCCCGTTTGACCAATTGCGAACTTATTGCCTCTCTCGAATCTACGAATTTTATAAATGGGATAATGGAACTTACCGCGGTTCAAAGCGACAATGTTTCTATTCATTTCATCAATGCCATCAGGCGAGAAAGCTAATTCGGGATTATTTCCTTTTGCTTGCAAATGAGCTTTCAATATGCTTTGTATGCCTGTGTCCGTAACTGCCTCAATCTTTTTTATTGCATCTTCAAACTTCGTCACACCTGCAAAATAACTCACAAGGTCACTAAGAAAACGTGTGGCATAATAGCGTTCGCTAGTTTCTTTGGTAAAATAATACACCTCAATCCTGGACAAATTGATGTCCGACCAAACATCCTTGTTTTCCTCAACATACTTTTTGATGTATTTGGCATCACGGCCTTCTCTCAACAATTCCATGATTTTGGCCTTGAAATCCTTATTTACAATCCTTTCTGGTCTTTTTATTGCTTCGCCAAATGAAACAGTCTTTTTCATCCTTAAGTTCACCTCTCCAAAAACCGTATCTTTGTGCATCGACTTACGGATTGCCCAACTGTCACCTTTTTCTTGTTTCCTCATTGTTTTTTTGCCCTCATCATCGTAATGCTGATAATGATTGGTGGCCTTGTTAATAACACGCAGATTCTGCTTAAAACTTACAATGATGTTTTCCAGCACTTGCTTTGCATCCGTAGTAAAAGTATCCCACGGTTTAAGAAACTCTTTGGCAATTTCTTTTTCTTTTCCATCAATGATTATCTTCTCAAACCTACGCAGTTTCCGTTGCAACTGATAGCGATTGGCATTGTGTTTTGAATGGGCGGCCTCATTGTTCAACAGATTCACATGGTCGCGTGTGGCGCATGCAATTACTATGGCATCCATCGCATGATGACGATGGTCGATACGCTTCTTGTTGAAGCCTTTTTGCAATTCAAGCGGCATATTAGGTATCTCATGCCCTTCTGCATTGTAAGCGGTGAAACATTGTCTCCCCGTCAATTCATTTAGTCTCTGGAAACGAGGCAGAATGATGCTATTCCAAACATCATTCATTCCCCAATCCTTTTTCAGTTTGTCGGTAATCGAACCATTGCACGAAATCAAGTTCTTTGAAACCGCTTCTTGTTCATATTCACCATTTTCCAACTTCTCACGGACAATATTCGAAAGCAATCCTTTCACCCATTTACTGATATAACGGCTGTCGTTCAATTGTCGTTCGATGAATCCGTCTGGAATATCATCCATCAACAACTTTTTCATCTTCATTCGATTGCTGGAATAATGCTCCTTTACAAACTTTTCGTACTCTTCAACAGTGAATACTTTAACCGTTTTTCCTTGGCTGATTTGCACAATTCTTCCCGCGTTGCTCTTAACAAACTCATAGCCCAGCAACCTGTCCTTTAACTTGTTGACTTCCGCCTCACAAATCACCTTATTACTAAAAGAATCATCAAAATAGCGTGATTGAGGAATGATGTGTTCAATCTCATATAAAGGAGTAAAAAGTTTTGACAAAGGAATCACTTCGCCTGTGTAGGGAGAACGGTATTTCTGTTCCAACCAACACTTATACCTTAGGATATCTGACTTTGAAGGATTGGCCGTTTTCGACATCTTGCTGATGAAATCGAAATCTTTGTCATCTTTTGACAAATTATCAAGCGCATTCTCCTCATATATGCGCAGAATATCCTGTTGACTCGGCGAATAGGGGCGAACATTTTCAATACCCATATCAGGGTCCATAAACTCCGCAAGCATAGCCTTGATGCGCAAATTGGTATTCTCGTTTTGAAGAATGCTTTCTGTCATCTTTTTGCGCTTGTCGGCAGGATTTTTCATTTCACGGCCTAACTCAAGATGGATTTCGTCAATCTGGCCTTCCTGCTTCCAGATGTCGCGTACAGTTCGAAGGGTTTCTGTAAGCACCTGTTCTACAATAGGATTTCGCAATGAATGCTGCTTGAATTGTTTGAGATAGGCATCTATATCTTCGGGGGTTTCCCATTTAACAATCTCTTTGGCTTCTGAATGGCGGCAATATACAATATAACAAGCCAACCATATTGGCAAGCCTTTGAAATGGGTAATGTCTGTCAAATTGATGGCCTTTTCGCGCACTCGATTCTTTATGTTTTCATCATATTCGCCAGTGATTATTTTCTCAACACGCTCTTTCGTCTTTGAATCAATAGTATCGGCACTCCAATACTTGCCCATGCGCATTAACGGAAGCAACTTTTTGATTGCCTTTTCAGAATATGAGCCATAGTCTTTCTTGAAGGGTTTAATTTTGGCAAAAACCTCCACGAATGTATCAGGCAAATCATTCTTCTCCGCATACTTTTTTAATGCTTTGACAATTTCATTTTTATCGTCAATTGAATAAAGCAAATGCCAAAGCCCCATCTCTTGTTCGTGAGTTAGAAAATCAGAACTCACATCGCATTTTGACAATCCGCTTAAAATGACAGCACGGGTCTCATTGCATGGATATTCTTTTTCCTCAACATAATTCCAACGATAGGGATATTGGTCTTTGCCTTTCTCCTTTTTGATTTTGAAATAAGAATTGAGCAATGTATCTTGTTTGATTGAGGCTCTTTCATTCAGCCACTCGAACAATTGTACAAAATCATCTTCCGACTTCAGGAATTCACTCGTTACATCAACATCAGTTTGCAACTTGCCCGCCAACTCATTACCAAACAAATCCAACTGGCCACCACTCACCATTTTTTCTCTTTGATAGATTTTCAAGTTTTGGACAAACTGCCACAAACGTATTTCTTGAAACAATGGATTTGACTTGGCAATGCATTTCACCGGATGTGGGGTACCGTCTTTATCATAATGAGATTCATACGGGCAGTCGCTAATCAATGATTTCTTGCTCTTTAATGGACGCTGATAAAAAAGGATATCGTTGATGAACAGATTGATAAAATCTGGTTTCGTAATATTGTTTCGATGAGCCTCATTGTTTGGATAGAGTGCTTCGATGCAGGCTTGATACAGCGCAGTGTCCTGCAGTTCATGAATCAACTCTTTCTGAACCTCCAAAATCTGTTTCAGCTCTTCTTTATAATATTTACGGTCAACGGTTCGTACTAGTTTACCAATAATTTTCTGATCAGGATTCTTTAACAAGGAAGCATAGATATAACAACCGACTGTCATATTGCTATTGTCAATATCCAATTCGGTTTTCTTTTTCAACAACGTCCAATCATCTTCCTTGGGTGCCCGGAAAGATCGTTTGACTTTTCCTTCTTTGTCTATTTTGGGTGATCCATCTTTTTCTAGTTCGGTGGTGACAATAAATTCCTTTATCTTCCCTTCCCAATCTAAAGGAAAACGACTCGTGCGTCGATATACCATTCCATTTTCCAGATACACGTTATACCAAACATCATCACCTTTTTTTTCACCGGTCGCTTCCACTTTTATAACCTTTTGAGCCAGAAACTCCACCAATCTATCATGTTGTTCTTCCTCTTCTTCTCCTCTAAGTTGATAATACCCGCGTTTTTGATTGAACTGCAATAAAATCCATGCAAGTTCCTCTTTGGTAATTCTTTGAGCCAATGCTTTTTTGCGCAAATAATAAACCGTCCAATCATATGGCACTTTTTTGCCGTCTGAAACAAGTTGAGGCTGGCTTGTTGCAAATTCTTTCAACATTTCCTCAAATGAATCCTTGAAAACAAACTCATACTTTCCATTCAACCCTTTTCTCCAAGCCAATTTCGGCTCATCATAATCGACAAACTTTCCAAACTCGTCAATCTGATTTGCAAAGTGTTCGGGCAGAAAACCCATCAGTTTAAGGACTCGAAGAAGACGCTCCCTACGTAGTAAGTAACGTTCCAGTAGTCGACGTGCACTACGAAAATCGGTTCTTCCTTTCGTCTGCGATTTTGTATTTCCTCTATCAAAATCCCCTAATACTCCTTCGTCCATCGGTATTATTCTACTTCCAGCCGAGCTAATACTCTTAGGTTGCAAATAAGAAGTTTCATTTTCACGGACTATTTCATCCGCATTCACCACCGCCCAGCCAATGCTGTTGGTTCCTAAGTCAAGTCCTAATATTTTCTTCATTTGTCAAATATTTATCAATTCAAAAAAGATGGTCAAAATTACTATTTTTTTCAAAAAACACTTGCAGTATTGAAAAATTATGTATTTTTGCAGCACAAGATATGCAGCAATTCACAATAAGGATTATTCCGTTGTGAAAACATCAAGTTCGGGGCGATTTCGGTCGCCTCGTCTTTTTTGCCCAAATCTTATCGCTGTTCATTTCTTAAATTCTATAATCGCGCCAAAAATACAGCACATCTGTTTCAAAACATGAAACGGTGATGTTTTTTTACTATTTTTGCACAAAAATCATTTTTCTAATGAAAAGCTCGAACACATTTAGACAATTCACCTGGCTAGTGAACACCATACTACGTGCCGAAAAGATCGATTTCGAACACATCTGCCAACTTTGGCTCTCCAACGACCTAAACGAAAGCCGTCCCCTCTCCCGCACCACCTTCTACCGCATCCGCCAAGCCATCGACGACATGTTCGGCATCTGCATCGAATGCGACAACCAACACCAATACTATATAGCCAACCCCGAAGCACTCCGCGACAACTCCACACAAAACTGGATGCTCCGCACCCTCACCGTCAACAATATCCTCCTCGACGGCCTCTCCATCAAGGACCAACTCCTGTTGGAGGACATCCCCGCCGGGTTGGAACACCTACAAACCGTTATCAACGCCATCAAAGACCATCACACCTTACGAATGGGATACAAGAAATTCAGCGATTCAGAGCCCTACTCCACCCTCATCGAACCCTACTGCCTGAAACTCTTCCACCAACGCTGGTACCTGCTCGGCAAAACCGAAAGAAAAAAGGGCAACCTCGGAGTCTTCGCCCTCGACCGCATGACGAAACTCACCGAAACCGACCACTGCTTCAAAATGGATCCGACATTTGACGCAGAGACCTTTTTCCATGATTATTTCGGAGTCATCCCTGACCAAAACGTCAAAGCAGAACGCATCGTGCTACGCGCCTACTCACCCATGGACAACTACCTGCGCACCTTGCCCTTGCACCACTCCCAAAAAGAGATAGCCACCGAAAAACAAAGCGCTCTCTTTGAGTACCATGTGGCCCCCACCCATGATTTCATCCAAACCATCCTCAAAGAAGGCAACGAATTGGAGGTCATAGAGCCAAAATCGTTGCGCAAAACCATTCATGACGAGTTGACAAAGGCACTAAAACGATATAGGAAATAGTTTGCTTTCTGGAAACACATAACCTTTGCGGCCAATAATCCGCAAAATCTGCGGATAACTAACCGCAAGATTTGCGGATTATTTGTTTCCCATATCCTATCCCAATCAAATTAAACCCTATCTTTGCAACGCAAAACAATCCCATAATGACATCCGACACCGACCATACCCTCCGCCGCAAAACGCCACCCATCGCGCTGGTTTCCATCGCGATCCTGGCCGTCGGCATCGTGCTGTTCGTCCTGAACCTGCGCTACGGCTCGGTGTCGATCCCGTGGAATGAATTCTGGGATGCGCTGCTGCATGGCGACACTTCGACCTACCGCGCCATCATCCTCGACTACCGCCTGCCACAAGCCATCACGGCGCTGCTGGCTGGCATCGGTCTATCGGTGTCGGGCCTTCTGATGCAGACCCTCTTCCGTAATCCCCTCGCCGACCCTTCCCTGCTGGGCATCAGCAGCGGCGCGAGCCTCGGCGTGGCCTTCGTGGTCTTGCTGGGCACGGCCACAGGCCTGTCGGTCAGCACATTGTCGCTGTGGTCGACCTTCGGTGTCACCATAGCGGCTTTTCTGGGCGCCTTCGCGGTATTGCTGCTCATCCTCGCACTGAGTTCAAGGCTCCGCAGCATGGTCAGCCTTGTTTTAGTGGGCATCATGATCGCCTACATCGCGGGCTCGGTCACCGACATCCTGAAGTTCTTCAGCCAGAAGGAAGGGCTGCACTCTTTTGTCATCTGGGGCATGGGTAGTTTCTCCAACGTGAGCAAAGCACAACTGCCGTTCTTCGCCATCGCAGTGGTAGTTGGCACCATAGGCTCGTTCCTGCTCTTCAAGACCTTGAACCTATTGCTGCTCGGCGAGCGTTATGCTGAGAACCTCGGCGTCAACATCCGTCGAAGCAGCATGCTCATCATCCTGGCCTCGGGCTTCCTCACTGCCCTCATCACGGCGTTTTGCGGTCCCATCGCCTTCTTGGGTTTGGCCGTGCCGCATATTGCACGCTTCCTCTTCCGCAGCAGCGACCACAAGCTGCTCATCCCCGCCACGGCCTTCCTCGGCATGGACCTGGCCCTGTTCTGCAACCTCATCGCACGGCTGCCCTCCTTCGAAGGCAACCTGCCCATCAACTCGGTCACGGCACTGATTGGCGCGCCTATCGTGCTTTGGGTGATTTTCCACCGGCAAAAAGTCAGTCATATACAATGATGATAATAAACTACAGATTATACAGATTGTACAGAATGTCGCCACATAATTTCAAGGACGCAAGCGTCCAAATGACACAGATTCTCTCCCTCTCTTGGCCATCTGTAATAATTGGATGCTTGCATCTCAAAAATTATCAGACTAGGAATCGGTTTAATCTGTCAAATCTGTAGTTAATAAACAATCCCAGTCCATGAGCGAAGTCCTTCATACAGACCATCTGTCAATCGGCTACAAAGGCCAAGCCCTGATGCCCGCCATCGACGTGAGCCTCAACGAAGGCGACATCGTGGCCTTGGCGGGTCCCAACGGCTGCGGCGAAGTCAAGCTGTTCGGCAAGGACTTGCGCGACTACTCGCCCACCGAGCGCAGTTCGTTGTTCAGCCTCGTGCTCACCGAAAAGCCCGACGACCTTTTCCTGAAGGTCTTCGACATCGTGGCCGCAGGACGCTATCCCCATCTCGGCCTCCTGGCCAAACTGAAAGCCGAAGACGAACAAATTATCTACGACAGCCTTGAAACCGTCGGCATCAGCCATTTGGTCAACCGAAACTTCGTCTCCTTGAGCGACGGCGAGCAACAGAAAGTGATGATTGCCAAGGCATTGGTGCAGGACACGCCCCTCATTTTCATGGACGAGCCTGCTGCCTTCCTCGACTATCCGAGCAAAATCGAGCTGGTCAACATCATGCACAAGCTCTCGCGCGAGAAGCACAAGACCATCCTCTTCAGCAGCCACGACCTCGACCTTTTGCTCCGCCACGCCGACGTGATGTGGGTCGTCGCACCCCAGCAGCCATTGCGTCAAGGCACGCCGAAAGCGCTTGTCGAACAAGGGATTATCGACGATTATTTCAAGCCAATCGTCGCTAAGGAAGAGTTTTTCTGGATGAAAAACTAGGGAGAAGAACCAAGAACATTATTTTAGGAAAACACTTCTAATATGTTCGTCGTTATTCGTTGAGGACAACACGGATGACTCCAAGGTTAAGTTCTTCGATGGCCGTCAGTTTGCTGCCATCGGCGTGACGATCGAGAATCTCATTCATGACGACATGCAGGTCGCCTTTCGGTAGCAGACGTAACATTTCCGTGGGCAACGGACGCACCGATGCGATGGGTAAGCGTCCCTTAATGCCTTCGTAGGGACCTTCAACCCACGTAAGTTCAGCCTCGCCCCCCTCGATGCTCGGACTATGCTCTACGAAAGGTTCATCGTGAATGACTTTGACTTTAAGACCCATTGGACAGGGAGTCACTCTCCACTGCATCGGTCCCATAATCGCACCGGCACCGCCTCCGCCAGGCATCTTGCCCCACTTGGATGAAGAAGGATTGCCCCGGCTCACGCGTCCGCCACCGTATTCAAGGGTGTCTGTGACTGCAAAGTATTTGTCGGAATGGAAATAGAAGAAGCCTGGGTCGCACGAATAACCGAGGTCTTTGTAGTGTTCCATGACTGGACCAAACACGACTTTTGTTCCGTCTTTCATTTCATATACACCGTCGTAGAGGTCGTGCATCGACAGGTTCTGCACATTCCTGTAGTTCGTTACATCGTCCCAAGTGGTGCCAATATAGCAGTCCTTGACCGCGCCTGTTCCATCTCGGAACACCAGCACGCGCCATGGTCCTACCTGCTGCATGGCTACTTTCCAACCAGCATGATCTTTAACTGTCACCGTTGTGCCGTTCTTGTCTTTTTTACAGATGAGGGTGTAGAGTGGCTGTGGGTCGCGATGTGTCGAGAAAGGGAGAAATGGACGGATGTCATCAGTTTCACCATATCCCAAGACATAGACTTGCTGACCGCTCCACCAAAATTGTGTATCTTCAATGAGTTCGCTGACGGGCAACGTGCGAAGATTTTCCTTTCGCGCATCCATCAGGGTCTGCATACGCTGCTTCATGAGAGCGAGATTTTCGCGTTCGTAGTGAAATCCTGCCCACCAAATTTTCATTTCTTCTTGAGCACTCATATTCATCGGAATTGTGGCAAGGATGATAACGGTCACCACGCCTGCCAGTGTACGTTTTTTATTCATAATTTTGTGTACTAAAGAATTCTTTGTGGCAAAGTTAATAATAAAATCTGAAATTTTGTATTTTTGCGCCTTGATTTTCAAGATAATATCTACTAAAATGCAGAATATCAGAAATATAGCAATTATCGCTCACGTTGACCACGGCAAAACCACCCTCGTGGACCGTATTCTTTACCAATCCCAACTGTTCAAGGAATCGGACGAAGCCCCTGGCCAACTCATTCTCGACAACAACGACCTCGAACGCGAACGCGGCATCACCATCCTTTCGAAAAATGTGTCAGTTCGCTATAAAGACGTCAAAATCAATATCATCGACACTCCTGGCCACGCCGACTTCGGTGGCGAGGTGGAGCGTGTCCTGAACATGGCTGACGGTGTGCTGCTGCTCGTCGACGCTTTCGAAGGCCCCATGCCGCAGACCCGCTTCGTGCTGCAAAAGGCCATCGAATTAGGTTTGAAGCCCATCGTGGTCATCAACAAAGTTGACAAGCCCAACTGTCGCCCGGACGAGGTGCAAGAGGCCGTCTTCGACCTGATGTTCAACCTCGGCGCGACCGAAGACCAGCTGGACTTCCCCACCGTTTATGGTTCGTCAAAGCAAGGCTGGATGTCGGACGACTGGAACAACGTCACCGACAACGTCTCCTACCTCTTGGACGTCATCATCGACACCATCCCGCCCGCGAAATACGAGGAAGGCACACCGCAAATGCTGATTACCTCGCTGGACTACAGCTCCTACGTGGGACGTATCGCCGTGGGCCGTCTGAAACGCGGCACCTTGCAGGCCGGACAGAACGTCTCGCTGGTGAAACGTGACGGCTCCGTGACCAAGTCGACCATCAAGGAGCTCTACACCTTTGAAGGTCTGGGCAAGGAACGCACCAAGAAGCCCGTCGAGGCTGGCGACATCATCGCGCTGATGGGTATCGACGACTTCGAGATTGGCGACACTGTGGCCGACTACGAGAATCCCGAGCCGCTGCCGCCCATCCACGTGGACGAGCCGACGATGAGCATGCTGTTCACCATCAACAACTCACCTTTCTTCGGCAAGGAAGGCAAATACGTCACCTCGCGCCACCTGCGCGAACGCCTTTACAAGGAGACCGAGAAGAACCTCGCCTTGAAGGTGGAAGACACCGATTCGCCCGACGCGCTGATGGTCTATGGCCGTGGCATCCTGCACCTCAGCATCCTCATCGAGACCATGCGCCGCGAGGGCTATGAACTGCAACTTGGCCAGCCGAAAGTCATCATCAAATACATCGACGACGTGAAGTGCGAACCTATCGAGGCCCTCACCGTCCTGGTACCCGAGGACTTTGCCGGCCGTGTCATCGAGCAGGTCAGCGCCCGTAAGGGTGAGATGACCCAGATGGAACCCAAGGGCGACCGCATGTGCCTCGATTTCGACATCCCGTCGCGCGGTCTCATCGGATTGAGGAACATCCTGCTGACCGTCACCGAGGGCGAAGCCATCGTCTCGCACCGCTTCAAGGACTACGAGCCTTGGAAGGGCGAGATGCCGTCACGCAACGTCGGCGCCTTGATCTCGATGGAGACGGGACAAGCCATCCCCTACGCCATTTGGAAGCTGCAGGACCGTGGCACCTTCTTCGTCAACCCGAACGAGGACGTCTATGCCGGCGAGGTCATCGGCGAGAACACCCGCAGCAACGACATCGTCATCAATGTGTGCAAGACCAAGCACCTCACCAACGTGCGTGCATCGGGTAGCGACGAGGCCATCCGCCTCATCCCGCCTGTGCGTTTCTCATTGGAGGAATATATGGAATACATCCGCGATGACGAATATCTTGAGGTCACGCCCAAGAGCCTGCGTCTGCGCAAGATCATCCTCGACGAGCTGGAGCGCAAACGCGCCTCACGCCGTGGCGAGGAATGACCCTTGAAAAATAATTCCTAAAAGTCGGGCATTATGTCCGACTTTTTTTGTATTATTGCAACTTTGAAAACGAGTAAAGGCTATTGCCTTGCCTTACATGGTATTTTTCTTTTTAATTAATTGATAATAAAATATTTAGAATATGTCAAAGATTAAGAAAACCCTCATTATCCTTTTCGTCACGATGGGATTGGCCTCTTGTGATGTCCTGACCCAAATCGCCCAAATGGCCAATTTTGCCAACTGCACCTTTGACTTCAACAGCGTCAACCAGATCCAGATGCTGGGAGTCAACTTGAGCAAAGGCATGTCGAAGAACGACCTCAACGCCATGCAGCTTCTCTCGTTGGCCAACGCCATTTCCAACAGGCAGCTGCCGGTGACCTTCAATGTCAACCTCAACGTGAAGAACCCCAACAGTATTGCCGCTTCGATGAGCAAGATGGACTACATATTGAGTCTTAACGGCAAGCAGGTGGTCAGCACGACGATGAACAACAGTGTCAGCGTGCCTGCCAACTCAAGCAGTGTCGTGACGATTCCCATCACCACCGACTTGTTCCAGCTGTTCAGTGGCGAATCGGCCGATGCCATCGTCAACCTGGCCTTCAAATTGGCCGGTGCCAGCAGCGAGCCTGTCAACGTGGGACTCAAGGTGAAGCCATACATTAGCGTCAACAACCAACAGCTTGCCTATCCCGACTACATCACGATGAACAAAGTGCTGAACTAACCTTCTGAAAGCAAAAGGAAATGGATTTTTTCAAGGAAAGGCGTTTCAGCATTGACCCTGGAAAGGGCAAGAAGATGGACGGTTGCCCCTACTCCATCTATGAGGACGGGCGCGACGTCAAAGAGTACATCATCCCTCCCAAGGGCTATATTTTCAAAGGATTCCGCTTCGACCCCGACGCCAGCAACCAGATCTATGACGGCATGCTGATCGCCGAATACGAAAAGGAGCCTTTCAACGACATGCTTAAGTCAAACCTTTGGAAGGTTTTGTTGGCCGTAGGCATCGTCGCCGTCGTGGCCGTCGTCGTGTTTTTGGCCTTGAGCGTTTTCAAGGACCCCAAACCAAAACCCACCAACGACCCGAAGACGGAAGTGGTCACCACGGATACCGTGGCTCAAAACGACACTATCTCCGCCGTACAACCTAAAGAAAAAGAAGTAGAGGAGGAAAAACAACCCGTTGTAAAGCCAGAGGAGACGGCACAGCCAGAAGAGCCGCAGCCCGCCGCTGACGACCCGAGCGCACAATTCAAGAAAGACTTCTGGAACCTCGTCCACCAGCGGACCATCCAGATGGATCCTTATGACCTGCTTTACAAAGAGAATAAAGCCACGGCTTCAGGCGAAGAATACGACTATCTAAGGTTCGAAGTCTTGAAAGACACCCCGCATTTCAAGGAATGGTCTACCAAACTGCGCAAGGTACCGGCCAGCGAACTGGAAAGTATCAACACCGTCAACGACTTGAAGAACAAACTACGTGAGATAGAATGAGCCGTCAGCTGTAAGCCGTCAGCTATCAGCACAATGCTGACTGCTGAAGGCTGATAGCTGATAGCAAAAAAAAGAAATACAACAATTAAACATTTCAACAATAAACAATTCAACAATGATTAGAAACAACTTCATCAAACGCCACAACGGCCCCACCGCATCGGATGCTGAAAAGATGCTCAAGGTCATCGGCGTTGCCTCGCAAGAACAACTTGTCGACGAAATCATCGCTCCCGAGATCCGTCTGCCGAAAGACCTCAACATCGGCGAGGGCATGAGCGAATACGAAGTCATCAGCCACCTCAAGGCCTTGGGTGCCAAAAACAAGCAGTTCCGTAGCTACATCGGCTTGGGCTACTACAACACCATCACCCCTGGCGTCATCATGCGCAACATCCTTGAGAACCCGGGCTGGTACACCTCTTATACCCCCTACCAAGCTGAGATTTCGCAAGGCCGTCTCGAAGCCCTCGTGAACTACCAGACCGTCATCAGCGACCTCACCGCCCTGCCGTTGGCCAACGCCAGCCTGCTCGACGAAGGCACTGCCGCCGCCGAGGCCATGCTGATGTTCTGGCACTCCCGCAGCCGCGCCCAGGTGAAGGCCGGCGTGAAGAAGTTCTTCGTCGCCAACGATGTGTTCCCGCAGAGCATCGAAGTCATCAAGACCCGTGCCCACTTCCAAGGCATCGAGGTCGTGATCGACGACATCGACAAGTTCGACTGCAGCGAGGAATATTTTGGCATCCTGATCCAATGCCCCAACCAATTCGGTGAGATTGTCGACAACCGCGCCAAGGTCGCCGCATGGAAAGAGAAAGGCATGCAAGTGGCCGTCGCCGCCGACTTGCTCAGCCTCACCCTCATCACGCCTCCTGGCGAATGGGGTGCCGACGTCGTCTTGGGCTCCAACCAGCGTTTCGGTCTGCCGATGGGATTCGGTGGCCCGCACGCCGGTTACTTCGCCACTACCGAGGCCTACAAGCGTGAGATGCCCGGCCGTATCATCGGCATCAGCGTGGATGCTCTTGGCAATCCCGCTTTCCGTCTGGCCCTGCAGACCCGTGAGCAGCACATCAAGCGCGAAAAAGCCACGTCCAACATCTGCACGGCTCAAGCTTTGCTCGCCATCATGTCGGGCTTCTACGCCTTGTATCATGGTCCAGAGGGCTTGATAGAAATCGCACATCACATCAACTGCCTCGCCGGCAAGCTGACCTCCGAACTGGCCAAGCTCGGCGTGAAGCAACTCAACAAATACTTCTTCGACACGCTGTTGTTCGAACTGCCCGAAGGCGCTTGCACCTGCAAGGTGAAAGAAGCCGCCGAGAAACACGGCATGAACTTCCGCATCATCGACAAGCAACACTTCGGCATCAGCCTCGACGAGACCACCGCTCGCGAAGACATCAACGAGATCGGCCAGGTCGTCGCGGAAGCCCTCGGCAAGCAGCACGAGGAGCTCGTCTGCGACCCGAACTGCCAGAAGTTCAGCGGTATCCCTGCCGAGATGCAGCGTACCTCCAAGTTCATGCAGGCCCCGATGTTCTTCAAGTACCGCAGCGAGACCGACATGATGCGTTACATGAAGAAACTCAACTCGAGAACCGCGACCTCAGCCTCAACCGCTGCATGATCCCGCTGGGCTCCTGCACCATGAAGCTGAACCCCGCCACCTCGATGTATGCCCTCAGCTGGCCTGAGTTCGGCAACATCCACCCCTTCGTCCCTGCCGACCAAGTGGAAGGCTACCTCGAACTCATCGCCGAGATGGAGAAAGACCTCTGCGAGATCACGGGCTTCAAGGGCATGAGCTTCATGCCTAACTCGGGTGCTAGCGGCGAATATGCCGGTCTTCTCACCATCCGTCGCTACCAAGAGGCCAATGGTCAGGGTCACCGCAACATCTGCTTGATCCCTGCCTCTGCCCACGGCACCAACCCTGCATCAGCTGCTATGGCTGGCATGCAAGTGGTGGTGGTGAAATGCGACGAAAACGGCAACATCGACCTCGAAGACGCCAAGGCCAAGGCCGAGCAATACAAGGACAACCTGGCCGCCTTCATGGTCACCTATCCTTCCACCCACGGCATCTATGAGGACGGCATCCGCACCCTCGTGAAGATCGTCCACGACAACGGCGGCCAAGTCTACATGGACGGCGCCAACATGAACGCCCAGGTCGGTTTGACCAGCCCCGGCTTCATCGGTGCCGACGTCTGCCACCTCAACCTGCACAAGACCTTTGCCATCCCGCACGGCGGTGGCGGTCCTGGCGTAGGCCCCATCGGCGTGGCCGAACACCTGAAGCCCTACCTGCCTTCGCACATCCTGTTCCACTGCGGTGGCGAAAAGCAGGAAGGCGCCGTTTCAGCCGCTCCGTTTGGTAGCGCCCAGATCCTCACCATCACCTACTGCTATATCAAGATGCTGGGTGGTGAAGGCTTGAAGAAAGCCACTATGGGTGCCATCATGAATGCCAACTACCTGAAGGAAAGACTGAAGGACTACTACCCGATCCTGTATACCGGCAACCACGGCCATGTGGCTCACGAGATGATCCTCGACATCAACGGCATCAACAAGACTATTGGTGTGGCCGCCATCGACATCGCCAAGCGTCTGATGGACTTCGGCTTCCACGCTCCTACCGTGGCCTTCCCGGTGCACGAGACACTGATGGTGGAACCCACCGAGAGCGAGCCTATCGCCGAGCTCGACCGCTTCGTCGAAGCCATGATCCAGATCCGCAAGGAGATCAAGGACATCGAAGACGGCAAGGCCGAGAAGGGCAACAACATCATCAGCCACGCGCCTTACACCGCCGAGATGCTGATGGCCGACAAGTGGGAGTTCCCCTTCAGCCGTCAAGAGGCTGGCTTCCCGATGAAGAGCGACGTTCAGGACAAGTACTTCCCGCATGTCACCCGCATCGACGATGCTTACGGCGATCGTAACCTGGTTTGCAAATTCTAATTATCAACCTTGTAGAGACGCGATTAATCGCGTCTCTACCAACCTAAACAAAAAAAACGCAGCCAAAAGGCTGCGTTTTTTGTTTTGCATCATTTGTCATGCGCGCTAGGCATCCCAACCCTCGACAAGGATTTCATAATTCTCGAATATAATGACCTCACCGGCGGTGATCTTCGCCCGTTTTCGGGTCTCTACCTCGCCGTTGCGGAGCACCATGCCCGCCGTGACCACCTCTTGGGCCTCGCTGCCCGACTCGATCACATCAGTGGCTTTCAGCAATCCAATCAGAGGAATGAAGTCTTCGCCTTCACGAAGCGTGAAGATGATTCTATTTAGTTTTTTTGCCATGATGTTTGCGTTTAGGTTTAGGAGGGTTTTGCAATCTCTCCGCTTGTTTCTTCTCGGTATGCCTTGCCATCACCTCCAGCATATAGACTGAAAAGGCGCCCAAGGCAACCATGACGAGTGCGATCAGCAGTTCGGAGTTCCACGGGGGCAATTCGAAGACATAGTCAGTCCCGACCGCTTCCTTCCATGGATACACCACGGGCAAACTGCCCAGCATGAAGCCGGCCAACACCGCCAGTGTGCCGTCACGATAGTCGCGCATCAGCCACGAAAGCAGGTGCGAGAAGGCGACCAGACTGACAATGGCGCCCAACAGGAAAGGAGCCAGAAGACTGGCGCCATGCCCAAAGGTGGAGAACTTTGTCAAAGATGGGATGGCCTCTGTGACAATAAGTTCATAGTTGCCCATCAGCAGCATCATATGCGATCCCGAAACTCCCGGAACAATCATGCCCGTAGCTCCAACGACACCGCAAAAGAAAAGATAGAGAAAATGGCTGTTGGAATAGGGATTGGCCTTGATGGAGAGGAAGAAAGAGAGCGCCATGCCCAACACAGCAAGGATGATGTTTTTGGCATTCACCTTCTCGATACGCTTGGCCACATAGACAACCGAAGCGATGATGAGGCCGATGAAAAACGACCAAGTGTAGACCTCATAGGATTTCAAGGTCTGCTTGAGGAAGAGGGCGGTCAACACCATGCCAGCGACCACACCCACCACAATCGTAAGGAGGAACTTCATGTCGGTCTGCCGGGCAAACTCGCGGACCTCACCCTTGAAAAGCAGTTTGAAGTTCTTGATTCTAAGTGAGTTGATAGCGTTGATGAAGCGTTCATACACGCCCAAGACAAGCGAAATGGTGCCGCTTGAGATGGGAAACACGTTGACCGCGCCCATAATCATGCCTTTGATAAACACCTTAATCGATTGCCAAAGCTTCAGCATCGCCTTGAATTTTGTTTAATGACGCAAAAATACGACAAAAATTGTTCCCTAAAGGAAATTATCCACACCTTTCATCACCATTTTTTATTATTTTTGCATAATAATACCCACAATTATGAACGAGCAAGAAGAAAAACTCCTTTTCCCACAGAATTTCGACATCAAAGTCATCGTTTCGGCCACCATCCCCATCGAAGAGAGCAAGGCCAACATTAGCCGCGTGTTCAGCGAATGCCGGACGGTGCACAGTTTCGTCAGCGCAAGAGCCAGTGCCAAAGGGAGTTACATCACCTACACCTACAACATCGACTTGGACAGTCAAGAGCAAATGAATGCTGTCTATGACGCCCTGAAACAAGTGCCAGAAATCAAGTTTGCGCTATGACAAAAGCCTATTCCATAAGGATTTACGGACGCGTATTCAATGTGGGATTCCGTCGCTATGTGCATCGCTACGGATTGCAATGCCATCTGGTAGGCTATGTGGAAAACGACCATGCCGACGAATGCGTCCACATCGAGGCAGAAGGCGAAGAAGCCGACCTCGACCGCTTCACCCTACTCTGCGGCGAAGGCACTCCTTATTCATTTATTACGAACATGAAGATTGAGGCGGTTGAACCGACAGGGAAATATGATGATTTTAAGGAAATACGATAAACATAATTTCATCAGAGACACAATAAATCGGCGTCTCTACAAAACCTAATTATCATTTCAACGATCCAACAATTCAACAATCAACAATTCAACAATTCAACAACAGATATGATAGACTTCTCCAAAATCCTTTTCCTCGACATCGAGACCGTCTCGCACGAGAAGAGCTTCGACCGGCTCAGCGAGCGCATGCAGAAACTGTGGGCACACAAGGCCGAACAGATTGGCAAGGGCGACGAAAACGCCACTCCAGAAAGCCTATACGACCGTGCTGCCATCTACGCCGAGTTTGGCAAAATCGTCTGCATCTCGGTTGGTTTCTTCAACGACCAGCGCTTCCGCCTCAAGTCATTTTACGGACACGACGAGAAAAAACTGCTTGCCGACTTCGCTGAGATGTTGAGTCGCTTTTATAGCGCCCCCGATGCCTTGCTATGCGCACACAACGGCAAAGAGTTCGACTTCCCCTATATCGCCCGCCGCATGATGATCAACGGCATACAAATCCCAAAAATCCTGCAAGTGGCAGGCAAGAAACCTTGGGAAACCAACTTCATCGACACCATGGAGCTTTGGAAGTTTGGCGACTACAAGAGCTACACTTCCCTCGACCTGCTCTGCGCCATCCTCGACATCCCCACTCCCAAGGACGACATCAACGGGAGCGAGGTGGGCCGCGTGTACTGGCAAGAAAACGACTTGGAGCGCATCAAGACCTACTGCCAAAAAGATGTGTTAGCCATCGCCCAACTCATGCGCCGATTCAACTACCTGCCGCTCATCGCCGACGACTGCGTGGACTACACCAACTAAACATGCACATCCTCTCCAAATCGACATATATCAAAGGCTTACAGTGCGAGAAGGCGTTGTATATGCAAAAGAAACACCCTTACTTGCGCGACAAATTGAGCATCGAACAACGGGCCAAGTTCCAACGCGGCACCGATGTGGGCGTGCTAGCCCACGAAGTCTTCCCTGGCGGCATCGACATGTCGCCTAACTCTCCATCGCAGTTTTCCAAAAAGGCGCAAGAGACCTGGGACAACCTCAGCAACCCCAGTGTCAACGTCATGTATGAGGCCGTGTTTCAATACAACGAAACGCTCATCATGCTCGACATCCTGGTCCGCGATGGCGACCGTTGGTTGGCCGTGGAAGTAAAAAGTTCGCTTCGCCTCAGCGACACCTATTATAATGATGCCGCCTTGCAATACTATGTGCTGAAAGGCTGTGGCGTACCGCTCAGCGACTTCCGCCTGATGTATCTCAACGGAGACTATGTGAAAAATGGCCCCATCGACGTGCAGCAACTCTTCAAAATGGAGTCGGTGATGCAATATGTAGTCGATCGTGAAAGTTATGTGGCAAAGAACGTGGAAAGGCTGAAGGCCGTCGTCGCGCTGCCTCATGCGCCTTTGGTCGACATCGGGACACAGTGCAACGTCCCCTACCCTTGCGATTTCCAAGGCCACTGTTGGAAACACGTTCCCAAAAACAGCTTCCTCCTCACCACCGCCTTGGATGACGAGACATTGTTTCATGACTACTTCAACGGCGTGAACACCAACGCCAAGATGCTCCAACAACTCGACCCCGATTCGGAAGAAACGCGTCAGATCGAAGCTCTGGAAACCAACTCATATTACATTGATTACAAGACCCTTTATTCCCTTTCGCCACAACCCAAGCCGAAGTCGGTGGTCTATCTCAACCTGCTGCTCAACCGTCCCGCCGTGCCTGAACTAGACGGCACCAAGCCGTATGAGGAGATGATTTTGGCCTTTGCCTTGCAAGGCAAGCACGAGCAGGACGCAGCCATAGATTCCCCGCCCCCCACATACCCTCGCAGGAATGACATGGCTGCTGAAAGCTGTTTCGTTTGGGACTGTTTCGAGGACCACAGCCGCTGGAAGGAAGCCATCGACCTTCTCATAGAGAAACTATCCCACTATGAGTTAATTGTGTGCTTCACACCCCAAAACCTGACCACTACCCTGCTCCGACACGAAATCATCCGAAACCAGACGGTGGGTTACAAGATCTTCAACCTTTTCGAGGTGTTGCAGGAGGCCCGTTTTTACCATCCTGCCATCAAGCGGGGACTCACTTTACAGCGGCTCGAAAACGCCCTTTTCAGCGAGGCTAAACTCTTCGAGCACAGCCGAATTCTCCTTGAAGCCACCAGCAATGACCTCATAGGTTATCAACAAGCGAGAGAAGACCTAATCACTGAGAATGAAATAGTTGCAAAAACTTATCAACATCTTTTCAAGTAGTTGATAACTTCCTTGGCTCCACTCCATAGGCTGGGGAAATAATGCGTAATTTTGCCCTTCGAAAACGACTTTCCGACATTGTCAAAACCATCACAGAAATCCATTTTATGCCAAACGACAATACAACACGCCGGCCTTTCGGCGATACCGCAAAACGCAATTTGATGACTCCCGAGCAGGTTTTTGCCAACCAGGGACGCATCCCTCCCCAAGCCACCGACCTCGAAGAGGTCGTGCTCGGCGCCCTCATGCTAGAGAAAGATGCCGTCAATGAAGTCATTGACATACTGACCCCAGAAGCCTTTTATTTGGACAAGCACCAGAAGATCTTCGACGCCATCAAGTCACTATTCGGGAAATCAGAGCCCATCGACATCCTGACCGTCACCAACGAGCTCAAACAACGGGGCGATTTGGAAATGGTAGGCGGAGCCTATTACATCTCGAAGCTGACCAACCGCGTGGTTTCGGCGGCCAACATCGAGTACCATGCCCGTATCATCCTCCAGAAGCACATTCAACGGCAGCTGATCCTGATTTCATCCGAAATGATCCACGAGGCCTTTGAAGACACCACCGATGTCTTCGACTTGTTGGACAAGGCAGAGAACAACCTCTTCCAAATCAACGAGAACAACCTGCGCAGAAGCTACGACTCGATGCAGGCATTGGTAAGCCGTGCCATCACCGAGATACACAGCGCCAAAGACGCCGATGACAAGTTGCGTGGCGTGCCTTCGGGCTACACCGAACTCGACCGTATCACACAAGGCTGGCAGAAGTCGGACCTCATCATCCTGGCTGCTCGTCCCAGTATGGGTAAGACCGCTTTCGCCTTGAACCTGGCCCGCAACGCCGCCGTTGACTTCCACCGCCCTGTGGCCTTTTTCTCCTTGGAGATGTCGTCTGTTCAACTGGTCACCCGTCTGATCTCTACTGAGACCTCGCTTCCCGCCGACAAACTACGCAGTGGCGACTTGGCCGAATACGAATGGCAGCAGCTGAACACCAAAGTCACCCCTTTGACCGATGCGCCTATCTTCATCGACGACACGCCACAGCTCTCCATCTTTGAGCTCCGTGCGAAATGCCGACGCTTGAAGCAACAGCACGACATCCAGATGGTCTTTATTGACTACCTGCAGTTGATGACTGCGAAGGGTGACCGCGGCTTCAACCGTGAGCAAGAAATCAGCACCATCTCCCGTTCGCTCAAGAGTTTGGCCAAAGAGCTTGAGATTCCCGTGTTGGCGCTCTCGCAGCTGAGCCGTAGTGTAGAGCAACGTCCTGGCTCAAAGAAGCCCATCCTGTCCGACCTTCGTGAGTCGGGCGCCATCGAGCAGGACGCCGACATGGTGATGTTCATTTATCGTCCAGAATACTACAAAAACGAAGCCGATGCCGAAGACAAGCCCAAGGGTTACAGCGTCATCGACATCGCCAAGCACCGTAACGGCAAGCTGGGCGAGGTGGAGCTCCGGTTTGTGGGACAATACGCCCGTTTCGAGGAATTCGAGCAAAGCTTCGACAACAGCGAGTTCACCAGCATCGGGCCCAACAGCCAATTTGAGAACACGCAAATCATCAGTTCGAGATTCAACGACGACGACAGTATGGAGCCCTATAACCCCTCCATCACCTCCGACCAACCTAATCCCTTCTAATACAAATCAAGATTCATTATGATGAAAAAACTCATCAGACACACATTGCCCGTCATCCTCATCTTCGTTGGACTGGCACTTACATCTTGTAGCAGCAAGGCTCAAGGCGTCTTGCTGAGATACAACACCAAAGTGGGCGAAACCGTAACCCTCAACACAGCCATCACCCAGAACACAGACCTCGAAGGACAAGGGGTGTCGACTCTCATCACCACGAAGATGGAAATGACCACCACCGATAAGACCGATAGTCTTGTGTACACACAGTCAAGGTTGAAAGAGATGACATATAAGACCAGCATTATGGGAAAGACCATATCCTTTGACTCCAATCACATGGAAGACGCCGACCCCTCTGTGGCTGCCAATTTTCAAAGCTTTCTTGACAGGACCTTCGACATCGTCTATGACATCTATGGAAACATAGTCAGCGTGCCTGATGACTATCCCCAAGAGCAAGGCATCACTGCCGTTTTCCCAAAAGAAATGGTTTACGTAGGAAGCCAATGGAGCAGAGAGACCGACAGCCAGATCAACGGCTTATCGGCCCATTCCAAAGGGACATATACGGTGAAGAGCATCACTGCCAAAACCACCGAACTCGATTTCACCGGAACCATCACGGCAGAGAGCATAAATGGCGACATTAACGGCACGATGCTCATCAACAACGAGACGGGGCTCCCGATTATTGCCACATTGGACATGCCCACTACCATTTCCACCACCGGTATCACCGTCACCCTTATGCAGACCATCACCCTTACCACAGAATAGTAATTTCGATGAAAAAAGACGACAAGAAAGTCCCCCATTCCAAGAGCAACCCACTGAAATTCAACGTCACGGAGCCGACGCAGCTGATGGACTTCCTGATGAAGAAGTTGGACGGCATCAGCCGTAGCAAAGTCAAGCGCATGCTGGCCAACAAAACCGTATCCGTCGATGGCGAACGCACCACCCAGTTCGACTACGCCCTCGAGCCCGGCATGGTGGTTGAAATCGGCAAGCCCACAGCCAAGGAACGCTTCCGCAGCCCTTGGCTGAGCATCGTCTACGAGGACAAGTACCTCCTCGTCATCGACAAGAAGGAAGGACTGCTTACCAATAGCCCCACTAAGGAAAAAGACACAGCGCAAAGCATCCTGAACGACTACTTCATCTACACCCAGCAGCGTTGTCGCGCCCATACCATCCACCGCCTCGACCGCGACACCAGCGGGCTGATGCTCTTCGCCAAGAGCAAGGAGGTAGCACTCATGTTTGAGGAGGATTGGAAAAACACCGTCTACGACCGCCGTTATGTGGCCGTGGTATGCGGCTGCATGGAGAAAAAGGAAGGCGTGGTGAAGTCGTGGCTGAAGGACAACAAGGCCTTCATCACCTACTCTAGCCCTACCGACAACGGAGGCAAATACGCCGAGACCTATTACGAGACCCTCTATTCCACCTCGAAGTATTCGTTGGTCGAGCTGCAGTTGGAGACGGGTCGCAAGAACCAGATCCGCGTCCACATGGCCGACATCGGGCACCCCGTAGTGGGCGACCCGAAATATGGCGTTTCAGAATCAGGAGCTTACGACAACTCGCTGGGCCGCTTGTGCCTGCACGCCTACAAACTCTGCTTCCACCATCCCATCAAGAACGAAGACATGGAGTTTGAGACGCCCTTCCCGAAGGTGTTTGCGAGGCCGTTCCCGGGGATGATAGACAAAATGTAAAACGCTTACTTCAATTGGTTGGCAACAACCTCCGCAATATCCTTTACCGCTACAGGCGATTTCCTCGCAAAGGTCTTCAGACACAACGGACATGCTGTCACAATCTCATCTGGATTGTTGAATATCAAATCGTTGACCGAGTTAGTCGTTATTTCATCGCGCTCCTGCTGAGTCAGATTAAAGCTACCGAGGCTTCCACCACAGCAGATGCTCAGCTCCTTCTCTGATTTCGCCTTGCGCAAATGACCGATGTTTTCAATCACCTCACGAGGTTCGTCATAGACGCCAAAGGCTCTTCCGAGTTCGCACGGGTCGTGATACACGTAGTTGAGATCGTTCTTGTCAACCTTCAGCTTGCCCCGCTTGATAAGCTCGTCAATATATTGTGAATGATGCAGGATTTCGATGTCTTCAAGTTGATACTCTTCTTTGAAAACCTTATAGCAAATCGGGCAGGATAGTACGAGTCGCTTGGCCCCTGATTGCTTGATCAACTCGGTGTTTTTGGCCATCATGGCTTGGGCTTCGGCCGTCTTTCCGCTCAACAGCATCGGCCTGCCGCAACAGACGCCTCCGTCTTTGTCCAAAAACGCATACTTCTCGTCCGCAGCCTCCATGATTTGCTTCATGGCACGCATGATTTTGGGCGTCAGTTGGGTCATGCAGCCGGCGAAATAGAGGACTTTAGCGTTTCCCTTCGTTTCTGGCTCCACGTTGTCAAGATACGAGTGGTCGCTGTTGATAGTATAAGGCACCGCCTCGCGTTGGCTCATCTTGATGTCGCACGACTCGATGCTCACAGGGCAAACCGCGACGCATTTGCCACACTGCATGCAGGTCTCGGCAATGCGTTGGGCCTCTTCCCTATCTCCGTTCCTCAAGCGTTTCATGAAATAAGCCGAAGTGTTGCCGCTGTTTTTGTCGTTGACGCTCATCGGGCAGGCGTCGATGCACAAACCGCAACTCGGGCAAGAATAAATCTGGGCCAAGGCATAACCCTTGCGTGGCTCACGCGGCTTCAGACCTGCATGACGCAATAGGATAAACAAGGCCTCAGTCGGGATGTGCATATACCTTGTGAACGGAAGCATAAACATAAACACCATCAAATCAATGGAATAGAGCCACCAAAAGGCCATGATGTTGGTCTTCTCAGCGATGAGACGGAAGGGGAAGATGGTCCACAAAGCGAATCGGATCAAATTGTCGGCAAAACCGAAGTGCATGATACGCTTCACCCCTACTATCTTTGAATGGATCTTCTTCACAACAGCAATCAAAATGCCGCTGATGATCATCAGAAGGAAGAAATCCATAAGGATGGCAAAAATGGGTGTTTCTTCAGCGAAATACTTGAAGAAAATCGGATAATAGAAGTTGGGAAGCGTCCGCTCAATGCCTTGGAGTTCAATACCTTCAAGCGGTTTCAACGTAAACAGCATCACATGGCCGATCACGATAATCATGAACCAGCCAAAGGCGATGGCCGTGTGCATGTAACCCAGCACAGGATTGCGTTTCCAAATCTTCACATGGAAGAGGCAGTCGCCAACCAGGTCACGGATGTTGGCCCATGCTGTCTTAGGCGTCACCAAGGAACGCCAAAACTTCTTTCTGTCGTCTTTCGGCAGCTGGCCTATGACGCGTAAAAGCCCCACAACACAATACGTCAGCACGAAAGCCATGCCGAGCACGAAGGGGAGCACAAAAGGATGGAATATCTGTGAATTCATCGTGTAATGTCTAACAAAATCTTACGGATATTGATGCCGCGCGGACAAACCAAAGTGCATTTGCCGCAGAGCATGCAATGTTGAATCATTTTTTTGGCCTCGTCTTCCTTGCCTCGCTGAAGCATCAGAAGAATGCGACGGAAACTCATCTCGGTGAAGTGACCTGCAGTGCAAGTGGCAGTGCATGAGCCACATGCAATGCAGGTGTTGAGGTCAGGGTTGGTTTCCTTCAGACGGTTGAACGTCGTCAGGTCGACGCTGTCCATCTTGACATGCGAGCTGGGTGACAAACAAAAACCGAAATCCATGGCTTACCTATTCAAATAATTATACACTTGTGTCGCCACGGAACGCGCCTCACCAATGGTGTCGGGCAGCGACTTCGGAGCGGTACAGGCACCAGCAACGAACACGCCATCTTGAGCAGTGTCGTTCATGCCCAGATACATGTCCTTGTTTTGCATGAAGCCGTCGCTGTTGTTGCCAACGCCGAGCTTCTGCTGTATTGCGTCGATGCTCTTGTTTTTCTCCATGCTGCACATCAAAACGAGCAAGTCAAGCGTCATCTT
>ONJF01000006.1 GCA_900318085.1 uncultured Bacteroidales bacterium
CTGCGGACGGCCGGAGTTGACTTCAACGCCAAACTCTCTCTTGAGGCGGTCCAAAATAATGTCAAGGTGCAATTCGCCCATACCTGCCAATATGGTCTGACCCGAATTCTCATCGGTGTGTACGAACAGCGTAGGATCTTCCTCAACCAACTTGGCCAAGGACTGATCGAGCTTGTCTAAATCTGCTGTAACTTTGGGCTCGATGGCGATGTTGACCACGGGCTCGGGGAACTTGATGTTCTCAAGCACCAGCGGCTTGTTCTCGACACAAAGCGTATCGCCCGTGCGGATGAGCTTGAATCCGACGGCGGCACCGATGTCGCCAGCCGAAATCTCTTCCAAGGGCAACTGCTTGTTGGCGTGCATCTGAACGATCTTGGCGATGCGTTCGCGCTTGCCTGTCGACACATTGAGCACCATTTCACCAGCTTTCAACGTTCCGGAATAGACGCGGAAGAAGCAGAGACGGCCTACGAAGGGGTCGGTGGCAATCTTGAACGCCAAGGCGCAGAAGGGCTCCTTGGGATCGGCTTTGCGCACTTCCTCTTGTTCGGTCTTGGGGTTGATGCCCTTCACATGGTCAATATCCAAGGGGCTGGGCAGGTAGTTGACGATAGCGTCAAGCAGCGGCTGCACGCCCTTGTTTTTGAACGACGAACCGCACAACACTGGGCAAATGCGAAGGTCAAGCGTAGCCTTACGGATTTGGCCGATGAGGTCGGCTTCAGTGATGCTGTCGGGGTCTTCCATGTACTTCTCGAACAATGCTTCATCGTCTTCGACGGCGCCCTCGATGAGGCGGGTGCGGTAGTCCGCGACCATGTCCTTCATGTCTTCGGGGATTTCAATCTCGTCGTAGACGGAGCCATTGTCTTGCTCTTCCCAAGCGTACGCCTTGTTTCTCAACAGGTCGACCACACCGATAAAATCGTCTTCGGCACCGATGGGTAACTGGAGCGCAACCGGAGTAGCGTGGAGCTTCTCGCGGATTTGATCCATTACCTTAAAGAAATCGGCGCCAGCGCGGTCCATCTTGTTGACGTAGCAGATACGCGGGACGTTGTATTTGTTGGCTTGGTGCCACACGGTCTCCGACTGGGGCTCAACACCACCGACGGCGCAGAAGATGGCGATAGCGCCATCGAGCACGCGCAGCGAACGTTCCACCTCGACGGTGAAGTCGACGTGGCCGGGGGTGTCGATGATATTGATCTTGTAAGCCTCGTTGTTGAGGTGCCAGAACACCGTTGTTGCAGCAGAAGTGATGGTGATGCCACGCTCTTGCTCCTGTACCATCCAGTCCATGGTGGCGGCGCCGTCGTGAACTTCACCTATCTTATGACTACGGCCAGTATAATAGAGGATACGCTCAGTCGTCGTCGTCTTACCGGCGTCGATGTGTGCCATGATGCCGATATTACGAGTCAGGCTGAGAGCGTTGATCATATTTTCCTGTCCGTTTTGCATAATTCCTGATCTCTCCTATTAGAATCTGAAATGCGAGAATGCCTTGTTGGCATCTGCCATTCTGTGGATTTCTTCTTTCTTCTTGAATGCAGAACCTTCTTCCTTGTAAGCTGCCATGATTTCCGAAGCGAGCTTCAGAGCCATCGATTTCTCGTGACGTTTACGGGCATAACCGATCAGGTTCTTCATACCGATGCTCTGCTTACGGGCAGGACGGATTTCTGAAGGAATCTGGAAGGTGGCACCACCGATACGACGGCTTCTTACTTCCACTTGAGGAGTAACGTTGGCCAAGGCCTTTTTCCATACCTCAACTGGATTTTCGTTGAGCTTACTTTCAACGATGTCCATTGCTTCGTAGAAAATCTGATAAGCCAAATTCTTCTTACCCTTGAGCATGATGTTGTTCACGAACTTCGTGACCTGCACATCACCGTACTTCGGGTCGGGAAGGATAATTCTCTTCTTTGGTTTAGCTTTTCTCATGTCTTTTAAGTCTTTCTGTTTTGACTAATCGTTATTTCTTTGCGGCTTGTTTGGGTCGTTTAGCACCGTACTTAGATCTACGCTGGCGGCGGCCTTCAACGCCAGAGGTATCCAAAGCACCTCTGATGATGTGGTAACGCACACCCGGCAAATCCTTAACACGACCTCCTCTGATCATAACAATGCTGTGTTCCTGCAGGTTGTGGCCCTCACCGGGGATGTAGGCGTTGACCTCCTTTTGGTTGGTCAGACGAACCCTAGCGACCTTACGCATAGCTGAGTTAGGCTTCTTGGGGGTCGTCGTGTAAACACGCACGCACACACCGCGACGTTGCGGACTGGCATCCAATGCAGGCGACTTGCTCTTGTCGATCAATTTTTGGCGCCCTTTGCGCACTAATTGTTGAATAGTCGGCATTTTTAATTTGTTAGGTTAATTAGTTAGTTATTCAATCCTTTGATTAGGAATTATTTACAAACTCATACCAAACTGGCCGAGGGTGCACTTTTCGAGATGTAGTCAGGGAAACATAATAAGCCCAATACGGCTTAGAAGTCTATAAAACCCACTCCGTGACAATTTTTACGCTTGATTTTGGTGTCACTTCGTGTAGAAACCTATTACGTTTTAGCTTATCAGGTTCCTTAACTATATCATTTTCAAGGGCAAGCCCTCATTCAATTCAGCGGGTGCAAAAGTACAACTTTTTTCAATACGCCGCGCACTTTTTTGAAAATATTTGGAAAAATTGTTGATACAATTATTTATATCATTGTTTTTCAGTTGATTAAGCATGTTGAAAACTAAATCTTATGCATAAAAAAAGCGTCTTTTTCGACCTGTTTTTGTCAAAAAAGACGCCTTAAAGGTGAAAAACTAAGCCTCAATATTTCACAAAACGGTCCTCACCGTTGCTCAAACCGAGCAATTCGCTGCGGCCGAAGAGGAGGAAAATCTTGTGGTCCCAGATGAGTTCCCACAAGATGCGACTCACACGGACCTGCTCCTCGGGTGCGAGTTCCTCGCTGGTGATGGTGGTGTTATCATCAAGCTTTTTCACCTTGTTCTCTTGGAAAGCCACCTGGATAAGCTGGTAGCATAGGTTGACGAAGGTGATGCCAGTGGTGTGGTCACGGCTGTCCATCACCATATTGATTCTGTCTCTGAGCTCCTCGTTGTTGTAGAGGAGATGAACGGGATTGGAGTCGTAATTCATATCTGTTTCATTTTAGAATATGGTGCAAAGATAGGGATTATTTCGAAACTTGCAACATTTCGGCCAACGAACAAACACTTTTTTACACCTTATATTAATATGTCGCAGCGATTTCGTACCTTTGCACCCAAATTTGAGCAAAATGGTTACCGAATTATTGGTCATGTGGGTTGTCGGCGTAGTGGCCTTCTTCGTGCTTTGGGCCATTTTGGCCAAAATCATCAAACGCATCAGCGATAAGAAAAACAAAACGGAAAATGTTATTCAGAAAGAAGCCTCGGAAAATGATATTTCTGACGAACATTCATTATGATTGCTTTGACTTATTAAACTATTGGCTTGATGCAGTCGCGTTCCATGCGCTTGTCAGCCAGCACGTCGCCGTCAACAATCGGGTGGCCAACGTCGGCCAAGCCGCCGTTGCCGATAGCTGAGGCATGACATTCCTCCCTTGTATAGTGCTTGGTGAAACCAATAGCAATGTGGTAATTAAAGAAATTGAATAAACGTGAAAAAGGGCATGACCTAATAGAGTTTTTCATAATGCTATAGTTTATGCAATGCTATGGCTTGAGTATACTATGACTGCGATACTCTCTCTTAGGTTCATTATTAGTTGGATCCAACGTACAATAGACGATTTCAATGCTGTCTCCTACACCAAAAACATCACTTTCTGGATAAAACCACCCGCTCCCCTCATACATTACAGTATCCACATAAAAAACATAACTAAAGTAGTTCGTTTGTCTAATAGAATAAAAACGATCTATAATAACAGCCCTTTTGCTTTCAAGGTTGTTGTCCAATTGCATTTTGATTATGACACCTCCAATAAACAACCACATAAGAAAAAGAAAACCCATAGCACTAAAAAGCCAAAAAATAATATTCATTTTTTTTTCTACGTGTCATCGCGAATAGATTATTTGTTGATAAATAGATTGCTCTTTTTTTACATCTTCTTTTGGCTTTAAGATTAAGGGAGAATGTTGAGTTGAAGATTCTTGCTTATTAGAAGAAGTCGTAATCTTTTTTGTTTGTTCTTTAATAAGTCCTGTCGAAAAATCCGCTATAGTATTTGCTCCTGGTATTCCTTTATTATCAATTACATCTTTGGTGTGCTTCATTGAAGCTTTGACATCTTTTGGAAGTGTTGCAGCAGATTTGGATGTTAAATCTTTCTCTATAGCCTTGCTTAATCCAGAAGACACTTTATCAATAACTTTTTCAGGAACAATCGAGGCTGCAACATCTAATGCTATACTAGATGCATCTTTAGTCTCTCCTAACAAACCACCAATAGTTTGAATTTGACCATTCCCATTTATATCAACGGCAGCGTCTATTCCAATAGCTATTCCAGTTACTACTTTTGCGCCTGTACTCATTCCTGGTGCAACAATGGCGGATGTTACAAACGATGCCCCAACACTAGTGTAATCAATTCCTCCAACAGCTTCATAGAAGCTCTTCCCATTAATCATCGAAATGGACACCTGAGCCGAAGCATCAACAAATGCGCCAACAGCACCTTTAGCCAATGGTATTAGGAAAACAGGGAGCCCTCCATCGGGGTCAAACGCATTCACTGGATTATCCGCGCAATAAACATACGGGCTTAAACTAGGATACTTGTCGCTCATCGGGTCCACACTTAGCCATATACCTAATGAAGAGGAATAGTAGCGTGCTCCGAAGTAATCATAGCCCGTCTCAGCATCACGTTCCTTGCCCGTGAAGCGGAATCGCTCAGTGTAGTCCGTGTTCGGGTCTTGCTGGTCGATGTAATCGCCACCGAAGGGCTTGTATTGCAGGTGCTGCACAGGCTGCCCGCTCAGGTCGGTAATCCACGAGGCAGAACCGAGATGGTCAGGGTGGAAGAAATAAGTGAGCTCGGCTGTCGTGTCAGGCTGGGTCATGGCATACAGCGTGTCAAGCCTGTTGCGGTTAATCCGCAAGGGATAAGGCTCCATCACGCGGCGCAACAGCGAGTCGCGTTCCATGCGCTTGTCAGCCAGCACGTCGCCATCAACAATCGGTTGGCCAACGTCGGCCAAGCCGCCGTTGTCGATGGCCGAGGCGATACGCTCCGTGCCGGGAAAATAATGCTTGGTGTAGCCAGTGGCTTTTTTATCATTTTCCATCCTCATTCCATATTCGTCGTATTGCTATATCTAAAACCAAGAATCATTTCACTCTCCGTAAATACAAATAGTTTGCCGTATCACCATCTTTTACATCATATGGGATGTAATAAAGAGAATCTGGATTTTTTAACCAGTAACTCGATTTCGAATAGTTCGGAATCAAATAGAAATTAACGTTCACAAGACTATCGTTGTAATTACAACCGCCAAAAGAACCTCCTATGCCTTCTCCTGCAATTACGATTCTCTTTGTCGCCTTTGGTATTTGATTGTTAAAAACACTACTATGATTAGAATACCGAGAATAATAATAAAGCAATTCGTTATCCTTTCCATAAAAACAAAGATAAAAGATCTCCAATTCATGTTCGTCTCTATCGTATAGTTTAACTAATGGTTCTTCATCATCATGACTTATTGGCAAATATTTGTATGATAGACAATACATATTATCCTCATCCAGTAAATCTAACGAGTCTATATAATTGGAATGGCAAAGGATAAATAATCCTCCTTCACTATTTGTATATTTTTTTGGATTCCCTAAGGAGTCCTGACACGAAAACATTCCTTGAAAACGCCCAACACAGTTTGTCTCTTCAAACGTGGAATCAGTCCTGAATGTTATCGAAAGCACTTTTCCTGAGGGAAGTATAGTGCAATATGTACGCTGTTTTATCGGCTCCTTATTAACATTCAATGAGATACACGAAACCATGAATGGCAAGACTGGCAATAGCAGACTTGCAATGTTCTTCAATACATGTTTTTCCATTCAATATCCTTTCCATTATTATTACTAAAGGGAACCATTTTGTTTTTTGGGTTTCGGGGATATGCAATGCGCAATGGCATATTTAGTTCTTTCCTATAGTTGTTAACACGTGTAACAGCTTCTCCAAGTTCTGCACCCCGTTTTGGCACCCATCCAAAATCGCCCATCTTTACATATGATGCTTCCGTGGTTTTATTCTTTGGATCTTCATCTCCAAATGCAGCGTGTCCAAGTTCATGCATAAAGACCATCCCTAAGCCATTGGTGGAATTGTCTTCATTCTCATCCAAAGAATTAGACAACCTTATAACTTTCTCCCCCGTTTCTAGTTGCACACCTTCACTCTTATAATAAATCATGACGATAATAGCAGGATTCCCCTCTTCATCTTTCAGGTTAATAGCAAAAATCAAATCCGCTCTCGCAGATGCAGAGCCTTTTTCATCACCAGTAGGTTCCGCATAACGCAAAAAACCATTAGCATCAATGGAAAGTGTTAATCCCGTTATGAAAGACAAAGAATTAACCAATCTATTTTGTTGTTTCTCTTTTAGCCTTGACAAGTCTATTTCTTCACCCTTTGGATCCACCAACCTCATCGGATTATCTGCGCAATAGACATACGGGCTTAGGCTCGGATATTTGTCACTCATCGGGTCCACACTCAGCCAGATACCTAATGAAGAGGAATAGTAGCGTGCGCCGAAGTAGTCATAGCCCGTCTCAGCATCGCGTTCCTTGCCCGTGAAACGGAATCGCTCAGAGTAGTCCGTGTTCGGGTCTTGTTGGTCGAGGTAGTCGCCGCCGAAGGGCATGTACTGCAGGTGCTGCACGGGCTGCCCGCTCATGTCGGTAATCCATGAGGCAGAACCGAGATGGTCTGGGTGGAAGAAATAGGTGAGCTCGGCTGTCGTGTCAGGCCGTGTCAAGCTGTAAAGTGTATCAAGCCTGTTGCGGTTGATACGCAAGGGATAAGGCTCCGCCAGACTGGTTCCGTTAACGTTGCCTATGTCAGCTAGTCCGCCGTTGCCAATGGCCGAGGCGAGGCGCTCAGTGCCGGCTAGTTTGTTTGTAAGCTGTCTTCTTTTTACTATCATTTCGTTTTTATTTTTGCATAAACTTCACATTGTTCATATTACTACTGCCCTCAATTATTATGCTCAACATAGAAATGATTCAACCTATTTAAAGCAACTATTTTCCAACAGCCTTTCAAATTCTGAATGGTCATTTCTATCAAACACTTATGTTGAGTATATTCGAAATCCCAGGATAATCTAAACGTACAGATGTCTTCTCTATAAAACAAAATTTTCATTGTTAGTTGATACGGTCTAATATCACAAATATTTTCTATACCAGGTTCATGTGCTAGCATATAGTCTTTAAGCAGTAGATGCAAAGGCGTCTTGTCAATAGAGCCTTTATATGAATCGTATTGTTCCCAATGGTATTTATCCTTTACTTTCTGAACTCTATAATACTGTGGGTAATAGTTTCTTTTCATTTTACTATATGACGGATGACTCCATTCTTTTAGAGACTCCTTGATTTGAACTGTATCCATGAATTGATTCGAAACAATAGTTTGCCCGTCACAACAAATGTATTTTAAAAAAATCTCCAATAGCGCTTCGATATCTTTTTGTCCTATTCTTAAATAAAGATCTCCGTTTTCTATCTTATCTAATTTTGTTTTTTTTTCTACAAAATCATGACAAATGAAAAAATGCTTCATACGGTCATTACTTGATACGGTTAATATGTCCTTACCAATAAGGATGTCAAGATTTGTACCATATTCAATACCTGAGATAGGAGTAAGTTCATTGTACAAAGTAAACCGCAACATGTATTTATTACCCACTTTTATTTTTTCCCCATCATAGTATTTGTTTTTCGAAGAAGTAACAATAAAAATTGGCACCCGAATAGGATGTTTTATCACCCCCAGAGCCCAAGCTTCTATAACATATCCACCTTTAATTGGAACAACTTCTTTTACTAAGCAATCATAATAATGGTTCTCTTTTACATAAATAGAAAAATCCCCTATTGCCAAATACCTAATCGTATCACATAGTTTTATACTATCGTATTGAATGCAGGTATTGTTGGAGCTTATTTCACCATATGTAATATAACTTTTACAGTGGTTGAACTCAACAGAATCAATCTTTTGAGCTTTAACCGTAAAACAACACAATAACAAAATACTAAAGTATAAAAGTCTATTGAATTTGCTCATATTCTATTCATTTGGTGCTTTTGTGGCTCTTTTATGAGCTTTTAAATATAGTTTATAATCACGCGGATATAATGGAGTATAAGCATCCATCAAATAGGTTTTTCGTACTTCAATGCCCCTCTCATTATCATATTCATATTTATATTGTTTTTGTTTCGTTAGTGTTTTTATTGCAGGATTTATATTTGTTTTTCTATTAAGCGATATTTTCCCAGCTTCAAATCCCTCTGTTATCTCATGCATTATTCCAGAACCTTTAGGAGCATTATATTGTTTTTCAATTTCATTGAGCTCTATTATATCGATTTTATTTGTGCTAATTGCTTTGTTTGTTTCATTATCATATATAGTTCCAAAATACATACCTCCTAAAGGATTTTCTTTACTATTATCATGATCTGCTTCGATGTTTACAATGATGTTTGTACTATTGATAACTTCTAATAGCCTTTTGTCATTTCTGTTTAGTTTTTCAGATTTAATAGTTGCGGCGATTTTCCCAGATTCATCAATCGTTAAATTTAGTTTAGTAGTTTCCTGTAAAATCTTAAATGCATCATTGGTTTGATTTCCTGTAATAACCAATTCCATTCCTTCCTTGTCCGCAATCCTCATCGGATTATCCGCGCAATAGACATACGGGCTTAGGCTCGGATACTTGTCACTCATCGGGTCCACACTCAGCCAGATGCCCAATGAAGAAGAATAATACCTTGCGCCGAAGTAGTCATAGCCCGTCTCTGCATCGCGTTCCTTGCCCGTAAAGCGGAATCGCTCGGCATAGTCCGTGTTCGGGGTCTGCTGGTCGATGTAATCGCCACCGAAGGGCTTGTATTGCAGGTGCTGCACAGGCTGCCCGCTCAAGTCGGTAATCCACGAGGCAGAACCGAGATGGTCGGGGTGGAAGAAATAGGTGAGCTCGGCTGTCGTGTCAGGCCGTGTCAAGCTGTAAAGTGTATCAAGCCTGTTGCGGTTGATACGCAAGGGATAAGGCTCCCACGCTCCCTGAGTTTGTCGGCCAGCACGTCGCCGTCAACAATCGGTTGGCCAATGTCGGCCAAGCCGCCATTGCCAATGGCTGAAGCGAGGCGCTCGGTTCCGGCAAAGTAGTGCTTGGTGTAGCCCGTGGCGGTGGCAGTGAGGTAGGGCGAGGCGTAAAGCGTCGGCTCGTCCAGCGTGACGTAGGTCTCGCTTGTCTCATCAGCACCCGTATGGTTGCTGTAGCCCGTCAGCTTGAAGCTGCGCTCACCCTGTGCGTCATACACATAGTGGGCCGCGTTGCCGCTCGCCGCGTTATCGACCATGCCTAACATGCGGTTCCGTTCGTCCCACACCAAGTTGCGCTGGCTGCCGCCTTGGCTGTTTTGTGCCGTCATGTTGCCCTTGGCATCCCAGCCGAACGAGAAGAGCACATCGCTGGCACGGTTGGGCAAGGTATGGATGTTGCTCAGAGTGTGAGGCTGCGTGGTGTTGTAGGAGTAGCCACGCCTCGTGCCGTTAAGGTCGTAGGTGGCAATGCGCCCGTCGTCAAGGTAGGTGCGCTGCTCCGTGTAGCCCACGTTGCCCTGTTGGCAATTCGTAGCAGTCAGGCGGTTGAGGTGGTCGTAGGTGTAGGCGCAGGAGTAAGGCCCTCCGAGTGTCCCTATGGCCACAGCCGCATTGTCGGTCTTGGTGACATTGCCAACGGCATCATATTCGTATATAATGTCCTGCATCAGCGCATTGGTCGCGGTGCGCCCCCTCAGGTTGCCGAGACGACGGCTCGTCGGATTGTAAGAATAGTACTGCGTGGTGCCATTGCCGAAATATATCGCTGTGCGGTCGCCAAACTTGTCGTAGCGGATGCTGTCGACAAGGCTCTTATCGTTGCCGTTCTTGGCCGAGGACACGCTTTTGAGATTGCCTCCAAAGTCGTAGGCATAGCTCACCCGCTCCTTGTCGGGATAGGTGATGGACAGCGTGCGTCCCCAGGTGTCGTATTCGGTGTTCATGATGAAAGTGTAGGCATTGTCCTCTGCCGCAAGCGCAAAGGTACGACAATTTTCCGAAGCATTGCCCATGGCGTCGTAAGAATATCTGGCGTAGCCCGATTCGTCTTCCATTTTCACCACGTGTCCAGCGCCATGTCAATCATGTATTAACTCAGCAAACTTACACAATAAATTCGAAACACAAGGCTGTTTGCGATTTTTTTTGTAATTTCGCAGTTTCAACGAAAATCATAAAAACACAGAAATATGAAATACGACGTCATCGTTATCGGCAGCGGCCCGGGAGGCTATGTGGCTGCCATCAGAGCATCACAACTTGGAAAGAAGACCGCCGTGGTCGAGAAGGCCGAAGTGGGCGGCATCTGCCTCAACTGGGGCTGCATCCCCACCAACTACGGCATCAAAGTGGAAGGCGAAGTGAAACCCGACATGGAGGCCGTCGTGGCACGCAGCCGCGGCGTGGCCGACACCATGAGCAAGGGCGTGCAATACCTCCTCAAGAAGAACAATGTCGACGTCATCGCCGGCTACGGCAAGCTGACTGCCGACAAGCAGGTGGAAGTGACCGATGCCGAAGGCAACAAGACCCTCTACGAAGCCGACCATATCATCCTCGCCACAGGTTCACGCGTGCGTGAGCTGCCTGCCCTGCCTATCGACGGCAAGAAGATCATTGGCTATCGCCAAGCCCTCGTTTTGGACAAGCTCCCCGAGAGCATGGTCGTGGTCGGCTCAGGTGCCATCGGCTCGGAGTTCGCCTTCTTCTTCACCAGCATGGGCGTGAAGGTCACTTTGGTGGAATTCCTGCCCAATGTGGTGCCTAACGAAGACGAGGAAGTCTCCAAGCAAGTGGAACGTGCTTTCAAGAAGCTGAAGATGACCGTGATGACCGAAGCCTCGGTGACTCATGTCGACACCACGGGCGAGAAGTGCGTGTGCACCATCGCCACGAAGAAGGGCGAGAAGACCGTGGAGGCCGACATCGTGCTCAGCGCCGTCGGCGTGCAGACCAATATCGACAACCTCGGCCTTGAGGAACTCGGCATCACCACCGAACGCGGTAAGGTCAATGTGGACGAATGGTACCGCACCAACGTGCCGGGCATTTATGCCATCGGCGACATCGTGCACGGTCCCGCCTTGGCCCACAAGGCCGACCACGAAGCCACCATCTGCGTGGAGAAGCTCTGCGGCCTCGATCCCAAGCCGCTCAACTACGCCAACATCCCTGGCTGCACCTACACCACGCCCGAAATCGCCTCCGTCGGCCTAAGCGAAGCCAAGGCCATCGCCGCTGGCTACGAGGTGAAGATTGGCAAGTTCCCATTCACTGCTTCAGGCAAAGCTACTGCTGCCGGCAACCGCGACGGCTTCATCAAGGTCGTCTTCGACGCCAAGACGGGCGACTGGCTGGGCTGCCACATGGTCGGCGACAACGTCACGGAGATGGTCGCCGCTGCCGTGCTCTGCCGTGAACTGGGCGCCAAGGGCGAGGACATCATTCATGCCGTGTTCCCCCACCCCACCATGTCGGAAGGCATCATGGAGGCTGCGGCGGCAGCGTATAATGAATGTGTGCACCTTTAATGATGAATGCTGAATTATGAATGCTGAATGAAGGGCAAGCAACATTCCGCATTCCGCATTCAGCATTCCGCATTCCGCATTCCAAATTATTATCACCATGGAAATCATCGAAACCAAGATAAAAGACCTCCTCGTCATAAAGCCGGACGTGTTCACCGACGAGCGCGGCTATTTCTTCGAGAGCTACAACAAGGAACGCTTCGCCCAACATGGGCTCGACATGACCTTCGTGCAGGACAACGAGTCGCAGTCGATGAAAGGCGTGTTGCGCGGACTGCACTTCCAAAAGCCTCCTTTTGCCCAAGGCAAACTGGTGCGTGTGGTGAAAGGCGCTGTCATGGACGTAGCCGTCGACCTGAGGAAAGACTCACCCACTTACGGGCAATGGGAGTCGGTGGTGCTGACCGAAGGCAACAAGTTCATGTATTGGATCCCTGAAGGCTTCGCCCATGGCTTCGTGTGCCTTGAAGACCATTCAGTGTTCACCTACAAGTGCACCAATGTCTACAACAAGGCTTCGGAAGGCAGCATCTATTGGAACGATCCTGACCTGAATATCGATTGGGGCATAGACAATCCCATTCTGTCGGAAAAAGACAAAGTCGCACCCTTGTTCAAGGATTTTGTGACGCCATTTTAAAACGGCCCTTCGACAAGCTCAGGGACCTGTATTTTCAAAAGCCCGAGGTTGCTGTGTAAAGTTGAAGCATCGAAGGCCCGTCCAACAGAACAACCATTGAAAACAAGAACTCAACATAGAACACCCATGAAAACAAGAAACATCCTCTTGGCTTGCGGCATGGCCATTATATTAATAGGTGTGACCGCGGCCCTCACCTTTGCCTTTGCACAATCCAACGACGAACAGATGGAGAACTACGAAGGCACCGACCACGAATACCTCAGCTTTGACCAAATCGACCACCTCACCCACGATATCGAGCTACCAGAATCGATGACATTTTGCGGAGAAGAGGTGCCGTTGGACCTGTTCTATGTTCGTGAGCGTTTGGAAAGAGAGCTGTTGGTCAACTCCTACAGGCATTCCGCCAACCTCTTGCTGCTGAAACGCACCACACGCTGGTTCCCCGTTATGGAACCTCTGATGGAGAAATACGGCCTGCCCGAAGACTTCAAGTACCTCGCCATGATTGAAAGTGAATTGACCAACGCCGTTTCGCCCTCCAAGGCCGTCGGTTTCTGGCAATTCCTTGAAAGCACCGGCAAGGAATACGACCTGGAGATCAACAAAGAGGTGGACATGCGTTACAATGTGGAGAAAGAGACCGTTGCAGCCTGCAAGTACCTCAAAGCCTCCTACCGCAAATTCGGCAGCTGGACCTTGGCGGCGGCAGCTTTCAACTGTGGTAACGGACGCATCACCAAGACACAAGAGGAACAACGTGTCGACTCATACTATGACATGATGCTACCCGAGGAGACGCAACGCTACATGTTTCGCATCCTCGCTCTGAAGCTTATCACAGAGAACCCGGCAAAATACGGTTTCCAAATTGGTGACAACGGCTGGTACCAGCCCTACGAGACCAAAACAGTCACCGTTGTGCAGTCCATCCCCGACCTTGTGGACTTTGCCTACAGAGAAGGCACGAATATTAAGATGCTGAAGTACTTCAACCCTTGGCTGCGCAGCAACTCGCTGACAGTTTCGGCAGGCAACAGCTATGACATCAAGATCCCGACAGGGAAATACGCCAAAACACACAAAAAAATGAGGAGAGCAGAGTGAACGAATTCTCTGAAGATAAGACCCTAGAGATCCTTGGTGCTAGGGAGAACAACCTAAAGAACATCGACCTTTCCATTCCACGCAATGCCTTGGTGGTCGTCACTGGCATCAGCGGGAGTGGCAAGTCGTCGTTGGCCTTCGACACCATCTATGCCGAAGGACAGCGTCGCTACATGGAGAGCTTCTCTGCCTATGCGCGACAGTTCATCGGCAGCATGGAACGTCCCGATGTAGACAAGATTACGGGATTAAGTCCAGTCATTAGCATCGAGCAGAAGAGTGTGAACAAGAACCCACGTTCCACCGTGGGCACCATCACCGAGATTTACGATTTCCTGCGCCTGCTCTATGCCCGCATCGGCGAAGCCTATTCCTATAACACGGGCGAGAAGATGGTCCGTTACACCGAAGAGCAAATCACCGACCTGATACTTAAAGAATTTGACGGCAGGCGCATCAACATCCTGGCGCCCACCGTGCGTGGCCGCAAGGGTCATTACCGCGAACTGTTTGAACACATACGCCAGGCTGGCTTCACCCGCGTTCGCGTCGATGGCGTGATGCGTGAACTCGAATTCGGCATGATGGTGGACCGCTACAAGACTCATGACATCGAGATTGTCGTCGACCGCATCGAAGTGCACGAAGACAGCCTCACCCGTGTCAAGAAGTCGGTGCAAACCGCCTTCCGCTATGGCAAAGGGCTGCTCATGGTGCTCGACAACGACACCGAACAACTGCGCTACTTCAGCCGATTGTTGATGTGCCCCACCACGGGCCTCTCCTACGAAGACCCCGAGCCTAACACTTTCTCGTTCAACTCACCCTATGGAGCTTGTCCCAAGTGTAACGGTTTGGGGGAAATCGCCATTGTCGACAAGGAGAAGATCATCCCTAACCCCAATCTCAGCCTCCGCAAAGGCGGTCTGGCTCCTGCGGGCGAATACAAGGCTGGTAGCTGGATCTTCAAGCAGTTGGAAGCCATCGGCATGAAATACGGCTACACCTTGGACACCCCACTGAAAGACATCTCCGACGAGGCATTAGACGTTATTCTCTACGGTACAAACGAGACCTTCGAGGTGAAACGCGAGACCCTTGGCATCACCTCGACCGTCAAAATCAACTTTGAAGGCATCATCAACTTCATCGAAGACCAAAACACCGAAGAGGCTTCCGCCGCCATCGCTCGTTGGGCAGGCTCGTTCATGAACCATGTGAGTTGTCCCGTTTGCAGCGGCACAAGGTTGAAAAAAGAGGCGCAGTGGTTCCGCATCGACGGCAAGAACATCGCCGAGGTAGCCAATATGGACACGCTGAGTCTCGGCAAGTGGATTGACGAACTTCCTGGCAAACTCACCGACCGTCAAAACGACATCGCCAAGGAAATCCTGCGTGAAATCCACAAGCGTGTGCATTTCCTCCTCGACATCGGCATCGACTATCTCAACATGAATCGTCCAGCGGCTTCCTTGTCGGGCGGCGAAGCGCAACGCATCCGATTGGCCACACAAATCGGCTCGCAACTGACAGGTGTTTTGTATATTTTGGACGAGCCCAGCATCGGCTTGCATCAGCGCGATAACCAGCGCCTCATCGAGTCGCTCAAGGAACTGCGCGACATTGGCAACTCTGTCATTGTGGTGGAACACGACAAAGAAACCATGCTCAATGCCGACTATCTCGTCGACATCGGTCCCGGCGCAGGACGCCATGGCGGTGAAGTCGTCTTTGCCGGCACACCTGCTGAGGCCAAAGAAGGCCATTCCATCACCTGCGACTACCTCAACGGCAAACGGCAAATCGAAGTGCCGAAAACAAGGCGTACGCCTTTGGAAGGTGAGTTCCTTACCATCAAGGGAGCAAAAGGACACAACCTGAAAAATGTGGACCTCCAACTACCCCTTGGCGTGATGGTCTGCGTGACAGGCGTCAGCGGTTCAGGCAAGTCCACATTAATTAATGAGACCCTCTCCCCCATCCTCAGCCAGAAGTTCTACCGCTCGGTGAAGGAGCCCTTGCCCTACGACAGCATCGAAGGTTTGGAGAAAATCGACAAGATCATTCAAATCGACCAGGCTCCGATTGGACGCACACCGCGAAGCAACCCTGCCACCTACACCAAGGTCTTCGACGACATCCGCAAACTTTATGGCGAGTTGCCCGAATCTAAAATCCGCAACTACAAGGCAGGACGTTTCTCTTTCAACGTGAAGGGCGGTCGCTGCGAAGCCTGCAAAGGCGCAGGCGTGCGCGTCATCGAGATGAACTTCCTGCCCGACGTGACGGTCCTATGCGAGGAATGCCAAGGCAAACGCTACAACCGCGAGACCTTGGAGGTGCGTTACAAAGGCAAGTCGATCAACGACGTGCTCAACATGACCATCAACGAAGCGGTGGAGTTTTTTGAGAATATCCCAAGCATCATACAGAAAATCAGGACTTTGAAAGACGTTGGATTGGGCTACCTGACTTTAGGGCAAGCCTCCACCACCATCAGTGGCGGCGAGGCGCAACGCGTGAAGCTGGCCACCGAATTGGCCAAGCGCGATACGGGCAAGACACTCTATGTTCTTGACGAGCCCACCACGGGTCTGCACTTCGAGGACATCAAGGTGCTGATGAGCGTGCTGAACAAACTCGTTGAAAGAGGAAACACCGTCCTCATCATTGAGCACAACATGGACGTCATCAAGATGGCAGACTGGATCATCGACATGGGTCCTGAAGGCGGCGAACGCGGCGGACGCATCGTTTGCCAAGGCACTCCAGAGGAGATATGCAAGTGTAAGGAAAGCTATACTGCAAAATACCTTAAAGAGGAGTTGGGAATGAGGAATGCTGAAATGCGAAGCATTCGACGGAGTCAATGAGGAATGTGGAATGGTGGAATGGAGCGAGTCGACTGCCCTTTTTGTTTCATCGCAGCCAAAGCACCTGTCCCTTACTGATGCGGTCACCTTCCTTTAAACGATTCTTGCTCAAGATTTTGTTAGGTTTTACGGCAAAACGCAGAGCCACATCGCGGAGCGTTTCCCCTTCCTGGACGGTATATTTCTTCGCCTTCCAGTTCTTGTTGCGCAGCTTCTCAAGATACACGATATCGCCGCTGTGGAAGACCATCTCATCGGGACGGCGCAAAAGATTATATTCGCAGAATTTCTTGTATTTGATACCAAAGTCTTTGGCCAACTGCTCAGGGGTCTCTCCTTCCTTGGCATAGACGAAGCGAACGCCATTATTCTCATAAATGAAGCGTTTCTCGGGTGTCATGTCCACCAATGGGAACGCCGAACGGTCGGTAGGCGAATAAGCCAGTTCCAGCAGCTCGTCCTCAGGCGCGATGTCGGGCAATTGATTGTCATCTGTCATTTGTCCAAGCGCAATTTTGTCGTATTTGGTAAGATCGTAGAGCTCGATACGGTCGATGAGTAATTGGGCGTACTTGGGATTGGTGGCATAACCCGCCGCTTTCAGGCCCTTGGCCCATCCAACATAGTCGGTAATCTCAAGATCAAAGAGGGCCGAATAACGTCCTCGTGTGCACAAGAACTCGGAATGGTCGCGGAACGACTCCTCGGCATCCTTATATTTGCGAAAACACTCGTCCTTCTCATCGTCATCCATATAATAGGTCTTGCCCGTCCAACCTTTATGACACTTAATGCCAAAATGGTTCTTGGCCTCGCGAGCAAGCGCACTGTTGCCTGCTCCCGACTCCAACAATCCTTGCGCCAAGGTGATGGAAGCAGGAATCTTGTGTTCACGCATCTCACGGATGGCAATGTCCTTATAGGTCTGGATGTATTCCTCGGGAGTGATTCTTTGCGCAAAGAGTGACAGTGGCAAAAGCGCAAAAAGCAACAGTACTTTCTTCATTCGGTTACAAGAATTAAAGTGTAAAAGTACGACTTTTTCGGAAACCCAACCGCTTTGCAACGAAATTTTCACTATTTTTGAGGCCCATTTCAAGACACATCATGGACACGAAGAGCCTATTCCAATATTTCCCAGAGCTAAGCGACAAGCAAAAAGAGCAGTATAACCAGCTGAAAGACTTGTACTTGGACTGGAATAGCAAAATCAATGTCATCTCACGCAAGGACATGGAGCACTTCTACGAGCACCATGTGTTGCATTCGATGGCCATCGCCAAATACTACGGGCTGCTGCCTGGCATGAAGGTGATGGACCTCGGCACTGGAGGTGGCTTCCCTGGCATCCCCTTGGCCATCATGTTTCCGCAGACCGAGTTCTACCTCATCGATGGAACGGGCAAGAAAATCAAAGTGGTAAATGCCGTGAAGGATGCCATTGGATTGGAGAATGTAGTGGCCGAACAGAAGCGTGCTGAGGAAGTGAAAGACAAGTTCGATGTGATTACGGGTCGGGCCGTGATGACCTTACCCGAGATTGCCAATCTAGCTGGTAACAAATTGAGGATCAGAGGCGACGAACAAGCGGGAGGCATCATCTACCTAAAAGGCGGCGACTTGACCGAAGAATTCAAGGCGCTTGGCCGTTATTGGAGACACAAGAAAGCCATCATCAGCAAATGGTTTAAGGAGGAGTATTTTGTGGAGAAATATGTGATACATTTATACTAATAAACAAATGAAAAAACTGACACTAACCTTAATCGCCATGCTTGCATTGAGCATTACGATGCTCGCTCAGCAAGCCATGCCCGTGCCCTTCGACCCGAATGTCAGAAGAGGCAAACTGGAGAACGGATTGACCTACTACATCCGTCATAACGAGAAACCCGCCCAGCGCGCCAACTTCTACATCGCGCAGAAGGTCGGCTCCATCCTTGAAGAAGACGACCAGCAGGGTCTGGCCCACTTCCTGGAGCACATGGCCTTCAACGGCACGAAGAACTTCCCCGGCAAGGCATTGCTCAACTACATGGAGCACAACGGCGTGAAGTTCGGCGAGAATGTCAACGCCTGGACCAGCATCGAGCAGACCGTCTACATGCTCACCAACGTGCCGACCACCAACATGAACCTCGTCGACTCGTGCATCCTCATTCTCCACGACTGGTCGAGCTTCATCTCGCTTGAAGGCGAGGAGATCGACAAGGAGCGCGGTGTCATCCTTGAGGAAATGCGTCAAGGCCAAGGCGCCCAGATGCGCATCTACGAGAAGATGCTTCCCGAGATCTACCCCAACAGCCCCTATGGCCATCGCCTGCCCATCGGCACCAAGGAAGTCGTCAGCGGCTTCGACCATGAGGCCCTGCGCGCCTACTACCACAAGTGGTACCGTCCCGACCTCCAAGGCATCATCATCGTTGGTGACATTGACGTCAACGAGGTGGAGAACCATCTGAAGAGCATCTTCGAGGACATCCCTGCTCCCGTCAACCCGGCCGAGCGTATCCGTTTCCAAGTGGCAGACAATGCCGAGCCCATCGTCAGCATCTGCACCGACCCCGAAGAGACCACTTATGATGTTTCGGTGTTCTACAAGCACGACATCGTGCCTTTCGAAGAGAGAGGCGATGTGCAATATTGGATCAAGGGCTATATCGACCAACTGGTGGCCACTATGTACAACAACCGCTTGGAAGAGCTGACCCAAAAGGCCAATCCTCCCTTCATCTATGGCGGCGGCTACTATAGCACCTTCTTCATCAGCGACACCAAGGACGCTTGGATGAGTGCCGCTGTGGCCAAGGACAAAGACGGCATCGACGAAGCCTTGAACGCTATCGTGGCCGAGAACAAACGCATGCAACAATACGGCTTCACCGCCTCGGAGTTTGAGCGTGCCAAGGCCGACCTCATGAAACGCATCGAGAACCAATACGATGAGCGTGACAAGCAGGAGACTGGACGTATCTTCCGCCCCATCCTCAACCACTTCCTCACCAACGAGCCGCTGATGGGCATCGAAAACGAATACATGCTGCTCAGCCAGATTTTACCCGCTTTACCCGTGGAAGCCATCAACCAATATGCAGCCGAGCTCATCCGTGAAGACAATATCGTCATCACGCTGACTGCTCCCGAGAAGGAAGGCGAAGTGCTGCCCACCAAAGCCGAACTCCTGGCCATGTTCAACAAAGCAAAAGAGGTCGAGGTTGAACCTTATGTGGAGACTGTCAGCAACGAGCCCCTCATCGCCACCCTGCCCGTGAAAGGCGCCATCGAAAGTAAGAAGCACGATGACACCTTCGATGCCACCGTGCTCACTTTGAAGAATGGCGTAACGGTCATTTACAAGCCCACCACCTTCAAGGATGATGAAGTCCTGATGAATGCCTACAGTTTCGGTGGCTATTCCGTCATGGACCAGAGCGATCCCTATACCCTACAGGAAATCAACAGCCTGGCCACCCTTGGCGGCGTGGGCAACTTCAGCGCCATCGACCTGCCCAAGGTCCTTGCTGGAAAGAAAGCCTCTGTCCATCCCCAAATCGGTTCGCTAACCGAAGGTATGAGCGGCAACTGCTCAGCTCGCGACTTGGAAACCATGCTCCAACTCACCTATTTATACTTCACCTCACCGCGCAGCGATGAGGAAGCCTTCCAGTCCTATATCACCCGCACCAAGGCCATGGTTGCCAACGCAGAATCGGATCCCAACACCGCTTTCCGCGACAACCTCATGTTTGCCATGTACGACAACCACCCGCTTGTCAAACGCATGAAGGCTGAAGACTACGACAAGGTGGACTATGCCAAGGCCCTGAAGCTCTATGCCGATCGTTTTAAGGATGCCAACAACTTCGTATTCACCTTCGTGGGCAACATCGACCCAGAGACCTTCGAGCCCTTGGTCGAGCAATACATCGGTTCGCTGAAGACCAAGAAAAACGACGAGACTTGGACTGCCAATGTGCCCGCCATTACCGACAAGGATGTCAACAGCCACTACACCAAGGCCATGGAGAATCCCATGGTCACCTGTTATATGGTTTACAACGGTGAGATGGCATACACCATGGAGAATCAGATGAAGATGCAGATCCTTAGCGACGTCATGGACATCGTCTACACCGAGAAGATCCGCGAAGACGAAGGTGGCACCTACGGTGTGGGCGTCAACGGCAACCTCACCCTCCGTCCGAAAGAGACCTTCATGTTCCTCATTGCCTTCCAAACCAACAAGGAGATGTATGAGAAACTGATGGGTATCGCCGTGGCCGAGTTGCAGAATGTGGCCAATCAAGGCCCGCGTCCCGAAGACCTGAAGAAAGTGAAGGAATTCCTCATCAAGAAGCACAGCGAAGACCTCGAGAGCAACCGCTATTGGATGAACTGCATCCAAACGCAATACCGCGATGGTTATAATCCTATGGCGAATTACGAACAAATCGTTAATGGCATCACCGCCGACGACGTAGCCAACATGGCAAAGGCCGTGCTGAAGGGCTATAAGAAGGAAGTGGTGCAGATCCCCGAATAAATTGCTACTGGCTTTTAGCCACTGGCTACTGGCAGCTACCATTGTTGCGGAGATTGCGGGTCGCCTCATTCCGCGGAGGCGGAACCGCAATGAGGCCCAAAGGCGGAGCTGCCAGAAGCCAACAGCCAGAGGCCAGAAGCCATAAAATTGAAATCATAAATCTTAAAATCAAACAAATATGACAGAAAAACTCACATTGAGAGACAATGCCACCATGAGGTGGATTGCCTTGCTGCTGTTGGCCTTGGCCATGTTCTGCAGCTACATTTTCATGGACATTTTGTCCCCCATCAAGGACTTGATGCAAGAGACACGCGGTTGGGACAGTGCCTCGTTCGGCCGTATGCAAGGTGCAGAAGTGTTCCTTAACGTCTATGTGTTCTTCCTCATCATTGCCGGTATCATCCTCGACAAGATGGGCGTTCGCTTTACCGCAGTGCTTTCTGGTGCCGTGATGCTTGTAGGTGGAATAATTAAGTTCTATGCCTGCAGTGAAAGCTTTATCGGCACAAGCATGGAGGCATGGTTCAACACGCACCTCAACTGGAACGTCAACATTCCGTTCATCGGCGACATTCTGCCCTTTGCTGACGGCATGCCCGGTTCCGCCAAATTGGCCGCCATCGGTTTTATGATCTTCGGTAGCGGCTGCGAAATGGCTGGCATCACCGTGAGCCGTGGTATCGTGAAATGGTTCAAGGGCCGTGAAACTGCCTTGGCCATGGGTTCCGAGATGGCTCTTGCCCGTCTGGGTGTGGCCACCTGCATGATCTTCTCCCCCTACTTCGCCAAGTTGGGTGGTGAAATCGAGGTCGCCAACTCCGTCAAGTTCGGTGTGGTACTGCTTTGCATCGCCTTGATCATGTTCATCGTCTACTTCTTCATGGACAAGAAACTTGATGCTCAAACTGGTGAAGCTGAAGAGAAAGACGACCCGTTCAAGATTTCCGACATCGGCAAGATCCTGACGAGCCTCGGTTTCTGGCTGGTTGCCCTGCTCTGCGTGCTGTATTACAGTGCCATCTTCCCGTTCCAGAAATATGCCGTCAACATGCTGCAGTGCAATCTGACGCTCACTCCTGCCGACCTCAACACCTACTGGGGTGGCAGCACTGAGAGTTTCCCGATTTCTGTTACCATCGTCCAATACATCATCATGCTCCTCGTGGCCATCTGCTCCTTCGCCAGCAACTTCTCGAAGAAGAAGGGCATGAAGATTGGCTTGATGCTTGTCGCCGTTGTCGCCCTTGTGGTTTACTGCTACATGGGTTACATGCGTGGTACCGCCGAGACCATCTTTGCCGTGTTCCCGCTGTTGGCCGTGGCTATCACTCCTATCCTCGGCAGCTATGTCGACCACAAGGGCAAGGCCGCCACGATGCTTATGCTCGGCTCCTTGCTGCTTGTCGTGTGCCACCTCACCTTCGCCTTCGTTTTGCCTGGTGTCTCAGCCAGCTCATCCGTTGGTGGTGTCATTGTGGCTTACGTCACCATCCTAGTGCTCGGTGCCTCGTTCTCGTTGGTGCCTGCCGCTTTGTGGCCGAGCGTGCCGAAGCTGGTGGACGAGAAGATCATCGGTTCGGCCTACGCACTGATTTTCTGGATCCAAAATATCGGTCTTGGCCTCTTCCCGACCCTTATCGGCAACGTGCTGCAAAAGACCAACCCCGAAGGCACTGCTGCCCACGAGCTGAACTACACCTGGGCACTCGTCATGCTGGCCGCCCTCGGTATTGCAGCCCTCTTGATCTCGGTCTACCTCAAGGCCGTCGACAAGAAGAAGCACTTCGGACTGGAAGAGCCGAACATCAAATAAGAATGCTGAATTCGGAATGCTGAATGATGATATTTCAGATTCAGCAAAGGTAATGCGGAATGGCGCAAAGCGATACAAGCTTGCCCATTCCGCATTCTGCATTAATCTAATGTTGTCTCTAGATTCCCACTGGGAATGGAGAGATTGTCCGCTATATCAGCGGCAGCAAACGACGTCCACAATTTGTTAGCACCATCAGCCGCCGCCTTTTAAAGTCCAACACAATTTCCATTCCCGCAGGGAATCTCTTCATTCTATTTATGCACAAACGGAATCTCGCACATCTCCAAGATTTCCTTAACGAACTTCCTTTCGCGGGGACCGAAATGGTTGTCGGAGCGCGAGATTTGCGTCATCATTCGAGAAAAGACCTGTTTTTTCTGCTCCGACATCTGTTTCAAGGTCGCGTAGGCCATGGCAGGTAGCTCATTACGGGGAATAGGAACAAAGCCTTCGGTTTCGAAGCCCAACTCATCCAGACATGATTTTAAGCATTCGGATTCACCCTGTTTCTGCCTATAATCAGCGTAAACGAGATCACAAAGCACACTGGCTATAGCAACGCATTCCTCATTGGAATATTTTTCCTCCATGATGACAATTTTTTCTGCAAAGAAACGATTTTTTCTAATTTTGTGCCAGAAATATGCGAAAAAACTACCGCGATGAAAAAGCTATCCCTCCTGTTTTTGGCGCTCACAACTGCTTTCACGCTACAAGCCCAATGGGTCGACGATCCCATCAGCAACACTCACCTTGCCAATTGTAACAAAAATGCCGCCGAAGTGTATGTTTCAACCGACATTACGACTGGTGACTCCTACGTACAATGGCATTACCAAGGCGAAAACGGTTGGTCGCCGTGGTTGCAGCGACTTGACTTCAACGGCGTTCCACAATGGCCTGACGACGGCATCCATGTCACCACGCCCGACTTCGCCACCTGGTCGCCGGGTTATGCCATGACCGCTGTCAATGGTGGCGTGGTCACGGTGTTCCGCACCCTCGGGCCTCATCACTGGGCAGTCAAAATCGATGCCGATGGTTCCTTCCCCTGGGGTGAACATGGCATGGTGCTCTTCGATGGTGAAGGCGGAGGCCGTTCCGAGGTGCTCGCAGGCAATGACGGCGGCGTATGGGCCTTGGGCACCGACATGGACAGCACCTTCCTGCAATATGTCGATGCCGACGGCACGCTGCATCCCAAGACCACCATCAAAGACCCAGCGAAAAAATGCACCAATGGTGTTTTGATACCCGCTGAAGACAATGTCTTTGTGGTGTATGCCAAGCAGACCCTCCAAGGCTATACCAATTACAACAAGGAAATCCACGTTGCAGGATACGACAAAAACGGCGAACAGGTTTTCCCCGAAACGCTTTTGTTCGAACAACAAACTGTAGGTGCCAGCTATGTCCATTACGCCACTCCCGACAACAAAGGTGGCGGCTATGTCTATCAATTTCACAATGCCATAGGTGGCGTATATAACACCTACGTCACGCATTTCGATGAGAACGGCACACCCACCATTTCCGATTTCAACGGCATCGCCGTGCATAGTCCCGACTACGGCAACTATTACACCAATGCCTATGCCACCGTCGACCCCAAGAGCAATGACATCATTATCGCTTATCTCCAAAAGGATGCAGCCTCTCAATCACAACATCGAGTCTATGTTAATCGCATCACGGAATCGGGCGAAAAGCCATGGGGTGACGGCATTCTTGTGGCAGACTACACAGGCCTTTCCTATAGCGACATCCACGTGGATGCCATCGATGCTGTAGATGGTTTCGTCGTGACCTACGGCACCAGTCAAGGCAGCATTGAGGCTGTGGGCTACGACCTCGATGGGAACCTGTTGTGGAACACTACTATGAGTTCGACCAGCTACAATAAAACCATAAGCGATAACACCGCCGGTTTTCATTACGGGCAAAACTTTGTGGCATGGGTCAACAGTGATGACGGCGATGTCTATGCCCAAAACATCGGCTGGGACGGCACCATGGGAGTGGTCACGCCACCTGCCCCGGTGACATGCGACCCGCCAACCGATTTCCAAGGCGAATATTTCTATGAAACCAACTCGGATTTCGGGGTGTATCTATCATGGACAGCACCTCAGGAATTGCCGCTGCACTACAATCTGTATTTCACCGATCCATCAGGCTGTACTACAACCATTGAAGTAGCCCCCAACGAAACGGAATATTTAGATCAGATGTCCATTATCGGAGCCGTCACTTACCAAATTACCGCAGTTTACGAAGACTGCGAATCCGAGTTTGCACTCACTCCTGACGGTGAAGACCACATCACCATCGTAATCACTAGCATCCCCGAAAACACGGAGGAAGATATCGTGTCCATCCTGAGTGTCTACACCATCAAAGGACAACTTGTCAACGCCAAGGATATCAACGAGTTGAGTCAAGGCTTTTACATCGTCAAAGGTATCACAGATTCAGGTAAAACCATAATAAAGAAGGTAATCAAGTAATTAATAACTTCAAAACAATAAAACATGAAAAAGCTTTTCTTTCTAGTTATCTCGTTAGTAGCGATGCTTACCGCGAAAGCACAATGGGTCGACGACCCGGCTACCAACACTTTCCTCGCCAACTGTGGCAACGATGACGGTGAACTCTACATGGCCACCAACCCCAACACCGGAGACACCTATATCCAATGGGAAGGATTCGGCACCAATGGCTGGTCGCCTACAATACAACGCATCAATTTTGAAGGCGTACCGCAATGGGGCGACGATGGCATCCATATCGGTGGATTGGAGTTCTCCTCCTATTCTGAAGGCGTCTCCATGATCACCACTGCCGACGGTGGCGTGGTGAGTTGCTTCGCCGACTACGAAGGTTACACCTATGCGGTAAAGATCAACGCCGACGGCACTTTCGCATGGGGCGAGCAAGGTTTACAGCTCTTCGATGGCCAAGGCTTTTCACGTACCGAAATGGTGGCAAGCACCGATGGCGGTTTCTGGGCTTTGGGCGCCGACTATAACAACAGCTATATGCAATATGTCCAAGCAGACGGCACCTTGAACCCTACCATCACCATCTCGGCCGATGGCTACAAATGCATGTTCGGCCAACCCACTTTAGGTATCAACAACTATGTTTTCTTGACCTACGAAAGACTGGGTAGCGGTTTTTACACCAACAAGGACATTTGCCTCGTTGGTTATGACACCATGGGAAACCAAATCACGCCCAACGTTCTGCTGATGTCGGAACAGACCTTCCAATCGACCTACATCCATTACGTCGTCCCTGACGGATTTGGCGGAGGTTATGTGTACATTTGGCATCCAGCCTTTAACCAGGCTTTCAACGTCTATGTGTTCCATTTTGACGAGAGCGGAACCCCGACCATTACTGACACCAATGGCGTCCCTGTCCATTCGCCTGATCCGTCCAATTTCTACGGGGGAGCCAACGGCACTGTCGACCCCGTGAGCCACGACCTCATTATAGCTTACGAACAGACCGACGCCTCGACACAGTCGCAAAGCAGGATCTACATGAACCGCATCACAGCTTCGGGCGAAAAGGTGTGGGGAGATGGCATCCTTGTTGCTGACTATGTAGGCGACACCTATTCCGAAATCAAGGTCGATGCCTTCGAGGACGGTAGTGGTTTCAGCCTGATTTACACGAAAACCAGCCCCAGCAACCCCTACTTCACCACCATCGAGGCCATGGGCTTTGACATGGATGGCAACCCACTATGGACCAAGACCTTGTGCTCAAATGTCTATAGAAGGACGGTGTGCGACAACACTCCAGGCTTCGTATTCGGACAAAACATCATCGTTTGGGTGAACTGTATCGATGGCGGCATCTATGGCCAAAACATCGGCACCGACGGCACCATGGGTCCTATCGAGCCCGTCATCCCCGTGCCCGATTGCCCCGCTCCCGAGAATCTGGAAGGCGAATATGTGTTCGACCTGGAGGCCCAACTCTTCGGCGTGCAAGTCAGCTGGACCGCGCCCGAGACGCAGCCCTTGCACTACAACCTCTACAGACATAACGACATCAACAAGGATGACCTTATCTTCGAAGTGCCAGGCGACCTGACATCTTATTTCGATGAGAGCGGCTTGGGCAGCTATAAATACCAACTGACCGCCGTATACGAAGACTGTGAATCCGATTACGCCCTCACCCCTGCCGGCGAAGATTACGTTTATGTAGAAGTGACGGGAATCGAAGAAAACACCGAAGGAGAAATCTTCACCATAATAAGAATATTCAACGCCAATGGACAAGCTGTCAGAGGCATGAACCTAGAAGAATTGCTGACTGGCCTTTACATCCTTCAAGGTGTGACGAAGGACGGCAATCTGGTAAGCAAAAAGGTTATTGTAAATAAATAAACTGTTGTAGAGACGGTGTGCACACCGTCTCTACAGCCCAATAAAACAGCAATAGAGACGCGCAAGGCGCGTCTCTATTGCTTTGTGGGAACTGTTGGACTCGAACCAACGACCCCCGCCTTGTAAGGGCGATGCTCTGAACCAACTGAGCTAAGCTCCCTAGAATTGCGGCTGCAAAAATAGGACTTTTTTTGCTTTTTTCGGCAACAAATGTGCAATTTTCAAAATAATTGCTATTTTTGTAGCAATATTTCAATAAATGCTATTTGCCCAAGGAAAATGAAAAAATTGAATATCAACAAATTAAAAAAATACCTACCCTTATTTGTACTCGCGTTGGCTATTTTGTGCTGCAATCTGGCCATTGCCGACGTGGGCAACAACAACCGTTACAGCAGCGGCGGCGGTGACTTTGGCGGTGGCGGCGACGGCGACTGGGGCATCATCATCGGGTATCTTCTCGGTCTTTTCATCGAGAACCCCACCGTAGGCTTCATCGTATTGGTTATTCTTGTCGTTGTTGTCCTCATCAGCAAGAGAAAATCTAAGAAGCAAGCCACCGACACTACCTATATTAATAAGAATGTAAACCAACAAGCCGACAACGAATTCACTTTCGACAACAGCACCATGGTGGCCGCCCAAATCCAGGCCATCGACCCTGCCTTCTCATCCGAAAAGTTCGTCGGCTTCGCCCGTGAGGTGTTCATGAAGATCCAAGAAGCTTGGACAGCCCGCGACTGGAAGCCCATCCGCCCGTTTGAGAGCGAGACCCTCTTCAACCAGCACAAGCAACAGTTGGATGAATACGTTCGTCTTGGCAAGATCAACGTCGTTGAAAAAATCGGCATCAAGCACTGCTCTTTGCACGAGTTCAGGCAAGACGGCGACAAGGAAGTACTCGTTGTGTGGCTCAACGCTGTGATGCGCGACTATGTCATTGATGACAGCACCAAGAAAGTCCTGGAGAGCGACCCCAACCGTGATTGGTTCATGAAATATGAGATGGTCTTCTGCCGCAAGGCTGGCCTGCAGACCAACCCGGGCAAGAAAGGCACCAGCATCACCAACTGCCCCAACTGCGGCGCGCCCACCGAGGTGACCTCTTCAGGCCAATGCGCCTACTGCGGCAGCGTCATCACCAATGGCGAACACGATTGGGTGTTGACGGACATCCATTCCAGGAATTAAAAGCAATAATTATGGTACGGATTTTGAATGCCAACCTTGAATTTTATATCTTCAAATCTTAAATAAACAATCAACTAAACAAACAACACTATGGGACTTATTAAAGCAATAGCAGGTGCCATTGGTAGCACAATGAAAGACCAATGGTTAGACCTAATCAAATGCGACAACATGGACATGGAGACCTTGATGGTGAAACAAACCACCAAGTCGGGTCAAATCTCAAAGGGCAGCCGTATCCTCGTGGCTCCCGGCCAAGTGGCCGTCATCTACGACAGCGGTGCGGTCTTGGACGCAACGGCTGAAGAAGGTGTCTACACCTTCGACCAGTCATCGTCGCCGTCGTTCTTCGGCGGACAGTTCGGCCCTGTCTTCAAGGAGATGTGGCAGCGTTTCACTTATGGTGGCACACCCGCCAAGGAGCAGGCCATCTTCTTCTTCAATGCCAAGGAAATCCTCGACAACAAGTTCGGCACCGCCACGCCTATCCCCTTCCAGGATTGGTCACACGCCATCCCGAACCAGATGACCGGTTCGTTGAGCCCGATGGGCGTCAACGTACGCTGCTATGGTAAGTACACCTTCCGTCTCGACGACGTGGCTCTCTTCATGCGCAACCATGCTGGTACGGGTACTGTGGTGAAGAAGAAAGACATCACCGAGCAGATGCGCAGCGAGGTCATCGCAGCCTTCCAAAACGTCTTGAACGAAATGGGCAACAGCAAACACCGCGTGCCCGTGCTCGAACTCCCGAGCTACACCGACGAGATGAAACAGGTGATGGACGAGCGCGTGTTCGACGAGCCCATCCGTGCCCGTGGCGTGCGTCTGGTCAGCTTCACTGTAGAGTCCGTCTCATTGGACGATGCCAGCCAGGAGAAGATCGACCGCTACGAATACAGCTCCAACGCGATGATGCAACAAGGCAAAATCATCGACGTCATGGGCGACGCAGCCAACAACCCTGGTGGCGCTGGCAACGCCTTCATCGGCCTCGGCATGATGAATGCCGGCACTGGCGGCATGACGGGTGGCGTGATGCAGAATGCTTGGGGCAGCCAAGGTCAACAACAAAACTATGACCCCTACGGCCCACAAGGTGGAGGAAAGCCTCAAGGTGTTCCTTGCCCGAAGTGTGGCACGCCCATCACAGGCAAGTTCTGCCCCGAGTGCGGCACTCCCGCTCCTGCCCCCAAGGCAGCCAAGAAATGTCCGAAGTGCGGCACTGAGACCACAGGCAAGTTCTGCCCCGAGTGCGGCACGCCCATTCCTTCCGATGAGCCCAAGAAATGCCCGAAATGCGGCGCAGAGGTGACCGGCAAGTTCTGCCCTGAATGCGGTACGCCTATCGCCTAACACCATAAAAAATGTAGAGACGTGCCATGGCGCGTCTCTACATTGTGTTTAAACCGAGCGAATAACGGGGTTCGAACCCGCGACCCTCAGCTTGGGAAGCTGATGCTCTACCAACTGAGCTACATTCGCATTTAACTACGTTGAACCTCTTGGTTTGCGATGCAAAAATACGGATTTTTATCATACGGTGACCAAGATCTGTCATTTTTTCGTCACAAACTGAACAACTGAATAACTAAAAACTGACAACTGACAATTATGCCCATCACAGAAAGAGAAGAACAATTCATCCGCGAAAGCTTCCATCCCAAGTCATGGAACGATGTGAAGACTCATGACTCATGGTCGGTGTTTAAAATCATGGCCGAGTTTGTGGATGGTATGGAAAAAATGTCGAGGATCGGTCCCTGCGTGGCCATCTTTGGCTCCGCCCGAACCAAACCTGGCGACAAATACTATGAGATGTCCGTCGAGATAGCCGAGAAACTGGCCGACTACGGCTTCGGCACCATCACGGGCGGTGGACCCGGCATCATGGAAGCAGGCAACAAGGGCGCCCACCAAGGCGGCGCCACCAGCGTGGGACTGAACATCAACCTGCCCTTTGAACAGCACTTCAATCCCTATATCGACCACGACAAGAACATCAACTTCGACTATTTCTTCGTCCGCAAGACTATCTTCATGCGCTACGCCCAAGGCTACATTGCCATGCCTGGTGGATTCGGCACTCTGGACGAACTCTCGGAAGCCATCACGCTGATCCAAACCAACAAAATGGTCGACTTCCCCGTGGTACTGGTCGGAAGCGAGTATTGGGGCGGTCTGATCGACTGGTTCAGAAACACCCTGCTCACCAACCATATGATTAAGGAAGAAGACTTTGACATCTTCCACGTAGTCGACACCGCCGACGAAGCCGTGAAGATCATCAAGGACTTCTATAAGAAATACGCCATCAGGCCCAACTTCTGATATGCGACGCTATATCGAAGTTCCATTGCAACTACTTGACATCGAAGGAGAAGGCTTCCATATCATGGTGAAAGGAACCATCCATGGTAAGGAAGCCAACTTCTTGATTGATACGGGTGCGTCGCGTTCTGTCTTCGACCCCAAGACGATCTCCTCCTTTATCGACGACATCCGATTCGAAAAGAAAGAAGGCATGACCGCCGGGGTGGGCAGCTCCGACCTAGAAAGCTCCACCTTCCAAATCGATGTCTTCTCATTGGGCGAGATGGAAATCCGCGACTATGAAGGCGTCGCCCTAGACTTGGAAAACATCCATGAGATGTATGGCAACCTAGGTCTGCCTCACATCGACGGCATCATCGGTGGCGACATATTGAATCGTCACAAAGCGGTCGTTAATTATAGGAGTAAAAAGATAAGACTTACACCTTAATGTTCATTCTTTCTCTTGGAGTATCATCTCTGGTGCTTCCTTTTCCTCTTCCTTCACATAACGTGCATCAAGACATAGCCTGAAGCCGCCAAACGAGTTCTTCAGGTCGGGCAAGCGTTTGCCACGCCACGACACACGGCATGAGGTCGGTGGCAACTGCCAACCGCCACCACGGATGATATACATGTCTCCGTCTTTACCTAAATTCGTGTTGCGCTCCTTATCGTAAAAACGATACTTGGTTGAACACCATTCCCAAACATTGCCGCTCATGTCGTAAATGCCCAACTCGTTGACCGTGCGTTTCTTCACTTTTTTGGTCTTACGCGCGTTGCCGTTATGCCAAGCCACGCGGTCGACTTCGTTGCCGCCGCTATATAAATAGCCATGCGTGTTCATCCCACCGCGCGCTGCATACTCCCATTCCTCCTCGGTTGGCAGACGGAATTGCATCCCCGTGATGCTGTCCAAGCGCCGCAAAAACTCCTGTACCTCGTAATAGTTGACGTTGGTCACAGGGCGCTTCGGGCATTTATAACGGCTCGGGTTATAGCCCATCACCTCCTTCCACAACTTCTGCGTCACCTCGGTCTGTCCGATATAGAAATCGTCGCGGATCGTCACATGATGCACGGGGAGTTCGTCGATGAGCGCCGCTCGATCATAGTTGAATTCGGCAGTGTCCTTACGCTGTGCGCCCATCCAGAAACCGCCTTTCTCGACGCGTATCATGTTGAACGACACTTTATTGACAGTATAGGTCGTTGGAGCGGGAAGCGTGTCTTGGGCAAAAAGCAAGGTTTGCAACACCAAAAGCAAACCCAAAAGCATGGCGTATTTTTTCATTTCAATCAAATTTGAGGCAAAAATACGAAAATGCTTTTAAGATTCAAAATTTAAAGATCATTCCGCATTCATCATTCCGCATTCATCATTCATCATTCAAAAAAAAGCACTATCTTTGCGCAAATTCTAAAAGAGATGGCCAGAATACTCATCATCGACGACGAAGCACCTATCCGTAGGGTGCTACGCGAAATCTTGGAAAACGAAAGTTACCAAGTGGACGAGGCCGCCAACGGCATGGAAGCCATGAAACTCGTTAAAGAGCAGGAGTTTGATGCCGTTTTTTGCGACATCAAGATGCCAGAGATGGATGGCATAGAAGTGCTGGAAGCCATCCGAAAGGAATCGGATGTACCCGTCATCATGCTCTCGGGCCACGCCAATACCGAGAACGCTATTGAAGCCTTCCAAAAAGGCGCCTTCAACTTTCTCCAGAAACCACCGGATTTGGGAGCGTTACTCCTCACACTGCGCAACGCATTGGAGAAGAAGAACTTGACCGCAGAAAACAAAGTATTGAAGAAAGCCGTCAAGAGCCAGCACAAGATGATTGGAGAATCGGCGCCCATGCTCGAAATCAGGGAAATGATTGCCAAGGTGGCACCCACTAATGCGCGTGTACTCATCACGGGCGAAAACGGCACGGGCAAGGAACTCGTGGCACGGCAGCTGCACGAACTCAGCACCAGAAGCGGCGGCCCATTCATCGAGGTCAACTGCGCAGCCATCCCTTCTGAGTTAATAGAGAGCGAGCTGTTTGGACACGAAAAAGGGTCGTTCACCTCCGCCATCAAACAGAAGAAGGGCAACTTCGAGCTGGCCGATACCGGTACCCTGTTCTTGGACGAGATTGGTGACATGAGCCTTTCTGCCCAAGCCAAGGTGTTACGTGCCTTACAGGAGAACAAAATCGTGCGCGTAGGCGGTGAGAAGGAAATCCCTGTGAATGTGAGGATTGTGGCCGCCACCAACAAGAACCTGAAGACAGAGATTGAGAAAGGCAACTTCCGTGAAGACCTCTACCACCGTCTGAGTGTCGTCGTCATCAATGTGCCGCCGTTGCGCGAACGCAAGGATGACATCCCTCTTCTGGTATCCAACTTCATGGAAAGCATCGCACAAGACATGGGCAAACCCGTACCCACCTTCATGCCCGAAGCCATGGAGATGCTGCAGCAATACCAATGGACAGGCAACATCCGCGAGTTGCACAACATCGTGGAGCGCTTGGCTATCTTCTGCGGCGACACCATCACCCAGGACGATGTAGTGCGTTATGGCAACCCTCTGAACTAAAAAATAGCGCCTCTCCCCTTGCGGGGTAATGAAAATAGCTGTACTTTTGCAGCTCGTTCTTTGAAGATGACAAATTAGAACTGTCAATACAAGGTAGCGGGCAGACACACAGGTCTGCCCCTACTCTAAACTCTCAACACTAAACTCTAAACTAAACAAGGGGATGTATGGTTTTGACAGCAAGATGAATTGTCATGTAAGCATGCCGAGCCTCGCAGTGACGCTCGTTAATCTTGACTGCAAAAGAATAATTGGCACGCTTTCGCTGCCTAATCGAAGTACAGTAGATTACTGGCTTAATCCGCTCATAAGGTGGGTGGACGAAACATCCCGCAGGTGGAGATGCCTGATTCCGGCCTGAGCACGGGGTGCTAATCAATTTCGGGATAGCTCGCGCGGAGCTCCGACGTGTGGGTGAGATTTAGGAGATAAGGTCGTGTTTAGGGCGTTCGCTCCCTTGCACGGCACGAAAACCAATAGCGGAATAAGCATGTAGAAAGCCTGGGGGTTCCTTGTTTGGACGAGGGTTCGACTCCCTCCATCTCCACTTTTTGAACGCAAAAGCCATCGTTTTCGGTGGCTTTTGCCATTTTTTAGGCCATACAATCGAAAAAAACCGTACCTTTGCAGATTAATTAAATCTAACCGCCATGATACTCGATCCAGAAAAATTTGTTGGTGAAGGCCTGACCTACGACGACGTCCTCTTGGTCCCTTCCTATAGTAATGTGCTCCCCCGCGAAACGAGCCTGAAAACCAAGTTCTCACGTCATATCGACCTCAACATCCCTGTCGTCTCTGCCGGTATGGACACCGTGACGGAGAGCCGCATGGCCATCGCCATCGCCCAGGAAGGCGGCATCGGCGTGCTGCACAAGAACATGACCATCGGCAAGCAGGCCGCCGAGGTGCGCAAGGTGAAACGTGCCGAGAACGGCATGATCAGCGACCCGGTGACCATCCACGTCGACGCCACGGTGAAAGACGCCCTCGACCTGATGAGCGAATACCACATCGGTGGCATCCCCGTCGTCGATAGCAGCAACGTACTCGTCGGCATCGTCACCAACCGCGACTTGCGCTTCGAGCGCGGGCTCGACCGCCCCATCGCCGAAGTGATGACGAGCAAAGGCCTCATCACCACCACCGAGGTGTCGTTCGAGAAGGCTGCCGACATCCTGCAAGAACACAAAATCGAGAAACTGCCTGTGGTCGACAAGGACAACCACCTCATCGGCCTCATCACCTATAAAGACATCATCAAGGTGAAGGCGCGTCCCAACGCCTGCAAGGACTCGCGCGGCCGTCTGCGCGTAGCCGCCGCAGTAGGCATCGCAGCCAACACCCTCGAACGCGCCGCCGCCTTGGTCGACGCCGGCGTCGACGCCCTCGTGGTCGACACCGCCCATGGCCATTCGCAAGGCGTCATCGACATGGTGCGCAACCTGAAGTCCAACTACCCCGACATCGACATCGTGGCCGGCAACATCGCCACTGCCGAAGCCGCCAAGGCCTTGGCCGAGGCGGGTGCCGACGCCATCAAGGTGGGTATTGGTCCTGGCTCGATCTGCACCACGCGTGTGGTGGCTGGCATCGGCGTGCCACAGCTCACCGCCGTCATGGAGGTGTGCAAGGCATTGGAAGGCACGGGCATCCCCGTCATCGCCGACGGTGGTATCCGCTATACGGGCGACATCGTGAAAGCCCTCGCCGCAGGTGCCTCCTCCATCATGGCTGGCTCGCTCTTCGCTGGCGTCGACGAATCGCCGGGCGACACCATCATATACGAAGGCCGTAAGTTCAAGACCTACCGTGGCATGGGCTCGCTCGAAGCCATGCAACAAGGCTCGAAGGACCGTTACTTCCAGGACAACGTGGAAGACGTGAAAAAACTCGTCCCCGAAGGCATCGCGGGCCGTGTCCCCTACAAAGGCACACTCTCCGAAGTGGTCTACCAGATGGTCGGTGGCTTACGCTCTGGCATGGGCTATACCGGTTCACGTACCATCGACGAGCTGAAGAAAGCCAAGTTTATCCGCATCACCAACTCGGGCATCCTCGAAAGTCACCCGCACGACGTGACCATCACGCAGGAAGCCCCCAACTACAGCAAGAGAAGCTGATGAAGGCATCCATATCATTTCCTGAACTGCAAAACATCATTGCAGAAAAGGCCAATCAACAAATCGGATTTGCTTTCGTTGACGGAAAGACGGTGCGCATCTCCTACCCTCTTAATCTTGGCTTCATCAAGAAAGACATCTCCGCCAACCTCATCATCAAAGAGCTGATGGGCAGCGACCTATTGTTGCAACTTGACGCCGGCTTTGGCTCCGACACCATGCTCACCACCGTACTTGGCCTGCTGAAAGGCAAGGTGCCAGAAGGTCTGATCGAGAAAAGGCCCGACAGCCATCTGCTCCTACATCTCGGACAAATCGAACAGGTGCAATCCGTTTTCGAGAAGGTCGACGTCACCGACCTGCACGTCCTCACCGAAGGTCTCGAAGTGGAAGGCGCTTTGAAATAATATCCTACAATCCGCGTTTATTGAATTAACAAGCAAACAACGAATACCAGAAATGAAAAAGTTCAACCTTTTGAAAACCTTTGTGTTGGCATCATTCCTCATGCCATCCATTTTTGCCTGCGCGCAGTCGAAACTCGACAAGCAGGTCTTGATGACCATCGGCGACCAAGACGTTACCGTGAAGGAGTTTTGCGACGTGTATTACAAGAACAACCTCAAGAGCGATGTCATCGAGAAGAAATCCGTTGACGAATACCTCGACCTGTTCACCACTTTCCGCATGAAGGTGATGGAAGCCGAGCGTCTTCAGCTCGACACCAGCGCCAAATTCCAATCGGAACTGGCCGGCTACCGCAAGCAACTCGCCAAGCCCTTCATGAGTAGCGACGACATTACCGAGGAACTCATCGAGGAGGCCTACCAACGCAAGCAGAAGGACATCCGCGCCTCGCACATCCTCATCCGCTGCGACAAGAACGCCTTGCCTTCTGACACGCTGAAAGCCTACAACAAGGCCATGGACATCCGTAAGAAAGCCCTCAAAGGCGAGGATTTCGCCAAACTCGCCGACCAATACTCCGACGACCCATCTGCCCGCGACGTCAAAGCCTCTGCCGAAGGACCTGCCCGTCCCGGCAACCACGGCGACCTCGGCTATTTCACCGTCTTCGACATGGTCTACCCCTTTGAGACTGGTGCCTACAACACCAAAGAAGGAGAGATCTCGATGCCCGTGCGCAGCGACTTCGGCTACCATCTCATCAAAGTGCAGAGCGTGACCGATGCCATGGGCAACATACAAGCCGCCCATATCTTCCTCCAACTGCCCTTCGACGCTCCAGAAGAAGATGTCGCCAACATGAAACTGAAAGCCGACAACATCTATGCGCAGTTGATGGAGAAAGACGGCAAAAACTGGAACGAGATGGTGAAACAATACAGCGACGACAAAGGCACGGCGGCCAACAACGGCACTTTGAGCCAATTCACCGTCAGCCGCATCGTTCCCGAATTTATCGAAGCTTGCAAATCGGTAAAAGTCAACGAGATTGCAAAGCCCGTGCGCACCAACTACGGCTTCCACATCATCAAGCTGCTCAACACTTCTGGCGTATACTCCTTTGAGAAGGAAAGGCAAGGCCTCTCCGAACGCATCGAGAAAGACATGCGTTCAAAGAAGTCGGAAGAGCTGGTGCTCAAGCAAGTGCGCAATGAATACAAATTCAAGCAGAACGACAAGAACGTGGAGGCTTTCCTGGCCACCGTCGACAGCACCATCTTGGACAAGGCCTACAAGCCTGCCGACAACGTGAAGATGAACGATGTCCTCTTCAGCCTACAAGGCGAACCCACCAAGGTGAGCGACTTCATCGACTACATCAACAACCACATGACCAAGCAACGTTTCGTCACGCCGGCCACCTACGCCTACCAACTCTATGAGAACTTCTGCAACGAGACCGTGATGAACTACGCCGACAGCCACCTCGAGGAGAAATACCCCGAATTCAAGGCTTTGGTGCAAGAATACAAGGACGGCATCATGCTCTTCGACCTCATGAACCTCGAGGTGTGGGACAAGGCCGTCAAAGACACCCTCGGCCTGCAAGAGTTCCATGCCCGCAATGCCTCCAAATACATGTGGGGTGAACGCGCACAAGCCACCATCATCACCGTGACACGCCCCGAGTCGTTACCCGCAGTGAAAGCCTTGCTGGACAGCGGCATCGAACTCGACAGCCTGAAAAACGTCATCCTTCGCGACTCCATCAGATACACCTTCGTGCGCAAAAACTACTATCAGAGAGGCGACAACCAATATGTCGACCAAACCGAATGGAAAGTGGGCGTACGTAATGAAATCCCTTCCACGGTCGACCAATCGACCACCATCGTGTGCATCAGGGATGTGCGCGGTCCCGAAGAAAAGACCCTCAGGGAAGCCCGCGGTCTCGTCACCTCCGACTATCAAGTGGAGCTTGAACAGAAGTGGGTGCAGGCCTTAAAGGAGCGCTATCCCGTGAAAATCAACGAGAAAGTCTTGGACAAAGTCAGAAAGATGTATCAATGAGAAGGCTAGGCGTCATCGGCATCCTCCTTATGTTGCTGCTGGCAGGCTGCGACTATTTCCAGAAGAGTTCGAAGGAAGTGGTGGTGGCCGAATGCTACGGCAAGTACCTCTATGAGTCGGACCTCAACGGCATCGTGCCCGAAGGTACGCCTATCTTGGACAGTATCCAGCGCGTCAGCAACTTCATCGACTCGTGGGTCAGGCGACAAGTCCTCCTCCACCAAGCCGAGAACAACCTTGACAAAAACGCGCTCGACCTCGACAAGCAGATGGAGGAATACCGCAACTCGCTCGTCGTCTACGCCTACGAAAGCCAACTCATCAACCAGAAATTGGACACCCTCGTCAGCGAAGATGAAATCGCCGACTACTACGAACAAAACAAGGAAGACTTCCAACTGCGCAACACTATGGTAAGGGTGGCCTACGTCATCACGCAAGGCGACAGCAAACAAATTGCAGACCTCAAGAAACTGATGAGCAACCCCGACACGCTGATGTTGCAAAACATCGACATCCTGGCCACCTACTACGCAGCCAAGAGCTATTTGGACGTCGACCAATGGATGCGTTTGGACGAGCTGACCAACATCATACCCATCGAGATCTTTAATGCGGAGAGCTTCTTGAAAAAGAACAAGTTCGTCTGCTTCGAAGCGAACGATTACACCTATATGGTGCGCTTTGTCGACTACCTCCTGGAAGAGAGCACATCGCCTTTGGAGATGGTACGCGACAACATCAAGAGCGTCATCCTCGCCCAGCGCAAACAGGCCTTGATCGAGAAGATGCAGACATCCATCTATGAGAAAGCGAAGAAAGAGCACGCCTTTGAAGTGTATGTTGGGTCTCCTACCTTGAATGCGGAATGAGGAATGCTGAATGTGGAATGAATCGTTAAATCTTGAATTTTGAATCTTTGAATCCTGAAATAATGAAAAGAAACTGGATTATCATAGCACTACTGTTTTTGGCTCTGCCGATGATGGCACAAAACCGTGAGCCTCAAGTGGTCGACAAGGTGGTGGCCGTAGTCGGAAAGAACATCATCCTGCAATCCGACATTGAGAACCAATACATCCAATACCGCCTTCAAGGCATGGCCGAAGGCACCGGTCAAGAAGTGCGCACACGCATCTTGGAAGACCTGATGCTCCAAAAACTCATGCTCAACCAGGCTGAAATGGACAGTATCACCGTCACCGACGACCAAGTGGACGCCGAGTTGAACAGAAGAATCCAAAGGATCGTGAGCCGCTTTGGTTCGCAGGAAAAGTTGGAAGCCCAATTCGGCAAAACAATGTCGGAAATCAAGGACGAAGTGCGCCATGCCACCAAAGACGAGATGCTTCAGGAGCAAGTGCAGGTCAAAATCATGGACAATGTGGTGGTGACGCCCAAAGAGGTGCGTAACTTCTACAACGACATCCCCAAGGACAGCCTGCCCACCATCCAGCCCAGCTACGAGATTGTGCAAATCGTGAAGCGTCCGCCTGTCAGCATCGACGAGAAACTGCAGGTGAAAGACCGCCTCTACCAGATCCGCAAGCGCATCCTCGATGGCGAGAGCAGCTTCTCCACCATGGCCGTACTCTACTCCGAAGACAAGGGGTCGGCCCGTCAGGGCGGCGAGCTTGGATTAACAGGCAAAGGCGTATGGGCACAAGAATTCGAGAATGTGGCCTTTAACCTTCGTGATGGTGAAATCTCGGATGTGGTAGAGACGGAATTTGGTTTCCATATCATCCAGTTGATTGAGCGCAAGGGCGAGACTGTCAACTGCCGCCACATCCTGCTTACGGCCAAAGTTCCCGTTGAAGCCCTTGAAAGAGCCCATAACCAACTCGATTCAGTGGCACAACTCATCCGCAATGGCGACATGACCTTCGAAGAAGCCTGCAAGAAATTCAGCGACGACGACTCGAAGAACAACGGCGGCTACATCACCAATGCTGCCACAAGTGGAAACTGGCTTAGTCTGCAAGAAATGAATGATTTTGGAGAATACTATCCTGAATACAAGAACCTCGCCTTCGTCATCAGCCACCTCGAAGTGGGCGAGCTCAGCGACCCGGTGCCGATGACCACCAACGAGAACAACGACGCCTTCCGCCTCGTCATGGTGAAACGGAAGACCGAAGCCCATCAGGCCAACCTCAAGGATGACTACAGTCTCATCCAAAACTGGGCCATGGGCCAGAAACGCCAAGAAGCCATCGGCAAATGGGTGAAAGACAAGGCCGCCAAAGCCTATATCCGCTTGGACGACTCCTACAAGAACAACAATTTTTACTACGATTGGAACTTTCAATGACAAACTACGCTTCTGATGTCGACGGTGCCAAGGCATTGGTCGAGAAATATGAGACCCTCCGCAAGGAAATCGGGAAAGTCATCGTCGGACAACATGACATCATACACGACACCATCCTATCCATCTTCTGCCAAGGCCATGTGCTGCTCGTAGGCGTGCCTGGCTTGGCCAAGACGCTGTTGGTCAACACCATCGGCAAGGCCTTGGGCTTGAGCTTCAGCCGTATCCAGTTCACCCCCGACCTGATGCCCTCCGATATCGTGGGCACCGAGATCTTGGACGAGACGCGCCAGTTCAAGTTCATCAAAGGCCCCGTCTTCGCCAACATCGTGTTGGCCGACGAGATCAACCGCACGCCGCCCAAGACACAGGCCGCACTTCTGGAAGCCATGCAGGAGAAATGCATCACCGTGTCGGGCAAGACCTACAAGCTGCAAGAGCCTTTCTTCGTGTTAGCTACGCAGAATCCCATCGAGCAGGAGGGCACCTATCCCCTGCCCGAAGCCCAGTTGGACCGATTCATGTTCAACCTCATGCTTGACTATCCTTCATACGAGGAGGAAATCGACATCGTGAAGAGCACCACCGTGGGCAATGTGACCGAAGTGAACGCGGTGCTGTCGCCCGAGGAAATCCTGTATTTCCAACAGCTGGTGCGCCGCGTGCCTGTGCCCGACAATGTCTACGAATATGCAGTGAACCTGGTTGCGAAGACCCGCCCCCACACGGAAAAAGCCCACGAGTGGGCCAACCGTTACCTCAGCTGGGGCGCCGGTCCCCGTGCCTCTCAATACCTCATCATCGGTGCAAAGGCCAACGCCCTGCTGACGGGCAAGTATTCGCCCGACATCGAAGATGTGCAGCGTGTGGCCATCCCGATTCTGCGCCACCGCATCATCCGCAACTACACGGCCGAGGCCGAAGGCGTTTCCATCGAACAGATTATCGACGCGCTGAAATAAAAGTAAAAACAGGTCCCTGAGCCTGTCGAAGGGCCGTTCGTTCTGGTAACGGCCCTTCGACAAGCTCAGGGACCTTGGTTTTCTTGGTTTTTATTCTCCCCCAATAAATTTGAAACGCCAGTGGCGCATGGCCACGAGGTCTGGTACAGTCTCGCCTGCCAGCCTTACCCTGCGCCTCATCGTCATCCGTGACGAGAACACGCCATAGCCACCGTCGATGAGCGAAAACTCGTTGTCGCCCTGCGAGAAACCGTTTTCGGTATTGTTGTTGTAGACATATTGGCGCAGGTTCTCGCCACCTGCCACGATGGTGACTTCGGCGGGATAGTCACCGATAAAGCGCTGCACATCAAGCAAAGTGGTATCGTCGCCCACGAATTCTCTCAAATTCGCATAAAAGTCCTCAGGACGATATAGGATCACATAGGCATCGCCATTCATGTGCATGGAGAAATCATCATCGGTGAAGGTGCCCACCTCCCACGACATGGTGCGAGGCACCGAGTCGCCGTCGGGCTCTCTTTGTTCCAAGAAAGTAAACGAGAACGTAACCTGATAGAACGCGCCTTTGACGGCTGGACGAAACAGGAACTGGCGCGACACGGCACCGATGTATTCCTTGGAAAAATTGAGGGCCAAACTCTGCACCTCGAATTTGTCGTTGCCCACGAGGTCGGCTTTGGTGGTCAGGACCCTGTCGGGAAGGACGACCTTCAGGCAATAGCTGTACTGATTGTTCTTGGTATTCTGGCCGAGAGGCTCTGTAGTGTAATACAGTTTCTGGCTGGGACCATAAAAAATACCGGGCTGTTTGTTGTGGATGGTAACGGTGTCGAGCACGATTTCACGGATGCTGTCGTCGTTACAGTACTCCACGAGACGGACATCCAGTTTGCCGGGGTAGTTGCTCGAGTCGGGGTTCTGCGCCACCTGATAGGCATCGCCTTGCACATAAAACACCCTAGTAATCTTGATAAAATTGGTGTCGGCATTGGCGTCGAGGAGACCGTATATGACGGGCACCTGCTTATAGTCAGCATAGAGGTCGATGTCGGTAGAGCAAGCCCCGAGAAGGCATGCCCACGACAGGCAAAGGACTATCAGAAACCTATTCATAGCGTATCATTCAGTTCTTTTACGCTGCAATAATACGAAAAACACTTGTTTCAAACAAATTTTTTCCGTTTTATTTTTGAATCTTACTCCTTTACCACCTTATCCGAGAACACCTGTCCGTCCTCCATGGCGACGCGGAGCGTGTAGGTGCCGGCAGGCAGTTGGCCGAGGTCGAAGGTCTCGAAGGCGTTGCCTTGCGAGCGCACGAGTCGGCCTTGCAGGTCGTAGAGTTCGATTTGTTTGGGATGCACGTCAGGCGAGTACTGCAGGTGGAGTTGGTCTTGGGCGGGGATGGGGTAGAACATGTAGGGGCGCACCTCCATGCCTCCCTTTACTGAAGCGGGAATACCGTCGTGGGTGAGGAGAACATGGATAGCACTTTCCTGGGTCCAGGAACAAACGAAACCATTTATCATGCCTTCTTCGTCCTCGACCGTGATGGACATGTCTGTCCCATAGGGATTGGCATTCAGCAGTTCATCTGGCGTCTCGCAATAGCGTTTCCACTCCACATTGAGGTTGGGGTCCATCTTAACCACTGTCATCCAAAACTTGGGCGGCATGCCCATTTCCCGATAAAGGAGATAAACTGTGCCATCGGGCATCTTTTGGAAACCGAAGCATTTTGCTGTGGCATCTGTGCCAGGATAGTCGTTGAACTGTACAAGTGCCTTTCTCTGCATGGTGCGCAAGTCGTAGCGAGCAGCGGCTACGCCATATTCCGGCGTCACGCCTTGTTCAAATCGTTCATAATAAGCTGCCACAAGCAGGTCATCTCCATCAGGGACAACAAATGTAGAGTTGGAATTGGAAGAGTAAAAATCGAAAGTCTCTTCTATAATTGGATTCACCGACCCATATATGACCTTATTGATGATATAGGTGTTCTTTAGTTGGAAAGTTGAATCAAGCACATAGAAGTTCAGGTTTCCGTTACCGCCCTTCCTCCATTGGCAGTATTCCAAGGGCGACTCCTTATACACTTCCATTGACCTAATGTAATTTTGGGACCCGGGGATTATTGCATCGTACAGCAGGTTGCCCTCAACATCGTAACGTGCGATGTGTCCTTCATATTCACCAGGATTGGTCGTCCTATAGTACTTTATAATCATATTACCTTGACAATCCAAAAATTGACTATAAATATCTCCAGAAGCTTCGCCTTCACACAGCGGAACAACCACATCAAGTTCATGGTCGACGCGAAGGTCGCCATCAGTGAAGTGTGCGATGCGGAGTTGGGTGTTGCCTTCGCCATCGGGTTCGATGTTGGCTCGTATGTTACCCTCGCCTCGAGGGTCTCTGGCATACAGATAGAATGGAGGCATGGTGTCTGCCAAGAAAAGCGTATCGGTGACTTGCAAAGTGGACGGCGATATCCTAAAGACATAATCGCCCAAAACCTGTACATCAGCGCCATTAGGATCATTGCTGTGAGCTACGACGATGTCAGTAACAATGTCACCGTTACGTTGCTGTAGCATATTCAAAACATTACATATATTCCATTCCAAAGGGTGAGATGCAACTACTGTATTGGAATCCTGGGCTCGAGCGACAAATGACACCAAGGCCATGGCAATGACGGAGAATAATAATCTCTTTGTTTTCATGGTAATTTGTTTTATTGATTAACTATTCAATGCGTATCATTCAGTTTGTTTACGCTGCAATAATACGAAGAATATTTGTTTTAAACAAATTTTTTCCGTTTTATTTTTGAATCTTACTCCTTCACCACCTTATCCGAGAACACCTGTCCGTCTTCCATGGCGACGCGGAGCGTGTAGGTGCCGGCGGGCAGTGGGCCGAGGTCGAAGGTTTCGAAGGCGTTGCCTTGCGAGCGCACGAGACGGCCTTGCAGGTCGTAGAGCTCGATTTGCTTGGGTTGCACGTCGGGCGAGTACTGCAGGCGGAGTTGGTCTTGGGCTGGGTTGGGGTAGAACATATAGGGGCGGACCAAAATGCCTTGCTCTTCAACGCTTGTTATGTCTCCATCGGTGAGAAAGAAGAAGAAAAGGCCTCCGTGATGAGTTTGATTGTCACGACTTAATCCAGCAATATAAACACCCGTTTCGTTGCCATCATCATTCAACAAACCAGAATACCAAGCCATGACAGGCTCTGCCTTGAGCGATTGAGGTTCATAACAATAACGTCTCCATAGCACATTCAAGTCCCTGTCCATCTTCACCGCCACCATGTGTCGCGTAGAGCTGGCGTCGAACTCCTGATACACTAGATACACATTGCCGTTGGATGTTTTTTGGAGACACATAATCTTTGATTCAGTTGTAGGCCCAGGCCAATCGTTGAAATACGCCAACGCCTTGCGTTGCATGGTTCGCAATTCATAACGGGCCACGGCCGCCCCGTTCTCCTGATAGTTTTGCACCCAACCAGAATCACTACTATAAGGAGCAGCAGCCAGAACATCCCCATCGTCGAAAACGACAAAGGTAGAATTGAGATTGCTGTCTTGAAAAACGAATTGCTCATACACCTGCATGTGGTTCTGTTCGTAAAACACGTCACGCAACACATGATTGACAACATGGTAGTTTTTTACTTGAAACATGGAATCAAGGACATAGACGAGAAGGTTCTCATCCTCGTTTTTTTTCCATTGATAATATTGCTTCGGTGTTGACTCAAACTCACCCATTGTTCCCAGGAAATTCTGGCTTTCTGGCAATTCGGTGATGTGTTTTAAGGTGCCGTCAAGGCCATATCGGGCGATGTGGCAAACATAGTTCTCATCTCCATGTTCGGTGTAGAATTTCACAATCAAATCCCCCTGACTGTCAACCATGTAACTATCGGTAGCATCGTAGGCAATGCTGTCAAACAAGGGAACCACTACATCCTCATCATGATTGATAAGCAGGTTGTCGTCGGAAAAGTGGGAGATGCGCAGGTTCATTCCTCCATAGCCGTCCTGTTCGATGTTGACCCGCAAGTTACCTTCGCCTCGCGGGTCCTGGGCAAACAGGTGTTTTGGCGGAATGCTGTCAGCCACGAACAGCGAGTCGGTAAATTGGAGACAACTTGGCGACACCTTGTAAAAGGTATTGCCTAAAATGATTATGTCCATTTGTCCTCCAGGAATTATAATAATGGTTTCGGCGACAAGGTCTCCATCTCGTTGTTGCAATATTTTGCTCCGAAACAGAACGTTATCGTAGCCAGGATTGTGAAACGGGATAAAGTCCATGCTTACGTCTTGGGCGTGGACTATGCTTGCAACTAGCAGCCAACTTATAAGTATCAGTATTTTCTTCATAGTTGTATTGTTTTACATAGTGTTATATGTTGGCAAAAATAGTGTTTTTTCCTTTCAATCCAATTTGAATATGTTTTTTTTTTAAAACGCGTCTATTTGGAGTAGCTACTGCAACTACCACAATTGCCATGGCAATGACGGCAAATGATAATTTCTTTGTTTTCATAGTTATTAGGTTTTAATTGTTTGATATTTAGTTTTAAGTTTTAACAATTAGTTCGTTTTTAGTCCGTTACCGTAAATTCACCATAATACACATCCCCGTTCTCGAGGGTGAAGGTGACAAAAGACCTTTTACTCTTTCACCACCTTATCCGAGAACACCTGTCCATCCTCCATGGTGACGCGGAGCGTGTAGGTGCCGGTGGGGAGCGAGCCGAGGTCGAAGGTCTCGAAGGCGTTGCCTTGCGAGCGTACGAGACGGCCTTGCAGGTCGTAGAGCTCGATTTGCTTGGGCTGCACGTCGGGCGAGTACTGCAGGCGGAGTTGGTCTTGGGCAGGGTTGGGGTAGAACATATAGGGGCGAATCGCCATGTCGTTTTCGTTCGTGCTCACCGTGCCGTCGTGATAGAGTAAGAAGCATAGGATTCCCTCTTGTTGGCCGTTCTTCGTACCATATCCCGTCCAGATGATGCCTTTTTCTTCTCCTTGTTCGTCTTTGTAGATGATTGGATATGATAGACCCCATATAATGACATTCTCTGTTTTGAAGTAGCGTTTCCAGTACACATTCAGGTCTGTGTCCATTTTTACGACCGTGAGAGTTTCGTCGGGCTCGTCCTGTTCTGAATAGATAAAGTAGACCGTTCCATCCGACATCATCTTGATGCCCCTGCATTCCGCTTGGTTACCGTATCCTCCGGGCAAGTCATTGAACACAATGTAATCCTGCAACTGCATGGTGCGGATGTCGTACTTCGCCACGGCCACGCCATACTCGGTCGCACCGTAGAAATTCGTGTCGTTTTCATATTGTGCCGCCACCAATATTTTATTTCCTCCTATAGGTATCAGATTTGCGTCTCTGTTAAGGTTCAGACGTTCATATTCCACCCAAAATGGGTTTTCGGGATCTAGCACTTCCTCGCTTAGCACGCTGCCCAAAATCACGGTGTTGACATTTAACAGTGAATCTATTGTTAACAAACCTACATTATACACGGCATGTTGATTGACATGGCCTTCTATTTGACGCCATTGGTAGTATTGCAACGGTGATTCACTTAACATTCCCAATGTAGGGTATAAAAACTCCCGCCCTTCATCCTCGAACATGAGTCTATGGTATTTCAGTGTGCCCTCTCGGTCGACGCATATAATATAGCTGTCATATTCATGAGTTGCTCCACCAGGATGATACTTGGAATATTTCATAATGAGATCGCCTCTAATGTTCAGCATCCCTCTGCCACCCTCAACATGGCCTTCGCACACCGGCACCACGACATCCTCTTCGGTGATGACATTGAAGTCGCTGTCAGGGTAATGACTGATCCGCAAGAAGGAGTTGTCACATTCTTCGTGATACTCGAAGTTGGCGCGAATGTTTCCTTCGCCCCTCGGATCTTGGGCTAAAAGGAACGGACGCTGGAAATACTCCGTCGAAGTCGTATCAGCAACGTACAGCGTATCGGTGATGGCGAGTGTGTTGGACGAAACCTTGTAGAGCAGATTTCCCAAAAAACACTCATCATCGTTTGCAAGATTATCCACAAGATAAGCGTTTATGACGAAGTCGCCGTCTCGTTGTCGCATGAATCCATGAGGCCCAATTATTCCATACCTATCATCCCATTCGCCGTGAAACAATAGCGAGTACATCTCCCCGCCTTGGGCGAAAAGGGTAATTGCCGAAAAGGCCAAAAACAAACTGCAAACAATTCTTTTCATAGGTTGAGTATTGGTTTCTACTGCAAAGATAGTGTTTTTATCAAATTAAACCAGTTATTGTACATTACCTTGCTTGATTAGTCATCATTTCCTGGGTTCACAGGAATAAGATTGCCATAATCCACATGAAGTCGGTGATAATAATATTTCCAGGTGCTATTATTTGAAGTTGTTGGCCGAGGTTCTCGAGGAAGGCCACCACGAGGAGGTGTCTGTCAATTGATGCTTGGATGGTTGAACCTTTAGGTGTGCCTTGCACATTCTTCTCCTTAATTAGTATATGGCTATAACCATCCTCTGTATAGGTGTTGTGGGCTCTGCACCAAATAATTGGCATAATTAGACATACCAGCAATAATGCTTTTTTAGTTGGAATTGAAAATTGCATGACTTTTGTTTTTAAATTTATGACAAAAGTACATGATTGCAATCGGCATAGTCAAGTATTTCTAAATTCGGTTTTTTCGGTTTTTATTTTAATAACCTGATTTACAATCCAAAAATAAACCATAAAGTATTACTGCAATCTTTTCTTTTGAACCGAAGACCTTTTGTAGACGCTTCTCCCGATCCCAAATTGTACTTTGGGAATTCTGCATCAGAGCCGCAATCTGTACATTATCTAGCCCAAGAAGGCACAAGTAACAATAAAGATAGTCCTTTTCTTTCAATTCAGCATACTGTTGTGTCAATGACTCAAACAATGGACCATAATGTCTCCAAGCGGCATCTTTTAATTGTGCTTTCTCAATGTCGGTAAGCGCAATATTAGCGTATGCCGAAACGGGAACAGTAGACTTAATGGTTATTTTGTCATCATTGCAAGCAGATATGATTTTGAGGCTGATAGGTTCTTCCATATAATTATCAGCTCCATCATGTGTTAATTCTTTAGTCCGATTGGGATAGTTTCTTTTACCATATACCTTGGCGATTGCATTACTACTTTTAAGCCTTCCCGCCAAAGCCGCTTGTTGGACCTTATGCGCGTAACGCTCGGTTTCTATTAGTGTTTCGAGATTTTGTTTTTTTCGCCAATTTCTGAATAACAGAACAACTACTGATAACACGAAGACAACTAATGCAGCTACGATTGTCGCAGCCCATAGTGTGACTTTGTGCAATTTGCGCCCGTGTTGCAGATTTGCTATTGATTGCAGATATGCTTTGTACAATTCTATCAATTGAGACTTGATTTCGCTTTTGTTCTCCTCGTAATTTGCAAACGGCACCAAATATTCAGCGTATTCAAGAAAATCGAATTCCCTTTCTTGTATCTTACTTATTTCAGCCAACCATTCGGCAGCTTGCCTTTTGAGACCAATCACGGATGTGGTTTGAAATACTGTTTCTAAATAACGCCATGCTGAATCAAATTCTTTTTCGTGATAGAGAATCTCTCCAACGAACATTAAAAAAGAATGCCTTTCTCTGTCACTTTCAGAGTTCGAAGCTAGTTGCAATAACTTCATCTTCGTTGAGTCTGCATCACAAAAGCCTTTCTTATAATCTAGATATATAAGGTGAGCAGAAATATCCCTATACATCAATAATGTAGTGTCTCCCAACAACTCTAATGCTTTTTGGTAATAATACCATGCAGTGTCTGTTTGTTGCATCATATCGTATTGGGACCCAATTTCGTTTAGCATTCTAGAGAGATACCAAGAAGGTCGATCTTGTTTTTTGTAATAGGGTATCGATAATTGTGCGAAATTGATAGTCTGTTCGTTGAGATAGAGGTCGGAGAACAGATCCGTCAACCTTGTATAAGTATATGCCATAAACATAGCTTTTACTCCCACCAATTCCTTCTCCTCAAACCTCTCCTCCATCACCTCCAAGGCCTTCAGGTATTCCTGACAGGCCTCCACCACGCTGTCGCGCTCGTAGTAGCCCACGCCATTGATATAATGGGCGCGAGCATCCAGAAACATTAGGATTGGGTCCGTAGAGACGTGGCGCGCCGCGTCTCTACAACATAATGAATCATAATAATCCACCGCCTGCAGCAATTCCGCGCGGTTGAGCTGGGGATTGTCGTTCTTGTACAACAATTCGGCCAACAACAGGTTGGCGTAATGGCAATCATGGGTTGTAGAGACGGTGTGCACACCGTCTCTACAGCAGGTGTCGAAATAGGGCAACAGACAGGTCAACGCACTGTCGGGCCGCTGCCACATCAGGCTGTCGATGGCGGACAATTCGGGCGACACGTCGGTTGGTAGAGACATGCCATGGCGCGTCTCTACAGGACGGGCGCAGGCCGCAAAAAACAACGACAAAAACAATGCCTGTATGATATGACGCGTCCTCATGCCAACGTATTTGTGAGGTTTTATTCCTCATCCACAAGGAACACCGCCACTTGGCGGATGCCGCTGGCACCGATGACCAAGGTCTGCTCGATGTCGGTGCTGCGGCTTGGCCCCGTGATGATGGTCATCTGCGAGGGCTTGTTCTTGGAATACTTGCGTTTCACCGTCTGGAACGCAGTGCGCATACCTGGGACTATCTGATCCGTGGTGGCATACACCAGCAAGAGGTCAGGCAAGGCGTAGGCTTCGCGGGTGCAAGTCAGCGCATCGGAAAGGACGATGCTGCCCGTCTGCGCCACCAAACACTCACAGCCCGTCAGGCTGACAAGTTTTTGCTTGGGTTCACGCTCTTTGCTTTCCGTGAACGGGATGCCATATTTGCCCAACATTTGCTTCATCTTGGGGCTGGTGCACCATAGTGGTTCCCATCCGTTTTCGGGGGCCAGCTGCCTGATGCACTCGGCAAACTCGGCCTCACTCTCCAGATAGATGAAGATGCCGCCGTGTTCCTTGAAGTTCTGCACGAAGGTGATGGCAGTGCCGTCTTCCTCCTTGATGGGCACCCACGTCTCGGTGCGCTGGTCGATGTCCTTAAACAGGGCCTCCTGCCGCTCGATGAGGGCGTTACGCACCTTGGCGAGCATCTGCTCCTTGAAGGTGGCGTCTTTGTTTTCTCCTTTATTGTCCCAAGCCATGGCAGTTATGCGTTTTCGGTCTCGTTTTCAGTTGCTTCGGCAGCCTTGTTCTCAGCAGCTTTTAAGGCAGCGTCTTTCAGCTTCTCGTCTTCAGAGTTGCCCCACGGACGCTTGCCGAAGATGTGCTCCAAGTCCTCGCCGAAGATGACTTCCTCTTCGATGAGCTTGGTGGCCAGCTGCGAAAGGCCTTCGCGATGGTCCGTCAAGATGGCGATGGCCTCCTGATAGGCCTTCTCGATGAGCTTGCTCACCTGCTGGTCGATGGTCTCAGCCGTCTTCTCGCTGTAGGGCTTCGTCAGGCTGTAGTCCTGCTGGCCCGTCGAGTCATAATAGCTCCTGTTGCCGATTTCGTCGTCCAAGCCGTAATAGGTCACCATGGCGAAAGCCTGCTTGGTCACCTTCTCCAGGTCGGAAAGCGCGCCTGTCGAGATTTGGCCGAAGACGACCTGCTCGGCGGCACGGCCACCGAGGGTGGCAATCATCTCGTGATACATCTGCTCCTTGGTGGTGATTTGACGCTCCTCGGGCAGGTACCATGCCGCGCCGAGTGAATTGCCACGCGGCACGATGGTCACCTTGACTAGCGGGTGGGCATATTGCAGCAGCCAGCTCGTGGTGGCATGACCTGCCTCGTGGAAGGCGATGACCTTCTTCTCTTCGGGCGTGATGATCTTGTTCTTCTTTTCAAGGCCACCGATGATACGGTCGACGGCATCGAGGAAGTCCTGCTTGTCGATCTCATCCTTGCCTTTGCGTGCGGCCATCAGGGCGGCTTCGTTGCACACATTGGCGATGTCGGCACCCGAGAAGCCAGGGGTCTGCTTGGCGAGGAAGTCCTTGTCGACATCGTTGCCGAGCTTCAGGCCACGCATGTGCACTTCGAAGATCTCCTTACGGCCGACGATGTCGGGCAGCTCCACATAAATCTGACGGTCGAAACGGCCTGCACGGAGCAAGGCCTTGTCGAGGATGTCGGCACGGTTGGTGGCGGCCAACACGATGACACCCGAGTTGGTGCCGAAGCCGTCCATCTCGGTGAGCAGTTGGTTCAAAGTGCTCTCACGTTCGTCGTTGCCGCCTGTGATGGCACTCTTGCCGCGGGCACGACCGATGGCGTCAATCTCATCGATGAAGATGATGCACGGGGCTTTTTGCTTGGCGTTGTTGAACAAGTCGCGGACGCGCGAGGCACCCACGCCGACGAACATCTCCACGAAGTCGGAGCCCGACAGGCTGAAGAAAGGCACGTTAGCCTCGCCTGCCACCGATTTCGCCAAAAGGGTCTTACCCGTTCCAGGAGGGCCTACCAGCAACACGCCCTTCGGAATCTTACCGCCCAGTTTAGTATATTTCTCGGGATTCTTCAGGAAGTCGACGACCTCCATGATCTCCACCTTGGCTTCCTCCAGGCCAGCCACATCCTTGAACGTGACGTTAACACTGCTACTATTCTTGTCGTAGAGTTGTGCGCGCGACTTGCCGATATTGAAAACCGAGCCGGCACCGCCACCGCCACCCATACCGCGACCCATGACACGCATGATGACAATCCAGAAAACCACCAGCAGCAAAAGCGGGACAATCCATCCCAAGATGTCGGTCAACCAGCTCCTGCGAGTAATGATCTTGATAGGAACGCCTTCATATTCTTCCTGCTGCACTTCTTCTACCACGGCGGATTCCCCAGTCTCTGCATCCACCGTCTCGTTTTTGACGACCTTCTTATGGGCATTGTCTTGGACCTCCTTGACCATGGCATAAAAGATGTCGACATTGGGAATCGTGTAGACATAGCTAGGAGTCGAAGTCGTCCCTTCCGCATCGGTTTTCACGTTCGGAAAATAATTCGCTAATCCCTTTTGGTTCAGGTAAATCTCGGCGTCTTCCCTATTGATCAAGTCTATCCTTTGGATTTCCTCGTTACGCAACAGCTCTTTCAGCTTGTTCTCGTCGATTTCGGTCTTGGTGACAGACGAATCCCTTCCCCAAAACTGAGCGGCAATCAGGCCCACTGCCAAAATTGCATAAATCCAGTACAAAAACCTGCCACGATTTTTCCCGTTCGTGTTACGGTTGGGTTGAGACGGCTGGTTGGGCATTCCGCCCCCGCCGTTGGTCTCTTTGTTTTCCATTTGTAAAATGTTGGTTATAAAACGATTAATCTTCGTTCGCCTTCACGATTCTCTCGGCATCGGCCCAAAGCTCCTCGAGTTTGTAATAGCTTCGTGCCGACTCCAGGAACACATGGACGACGACATCCACGAAGTCAATCAAAATCCATTCCGTATTATCGCGGCCCTCCACATGGTAGGGTTTGCTGTGCGTCTTCTCGAAGACCAGTTCCTCCACCTTGTCGGCGATGGCGTCGACCTGCGTCTTCGAAGGCGCATGGCAGATGACGAAATAGTCCGTCACAGCGGTGGTGATTTCCCTCAAGTCGAGGGTGACGATTTCCTTGCCTTTCACGGCTTCCATGGCCTCGATAGTGGCGGCCACGATGGCTTCTACGTTATCGTTCTGATGTCTAATTCTCATATACTTTTTGACTTCGGGACTACGAGACTTCGGGACTGGGAACCTCCCGCCTCTTGGCCTCATTGCAGGCTTGACCCGTAATCTCCCAAGCGAAAGGGATACGTCTTCGCAATTGGGAGATGGCGTTCCGCTTTCGCGGAATGACGGTCCCTCCGCCATGAGGCAATACAGCGTGGACTTGAAGTCTCGCGTCAATTATTAAGGGTGCAAATTTACGTATTTTTACGTTATCAAGTGGCATTTGACAAAAAAACCGTATTTTTGAGCCTCAAAACGAGCATCCATGAACGAAATCGACTTCTCCCCCATCACCACCTTCATTTTCGACTACGACGGCGTAATGACCGACGGCACCGTTTTCAGCGACCATGACGGACATCCTTGGCGTGCCACCAACGTGAAAGACGGCTATGCCTTGCAGCTGGCCTCCAAACTGGGCTACCATGTGGCCGTAATCTCAGGTGCCATCTGCCCCTCTATGGAAGTCAGGATGAACAGTCTCGGCGTAACCGATGTGTTCACCGGCATCCCCGACAAAGTATTGAAACTCAAGGAATATATGCAGGTGAAAGGCCTAAAGCCCGAGGAGATTGTTTTCATGGGTGACGACATCCCTGACCTCAATGTGATGAAAGTGGTTGGGCTCCCCGCCTGCCCTGCCGATGCCGTGCCCGAAGTGAAGGCCGTCAGCAAGTTCGTCAGCGACCGTCCTGGCGGTAAAGGAGCCGTGCGCGACCTCATCGAGCGCGTCCTCAAGGTGCAGGGCAAATGGATGACGGCAGAGGCTTACGCGTGGTGAGAAACAAAGCAATCGTCCCCAGCATCGACGATGCCAGGGACGACTATTATCATTTTTCCATCAGTTCATTAGCTTACTCTTCGGGAGGGCAAAAAGTCGTAACGATGGTTTGCCACATCTCGGGCAGTGCTTCAATTTCATCGGTGGAATACAACACTTTGTCATCAGCATCCTTCAAGGTGTAGCGGTGCTCAACACCAATCGCACCATACGCTTCGGGATCCAAGACGATGGCGAGGTTTTCATCCATCATAATCATGCTTTTATTCCACTTGTTAAGGTAGATGTCGGTCTCACAGTACGAACTGCTACCGCCCTCAATGAAGCTTTTGGTTGCAGGGTGAAGCATGGGGTTTTGGAGCGATGTGCCGCTAACCACTTGGAACTGCTGCTCAAATTCGTCCCATACAAACAATGCGTTTAGCGTACGCGAAAAACCAGGCCCGAGGTAGATGTCGGTCTGGCCATCGAAGTTAGCGTCAAGGAAACGCACCGTGGCTTCGTCGGAGACCAAGCCCGTCTCGTCTTCGATAGTTTGGATTTCCTTACCGTCGTAGAAGATGGTGGCGGTGGTGAAGTCATCGGAGATCTTCACGGAAAGATGAGGGTCGGTGGTCAGAAACTGGTCAAGGAAAATGAATCCTGACGCATTGGGGTTCACTTGAGCTGCTGTCATATCTAGCTTAGCAGGAGTTTCCGGTTTGTTGTTGCCGTTGTTGCCGCAGGCCGTAAAGAGGCCCAAGCACAAGGCAAATGCACCAAGTAACAAAGATTTCGTTTTCATCGTCTTTTGATATAAATAGCTTGTTTATTTGTTGGATTGTCTTTCTTAGAGATTATCTCATCCATCCCTCAACGCGGTAGGTTTTGTCCATCAGCTTGGTCGCCACGCCCGTTTTGGCATCCTTGTGCCAAACCTCGATGCGGGCGGCGTAATAGTCGTCCCAATCGCCTTCGTAGATGGTGAATTGCTGCCCTTCGGCTATAGGACCGAAGTCCGTGTGGTTTTTCACTTCCACCGTCGAAGCCTCTTTGAGCCTTGAGGCTGAGAGCTCGATGCCTTCGGTGGCCTCATAGCAGCGCAGATACACCTCTCCGTCGGACAAAGCCGGATAGGAGAAGCTGTACAGATAGACACCGCCCTGTACGCCGTTGCGAAGCTGTAGATAGCTTTCGACATTCATAATATCGGCGCTAGGTGCAGGAGCGTCTTCCTGCAAGGGAATTTCGTAGGCCATCCCATCTGGAATGGGGTGGTCTTTGCCGAATGAGTCTGACGAGGGTCCGCATGACGCGAAGAACCCCGCAACGACCAGACAAACGGCAAAGCCGAAGGCGGAAAGCCTCCGGCTATTTGTCGCAAAGATGTTGCTTTTCATCACCAATGGTTTACTTAGTCAGGATAGTTTTCGAAGTAGGTTTCAATTTGATCTCTTAAGCCATCAGAAGCTCTAACAGCATCTTCCTTTGAATAGCCTCTCTCCTCAAGTTCGTGGATCAATTCCAGCCAGTCGATGGATTTGTAGTACTTGCGGCTTTCCTTGATCTTGTCCCTCATATACTTCTGGGAGCAGTTTCCGACATCGTCAATCAACCATTCGCCATCAACAAACGAAAGGGAGAGTTCGTCTTTGCCATAATACTCACCTTCCCAAATGACCTTGGCTTTGTTGCCCGTCACTTTCACTTCGATAACGGCCTCGAGGGTGCAGAGTTCGCCAGCGAACTCAACCCATTGCCAAGCGCTTGGTCCGTCGCCATCAATACCTTCGGGAAGTGCCAAAGACTCTTTAAGCAAATTCCCATATTCATTTGTGAATGAATTATTAAAGGTGTAGACATTGTAGGGGTCGCTATTACAAAGTCTGTCAGCCAGAGTCAAGGAGCGCTCGCCGATGTATTCCTCTGTGAATTTCTCAGGATACTTGCTGCGATCCGAGTTATCATTCGACTTGTTTTGCTGCCCTGTTTGATTGTTGCATTGGCACATCACGAAGGCCAATAATAGTAAAGCTAATACCTTTTTCATAGTTTTATAGATTTTAGAGGTTAAGAATTCAAGTATTAATACCGCCAAAGGGGCTTTCTAACAATCAACCTAAAGAAAGCTCCTACGGAGCATAACTTGTTGGATTATTATTTGTTATTAAACGAAAGCTCCTACGGAGCAATTTTTGGAAATCCCATAACATTTTATTTTTTATCTTTCAGCGTGAAACCTTTGCCGTTCCAGACCAGCGTTTTCTGGGTGCCGTCGGCGAACAGCACTTTGATGTCCTTACCCTGGCGAGGCAGAGTGAAGGAAATCTCGCCATGCAGTTCCTCGGTAATTCCGAGCAAGTCCTGATCGATGAAATAGAGCTTCTGGGTGGCATTGTCGTAAGCATAGATGTAAACGCCGCTGAATTCGGTGTAGATGGGCTTGCCTTTTTGGCTAGCGACAACGTTTTCGGCGAACAGTTTGTGAAGACCGTCGTCGCAGTTCCAATAACACATCTCTGTAACGGATTTGAAACCTTCCTCGTCGGGTCCCGATTCAAAGCAGACATATCCGTTCTTGCTGTCAACGGTCACCTTCTCGCCTTTCGAGAGAGCTTCATTTTTGAGATGTTTTTTCCATATCCCATTCAGATAACTGGCATGTTCGTCCTGTGGGTCAGAGAGATAGCCTGTGACAAAATCCACGATGCCAGGGACTTTGTAGGTGGCTACTGCTGGATTCTCCGTCAAGTTCTTGAAAGGGTTTTGAGCCTTTGCACCGAGGCAGCAAAACAGAACCGTTGCGCAAATGATGATAATACCTTTTTTCATAATTATGAAGTTTAAACTGTTGATAATGAATCTTTAATTATCGATAATAAGTAATAACAAATTATATCATTGAATGCAAAAATAAATATTTTTCTTTTTGGACCTAGGGAATTTACAAAAAAAGAGAAAAAAGCCTCACTGCACGACTATCTTCCTATTCAGCTCCACGCCGTCCTCGTCAACGCAACGGAGGCGATAGGTGCCTTTCTCCACGTCGATGGGCATTTGGTGGTTGAGACGGGTCTGCCCCAAGAACTCATCGTTGAGCGTCCAATAGATGGTCTTCTGGGGATTGCGATGTGCAATCTCGAAGATGACCTGTTGGCGGTCGCCACGGATACCGACCGGGATCGTCACCTTGGCGTCGCTCTTGGGATAGACGAAGGCCATCACATCGTCGGGATGCGCCGTGCCACAGCCCGGATAGAAGGCGGGCATGGGCCGGAACATGGGCGAGTGTTTCTTGTAGAACCACTCCATCACAGGCGGCAAGACATAATACACCTCATAGCATTTCTGATCGACGGGATAACAGTCGGGGCGCACCTGATATTGCCGCGTCTCGTCCAAAAACACCTTCTTATGATAAGGGCAGACACCCGTTTGGTTCTCCACATTGGGTACACGAATCTTCTTGGTATGCGGACAGTATTCCGACTTGGGGTAGCCCGACTCGGCACAGACTTCCACCTCGATGCTCTCCATGGTGTTGGCAGGATAGTGATAACTATCGTTGAGTTTGCCGACCACATCGAAAAGTATCGGTGCCGCAACGCTCACGCCCGTCAGTCCCGGACGGCCTTCACCATCGGAGTTACCCACCCAGACGCCCACCACATAACGGTCGGTGAGACCCACCGCCCAGGCGTCCTTGAAGCCGAAGCTGGTGCCCGTCTTCCAAGCCACCTGTGCCGAAGAGGAAAAGCCACCCCACCCTATCTGGCTAACAGGGCGCGTCAGACCTTGCATCACGTGGAAGGTCTCGGCGATGGCCTCGGCAGAGAACGGCGACTCCTTCTCGCTGACTTTCTCATTATAGTCCTCATTCACATGCGCTGCCAACTTCCTACCCATCTTGGCATAGGCGTTGGAAATGTCGAACAGCGAAGCCTCGGCACCACCCACAATAAGCGACAAGCCATAATGCTCGGCGTCGAAAACGATGCCCTTCAGCGGCAACTGCTTCAGCAAGCCATGGAAGCGCTGCTGGCCATATTCGCGCAGCAAGTGGACAAAAGGAGCGTTCAGCGAATTCTGCAAGGCCTTGTCGGCAGGCACGGCACCCCAGTATTCGCCACTATAGTTCTTCGGTGTGAAGCCCGAGAGACTCATCGGGACATCGGGTACCACCATCTCGGGCAGCAGGGTGCCCTCGTCGAGCATGGCGGCAAAGAGGAATGGCTTCAAGATGCTGCCCGTCGAACGCTGCGCCTTCACCATGTCAACCATGGCGGCATCAGAGGCGTCGCTATTGTTGCCCACATAGACCACTATTTCATCATTCAGGTAATCCACCACATACACAGCCGCATTGTCGATATTGTTCATCATGTTGGACTCATGGTGACGATGCATCACCTCCATCACCGAACGCTGCAGGTTGTAGTCGATGGTCGAGGTGATATGCTCGCCGTGACGATATCTGTCTTGGTCGGAGAGATAATGGTAGGCCAGCATCGGCATATCGAAGGGCTTGTCGGGGATGTCTTCCATCATGGCCAGTTCAGCGTCTTCCTCCGATAGTTCGGGGACATGGAAACGCCTCGGTATGTATGCCTTGGCATCAGGCATGCGTCGTAACAACTCATCACGCTTGTGCTCCAAACGGTCGCGCGAACGTCCAGGGTGTATCAAAGCTGGCGAATTGGGCAGCACGGCAAGGGTTGCTGCCTCGCCCCACGACAGGTTGTCGGGCGTGGTATGGAAATAACGCCATGCCGCCGCGTCGATGCCTACCACATTGCCACCGAAAGGCGCGTTGGCAGCATAGAGATCAAGGATGGACTTCTTGGAATAGTGCAGTTCCAGCCGCATGGCGAGTACCACCTCCCACATTTTCTCGGCATAGGTACGGGGTGGGTTGTCGCGCGACATGCGCACCACCTGCATCGAGAGGGTGCTGCCGCCACGAACCACCTCGCCCGCTTTCATGTTGTCGATGAACGACTTAACAAACGACACGGGGTTGAAGCCTGGATGGAAGAAGAACCAACGGTCTTCATATTCCAGCAGGCAAGCGACATATTTCGGGGAATAGTTGTTGGTGGCGGGGAAACGCCACTGTCCGTCGTCGGCAATCTTTGCGCCAAGCAGCTCGCCGTTTTTCGCCGTCAGCACGGTGGAATACGGCTTGTCGAAGCGCGGCACGGGGATGCACAAAAAAGCAATGAAAAAGCCCGCAAGAAGCATAAGAATTATCTTTAATGTCTTATGTCTTACGGGCGTTTTCATCGATACGATTTTCTCTCCGACCCTCTCTCCTGCGTCATTGCGGGCTAGACCCGCAATCTCCTGAATAATGGTCTTGCCTGTTTTCAGGAGATTGCGGATGTCCCTCCGCCATGACGCCTAAAGAGAAGGTCTGACGGCATTATTACTTCACCACGCACCCACGGGCGGGGATTTGGTAATAGATCTCGGCATTGTACATATCCTCGCAGCGGACGGCGGGAATCATGTAGTTGCCTTCGTAGGTGGCGTTGGCCTTCAAGGTGAAGGTCTTCTTCGCACCCGGCATCAAGTCGAAATAGAAGTAGGCGCGGTCGTCACGCAAGTCGAGGTGTTTGGCACCTTCGTTGCCAGTCATGTCGCCCGTCAGGCGGTCGTTGACCAACTCCCAACCCGAAGGCAGGTAGTATGACAAGGCCAATTCGGTGACTTGCCACTCGCTCGGATTCTGCACCGTCATCTTCACCACAAGGTCGGTACCGGCATCCAGTGTAGTCAGGTTGACGGGAGCACCGTTCTTGTCGAAGTAGTTCACCGTCATCTTGATGAGGTTGCCACCCTCGTTCATGTCATACTCGGCCACCGAGGTCTTGGTGAAGATGTTGGCCACCATCTTCTGCTCGCCGTTGTTCTTGATCTCAACAGTGTTGCTGCCCAGCTTAGGCGTGAAGCCGTAGCCCACAGAGGCCATGTTGGTGTTGAGCGTGCGTTCCTCGCCGTTCACCTTCACGGTGGCGGAGAGGTTGGTGTTGGCAGCGACGTTCATCTTCTCGGCATACTTGCCCAAGACAAAGAGGGCGAAGGCTGTCGTCTGGGTGTCCATCCAGCGGTCGGAGCTCAGCATGCGGCACACCTTGTTGATGTTCTCTTGAACGATCTGCGGGTTGACGTCGCAAAGCATCTGCGTGTAGGCCAGGAAGGCGAGGTCACGGGTCCTGGAGCCGAAGGAGGTATAGTAGTCCGACATCGACTCGTTGTCATTGTAGGTGGGCAGCAGGTTCTGAGCGATGCTGGTCTTGCCCGTCTGGGCGAAGGCAGCAGCGGCCAGGGCCTTGGAGAGGCTGTAGTGCATCTCCAACTCCTTGAAGCGGTTCATGGCGCCCATCTCGGCCTTGCCAGCGAGAGCCAGCACGAAGAGACGATAGGCTTGGACGGTCTCGCCCGAGGGGTAGTCGGGATGGGACTTCCACTGTTTGGCGAGGTTGCTCTGGTAACTCAGCAGCCCGTCGAGGAAGTACTGAGGTACGTTGTAGCCTTGCTTGCTGGCTTCGACCAAGAAATGCAGCGCATAGATCTCGGTCCACGGGCTGACGTAGGTGCCGCCAGGCCAGTTGGTCATCGAGTTGTCGGACTTCTGGTACGCCTTCAGGTTGGTGATAGCCGCCTCCACGTTATTCTTCAGCTCAGCCTTGTCGTTGTCGTCAAGTTGGGCGAAGTAGTTGAGGTAAAGCTGCGGGAAGGCCTTCGAGGTGGTCTGTTCGAGGCAGCCGTGCGGGTATCCCAGCAGGTAGTCGATGCGGCCGAAGAGGTCGACAGGCAGCAAGCTCGACACGGTGATGTTGCCTTGTTGCGTGCCATCCATGCCTTCAAGTGTGAACGGCACACTCACCGTCTGACCGGCTTCAACCTCCTTGGTGATGGTGTTGCGACGCTCGGCAAACGGCATGCGGATAGGCATCTCCGTCTCCGAAACAGCGGTGTAGCCTTCACCCGTCACCGATACTTTCATCACGGCATTGCCCAAAGTCTTCGGTATGGTCGTCCTGACCGCCACAAGGCCTTCGCCGTTGCCGTCGATCTTCACCGAAGTGGGCAGCGTGCCCACAGGAGTGAGGTTCTTGTTGTCGAACTTCACCTCTAAGGTCTTGTTCTTCATTGTGGGGGCCTGCACCTGCACCTTCAGGTTCAGTTCATCGCCAGGCGCCACCACACGCGGGGCCGAGGCATAGAGGTTGATCGGGTCGACCACGGTCATGCGTTTCTCCGATGCACCGAAGGCTTTGCCTTTGCCCTTGGCCACCACCATGAAGCGGAGAGCACCAGAGCATTGTGGCACTTCGAAGTTATGGGTGTTGGTCTCACCTGCCTTCAGTTCGAAAGGTCCCAAGGTGACCGCATAGGCCTTGAAGCGCTTGTCGAGGGTGATGTCCTGATTGAGGATACCGTCACCGCCGATGGCGTAGATGGAGCCCAACTCGCCGCTGAATGCGTCGACGATGTTGGCGTAGTTGTCCCAAGTGCGCACACTCAAAGCCTGCTTGCTGTTGAAGTATCCGTAAGGATTCGGGGTCTTGAAGTTGGTCAGACCAAGGATGCCTTCGTCAACGATGGCCAAGGTGTAGGTCATGGCTTGCTTGTTGGTCTCGCTCACCTTCACCTCAAGGGTCTTCTTCGTATTAGCAGTCTCGGGCACCCCGATGTTGGGTTCCAGCTGCAGTTGCTTGTTCTCCACCTTCACGGGGATGACGCCATAGAGGCGGATGGGCAGGTCGTTGACAGCGTCGTGCGGCTGGATGAGGGCCACATAGACATAGACGTTGGGGATCATCTCTTCGGTAGCGGCGATTTCCACCTTGCCTTCTTCACCGAGATTCTCCACAAGTTGAGTTTGCAGCACACGGTCGTTGGCTTCCACTGTGACGAGAGCTTTGGCCTTGTCGTTAGCTGGGAAGGTCACCACGATCTTCTCACCCACCTGATAGCTGTCGGCAGTGGCTTTCAGAGACAGTTGCGCAGGTGCGCCCGAAGCGCTTGAGGAATGGCCATAGCCCCAGTCGAAATTGATGACCTTGGCGAAGGTGTGTCCACCTTGTCTGTCGTTGATGACAAGCAAATAGCTGCCCCAATTGTCGTCATCAATGTTAAAGGTAACCGAAGTGGTGCCATTGCAAGTCAAGTTGCCGGTCTGCACAGGGGCCTTGTAGTTGCCCGAGGCATAGCGTTGCAGGCTATAGTCGTCTTCACTCGACCACCACCAGTAGTAATCCAACTTGTACAGGGCGTAAACCAATGATACAGTCGACTTGCAAGCGGTGCCGTTCTCGTTGACCATGGCGATATTGAACTTCCAGTCCTTGCCCGTGTCATAATAACTGCCGTATTTCGATGTAGTCTCGGGCAGGTCGACACCCACATAGCGGTTGTAGGGCGAAAGTTTCGAAGTAAACGAGGCGATGCTGAAGTCGCCACCCTGCTCGAAGACCTTCACCGTGAAGGTGCCGTCCATCATCTGCGAGGCATAGATGTCGTCCAACGGGTCGAAGCCCACGCTGGTCAGGCCTTCGGAGTTCAGCTGGCCGCTAAAGAGCGCATACTCTTGGGTCTCAAACTTTTGCATCTGGTTGTCAAAGCAGTAGTTGGCGAAGTTTTTAAATGTCGTCTCGCCGCCACGCAGCTTGACATCGACTTCGGTCTTCAAGCCATTGGCTTTCATACCGTTGAGCCATCTTGAGGTCAAGGCGACACGCTCGTTGCGCGTCAGGCTGACCACCTCGGGAAGGTCGAAGTTGATTTCCAAACGGTTGGGTTTCACCGTCTCCACACGGAGGTCCTTCGTGATGGTCTTGGTGCCCACCTTGAAGCGTGCTGACCAGAGACCCGTCTCGTCGGCCACATTGGTCTTCACAGTAAAGCAATAGATGTCGTTCACGGGTTTGGTGTTCACCTGTTTGGCATAGAGACGGCCCGTGGCATCGATGACTTCGAGGACCACAGGATAGTCGTCGGGCAGGCTCGACTCCATGTCGTTGAGCATGAGGTTGAGTTGCAGGTCATCGCCTGGACGCCACACACCACGGTTGGAGTAGGCAAAGGCGGAGACGCCTTTCTCAATGGCCTCGCCTGCGATGTCGAAGCGGCTGTACGACAGCGCATTGCCATCGCTCAACTTGATGACCGACTTGCTGCCTTTCCTATCGGTGGCCACCACGAAGGCAGGACGGTTGGCGCATTGCAGCTGCACATGGCCATTGCCGTCGACGCTACCTTTGGTCAGCTCCTGTTTCTGGAAGTTGTAGGCAGTCACCGTGGCGCCCGTAGCGGGCTTTGCATCGGAGATCTGATAGACATAGACGTCGACCAAGTCGTTGCGACCCATCTTGGCGGTCACGGCGAGGTCGCTGACGACGATGTTTTTCTTCACTTCCACATTATTATAATAGTAGAAACCGTTGGGGTCGCCCCATTCGCCGTCGTAGTTGTATTCCTTGTAGTCCCAGGCTTCGCCGTCCCAATAGTCAGCCTCGCGTTGCGGGTCGTCTTTCACGGCCAGCTTCATCTCGTCGGAGGCAAAGGTGTAGTCGGCGGGACCGAAATCGAGGGCCAACTGATACATCGCACCAGGTTCCACCTTGATGTAGTCGGAAAGCACGATGGGGAAAGTCTTCCACTGGTTGGGATACGGGTTGTCGATAGCCATGCGCACTTTCTTCTCCAAGCGGCCCGCCTTGCGCACGCCGTAGGTCTCGCCCAGCTCGTTGTCTTGCAGGAACGACAGGATATTGTCGTCGAAGATACGCACCACCCTCAACGTCACAGCGTTAAGGCAGATGGCATCAAAGTAGATGGTAGTCTCGTCGACGTTGGGGATGATGACGCCGTCATTGGTCCAACGCACCTTGGGCTGCACCGTAGTGAGGTCCAAGCTGTAGGAGTAGTCACCTTGCAGCACCATGCCGTTGTCGGAGCGGATGCCACTACCCACACCCATGGTAAGATCGTCGAGCTGATAGCGATATACATTGCTCTTGTCGAAGTAGAAGTCAATCTTGTTGCCCTTGATGTCGGCCTTGTAAGCCAGGTTGCTCGGCGTAGTGATGAAGCCTGTGAGGTTTTGGCTCTCCTTCAGCGGTTGGCTGAAGAACAGGGTGCCATGGTCGCTGGTACGATCGATGTCGAAGGTCAGCGGGATGAAGCTATCCTTGGCATAAATCGTCAAGTCGCGTTCCATCTTGGCTTTGGATTCAACGGCCTTGCCGTCGAGAACGACATGGACATTGTAGTCCTGGTTCTTACGCTCGAAGTTCTGGATCTCGAAATCGTAGATGCCGTTGCCGACGAAGGTAGCCTGAACAGGATGGCTCTTGCGGAACGAGTTATCGAACATGTTGATGGCTTCTTCTTGGTCGACAGGCACGGCAAAAGCGATGCGCAGGTTATAGTTCATCGTCTCATTGGAGAGGCAGATAGGCTGTTGTGCCACAAGGCTGAAGTTTTGGCGACGCACGCCGAAGCCGAATTCGAGAACCTGGTCGGAGCCACAGTCGACGAAGTCGGAGACTTTGAACTTGCACACATAGCTCTTCTCCTTGTCGATGTTATCGTACTTGAAACCGACGGTGTTCTCATCGATCCATACGGCCTTACCCTTCAGGGCAGGGGTGAACTCGAAGGCCTTGGCTGGGATGGCCTCGCCGAACTTCACTTTCATCACAGCGGGGTCCTTGAAGCGTACCACGACGGGCTCGCCTGCGGCAACCACGCCCGAGGTGTAGCTGTCCAACAGAGGCAGCAGGGCCTCGTTGATGGGTTGGATGCGTTCAACAAAGGTGGTGTTTTGTCCACCCGTTCCCTTCTTGCCGCAAGAGGGCATGAAGGCAAGCAGCAACGCGCCTACGACAAGGCCGATGCCGCTGATTTTTTTCAAAAATTGTTTTGTGCTCATATTGATAGGGTTTAAGATGATTTCAAGACTACAAAAATAGAAAACATCTTGAAACAAAAAAAGCCATTTCCCAAAGAAAATAGCTTTTTGTTGAAATTTGCGTAATTTTACGGATAGGCAATTCAATACTTTGCCTTCAATGTCATTCCAAAATAATACCTGTCCACTGGATGCTTCACCCAAAGGTCATTGTCCATACGGGCAAAGGCAGAGAGGTAATAGCGTCTCGAAAGGCGGTAGTCCACCGAGAGCACGGTGCGCAGGTTGTCGAGGCCGCCTTTCTTGGGGTCGTTGGTGAGCCAGAACAATTCGGTGGAGAGCGCATATTTCCAGCGGCTGTTCATCGGCTGGTAGGTCACCTTCAAGCGGTTGCGCCAATACAACCGCGGATTGACGCGATGCTCGCCCGTGCGTTCGTCGAAGAAGGTACCGATGGCCTTGCTGCGCATCTGGAACTTGAAACGGCGCCACTCCTCGGTGTAGGTCACCTGCACGCCCAGACGGCCACGGTTCTCGTAATAACCTCTGTCGTTGTGGCGGCGGATGTAATCTGCCGTGAGCCCGATGTTCATGCGGTTGTGCAGGCAAGTGTAGTCCACCCCCACCGAGTTGAGCCACCGGTCGAACTGCGAGAAGTTATTGTCGAAGCGCAACTCCTCCTCTGCCGACAAACCCCATGGCCCACCCAGACCTGCCTCCGCTTCAGCCGAGACAATGCCGCCGAAGTCGGTCGTACGCCCACTCTGCGCTAAGGCTCTAACCGAAACCAACAATAATAATATGAGTAATAACCTCTTCATCAAATCAATCGAAATCCTTCAGTTTGGTCACCGTGTCAATCGTATTCACCTCGCCGTCGATAGGCTTGTAGTACACCTTGACGAAGGCCACATCACGCAGGTAGTCGATGTGCCCCACCTCCACCTTCGAGATGTCGAGGCCCGTACGCTCGATGAGGTCGGCCTTCAGGTCTTCCTCTTTGCCGTGCTTGGTGTTCTCGATGCGGTCATAAAGGATAATCTTCGTGGCCGTATGTCTCAATATCTTCGTGCCGTCCAAGAGCCATATCACCAACACCGTCAGCAAGTTGACCATAACCAGTTCAGCATAGCTCGTCGAGAGCGCCATGCCGTTGACGATGCTCAAGCCCATCACCACGAAGAGATAGGTCATCTCACGGATCTTGATGGTCTCCGTTCGGTAACGTATCATGCCGAAGATGGCGAAGAGGCCCAAGGCATAGGCGATGTTCATCTTCATGTTCTCCATCAGCGAGATGATGAGGAAGATGACCACCGCAAACATGATGAAAGTGAAGTAATAGTCCTTGCGGTTGGCTTTCTTGTAATAGAAGCAGTGGATGATGACCCAGCACACGATGAGATTGAAAACGAAGCGGAGAAGCATCGTCCACAGGCTCTGGGCGTCGAAAAGCGGTACACCCAAGAAGTCCATGCTCGAAGCATCGCCGCCAAACTCGCGCGCAATGTCAGGATCGAAGTCCTGCATGTTGATTTGTAGTAGGTTCATATTGTTGTCTTTTTAGCTACTGGCTCTTGGCTACTGGCTCTTGGCCGTCCCCCTGTCTAAAGGAGATTGCGGATCAAGTCCGCAATGACACCATGGGGGAGAACTGCCAGAGGCCAAATGCCAGAAGCCAGAAGCAATTATTTCTGTATCTTTAGCTTTTCAATTCTACGTAACTTCTTCTTAAACCGGTTCTGCTTCACCTCGGGTCGGGTCATGCAGGTGCCGATGCAATATTTGCTGACCTTGAAGGGTCGGATTCTCAATTCAAAGAGCACGTCTTTCAACAGCGAGTGGGCACGTCCGTCTTGCTTCAGTTCCATCACAGCGAGAGGCGCCATCGAGGCGGTGTTGCCATTGCGCAGGTTCTCGAAACGCAAGTTGCAGTCGATGGTGAGACGCTCAGTCTTGTCATAGTTCACCAAAGTGAAGCGGTCGAAGATGGTAACCAGATGCGGACTCAACGAGCTGACCGGATAAGGCTGTCTCTCGGCCAAGAAGGCTGCTGCCTCCGGGTTGTCAAGGATGTTGGCGATGGGTTCCACCTCGATGCGTTTCTTCTTCGTCCGTCCCTTGTTGTTCTTGTGCTTCACCTCGCAGAAGGTCAGGTGGGAGTCGACATAGGTACGCACCCGCACCTTGTCGCGCACCAGATGGCGGTCATGGTGGATGAGATACATCGTCAGCTCGGGTGTGTCGTAATACACCGTGCTGTAAGGCGACAGCCGGTGGCCTTCCACCTCCTGGGCATAGTAGCTGTCCTTGATTCCCAACAGAATGGCACGAAGCTGGTCTTCCGTCACCACATATTTCGTGTCGATGCGGTTCATCAACTTCACAGCACTCATCTCATCGAGTGTGATGGGCTTCATGCCTTGCACTATGTCGAGGATCTCCTCCAAGCCAACCTTATTTGGGGACGTATTCGTAGGTCTTCACCGACTCCAGCTTGCCATTCGGATAATAGTTCTTCTGGCATTTCTTGGTGCCGTCTTCGTTGTACTCGTACTTCTTGATTCTCGACACCTTGTCGCGGTCGTTGTACTCGATTTCGCGCACCACCTTGGCAGTAATGTCACTATTTGCGGGATACTCGAAAACGATGCGCCATTTCTGTCCATAGCTGGCATATTCGATCTCCTCAATCTTGCGGCCCATCTCATCGTAGGTCGTCACGCGGTCGAGGAAGGCGCGCTTGTCGCCCGCCGCTGTGTTCCATTCCTTCAGCACCATGCCCTTGCGGTTCTCACGCTTGACGATGGTGCTCTCCGAGACCGACTGGGCAAAGCAACCGACACTAATGGCCACAAAAGCCATAATAACCAATAACTTCTTCATATTCAATTTCTATATTTAAAATTCATCACTCTGCATTCATCATTCTGCATTACACATTAATGATCACTTCAAATTGTTCAAGAAACTCATAGACCTGTCCCGCCTCTTCCACCATAATGGTCTGGAACACGAAATCAGGCACCTCGTTGAAGTCTTGGGTCACCGTATAGACCTCATATTCACCAGGTTGAAGTTTCTGGAAGGCAAAATACCCATCGGGACCCACACGGGTATCGTCGAAGGGGATGTCGTCGCCCACACGGCGGATGTAGACACGGTGTTCGCAGGCCCAACCCTCGCCACGATAGCTGCCGTTATGGTAATAGGCGGCATGCACGCGACCTTTCACCACGGAAGTGCCATAGGCCTTGCCGTCGTGGATATAAAGTGTCGGTACATTTGCAATGGTTCCACGCTGCAGTTCCACGGTCTCACTCACCGCCATCTTCTCGCCAGAAGGCAAAGTGGAATACGCAAATACGGTATAGTTGCCTGGACGCAGATATTCAAACCGATACATGCCATTGGCATTGGTCTCGGCATCGTCGCCGAAATAAGCTTCATCGCCATAAATGATGAAGACATCGGTCTTGGCCGCAACCATCGTATCGGGGGTCAGGGTGTAGTCGTCATCGGGATGGTGGACAAGTTTCACGAAACCTTGCACCGTACCCGTACCGCCCTCACCAGGGCCTTTGTTGCAGGCGGACAAAAGCAGTGCCGTCACTGCCAGAATCAAGAATGACTTGAAAGTTTTCAACATATTCCTCAAATTTTAAGTCTGCAAAGATAGTGTTTCAACGCATTGAACGAGAAAATAGTATCCAATTTTTATGCCAAATCGAAGCCGCTGATATTGGAGCACACCTTTTTCAGCACATTGACAAAAGTCTCAACATCTTCCTCTGGGATACCCTCCAAGGCCTGGTTCATCGTGTCAATAGCCAATTGTTTGGTCGAATCCTTGAGCGCCATGCCTTCAGGAGTGACCACGATATTGTTTACGCGACGGTCTTCCTTGGCCACCGAGCGCGTCACAAGACCTTTCTTCTCCAGATTGTCGATAAACTGCGTCACCGAGTTCTTGTCCTTCTGGATGATGAAGGCGATGGCCTGCTGGGTGAGGGTGCCTTCATTCCACAGGGTGTCCATGACGAGGTATTGTTCCGCAGTCAGATTGACACCGTTCTTCTTAAACACCTCAGCGAGATGCTTCTTGAGTCTGCAGTTCAGGATGTTGACATAAACACCAGCTTGTTTTACGAGTATCATATTATCCTATTTTTATGATTATATTCTTTTACGGAAATGCAAATATAGGGATAATACTTGAATTGAGAAAGAAAAAACACAATACATACAAAATGTCATTGCGGTCTTCATCGCGGTCTCAGAACCGCGATTGACCCGCAATCTCCTAGTCGAAAATGAATCGTCTCCGTACGCAGGGGATTGCGGATCCTTGTCAGCAATGACGTTAAAAGAGTCAGAATAGTCCTTCGTTGTGAAAGATTGCTATTCAATCCTCATGTTCGGGACCTCAGTGCCATCGTAATAGCCCTTGTCAAGTTTCTGACGGACCTCGGCGAAGGCATTCAACGTGTAGTTGACGTCATCCATGGTGTGGGCAGCCGTCGGGATGATGCGGAAGATAATCATGCCCTTGGGAATGACGGGATAGGTGATGACCGAGCAGAAGATACGGTAGTTCTCGCGCAGGTCCATGGCAATGTTGGTGGCTTGCACCACATCGCCTTGCACGTGCACCGGCGTCACGCAAGCCTCTGCGGGGCCAATGTCGAAGCCCAGGTCACGGAAGCCCTTTTGCAAGGCGCGGGTCACCTTCCACAACTGGGCACGCAAAGCGTCACCTTCGGCGCTGCGGATGATCTCCAAACGCTTCTCGCAGCCCTCCACAATAGCCAGCGGCAGGCTCTTGGCATACATCTGCGAACGCATATTATAACGCAGATACTCGATGACATACTTCGGACCGGCAACGAAGCCACCGATGATGGCCATGGCCTTGGCATAGGCACCGATATAAATGTCGATGTCATCCATCACGCCGAAATGCTCGGAAGTACCGCGTCCGTTGGGACCCATCACACCGAAGCCGTGGGCATCGTCGATGAGGATGCGGAAGCTATACTTCTTCTTCAAGGCCACGATGCCTGCGAGGTCGCCCAAGGCACCCGTCATGCCATACACGCCCTCGGTGATGACGAGGATGCCACCGCCAGTCTTGGCCACCACCTCCGTGGCGACCTTCAGCTTCTTCTCCAGGTCTTCCATATTGTTGTGGCGGTACTTGTACTTGTTGCCGATATGCAAACGGATACCGTCGAGCAAGCAGGCATGAGCCTCGTTGTCGTAGACGATGACATCATGCGGGCTGGTCAAGGTGTCGATGGTCGACACAATGCCCTGGTAACCGAAGTTGAACAGATAGGCGGCTTCCTTCTTCTCGAAATCGGCAAGCTCATGCTCGAAATGCTCGTGCATGCGGGTGTGACCCGTCATCATACGGGCACCCATGGGGGCAGCAAGGCCGTATTTGGCAGCCGCTTCAGCATCCACGCGACGAATCTCGGGGTGGTTGGCCAAACCCAGATAATTGTTCAAGCTCCAGCAGAGCACTTCCCTGCCGTTGAAGGTCATACGCGGTCCGAGTTCGCCTTCCAGACGCGGAAATGCGAAATAACCATCGGCGCGTTCGCGGTATTGCCCGATCGGGCCACCGGAATCCTTTGATATTCTTTCGAAAATGTCCATTGAGATATGTTTAATTGTTGATTGTTGAATTGTTGAATTGTTGAAACGTTGTAAAGACGCAATGCTTTACGTCTCACACAACGAGCCACAAAATTAGTAAATATATTGATTATCCCAACATGAAGGAATTATTTTTATCTTTGCAGCGTAGAAAAGGAGATTCCCTTCGGGAATGGAATATGTGGCATTTTTAGAATGCGGCGGCTTGTGGAGCCAACATACCACATGACGCTTGAAGCCGCCGCTGAAAACGAAACAAACAGCTCTCCATTCCCGCAGGGAAACCCCATTAGAACAAACTTGCAAGAAATGCTTAACCTCAAAAACAAAACCGCCCTCATCACTGGTGGCGGGACAGGTATCGGACAGAGCATCGCGCTGCATCTGGCCCAAGAAGGCTGCCACGTTGTGCTGACAGGCTTGGGCATCGACGACCTGAATAAGACCAAAGAGATGTGCGAGCAATACGGCGTGAAAGCCTATGCCACCGAGACGCAACTCGATGACTACAGTTCCATCGACCGGCTTTATGACTATGTCATGGAGCAAGGTCTCAGCATCGACCTCTTCGTGCTCAACGCGGGCATCTCGCAGCGCGAGAAGGCCCTGGACACCGACTTCAGCGTCGACGAGAAAATCCTGAAGATAGACTTCCTCAGCGGCGTCTACCTGGTGAAAAAGTTCAAGGAGATGATTCTCGCCAAGGATCATGTGCAGTTCAGCGTCACCACTTCCCTATCGGGCTTGTTCGGTTTCCCGCTGCGTTCGGCCTATTGCGCCGCCAAGCACGCCTTGTTCGGCTTCTACGAGTCGCTCGAGCTAGAATACGACAATATCAATGTCACCTTCCTCATCCCTGGGCGTATCAACACGCAAATCAGCAAGAGTGCCCTTCATGGCGACGGCACGGCCCATGCCAAGATGGACGCGGGACAAGCCAACGGCCTCAGCGTGGAGAAATGCGGAGCCATCGCCGTGCGCGCCATCAAGCGGCAGAAACACCGCAAGCTCATCGGGCGTACGGAACTGCTGATGGCATACATCCATAAATATTGCTTACCTTTGTATTATAAACTATCTAAGAAAATATCGGCGACTTAAGGCTTCTGGCACCTGGCTTTTGGCATCTGGCAGACCTTACCCACAGACAGGAGAACTGCCAATGGCCAGTAGCCAGCAGCCAGTGGCCCCAAAAAAACAACCAACCATGAAAGAGAAAATCATCTGCGGCATACAACAAGTGGGCATCGGAGTCAACGACTTCGTGGAAGCCTGGAAATGGTATTATGACAACTTCGGCTTCGAGGTCAAGATCGTCGATGACGAAGGCGTAGCAGAGCGCATGCTCCCCTACACGGGTGGCAAGCCCCAGCCGCGTCGTTCGGGCATCGCCGTCAACATCCGAGGCGGCGGCGGCTTCGAGATCTGGCAACCCAAAGGCCGCGAACTCAACTACCTGAAAGAACCCGTCAAATTAGGCGACTTGGGCATCCTCATCGCCAAGGTGAAGACCCCAGACATCGAAACGGCCTACAACACCTTTGTAAATAAAGGGCTCGATGTCATCAGCCCCGTCATGACCTCACCAGCGGGACAGAAGGAGTTCTTCATGAAAGACCCCTATGGTAACCTTTTCCAATTGGAGCAAGACGACTATGTCTTCATCAACGATAAGAAGACCACGGGCGGTGCTAACGGCGCCGTCATCGGCGTGAGTGACATCGAGCGTTCGCTACCCTTCTACACCCAGCTGTTGGAATATGACAAAGTGGTCTTCGACCAGACCGGTATCTTCGAAGATCTCCAAGCCATTGAAGGCGGCAAAGGCACTCTGCGTCGTGTCATCTTGGAGCGTTCCAAGCCCATCGAAGGCCCCTTGAGCCGCATTATGGGCACCTCGCATCTCGAGCTCATCCAAAGCGTTGATGCACCAGGCAAGAAACTCTATGAAGGCCGCTATTGGGGCGACCCGGGCTACATCCACCTCTGCTTCGATGTGCGCCACATGGACGCCGTCAAGGAACAGACCGAAGCCATGGGGCATCCCTTTGTCTGCGACAGCGGCGCCGACTTCGGCATGGGTGATGCCAACGGCCACTTCACTTATGTGGAAGACCCCGACGGCACCCTCATCGAGTTCGTCGAGACCTTCAAGATACCGATTGCGAAGAAGTTTGGCCTCTACCTCAACCTGGCCAACAAAGACGACCGCAAGCCTTTGGGCATCCTCAAGCTGCTCCGATTTGCAAAAGTCAAACGCGAGAGCATCAAATGACAACAAAAAAAACAGCCGGCTCATCGAGTCGGCTGTTTTGTTGATCTGGATTTCAACAATCCTTATTTGGTGATGCCCAATTTGGCCTTCACATCCTTGGTGCAATCAACGGCGTTGTCGCCAACGAAGACGGCAGCACCAGTGGCGAGGTCGAGGACATAGGTATAACCCTTCTCCTTACCCACTGCATTGATGGCATTTTGGATCTTGTCGAGGATGGGCTTCAGCAACTCGGCACGCTTGTTCTCAAACTCACCTTCAGCGTTGACTTGGAACTGCTGGATACGGGTCTGCAGGTCAACGATTTCCTTCTCCTTCGACTGCTTCACCAGGTTCGACATAGTGGCTTGGTTGGCCTCATAGTCCTGCATCTTGGTTTGATACTCCTTGGCCATGGTCTCCAGCTGGCTCTGCAGCTCACCATAATACTTCTCCAAGCTCTTCTCGGCCTTGGCCTTGTCAGGCATGGCGTCGAGAATCTCGGCCGTATTGACATGTGCAATCTTCACTTGGGCTTGAGCCACACCGCTCATCACGAAAAGGGCAACACCCAGAAACAATACTTTGAATAACTTGTTCATTTTATTGACTTTTAACGATTTAACTCTATTTTTCAAGACAATTGAGCCGCAAAGATACAAATTATTTGCTTTCAATCGGACTTTATCGCTTATTTCTTACTAGGTTTGACATTGCCTCTGCCACCACCCGAGGTGCCGCTGTTGGAAGAGCCCGTGCCAGTGCCTGCACTAGCTCTGCGACGGTCTTCACGGCGAACGGTCTGCATGACATTGCCGAGTTGGTCGAGTACATCATCGCTGACATCGTTCTTGTCGGAGGCATACAATACTGAAGTACCCGAAGCCAGGTCAAGGATGAAGGCATAATTCTTGGATTGTGCCAGATCCTTCATCGCGGTGTAGACCTTCTCCTGGATGGGTTGGATCAATTCAGTGCGTTTTTGGTAGAGTTGGCCTTCGGCACCGAAATATTGCATCTGCAAGTTCTTGGCTTCTTGCTCCTTGTCGACGATGGCTTGCTCACGGGCACGCTTCTGGTCTTCCGAGAGGAGCAACATGTCGGTCTGGTACTTGCTGTACATCTCCGACACCTTGTCGTAAACGGCCTTCACTTCTCTTTGCCATTTCTCCGAAAGGGCATTCAGTTCAGCTTGTGCATCACCGTATTCCGGAATGTTCTCCATGATGTATTCCGAGTCGACGTACACGATTTTCTGTCCACCGCCAAGCTGTGCATTGGCAGTCATGATGCCGCCACAAACCAAGGCAGCAGTCAAGATTAAAGTTTTTAATGCTTTCATTGTGTTATAGTGTTTCTAATTGTTTTCTTGTTTGCTATATCAATAATCGTTCCATTTTTTCTGACGCGGGACCGTGAGACACGAGACGCAATCCCCAATCCCCATTCCTCATTCAGCATTCAGCATTCCTCATTCAGCATTCAGCATTAATCAATGGATCCTCCAATGGAGAAGTGGAACTGACTATGATTATTGCCAGATGAGCCGTAGACATCGTCGAAGCCGTAGCCCCAGTCAAGACCCAACAGGCCGAACATAGGCAGATAGATACGCACGCCAAGACCTGCCGAACGCTTCACATCAAACGGGTTGAAGTTATTGAACCCAAGCCAACAGTTGCCTGCCTCAAGGAAGGTCAAGGCATAGATGGTAGCCTGTGGATTCAAGGAGAGCGGATAACGCAGTTCCAAGGTGTATTTAGTCATAATGTTACCGCCATTGCCTCCCGTTCCAGTATTGCTGTAATAGCCTGGAGTAAGCGAATTGTTGGCATAGCCACGCATACCGACGAGTTCACGACTGTCGACCGAATAGGTGGCCAAACCGTCGCCACCAAGGAAGAAACGATGGAAAGGCGTGGGGCCGATTTGATCGTTGTAATGACCCAGATAGCCGAAACGCACACGGGTCATCATGACGAGTTTTTCATACAACTCCGTATACCAAGCCGCCTTGAAGGTCCAGCGGTGCATCTCAATCCACTTGTACTTCTCGTTCTCCGAGAGACTGCTGTAGTTCTTATCCGAAAACAGCGAATAGGGCGGCGTGATCTCAAGGCTCAACTGGAATTCAGAACCATTACGCGGATAGATGGGCTGGCTCACCGAGTTACGAGACAATACAAAGTTGTAACTAATCAAATTGAACTTGCCATTACCATCACCGACATTCAGATAGCCTGACTGGTAGTTGTTCAGACTGTAGCGCTTGAAGTTGAGGCCTTGGTACACGGAGAAATAGTCGTCCGGCCAGGTCAAACGGCGGCCCAAACCCACGGTGCCGCCCGTCATATTGAACCAGCCATTGTCGGTTGCTGTTTTTTCCCCGTATTTGGAATAGAACGACTGGTAGATAGAGAAGGTGAACGCGTTGGGTTTCTTGCCACCGAGCCAAGGTTCGGTGAACGACAGGCCATAATAGAGGTAATAGCGGCCCAAAGTGCTCACATTGAGCGATAGTTTCTGTCCATCACCCATCGGCAACGGTTTCCATGCCTTCTTGTTGAAGATGTTGCGCATCGAGAAGTTGGAGAACTGCAAACCTGCTTCCAGCATCAGGTAACCGGCGGCGAAACCTGCCGAGAAACGGATCTGGTCGGCAGCGGCTTCTTCAACGCTATAACCGATATCCACAGTGTTGTCTTCCATATTGGGCTGCACATCAGGAGGGGCAATCTCTTGGTTGAAGAAGCCCAATGTAGCCAATTCACGGATGGAGCGCACCACATCGCTGCGGCTGTAGAGCTGGCCAGGACGGGTGTAGAGCTCACGCAGCACCACATGGTCGTATGTCTTCGTGTTGCCAGATAGCGTCACATTGCTGATACGGGCCTGCTTGCCTTCGGTGAGACGCAGTTCGAGGTCGATGGAGTCATTCTCCACAGCCACCTCCACGGGGTCGACGCGGAAGAACAGGTATCCGTCATCCATATAGAGCGAACTGATGTCGAGATTGGTCTCACTATAGTTCAGGTTTTTGTCGAGCAACTCCTTATTATATACGTCACCGGGACGCACGCCTAAAATAGAATTGAGGGTCTCGTCGCTGTATTTCGTGTTGCCCGTCCAAGTGATGTTGCGATAGTGGTATTTGTTGCCTTCGTCGATGACGATGTCGATGCCCATATTCTTGTCATCGATCATATAGACCGAGTCGCTGACAATGCGGGCGTCGCGGAAGCCTTTCGAGTTGTATTTCTCGACGATGAGTTTCTTGTCGGCTTCGAAATTGCTTTCAAGGAAACGCGACGACTTGAAGATGCGCGGGCGATAGTTATCGTAGAAATACTCCTCAACTCCGGTGATAGCCCTCAAGGGATGCAGGGTGACCACATCGGCAATGGTATTCACCACCAATGGCCCCAACGGGTTAAGCGGGTCGAAATGGCCGCGCTGCTTGGTCTCCTTCATGGCAGCAAGCACCTGACCCTCGGTAAGGTTTTCGTTGCCCATCACATTGATCTTCCCGATTTTCACCTTGTTGCCCTTATCGATGTTGATGACCATGTCGATGTAGTTATCGCGGGCTGTGTCGGCCACTTGCTGGATGTCGATGTCGACCTTGCGATAGCCCTTCTCATAATAGAAGTTTTCAATGATGCGGGTTGTCTTGGTCAGCAGGTGGTCGGTGGCGATGTCGCCTCGCGACAGGTTGATCTTGTTGCGGATATCATCGGCTTCGCTTTTCTTGATGCCTTTGAACGAGAATTTCGACACGCGCGGTCGCTCTTTGATGACGATTTGGAGAAACACCTTGCCACCCACGATGTCGGTGGCGTTGATGGCCACATCCTCAAACAGACCTTGCTCCCAAATCTTGCGGATGCCATTCGAGATTTCGTCGCCGGGGATGGAGATGGTCTCGCCTACCCTCAAGCCGGCAATCATGCTCAACATGGAGGCATCGACATATTTGGCGCCCTCGACGACGATGCCGCCAATCTCATATTTCTGCGGACGCGCATAGTCGATCTCCGAAAGGTCGTCACCGATTTGGATTTGGGCAAAGACGCTGTTTCCGAAACCAAGAAAAGCCAGCAGCAACAGCGTTATAGGTAAATATCTCAATCGCATCATATTATCAATCAATCATTTGTTGGTTATTTGTTCGCTCGTCTTCCCGAATCGGCGTTCACGACGCTGGTAATTGAGGATGGCCTCATAGAGGTCGGCCTTGCGGAAGTCGGGCCAATATTTAGAGGTAAAATAGAGTTCGGAATAGGCCAGTTGCCACAGCAGGAAGTTGCTGATGCGTTCCTCGCCGCTGGTGCGGATGAGCAACTCGGGGTCGGGCATGCCCGCCGTGGAGAGATAGGATGAGACCAATTGGTCATCGACCGCCTCGGGCTGCAACTTCCCCGCCTTCACATCCTCTGCCATGCGTCTTGAGGCCTGGGTGAGGTCCCAACGCCCCGAATAGCTCAAGGCTAAGGTAAGCGTCATGCGAGTGTTGTGGCTCGTGTCGGCAATGGCCTGCATGAGTTGTTCGTAGTTGGCTTTGGGCAGACTCTTCAAGTCACCGATGGCGTTCAACTTGATGCTGTTCTTGTTCATCGTGACCACCTCTTTCGTGATGGTGGTGGCCAGCAATGACATCAGACCGCTGACTTCTGCCAAGGGGCGGTTCCAGTTCTCGGTGGAGAAAGCGTAGAGCGTCAGGTACTTCACCCCGATTTCAGCCGAAGCCTCGCTCACCTCGCGCACCGACTGGATGGCACTCTGATGGCCAAAGAGGCGTTGTTTGCCGCGTTCCTTGGCCCAACGGCCGTTGCCGTCCATGATAATGGCGATGTGCTGCGGCAGACGCTCACGGTCGATTTGTTGCATCAGTTGGTCTTTCAGTTCCATGGTCAGAATTTGCTTAAGTTACAGCCTCTGCCATCAGGCAGGTTGAATTTCCAGGTCAACGACACCCGCGCCATGCCGAACCAATCGTTGAAGGCGGCATTGCCACGCTGTTGGCCAGCAAGGTACTTGCCCGTCGGATCGGTCAAATCGTATTTATTCCCTTCATCGTCGGTGTACCAAGCGTGTTCCTCGGGATAAACCGTGGCCACATCGTCAAGGTAGTCTGTGAAGGTCTTCTGCATGCGCCATTCCATCGTGGCGGCCATGTGGCGTGAGAGCGAGAACTTCACGCCGAAGCCAAAGGGAATCGACACACCGATGGGACTGGTCTTGCCAAACATCTTGTTGTACCACTTGGCATTGGGGTCTTCAGGACCTTCCGTAGCATGGTCGCTCAAGTCGACCAGCACATCACCCACAGTGGCGTAGGCCGTATATTGAAACACCGAGATGCCACCGAAGATATAAGGCGACACATTCTTTTTGGGGTTGCCAGTGTAGTATTCCAAGAAGTTGAACTCCGCCACGAGGCTGAAGTCGTTAATCGTGGAGGTGAAGTTCAAGCCACGCTCGGGACGCCAGTTGAGTTTGGTGTCGTCAGCCTTCACCTTGGCGCGGCTGTAGTCGAAGCGGAATGTCCAGCGGTTGTTATAGTTGAACCTCACAAGGCCACCATATTGCAGGTCGGCCATGGCAAAAGGAATGACTGGGTTGAGGTCTCCCATATAGTAACTCGCGCCTCCATGAGGACCGATTTCCAGCGTTTTGGGGTCGTCAAATTGGGCATTGGCTTGGACAAATATTGCCAAGCAACTCATTATCAATAAAATACGAATCTTTCTATACATAGTTCAAGCCTGCAAAATTAGGAATTTTTCCAATGAAAACGAAATTAATCAGTTTCTATTGTCTTTTCCCCACATCAATTTGTTACGAATGGTGCCGAAGAAGTCTTCGCCGCGCATCCTGACCAGGTTGAGGCAGAAGCCTGCCTTGCGCACCTCCAATTGCACGGAAGTATCTAATGTACAGCTCCTTGAGTCCATGCTGAAGACGAATTTCTTCTCGCGTCCCTCCACTTGGATACGGATAGTACTGTCGTCAGGGATGACCACAGGACGCACCGTCAAATTGTGCGTGGCAATAGGCGTGATGACGAAGTTCTTCGCGTTCGGGGCAATGATAGGTCCGCCGGCACTCAACGAATAGGCTGTGGAACCTGTCGGGGTGGCCAAAAGGATGCCATCACCCCAATAGGTGTTAAGATATACATCATCGACGAATACCTTGATAGCCAGCAGGCTATGCTCTGGGTTACGGATGACATTCAACTCGTTGAGGGCATATTTCACATCTTCGAAAACCTTCTCGGGCGAAACCAACTCCAGAAGGGTGCGCTGCTCCACGGAGTAATCGCCCGTGAGCACGCTATTGACGGCCATGTCAATCTCGTTTTTGGAGATGCTAGAAAGGAAACCTAGGCGTCCCATGTTGATACCCGCCACAGGAATGCCTGAATCGAGGACGAATGGCACCGTGTCGAGGATGGTGCCGTCGCCACCAATGGAGAACAACAGGTCTGCCTTCAGGTCTTCATGGGAATGGAAGGTCATGTATTGTACGCCTACGGGGACATAGGCGGTGACAATAGCGGCAAAAGGTTGGTAAACAACGATTTCAATGTGATTGTCGGCCAACATTTTGAACAGTTGTCGCATATATTCCCCATTCTCTGGGGCGATGGTTTTTCCAAACAGGGCGATCTTCATTAGCTTTTTTGTTTTTACCCTGACCGCTGACCCTGACCCAGACCTATCGGCTGGTCAGGGTCAGGGTCAATGGTCATGGTTTAATATCCTTCTTCTTTCACAGAATCATGGCTTTCATCGGTCATCATGCGGATGTAATTCACATAACGCCAATCGGCGATGTCACCGTTTTCAACGGCGGCCTTCACAGCGCAGCCGGGCTCATGGGTATGGGTGCAATTGGCAAAGCGGCACTCGCTCATCAGGTCGCGCATCTCGGGGAAACGCTGGGCCAAGGTCTCCTTCTCAAGGTCATACAACACAAATTCCTTAATGCCAGGCGTGTCGACAATCCACGCACCAAAATCGAGATGATGCATCTCGGCGAAGGTGGTGGTATGTTTGCCTTTTTCGTGGTAGTCGGATATGGCTCCAATGCGGACATCCAGCGAAGGGTCAAGGGCTTTCACAAGGGCTGACTTGCCCACACCGGAATGGCCCGAGAACAAGCAAATCTTATCTTGCATCAAGGCCTTCAACTCCTCTATCTGGAAGCCCGTCTTGGCCGATACACCGAACGAGGTATAGCCAAGGCCTTGGTAATATTCCATCAATACGCACATCTCCTCAATCTGCTCATCGGTGTAGAGGTCACACTTATTGAAAATCAAGGCAGCGGGGATATGATAGGCTTCGGCGGTGACCAGAAAACGGTCGATGAAACCCGTGGAGGTGCGTGGCTGTGCGATGGTGGCCACCACGATAGCCAAGTCAACATTGGCAGCGATGATGTGCGAGGCCTTGCTCAAGTTGACCGATTGGCGGACAATCACATTATCACGAGGCTCAATCGTCTTGATGACGCCCGTGTCCTTGCCGGGTTCCTGTTCAAACTCCACATTGTCGCCCACGGCCACGGGATTGGTGCTGCGGATGCCATCCAAACGGATCTTGCCGCGCAGGCGGCACTCCCACTGTCGTCCCTGTTCGTCGAGGACGATGTACCAGCTGCCCGTCGATTTGATGACCTTGCCTAACATTTCTGGTATCTTTTTCCCGGCAATGCCATTAGCACGCCGTCGAATTCCAAGGTGAGCAATAAGGCTGCTATCTTTGTGGTCGACAACTCCGACTTCACGATGATGTCGTCAAGACTGATGACGGCATTATTGCCGAAGCAGTCCATGATGAGTTTTTCCTCATCGGTGAACTCACGGAACAAAGCCGTTTGTTTCTCGCTCTTCGACTCCGAGTCCCAGCGCATGATATAACGCAGGTTGAGCACGCTCTCCATGAGGTGGGCGCGGTTGGTGCGGATGAGGTAGTTGCAGCCTTGGCTGTAGATGTCCATCACGCGGCCGGGATAGGCAAACACATCGCGGCTATACGAGTTAGCCAAATCAGCTGTAATGAGCGAACCGCCTTTCATCGCTGACTCGATGACTATCACGGCATCTGCCATACCCGCGATGATGCGGTTGCGACGCGGGAAATTCTCTCGATCAGGCAAGGTGCCGCTCATGCACTCCGTCAGGATGCCACCACCTTGCTCCACCATATCGGTAGCCAGTTTCTTGTTTGGTGCAGGATAAATTTGTTGCATACCACTACCCATCACGCCAACCGTCGGGATGCCATTTTTTACAGATGCCTTGTGTGCACAAGTGTCAACTCCATAAGCCAAACCACTTACAATCAACACATTGTCTCCCTTCAAATCCTCCACCAGCTGATTACAGTTTTCCTTGCCGTATTCGGTAATGTTACGGGTTCCGACGATGGCCACCACGCGGTTGGCGTTGAGGTTAGCCTTGCCTTTGTAATACAGCATCATCGGGGCGTCATCGCATTGTGACAGTCGGCGCGGATAGTCAACATCCAGGAAAAACAAAGGCTGAATGCCATTCTTCTCGACGAATGCAATCTCCTCCTCTGCCCTTTTCAGGTATTCCTTGGGCTTACAGATGGCGTCAATGGAGGCCTCGCGCATTCCCGTAATCTTCTCTAGTGACTTACGCGTCTCCTTGAAGATGGCCTCGGCGCTACCGCAATACTGCACGAATTTCTTCCCGCTGATATCACCGATACCAGGGAGTAACGTCAATGCTATTTGATATTGGAGGTCGGTCATAACAATTCTAGGTTTGTAGAGACGCGGCGTGCCACGTCTCTACAAAGATTAATCCAGTTTCAGGACTGCAAGGAACGCCGACTGCGGCACCTCGACGTTGCCGATTTGTCGCATGCGTTTCTTACCTGCCTTTTGTTTCTCCAGAAGCTTGCGCTTACGGGAGACGTCGCCACCATAGCACTTCGCCGTCACATCCTTGCGCACCTGACGCACCGTCTCGCGGGCGATGATCTTCGCGCCGATAGCGGCCTGGATGGCGATGTCGAACTGGTGTCTTGGTATCAATTCCTTCAGCTTCTCGCACATGCGACGGCCGAAGTCGTAAGCATGGCCGCGGTGGATCAAGGTCGACAAGGCGTCAACGGACTCGCCGTTGAGCATGATGTCGAGTTTCACCAAGTCGGCATCTTGATAGCCAGCGATATGATAGTCGAAGGAAGCATAGCCCTTCGAGATGGATTTCAGCTTGTCGTAGAAGTCGAAGACGATTTCGCTCAACGGCATCTGGAAGGTCAGCTCCACGCGGTCGGTGGAGAGATAGACCTGATTCTTCAGCACGCCACGACGGTCGATGCAGAGCGTCATGATAGGTCCGGTAAACTCGTTCTTCGAAATAATCTGCGCGATGATGTAAGGCTCCTCGATGTGGTCAATCTTCGTCACCTCGGGCAATCCGCTAGGGTTGTGCACCTCGATCATCTCGCCATCGGTCTTGAAGCACTTGAACGAGACATTGGGCACCGTGGTGATGACATCCATGTCGAACTCGCGGTCGAGGCGTTCCTGCACAATCTCCATGTGCAAAAGACCCAAGAAGCCACAACGGAAACCGAAGCCCAAGGCTGCCGACGACTCTGGTTCCCAAACCAAGGAAGCGTCGTTGAGTTGCAGCTTCTCCAGCGAAGCACGCAGCTCCTCGTAGTCATCCGCGTCAACGGGATAGATACCCGCAAACAGCATAGGTTTGACATTCTCGAAGCCCGCCACCGGCTCTGCACAAGGGCGTTCGACATGGGTGATGGTGTCGCCCACCTTGACCTCCTTGGAGGTCTTAATGCCCGAGATGATATAGCCCACGTCGCCTGCAGAGAGCTCTTTCTTAGGCACTTGCTTCAGTTGCAGCACGCCGATTTCGTCGGCGTTGTATTCCTTGCCCGTGGCAAAGAACTTCACCAAGTCGTTAGTATGCATGGTGCCGTTCATGATGCGGAAATAGGCGATGATGCCGCGGAACGAGTTGAACACCGAGTCGAAGATGAGGGCTTGCAGCGGTGCTTCAGGGTCGCCCTTAGGGCAGGGAACACGTTCCACAATGGCATCAAGCACGGCGGGCACGCCTTCACCCGTGCGGGCGCTGACCTTCAGGATTTCCGAAGGGTCACAGCCCAAGAGGTCAACCATCTGGTCTTCAACAATATCGACCATGGCGCTGTCCATGTCGATCTTGTTCATCACGGGGATGATCTCGAGGTCGTGTTCAAGGGCTGAATAGAGGTTGGCAATCGTCTGGGCCTGAATGCCTTGCGTGGCATCCACCACCAGCAAGGCGCCTTCGCAGGCCGCGATGCTGCGCGACACCTCGTAGGAGAAGTCGACGTGGCCGGGAGTATCGATGAGATTAAGGGTGTATTCCTCGCCCTTATAGTTGTATTTCATTTGGATGGCGTGGCTCTTGATGGTGATGCCGCGCTCGCGCTCAAGATCCATGTCATCGAGCACCTGGTCGACGAGTTCTTTGTCGTTGAGCGTATGGGTCAGTTCCAAAAGCCTATCGGCCAAGGTCGATTTGCCATGGTCGATATGGGCTATGATGCAAAAATTTCGGATGTTTTTCATTGGGCTGCAAAAATAGGAAAAATTTCGTTTGCAGCCTCAAAAACACAAGAATGCGTTTGTAATCTTAATACGAAAACAATCCTTCGAACCAATCTGTCTCTGAAAGCGCTGCACCAATTCCTCCTAAAACAAGGATGATGACCAAGATGCTAATCACAGAGATAATCAAGCCAGCGATGGCTTTCCCTCTCGGGCGTTTGAACACGCCGATAAACGAGAACAGGAAGCCGAGGAACCAAAGGATAACATCCACAATAGGTATCCAGCACAAGGCCAGGCCGAGAATCGACAAAACCAGTCCTGCCGTTGCGATACCGTTACTCCGTCTAACAGGTTGAGGTTGGGGTTGAACCGGCTGAGGTTGTTGCACAGGTTGGGGTTGTGCCGTTGCTTTTGGGTCGTTCAACCAAGCCGAGCAATACATACATTTCGTGGCACTCTCAGGAATTTCTTCGCCACAATAGGGGCATTTTTTGTATCCTTCCATGTTTTTTACGATTGATGAAAAGGCAAAGATACAATTTTTTCCAAAAATCCCACCTAAACCTTCAAAAAATTCCGTTCAAGATGCCCACAATACAAAGGATTATCCCTAATTTTGCAGTCTGAAAAAGAAGATTGCCTATGACGCCCATTTTACCCGACACCTATTCCAAAGAAGAAAAAGAAGAAATCGAGCGACGACACCAGCGCCTCATCGACGCCTGGCAGACGCGCAAGGAAGCCCAAGACTTGGCCGAAGTCGACAAGGCGTTTTACTTCGCCGTAGAGGCCCATAAGGACCAACGCCGTCGTTCGGGCGAGCCCTATATCTACCATCCCATCGAGGTGGCCACCATCGCTGCCCACGACATCGGGCTGGGCCGCACCTCCATCATCTGCGCCCTGCTCCATGATGTGGTGGAAGACACGAAATACACCCTCGACGACATCCGTGAGATGTTTGGCGAGAAGGTGTCGCGTGTGGTGGACGGCCTCACCAAATTCGCCAACCTCGAAGGCGCCGAGAGCGCCCAGGCCGAGAACTTCAAGAAGGTCATCTCCTCGCTGTCGTACGACATACGCGTGGTGCTCATCAAGCTCTCCGACCGTCTGCACAACATGCGCACCTTGGACTCGATGCCCAAGCACAAGCAACTGAAGATCGCCTCGGAGACCACCTATATCTACGCCCCCCTCGCCTATCGTCTGGGACTTCATGCCATCGAAATCGAGTTGGAAGACTTGTCCTTCAAATACACCAACCCCACCATCTACAACAACATCCGCAAGCGCATGGACGATGTGCGTGGCAAACGCATGGGCGAATTGCGCAGCTTCATCGCGCCCATCGAGGCTGAATTGGAGAAAAACGGCATCAAGGCAAGAGCTGAAATCAAGGAACGCTCGGTCAACTCGGTATGGAAACGCATGATGGACAAGGAGTTGGCCTTCGAAGACCTCTATGGCTCCTTCATCGTCCGCCTCATCACCGACTGCCCGAAAGAGCAGGAACGCATGGAGTGTTGGAAGATCTATGCCGTGCTCACCAACTGCTACCGTCCCTACACCAAGAAGCTGAAGGACTGGATCTCGTTCCCGAAAGCCAACGGCTACGAGAGCCTGCACGCCGTGGTGATGGGCCAGACCGGCAACTGGGTGGAGGTGCAGATCCGCAGCCAACGCATGGAGGAGATTGCCGAGAAGGGCTTTGGCGCCTACTGGAAATACAAGACCGATGACGACAAGACAGAGAGCGGCTTCGACGAATGGCTGAAGAAAGCCCAAGACCTCATCAGCAACGAGTCGGACAACGCCATCGAGTTTGTCGATAATTTCAAGCTCGACCTTTTCTCCGACGAAATCTATGTCTTCACCCCACAGGGCAAGATGATCACGCTACCCAAAGGCTCCACTGTACTCGACTTCGCCTATAACATCCACAGCGAAATCGGCGACCACAGCATCGCGGCCAATGTCAACAACCAGCTTTCACAACTCGACCGCAAACTCACCAAGGGTGACCAAGTGGAGATCATCACCTCCGAGTCGCAACACCCACAGGAGAAATGGTTCGAGTTCCTCGCCACGGCCACAGCCAAGTCGCGACTCAAGAGCGGCATCAAGGAATATCGCCGTGGCTTCCGCGAAGAGGGCGAGCAGAAATTTGAGGCCATCATGAAGAAACTGGGCATGGAACCCTCGAAGGCCAACCGCAGCACCGTGATGAGCGCCGAAGGGCTTACCAGTTCCATCGACTTCTACTATAATGTCGCTACTGGTAAAATCGACGAACGCCTTGTTCGAAGCGTGCTGAAGCCGCAATCCAGCAGTAGTAGTTTTGTGCGCTACATCACCTTCGGTCTCTTGGGCAACAGCAGCAAGGAAAAAGATGAGACGCCGTCCATCACCACCTCGGGCGAGTTCGACTTCAACGTGTCGACCTGCTGCAACCCCATCCCCGGCGACGATGTCATCGCATTCAGCTTCCCCGGAGAACCACTACAAATCCACAGGAGCAATTGTCCCAAGGCCATCCAACTCTCTTCGCGCTTCGGCAACAACATCGTGAAGGCCAAATGGCAACCCAAGAGCGAGATTGCCTTCCTCGCCGAGCTGAAAATCACGGCTTTGGACACCAAGGGACTTCTCAACCGCATGACCAATCTCCTCTCCAACGAGATGCAACTTAACCTGCACTCGCTCCACATGGAGGCCAAGCAAGATGTGGTGGAAGCCGCCATCTCCATCTATGTGCACAACACCAAGGAACTTGATGACTTGATTGCCAAACTGAACCAGCTGAAGGAAATCCAGAAAGTGGTGCGCAAGAGCAATTAAAAATAATGTTGGTTATTTAGAATCTGTCTGAAAAATATTCTTATCTTTGCGCCTCATCACGACGTTAAAAAATGAAAGATTCGTTTGACAATACCTATCTGGCCGTCAAGAAGTTATTCATCGATTACCTGCAGCGGAGGAAGTTGCGCAAGACTCCCGAGCGCTTTGCTATCCTGAAGGAGATTTACTCGACCAACGGGCACTTCGACATCGACTCGTTGTATAACCAGATGAAAGACAACAAGTACCGCGTCAGTAGGGCTACACTATACAATACCATTGATCTCCTTCTGGACTGTGGGCTTGTCATCAAGCACCAGTTTGGACACAACTGCGCACAATACGAGCGCTCCTACAAGTTCCGCCAGCATGACCATTTCATCGATTTGGAGACGGAGACCGTCATGGAGTTTTGTGACCCGCGTTTGCTTGAGATCCAAAGATCTATTGAGGAACAGTTGGGTGTTGAGATTACGCATCATTCACTTATTTTTTACGGACATAAAAAGAAAGGTTGATGGTTACTGGCCTATAGCTATTTGCAACTTCAACCGAGTACGTCATTGCGGTTCCGCCTCCGCGGAATGAGGCGACCCGCAATCTCCTAAATGCGGCGGAGCTGCCAGAAGCCAGAGGCCAAAAGCCAAAAGCAATAACAAACAAGAAAACAACACTGAAATATAATTGAAAATGAACAAATTAGATATCTTACTCGGCTTACAATGGGGCGATGAAGGCAAAGGCAAGGTGGTCGATGCCCTCACCCCGAACTATGACATCGTCTGCCGCTTCCAAGGCGGTCCCAATGCCGGACACACCATCGAGTTTGAAGGCAAGAAATTCGTGTTGCACAACATCCCTTCGGGTGTACTCACCCCAGGTTGCGTCAACCTCATTGGCAACGGCGTCATCATCGAGCCCCATATATTAAAAGGTGAGATCGAAGGCCTGCGTGAAGCTGGCTTCGACCTGCGTAAAACCTTGATGATCGCCAATCGCGCCCATCTCATCCTGCCCACCCACCGCGCCATGGATGCCGCTAATGAAAAGGCATTAGGTAAGATGAAAGTCGGCACCACGCTGAAAGGCATTGGCCCGACCTATACCGACAAGACCGCCCGCAGAGGCCTGCGCATCGGCGACATCAACTCCGCCGACTTCCGCGAGAAATACGAAAACCTGAAGAAGGCCCATCTGCAACAAATCGCTGGCCTCGGCTTCGAGATGCAGGGCTTCCAACTCGACGGCCTCGACTTCGCCGAGTACGAGAAGTTGTGGTTCGAAGGCATCGAATACCTAAAACAATACCAGTTCGTTGATGGCGAGTACTTCATCAACGAGGCCCTTGACAACGGCAAGAAAGTGCTGGCCGAAGGTGCCCAAGGCTCCATGCTCGATGTGGATTTCGGCAGCTATCCTTTCGTGACCTCATCCAATGTCATCGCCGCTGGCGTCTGCTCCGGTTTGGGCGTTGCTCCAAGCAGAGTCGGCAAGGTGTATGGCATCTTCAAGGCCTACTGTACCCGCGTGGGCACAGGTCCCTTTCCCACCGAACTGTTCGATGAAACCGGTGAGATGCTCCGCCAGAACGGACACGAGTTTGGCGCCACTACTGGTCGTCCGCGTCGCTGCGGCTGGCTCGACCTGCCTGCATTGAAATATGCCGTCATGCTCAGCGGCGTCACCGACCTGATGATGATGAAATCTGATGTCATGGATGACTTCGCCACCCTGAAAGTCGCCACTGCCTACCGCTACAACGGACAAGAGACCAAACAGCTGCCTTTTGCTGCTTGTACTGAAACCATGGAACCCGTTTACACCGAGATCCCTGGCTGGCAACAGAAGATAGAAGGCAAGATTCCGCAGAAGCTGGAAGACTACATCAAATTCATTGAGGATTATGTCGGCGTGCCAATCAAATTCGTTTCATACGGTCCCGACAGGACGCAGAATATTATCAGATAGAACCATCTCTGTAGAGACGCGGCGCGCCACGTCTCTACAAACCGCACAACAACAATTAAACAATGATCATTTTAGAAAAACCATACGTTTCCGCCCCGTTGGTGGCGTATTTGGAAGAAAAACAAATCCCCGTTTTACATAACGACATGGCCGAGGTGCTGGAAGGCCAAGGCCATCACCTTAACCTTTTGGACGACAAGGCTTTCGTCGAGAAATACGAGCAAAGCCATCAGTTGTATGCCGTCTCCGAGAATGCCTTGGTGTGGCTCTATGCCCAGCTGCCCGAGTCGGAGCTGGTGAAAAAGGTCAAAATCCTGAAAGACAAGGCCGCTTTCCGTCGCATCTGCCAGCAGATCTATCCCGATTTCTATTACAAAGAGGTGGAGATGAAAGCCTTGCGCAGCCTCATCCCCGACGAGTTGCCGCTGCCCTTGGTGCTGAAACCCGCAGTGGGCTTCCTCAGCGTGGGCGTGTACATCGTCCGCAACAAGGCTGAATGGCAGGCCGCTTTGGATGACATCGACCAAAACTTTGCCAAGCAGTGCGCCGTGTTCCCCGAGACCGTGGTGCGCAGCGAGAAGTTCGTGCTCGAGCAGTTCATCGAAGGCGAGGAATATGCAGTAGATGCCTATTATGATGCCGAGGGCAAGCCCAACATCATCAACATCTTCCACCACATCTTCAAGAACGAGACTGATGTGAGCGACCGCCTCTACTGCATGAGCAAGCAGATCTTCGAGGCTAACTATCCGGCTTTCAACCAGTTCTGCATCGACCTGAACGGCGTACTCGGACTGAAGAACTTCCCGATGCATGTGGAGTTCCGCGTCGACAAGCACACGGGTCGCGCCATCCCGATCGAGGTCAACCCGCTGCGTTTCGCTGGCATGTGCCTCAACGACCTGACGCGCCACACCTGCCACCTACTGCCCGTGCAGTGCTATTTCGAAGGCATTCGCCCCGACTATGCCACTATGTGGAACGGCATCGAGAACGATGTGTTCAGCTTCATCGTCTTGGACAAGCCTTACGATACCAACCGCGCCTTGGACTTCGAGCGCATCAAGCGGCATTTCCACGGCGTGCTCGAGACCCGCGACATCATGAATCCCGCCATGAGCGTGTGGGGGTTCCTTTTTACGCAGACCACGCCCGAGCACAAAGAGGAACTGAAAGAGATTTTGTTCTCCTCGTTGGAAGAGTTTATGGTATGATAATGAAACAAAAAGTAGGCGAAAAGGTGGTAGGTCTACCACCTTTTTTGCATTAATTACTACCTTTGCACAAAATAATCCATCTATGAAAAACATCTTCCTTACTTTATTTGCTCTTTCCGCCCTCCTCTTTTCCGCCTGCTCAACCGAAAAGAAAATGACTTTCAACGAAAAGGCAGCTTTGGAATTCCTTTACCAATACATGCCGCTCGGCGATAGTGTGGACTACACCGAGGACTATTACCGCGAGTGCGTGCACTATGCCTTCCTAGCCAAACAAGAAATGCCATGGGGCAATAGCATCCCAGAGCGCGAGTTTAAGCATTTTGTGGTGCCTGTGCGCGTCAACAACGAGAACCTCGACCGCTTCCGCGCCACCTATTACGAGGAGCTGAAAGGTCGTGTAAAAGACATGTCGCTTTACGATGCCGTACTCGAAGTGAACCATTGGTGCCACGAGCATGTGAACTATAAAGGCAGTGACAGCCGCACCAGCGCCCCAATGGCCACCATCAAGACCTCGTGGGGTCGCTGCGGCGAGGAGTCGACACTGTTAGTGACCGCCTTGCGCACCGTGGGCATCCCGGCAAGACAAGTTTACACACCTCGTTGGGCGCACTGCGACGACAACCACGCCTGGGTGGAGGCTTGGGTTGACGGCAAATGGCACTTTCTTGGTGCCTGCGAGCCTGAGCCCGTCCTCGACTTGGGCTGGTTCAACGAGCCCGCCTCGCGCACCTTGTTATTACACACTCGCGTCTTCGGCGATTATGATGGCCCCGAGGAAGTCATCAGCCGCAGCGCCAACTACACAGAAATCAATGTGGTGGATAATTACGGAAAGACAGCGAAGACCACTTTCACTGTCGTAGACGAGAATGGCAATCCTCAAACCAACTTGCCCGTGGAGTTCAAGATCTACAACTATGCCGAATTCTGCACCGTGGTCACGAAGGCTACCGACGAGAATGGCCAGACCTGGCTCACATCCGGCTTGGGCTGCATGATGGCCTACGCCGCCAAAGACGGCAAGTTCGGCTTCCAAGTATTCAAGTCGGGCGAACAGGAGAATGTCACCATCACCCTCAACCATGAGGAAGGCACTGAAGAAGTCTTTGAATTCGATATGGTGCCGCCCGCCCCGACCAGCGTCTTGCCCGAGGTGACGGCCGAGATGCGTGCCGAGAACGACCGCCGCATAGCCTTTGAAGACTCGTTGCGCAATGCCTACATCGCCGACTGCAAGAAAGCCCAGATGAATGTCATCATGAATACAGGCAACAAAAAGCTCTGCAGCATTCTTGAAAAGACCTGGGGCAACTACCAGACCATCGCCGACTTCGTGAAGTACGCCCAAGAAAAGAACCAAGAGATCAAGGCCGTGGAGCTGCTCAGCAACATCTCCGACAAGGACCTGCGCGATGTCAGCCTCGAAGTGCTCAAAGACCATTTTGACAACACACCTGGTCTCGAGCAATCCATCATCTCCATGCCGCCTGAGCATTATGCACAATACATCCTCAGCCCGCGCGTGAGCAACGAAATGCTCGTCCCTTACCGCAAGGCCCTTTCCGAGTTCTTCCCCGAAACGGAGAGACGACAATACCACGACAATCCCGCCCTTTTGGTGGAATGGGTGAAAAACAACATCAATACCGATGACAACCTGGCTTTACAACGCATCCCGATTTCGCCTTTGGGCGTGTTGAAGGCACGCAAGGCCGACCGCCATTCGCGCGATATCTTTTTCGTCAGCATGGCACGTAGTTTGGGTATCGCCTCACAAATCAACCCCGTGAACGGCAATGTGCAATACTACGGCAAGGAGTGGACCAATGTGGACTTTGAAGCCTCCGAACCTGCCAGCACCGCATTGGGATATCTGGACATCCAATACTACCCCATCGCTTCCGTATCTGACCCGAAATACTACACGCATTTCAGCATCAAGAAGTTCGACGGACAGAGTTTCCGCCTCTTGGCCTACGACGCCAAGGATCCCGGCATCGACGATGGCATGATGCTCTCCGCTTTCGAGCATCCCACGCCTTTGGACGAGGGTTATTACATCCTCACGGCTGGCACCCGCTTGGACGACGGCACTGCCTTGACCCACAGCCAGTTCTTCAGCATCAAAGCGGGTGAGACCACGCAAGTGAACCTCGTGTTGCGTCAGCCTAACGACGAGCTTCAAGTCGTCGGCAGCTTCTATGCCGACAGCAAGTTCACCGACCCAGAGACAGGCGAGGTGGGCAACGCCAAACAACTCATCCAAGACGAGTATTTCATCCTCGGCCTCCTGGACCAGGGCAGCGAGCCCACCACCCATGCCATGCAGGACATCGCCGCCTTCCGCAAGGACTTTGAGGCCAGCAACCTGCCAATGATCTTCATCTTCAGCAGCAAAGAGGAATATGACAAGTTCAAGCTAAAGAACTTCAGCGAGTTACCCGAAGGCATTGTCTACGGCATCGACGACGGCTCCATCCGTGACGACATCGCCGCCGGGCTCCACCTCAACACCGACAGCCGCCCCGTCTTCCTCATCGCCAACGCCAACAGCGAGGTGGTATTTATGAAGCAGGGCTATACCATCGGTTTGGGAGAGCAGTTGCTGAAGGTGATGGCAAAGTTATAGGAATAGTCTCATTCCTTAATGCATGCTAGAGGAATAATCTTCACGCCATCCGGACGAGTGTAGGCCATCTTGCCGCCTGTAATCACTATCAGTAGGTCAGGTTCGCGCAGGGGCATTTGTTTCTCCTTTTTATTGTATTCGCGGATAAGGCGTTTCAGTTCCAAAAGATGTGATGCGCCATCTTCAATCTCTTTACTGCCCAACTTGCATTCAATCAGTGCATAACGGCCATCACCAAGATGCAATACGAGGTCGGACTCCAACCCGTAACGGTCTCTGTAATGTGAAATATGCGAGTCAAAATCAAGCGTATATGCCTTAAAGTCACGAATGCACATCTGCTCAAAGATGAAGCCGAAAGTTTTCAGTTGATTCAGCAACGCCTCAGGTGTAAGACCCAATGCCGCTACTGCAATGGACGGGTCAACAAAAGAGCGCTTCGGACCTGTACGAATAGCGGTCTTGCTACGAATGGCTGGGCACCAAGCGCCAATGTCGCAAACCACAAAGAGTTTCCTCAATGCTCCGACATAGTCATCAAACGTGGGCTCAGAACACGACACCTCGCCAGAGGCTGCGACATCCGCAATCAGTGTAGACTTCTTTGACAACGTGGAGATGTTGCGTGCGTAAGCGCGTAGAATCATCCTTGTGAGCAGTTCATCGCGCGACACTCCGTCCACACGGCTGATATCATCTGAGCACATTGTCTTAACATAGTTACGCGCCACCAGCAGCTTTGCTTTGTCACTTTTAACATTCATCGTTGCAGGCCATCCTCCACGACATCCGCAAAAAACTAATTCTTCAACCGACATATCGGACTCAACGCCATCAATATCCAACTCGGGATTATCGAACAACTCCAACAATGAAATCTTGCCATTTGAGTCACCAGATTCCCACAAACTCATCGGCAACATGGTTAACTTGGAAATGCGGCCAGTGCCAGAGTGGTGAATTTGTGACTTGTCCACCGCATTCGATCCAGTCAGAATGAACTGCCCCGGTTCCACCCTTTTATCAACCATGGTTCGTACGGCATCCCACAACACAGGAGCATCCTGCCATTCATCAATCAGACGTGGCGTAGCACCATTCAACAACAGGGAAGGTTTCGTTGCAGCGGTGGCGAGATACTCATCGCGCATATCGGTGTCTTGCAACTTAATGACACTCTTGGCCACCTGCTCGGCGGTAGTCGTCTTTCCACACCACTTCGGTCCTTCAATCAATACGGCGCCAAAGGCCTCAAGATGTTCACGAAGGACGACATCAGCAGTTCGTTTCAAATAACCCATATTATATCACTTTTGAATTACGCGACAAAGTTACTAATAATAAATGGATTAACAAAACTATTTTTGATTTTTGCGGTATTTTACTTTTGTTTTTTGCGGTATTTTACTTTTGTTTTTTGCGGTAATAACAATCACTCCAAATCCCCAAGGACCATCTCATGATAATCGCGGATGGAGTCCCTATTTAGGCTTGCATAAAGACGGATATCGCTTTTCAGCATCCGCCATCTCCTGAGCAAGAAAGATAATCCTTGTTTTCAGGAGATTGACTACGTCGAATCTTCGATTTGCGGATCAAGTCCGCAATGACGGTAAAAGGAAGAGTGCCACAATCTATTATAACTAACAGAAAACCATGCAGAAAACCAGTCCGGAAATCTCCGAACTCAAACAGCAAATTGAGGAAAGCGTAGGCCGCAAGATGAAGACCTCCAACGACTTCACCTTCCTCAGCGGTGCTATTTGGGAACGCATACACGAAAACCTATGCGCCTCGACACTTAAGCGTATCTGGGGCTATGTGGACGGTCCCGACACTGCCCGCAACAGCACGCTTGAAATCTTGTCAAAATTCTTGGGTTTCAAAGATTGGGATGGTTTCCTGGAGCATATCAGCCAAGGCAACGGCTCTGACCGCGTCACCAAGCAGCATATCAAGACGGACGACTTGAAAGTAGGCGACCACATCTCCGTGTCATGGAAACCCAATCGTCACTGCACATTCCGCTATCTTGGCAACTACCGTTTCATCGTTGAGCAATCCGAAAACTCCAAACTGAAGGTGGGCAACACCTTCCGCTGTGCACTCTTCATCCTCGGTGAGCCACTTTACTTGAACAACCTAGTGCAGGGTGACAATCCGCCCGTGGCTTTTGTGGTAGGCAACAAAGATGGGCTTTGCGAATTGACCTCGCAATAAAAACAGTAGAGACGCGATAAATCGCGTCTCTACAAAGTTTTTGCATTTAATCTGAATTACAGTTTCCTCGCGACTTCCTTCTCGGTGTAACCCTCGATGATGTCGCCGACCTTGATGTCGTTGAAGTTCTCGATGTTCAAGCCGCAATCCATGCCGGCACTGACTTCCTTGACGTCGTCCTTGTAACGCTTCAAGGAACCCAACATGCCCGTGTAGATGACGATGCCGTCGCGGATGACACGGATCTTGGTATTGCGCGTGATCTTGCCGTCCAAAACCATACAGCCAGCGATGGTGCCGACCTTGCTGATCTTGAAGGTCTCGCGGATCTCGAGGTTACAAGTGACCACCTCCTCGATGTCGGGTGCCAACATACCTTCGATAGCGGCCTTGATTTCTTCGATGGCAGTGTAGATGATGGAGTAGAGACGGATGTCGATCTTCTCATTCTCGGCCATCTTACGCGCTTGCGCGGTAGGACGCACGTTGAAGCCCACGATGACGGCGTTGGAAGCCGAAGCCAACATGACGTCTGACTCACTGATGGCACCCACCGACTTGTGGATGACATTGACCTGCACCTCCTCGGTGGAGAGTTTCAGCAAGCTGTCTGACAGAGCCTCCACGGAGCCGTCCACGTCGGCCTTGACGATGATGTTCAACTCCTTGAAATCGCCAATAGCGATACGACGGCCAATCTCGTCCAAGGTGATGTGCGGGCTGGTGCGGCGCGTCTGTTCGCGCTGCAGCTGCTCACGACGGTTGGCGATGGCTTTCACCTCGCGCTCGTCAGTCATCACATTGAAGGCGTCGCCCGGCATAGGAGCGCCATTCAGACCCAGCAACAGCACCGGCGTAGAAGGACCAGCCTCCTTGACGGGACGGTTGTGGTCATCGAACATAGCCTTCACCTTACCATAGGTGGTGCCAGCCAGCACCATGTCGCCAATCTTCAAGGTGCCGTTCTGCACCAAGATCTTGGCCACATAGCCACGGCCTTTGTCCAAAGCTGACTCGATGACGGTACCCTTGGCCAGACGGTTGGGGTTGGCCTTCAGGTCGAGGAACTCGGCCTCAAGCAACACCTTTTCAAGCAGTGCATCGACGTTAAGACCAATCTTAGCGGCGATTTCCTGGTCTTGGTACTTACCGCCCCAGCTCTCGACGAGGATGTTCATATTGGCCAGTTGCTCACGGATCTTGTCGGGGTTGGCCGTAGGCTTATCGATCTTATTCAGTGCGAAGACAATCGGAACGCCAGCGGCTTGGGCGTGGTTGATGGCCTCGACGGTCTGCGGCATCACGCTGTCGTCGGTAGCGATGACGATGATGGCGACGTCGGTGATCTTGGCACCACGGGCACGCATGGCTGTGAAGGCTTCGTGACCCGGGGTATCCAAGAAGGTGATTTTCTTACCACTCTCGGTGGTTACCTCGTAGGCACCGATGTGCTGGGTGATACCACCTGCCTCACCGGCCACCACGTTGGTGTTACGGATATAGTCCAAGAGTTTGGTCTTACCATGGTCGACGTGACCCATGACAGTGACAACGGGAGCACGTGGCACGAGATCCTCTTCCTTATCGACCTCTTCGGTCTCGGCGATGGCCTCTTGCACGTCAGCACTGACGAAGTCGACTTGGAAGCCAAACTCCTCCGCTACCACCGACAAGGCTTCAGCATCAAGACGTTGGTTGATGGAGACAGGCATACCAAGGCTCATGCAGGTGCCGATGACCTTCACCACAGGCACGTTCATCATCGTCGCCAACTCGTTGGCGGTGACGAACTCGGTCACCTTCAAGACCTTCTTGTCCTCTTCCTGACGCATCATCTCCTCCATCATGCTGCCAGCCACCTGCTGACGCTTCTCGCGGCGGTGCTTGGAGGTCTTCGACTTGCCCATGGGGGCGAGACGTGCCAAGGTATCCTTGATCTGCTTCGAAATCTCCTCTTCGCTCAGTTCAGGCTTCTCCTCTCGTTTCGACCTCTTGTCTTTCTTGCCAGGTTTCGTGCTATCCTTCGGGCCTTTCTTGCCAGCTTGGTCGCCAGGCTTCTGGCCCTTACCAGGCTTGCCGCCCTCCTGTTTCTTACCGCCAGCATTCACATTGGAGCCTGTCGGGTTCTCCGACGAACCTTCGGGTTTACCACCTGCAATACGCTTGCGTTTTCTCTTCTTTGCATCACCCTTGCCGCCTTTCTTCTCGACAGGCAGTTCCAAGGTTCCGAGCACTGTGGGGCCCGTCAGTTTGGGAGCTTCCAGTTTGATCACTCTAGGCTCGGCAGGTTTCTCCTCGGCCTTGGCAGATTCTTCCTTCTTGGGCTCTTCCTTCTTCTTCTCCTCAGGCTTTTCCTGCTTGGGTTCCTCGTGTTTCTTCTCCTGGGGCTTCTCGGGTTTCTCGGCTTTCTTTTTCTCTTTCTCCTTCTTCTCGCGCGGTTTAGGCTCAAGGTCAATCTTGCCTAGAATCTTCAGCGGGCTGTCGGAAGTCTTGGGCTTCTCTTCTGCCACGGCCTTGTCGGATTCAGCCTTTTCCGTGACAACAGGAGTCTCCTTTTGAGGAGTTTCTTCCTTGACCTCTTCTGTTTTTTCCTCCTTCTTAGGTTCAGTTGCAGCTGCCTTGGTAGCCTTTTTGGTAGGCGACGCTATCGTATTCGTTCGGATAATCACCTCTTCGTGGTCATCCTCTTCGACGGGTTTTGCCGATTGCAATGCCGAATCAACGGAAACACTACCACCTTTATAAGAGAGGTTGCCCAACTTCATGGCCTCGTTCTTCACTTCCTTCTCGCCCTGATATTCCTTCACAAGCAGGGCATACATCTCTGCTGTGAGCTTCGTGTTGGGTGAAGGATCCACCTTAAAGCCCTTCTTGGCGAGGAACTCCACAATGGTGTCCTTTCCCACGTTGAATTCTTTTGCCGCTTTCGACAATCGAATCGTAAAATTAGTTTCTTCGGACATAGTTTCTTCTTTGTTTCTCGTTAGTTGGTTATTGCAATTGCTTATTCGGCGTCTTCAAATTCAGCCTTGAGGATCTCAAACACTTCGTTGACGGTTTCCATCTCCAGGTCGGCACGTGCGGCCACGTCTTCAGGTGTGTGTTTCAACACATCCTTGGCGGTGTTACAGCCCATACCCTTGAGGGCATCGAGGATCCACTGGTCGATTTCGTCGGCGAACTCGGGCAGGTCAACGTCTTCTTCGACATTGTCGACCTCGCTGTTGCGGTAGACGTCAATCTCATAGCCAGTCAGCTTACCGGCCAACTTGATGTTATAACCGCCCTTGCCGATGGCAAGACTGATCTGGTCGTTCTCCATATACACATTCGCCATGGTATTGTCATCGCTGAAGCGAATCTCGGTAATCTTGGCGGGACTAAGTGCACGCTGGATGAAGAGTTTCGGGTTGTTGGTCCAGTTGATGATGTCGATGTTCTCGTTGCGCAGCTCACGCACGATGCCGTGGATACGGGTGCCCTTCATGCCGACGCAGGCGCCAACAGGGTCGATGCGATCGTCATACGACTCCACTGCCACCTTGGCACGCTGGCCAGGTTCACGAACAATTTTCTTGATGGTGATGAGGCCGTCATAAATCTCGGGGACTTCGGCTTCGAGCAGACGCTGCAGGAACACTTCGGAGGTACGCGACAGCGTAACCACCGGCGAGCCATTGACGCTCTCGACGCTCTTCACGATAGCGCGGATGGTGTCACCTTTCTTATAGATGTCGCTCGGAATCTGCTCCATCTTGGGCATAAGCAGTTCTATGCCTTCATCGTCGATGACGACAATCTCGCGCTTCCACACATGGGCCACCTCGGCGGTGATGATCTCACCCACCTTGTCCTTGTATTTCTGGAAGATGTTCTCCTTCTCATACTCCGACACTTTGGTTTGGAGGTTCTGGCGCAGTGCAAGGATATCGCGGCGACCGAAGCTCTCGATGCGGAGTTCCTCGTTCACCTCCTCGCCCACCTCGAAGTCGGGCTCAATCTTGATGGCGTCTGACAGTCTGATCTCGCGGAGCGGGTCGGTCAGTGCATCGTCCTCAACCACAGTGCGGTTGTGATAGATCTCGAAGTCACCCTTGTCGACGTTCACGATGATGTCGATGAAATCGGTGGTGTCGCAGTCAAACTTCTTGTTCAGCATACCACGGAACACATCCTCGATGATGCGCATCATGGCTTCGCGGTCGATGTTCTTGAATTCCTTGAATTCCGAGAAAGTCTCTACTAATTTGTAGTTATCCATTTTTTATGTTGATTGTTTATTGTTTTTCTTGTTTGGCTTCAGGCCTCTAGCTTTTGGCTTCTGGCAGCTCAACTTTCACTTCCGTCCAAGCGGCCAAAAGCCAGTTGCCAAAAGCCAACAGCCTAAAAGGCTAAAAGATTATGGCGGGTTTGATTTCCACTTTCTTACGTTCAAAAAACAGGTTGGCAGGTTCCTCCACGGGTTTCTTCTTCGAGGCTTTCTTGGGGGCGGGGGCAAACTCCACCTTCTCGGCATCAAAACTCACCAGCTTGCCTTGCATCTTACCTGTCTCCTTCGTCTTCACCTCCACATCCTTGCCCACATATTTCTGCAGCTGACGGTCCATCTTCAAGGCACCCGAAAGGCCCCATGAGAACACGGTCAGTTCGTAGTCTTCCACATCACGGTCAAGTCTCTCGTTGACATATCGGCTCAACTCAGCGCAATGGTCGATATTGACGGCCGTGTCGGAGTCGACATAGACCTCAATCACGTTGTTGGGCTTCACCTTCACTTCCACGAGGAAGCGGTCGGTATTGGCGAGGGCTTCTTCACAGAGGGTTGCTACTTGTTCTTTTGTTATCATAATGCTAATGTTATGCCACTCTTATTTCGTATTTGCCTTCCTCTTGGCCTCATGGCGGAGTAACATCCGCCATCTCCTGAACCTTAAGATTTGCCTTTCGTTCAGGAGATTGACTACGTCGAATCTTCGATTTGCGGGTCAAGCCCGCAATGACGCCAAGAAGGCAAGGCTTACGTCCTTTTCAACAATAAAAAAACCTGTTACTCAAAGTAGCAGGTCTTTTCTTCCACCTTAAGTTGTCGAGCAAGGATTCGAACCTTGACAGGCAGAACGCAAGTATTTTTTTCATTTTTTTGGAAAAAAAGTTGCATTTCGACAATACAAAGCGCGTTTTTGGTGTTTTTCGGTTAGGGACAAAACAAAAAAGCCGTATCTTTGCAGTTTGGCAAATAGCAATATTTCGAAGAATTATCAACAAATTGTTTTTATATCATCATGACTTTCAAAAGGTTAAACACGATTACAGGATGGCTGGTAGCCATTATTGCCGCCGTCGTGTATTTTCTCACGCTTGAACCTACCGTGAGTTGGTGGGACTGCGGCGAGTACATCTCAACGGCTTATAAACTGCAAGTGGGTCACCCACCTGGGGCACCTCTTTTCCAAATGCTCGGGCGTTTCTTCTCGCTCTTTGCAGGCGGCGACGTCACCAAGGTGGCCATGATGGTCAATGTGATGTCGGCCTTGTGCAGTGCCCTCACCATCGCCTTCCTTTTCTGGACCATCACGATGATGGCCCGCAAAGTTTGGATGAAGGAGGGCGAAGACGCTCCTTGGGTAAATAAAATAGGTGTGTTGCTGGCCGGCTTCGTCGGCGCGGTGGCCTACACTTTCACCGAGTCGTTCTGGTTCAACGCCGTGGAAGGCGAGGTCTACGCCATGTCGTCGTTCTTCACCGCCGTCACCTTCTGGGCCATCCTGAAATGGGAACAGGTGGCCGACGACCCGAAGAGCACCCGATGGATCATCTTCATCGCGTTCCTCATCGGCTTGTCCATCGGCGTACACCTGCTCAACCTGTTGTGCGTGCCCGCCTTCGTGTATGTGGTATATTTCAAGAAATGGAAGAAGACTTCGTTTGGAGGCTTCGTATTGGCAGGCCTGGTTTCGGTGGTCCTGCTGTGGTTCCTTAACATGTTCCTCGTGCCGCAAGTTATCAACTTGGCAGGCAAGACAGAGCTGTTCTTCGTGAACTCACTCGGCGCCCCGTTCAATGTAGGTGCCATCGTGTTCTTCACCGTCGTCATCGCCCTTATCATCTTCGGGCTGTGGTTCTCGGCTAAGAAGAAACATGTGATCGCCAACACGGCAATCCTCTCGCTGATGTTCATTCTCATCGGCTATTCCTCGTTCTTCATGTTGATCATCCGTGCCAACACCAACACGCCCATCAACGAGAACGAGCCCAAAGAGGCCCTTTCGATGCTGGCTTACATCAACCGCGACCAATACGGCAGTTGGCCCTTGCTCTATGGTCCTTACTACAACGCCCCTGTCACCGACCTCGTCGACGGCACGCCCATCTATGTGAAGGACAAAGAGGCTGGCAAATATGTCATCACCGATGACAATAAGCGCAGCAAACCCGACTATCCCGACGAGCTGAAGACCTTGTTCCCGCGTATGTGGAGCACACAAAGAGGCCCGCACTCCGACATGTACGACAGCTACCGCAAGGACAAGAAAGGCAACATCGTAGGCAATAATGTGCGCGTGACCAACTATCGAGGCCAGACGCTCAACGTCAGCAAGCCCACCTTCGGACAAAACCTCAAGTTCTTCATTGATTACCAGTGCAATTGGATGTATTGGCGCTACTTCATGTGGAACTTCGTGGGCCGTCAAAACGACATCGAAAGCCAAGGCGAACTCAACCACGGTAACTGGATCAGCGGCATCAATGCCATCGACAGCGCCCGTCTCGGCGACCAGAGTAACATCCCTGCCAGCCTAAAGAACCCGGGACGCACCACCTATTATTTCCTGCCGCTCATCCTCGGCCTCATCGGCTTGGTTTGGCTGCTCAAGAGAGATTGGAAGCAGAGTTGGATCATCTTCCTGCTCTTCTTCATGACGGGTTTGGCCATCGTCATCTACCTGAACCAAACGCCCAACCAACCTCGTGAGCGCGACTACAGCTATGCTGGCTCGTTCTATGCCTTCGCCATCTGGATCGGTTTTGGTGTCATCGCCCTCATCGACTGGATCAGCAAGCTAGTGAAGAAAAACACGATGGTCACCACCGTGGCCGTCGGCTTGGTTTGCTTCCTCGCTGTGCCTTGTGTGTTGGCCGCCAACGGTTGGGAGGAACACAACCGCTCGGGCAAGACCTCGGCCCGCGACTGGGCAAAGAACTATCTCGCCCAACTACCGCCCAACGCGGTCATCTTCACACGCGGCGACAACGACACCTTCCCCTTATGGTATGTACAAGAGGTGGAAGGCTTCCGCACCGATGTGCGCGTGTGCAACTACATGCTGTCGGGTGGCTACTGGTATGTCCACCAGATGGGCCGCAAGGTGTATGAGTCGGAGAAACTCCCGCTCTCGTTAAGCCCAAAAGAATACGACAACGGCGTCAATGAGTCGATAATTGTGGAGGAGGAAGACTACTTCAAGGGCAAAGATGTGGAACTGAAGCAAGTGATTGACTTCATCCATAACCCCAAGGCGGTGAAACGCTATGCAGGTGGCACCTATAACTATGTGCCCTGCCGCAACATCAAGCTCACCGTCGACAAAGAAGCCTGCATCCGCAACGGCATCGTGCCCGAAAGCATGCAAGACCGCATCGTCGACGAGATCACTTGGGAAATCAAAGACGACTACCTCTACAAGAGCGCCATCATGCTCCTGGACTTCATGGCCACCAACAATTGGGAGCGCCCGGTGTATTTCACCTCGTTCAGCGACATGTCGCGGGTGCTTGGCATCGACAAGTACCTCCACATGGAAGGTCTTGCCTACCGTTTCATCCCCGTCGAGGCCGAAGACTTCGTGAAGGCCTACCGTGGCGGTGTCTACCGCGAGGGCAGCTACGACCTGTTGGTCAACAAGGCCAACGAAGGCATCGTCAACTGGGGCAGCATGAACCAGGACGGTGTAGTGCCCGACCGTGAGAGTGTGCGTAACATGAGCTATGCACAACTGGCATACTCGCGTCTGGCACAAGCCTTGGTCAACCACAACCAGCTGGATTCCGCCGTCATCGTGATGGACAAGTTCCAAGAGTTCTTCCCCAACGAGAAGTTCCCCGTAGAGATCCACACCTACCAGTTCCCAGAGATGTACTACATCTGCGGTGCCATCGACAAAGGCGACACCTACATGAGGAACTTGGTCGACAACTACAGTGACAAGGTGCGGTATTATGGCGGTATGAAGCCCAAGTTCAGGAAATACTACCAGGAAGACATCGACGAGGCCATGAGCCTGCTCAAGCACTTCAACGGCGTAGCCAAGAAGTACAACCGCAACGAACTGGCACAAGACATCGAAGACCGCATGATGGAGTACTTCACTCTGTATTACGACGAGTAATAACACCTCGTCAAATAAACAAAAAAAACAGCGTTTGGAACCCAAACGCTGTTTATTTGTTTATGCTTGGTTTTCCATTTTTCGCCTGTGCGCGAAGCTCCAAACAATCATCACAACGCCAATGACCACGAAGGGAACGCTCAACCATTGCCCCATGTCAAAGGTCATGTTGCGCTCAAAGTCGACTTGAACGTTCTTCAGGAACTCGATAGCGATGCGCGAGCCAAAGATGATGATGAGGAAGGTGCCGAACATCAGGCCAGGCTGCTTGTGGCCGAGGTCACGCTTGTAGTACATCCACAACAGGATGCCCATGGCAACGAGGCAGAAGAAGGCCTCATAAAGACCCGTGGGGTGACATGGCAGCCACTCGCTTTGAGGGCAGCAGTTGCCTGTGGAGCAAGCCGTGTAATTGTCCACCGTGCCACAGAACTGTTCCTGTCCGCGCAGGAAGACGAAACCCCATGGCAACGAGGTGGGCGTGCCGTAGATCTCATGGTTCATCACATTGCCGCAACGGATCAAGGCACCCACGAGACAAACGGGCACCACGATGCGGTCAAGAATCCAGATATAGTTGATGCGCTGCAGGTCGGTCTTTTCTTTCTTTGTCGACTTGTTGTAGCTCCGCACATAGAACCATAGCCCCAGCAAGATGCCGATGGCGCCACCATGGCTGGCGAGACCGCCTTCCCACACAGCCAACATCTTCAACGGGTTGGAGAGATAATAGTCGGGTTCATAAAACAGGCAATGACCCAACCGAGCACCCACGATAGTGAAGATGAGCATGATGAACAGCAGTTTGTCCAACGCATCGGCAGCCATCTTCTCGCGACGGTAGATGCGACGCATGACAAAATAGCCGATAAAAAAGCCCAAGGCCCACAACAGGCCGTACCAACGGACATGGATGTTGCCGATGGAGAACAGAACGGGATCGACGTTCCAGGTGATGTAGTTTAGAATCATAGTTTAGTAATTTGCCGCAAAAGTAAGGATAATTGTTGAATTGTTTGTTGTTGAATTGTTTAATTGTTTGGCTGCTGGCTACTGGCAGCTTCTTCCCCACCGTTGTCATTGCGGTTCCGCCTCCGCGGAATGAGGCGACCCGCAATCTCCTAATGAGGCAGCCAGAAGCCAAAAGCCAGAGGCCAACAGCAAAAAAACTTTCTTCAAAATGTAACTTTTTCAGCATTTCTCCGTAATACATTCGTAAAAGATGGACAGAAGTCAATTCAACCAGTGCGTGGAGCAATATGCCGACCGGCTTTTCCGCTTCGCGTTCGCAAGCCTCCGCAACCGCGAGCAGGCCGAGGACGTGGTGCAGGAAAGCTTTGCACGCGTTTGGGAGAAGGCCAAGACGGTGGACTTCGCCAAGGCGAAATCCTACCTCTTCACCACCGCCCACCACGTCATGATTGACGAAGCCCGTCTGCGACAACGTTTTGTGAGTGCCGAAGACCACGCACCCGCCGAAGAGAAAACCCAAGCAGTCCCCTACCCTGATGTCAACGACATCCTACACAAGGCCTTGACCACCCTGCCCGAAGCACAACGCAACGCCTTGCTTTTGCGCGATTATGAGGGATACAGCTACCAAGAAATCGGCGACATCACGGGGATGACCGAGGCACAAGTCAAGGTCAACATCTTCCGCGCCCGCACCGCGCTGAAAAACAAACTGAAAAGCATCGACAACCTTATTGACATAGAGCCATGAAGACAAACATCACCATCGACAACTACGAGGCCTACCTCCTGGATTATATGGAGGGCAACCTCGGTCCCGACGAAGCAGAGCAGCTGAAAGCCTTCGTCGCGGCACAAGGTCTGGACTGGAATGAGCTCACTGAGGAACTTCCGCATTTGGAGGCACCTCAAATTGAGTTCGAGGACAAAGAGCGCTTGAAGAAAAAAGGCGCCCTCGTGCCCCTCTATGTCAAGATTGCCTCGGCTGCCGCTGCTGCCGGATTGCTGCTCACTGTCACCTTGTGGCCCGACAAATCGATGCCGAAAGTGGAACCTATCGCCACCCTAAAACCCATTGAAGTCAGCCGCATCAACACTAACGAGTCCACAACCTTGTTGCCGAGACGAGCCACAGAAAACACGCTTTCCGAACAAAGGACGATGCCCAACAAAGCGACTATGCGTCATGCAACTAACACAAAAGAACACAGCGTTCCGGCAAGAGAGACAACGCCTTTGTTGGCTCAATTACCGGTAAGAACCACTACCGCTATAGAAGCCAACCTGCCTTGGACCGACTTCGATGAGCCCTACTTCGACATGATTGCCTATCGCATGAACAACGAGTTGGCCATGACGCAACTCAATAAAAACACTGTTTCCGATGATGCCGAAAACGAGCAAGGACTTTCGCTCATCGGCCGAGGCATATACCGCCTAACCAACGGTCGCCACGACAGTTTTGCCAGCATCATCTCCACGGGTTTAAGCACTGCCAAGAAGGAGATTAGCCTCGCCGCCACCGACGCAGCCTTGACAGCCTACTACCGCGCCGACGAACACTTTGAGGAAGTGAAAGAGAACTGGCAGGACAAACGGGAAGAATGAATAAAAGCACGCAGAATCCGCTGAATTGTGGGAAGCGCAAAGCGACGCAAACTTAGTGCCCGATAGGCTTTTGCAAATTAACCTCATTGAAATCCCCATTAACCTCATTGAAATCCCCGATTGATTACATCGAATGCGAGGCATTTCGGCGGAGCCAATCTACGATTTCTGTGTGAATTTTCTGCGTGGAAAACCGGGGAGAACGAATAAAAGCACGCAGAATCCGCTGAATTGTGGGAAGCGCAAAGCGACGCAAACTTAGCGCCCGATAGGCTTCTGCGAATTCTGCGGATTCTGCGTGAAAAGAAAACTATATCCTGCGTGAAACTAATCAGAAATTGACGCTAAACCCAAGCATGAGCGGGTGTGCCTTGGCTGCATCACGTCCTTTAACGAAAGTGGGCACAAGTGCATAGTTGACAAAGAAACCCAGATTATCACCGCCAACGCGCAGCGAGGCGTCGCATTTGAATAGATTCGTCAGATAGTTTGAGTAGGTCTTGTTGTTTTCACCATCACCATATTTGATACGATTCCATGCGGCAAGACGGATGCCTCCTGTTACACCCAGGTCGATATAGAGATGGCGCGCTGGTCTCACTTCCACCATCAAGGGAGCCTGAAGATAGAGCAGCCCAAACTTGCTGTTTTTCACGGGGCGATCGTCAGGAATCAGGGTGTTGACCAATTCTCCGTCTTGGACCGTCATCCTGATATAGTTTTTCCAACTATAGTTGTTCCAGCCAAGACCGATACCGGTAAACATTCCCACTTTATGCTTGCGGTCAAAAGCGACACCGACATCAGCGATATTGAAACCAAAATACCAACTACGCAGAGGACGGATGGCCATTGACTCATTGGGACCAGTATACACATTCATTTCAGACGGGTCAAGGAGCATATTCAGGCCAGCCTCGAAGCCATTCCAATGGGCATCGAAAAGGAGGTCCTTTTTTCTGGAACGACTGCCCTTGAATTTGCCTTCCTTTGACGATGTGTTTTCCACAACATTCGATTTCACAACATTCAAACCGTCGACATTCAAGTCACCACTTCCAAGCAGTATGGTTTCCAACACATTGCATCTACCTTGAAGGATGATATCACCCGAACCATTCAGAACAACATGGACGGTATCGTAATCCAACTTCATAACCATGTCGCCCGATCCACCATTATATACATTGATATAGTCACCTTTTATAGTGTTCCTGCAGATGACATCGCCAGACGAAAGCAATTGGATGTTTTCAAGTTGTGAGACTTCAACTTCATAGTCGTCTGAACTGGAAAGAAGTAGCATCCCCGACTCCGTACGGTTGTCGGAGACTATCTTGCCCTCTTTCTTCAACGAAAACTGTCCTGGAGTCTGGCTGATAACGACATCGCCCGAGCCCGTTACTCGAATGACGCGAACTGGGGAATCGTCTTTTTTAGCAGGACGATAGTTGTCCGGCATATCATACTTTTTCTCAAACTCTGCACCCCATTGCTCCATCTTGCGGCCCCATTCTTCCATTTCTGCGCCCCATTGCTCCATGTCTTGTTCAAAAGTCTTCCAATCAATTGAATCCGAAAGATATTGGAGGTTCATACCCAATTCACGCATCCGTTCGGAAAACTGTTCTTGGGCTTGCTTTATTTCAGCCATTCGGCTTTTCATGATGCTATCCGTTTTGGGATCAATTGTTTTGGGTTCATTTACTTGTGCCTTCACCGTTCCGAAGGCCAGCAGCAGCAAGGCTGCGAAAAATAATCTTGTTTTCATTTTTATTGGTGTTTTTGATGTTTGTTGTTCTTCCTGTACTATTGACACTTCAATGGAAATCACATCCCTAGAGCCTTGACTGTCATGGCGGAGGGGCATCCGCCATCTCCTATGCGCGAAGGCCATGCCCTCCCGTTCAGGAGATTGCGGGTCAAGCCCGCAATGACGGTTTAAGGGTGAATGAAGTGCCTCCCATTTGAGTGTCTTTCAATCGTAATACGAAGAAACAGCAAAAAAGTTACAGCCCTTACTCAAAAAAAGCGGAAAAATAGCATTTGCGCTCTGCGGTGAGGGTGTCTCCTTCGGTCAATTGCAACTTTACATAAACCTTTTGCAAGTCGGCATTTCTCAAATAATCACCTAGGCCTTCCACCGTGTATTTCCGGTTTTCGTTCGCATCCATCTCCACCTTCACTTTTTGTTCAAACTTTGGGTGGTCTTTGAGCCTATCAAGTTTGAGGTCTTCAAGGTCGCACACCGCAACGGTCAGCGTGCCATCAATGTCGCGAAGCAAGTCGGATGTGACGAAAACGCCATAGTCTTTCTTGTCGAGGCTTAAAAGCACGGGTGCATAAAGTGTCTTGAGTCTTTCGTAAAACACTTTGGGATTACCATAATAATCGATGGACGACCACGAAGTCACGGGCCAGGCATCGTTGAGTTGCCAATAGAGCGTGCCCATATTATAGGGTTTCGCCGTGCGGTGTGCCTCAATCGCGACTTCCATGCCGTAGGCCTGTGAGAGTTGGCTCAAATGCACATATTCCTCAAAGTCCTTGGGCTTAACATTAGGGAAATACCGTTTGATGAAGTCATCGATTTGCCGCGTGCCACGCGGGTGTTTCTGATGTGCCGCAATGACTTTGGCATCCTTACTCAACGCCTTACCCTGCGCGATTTTCTGCAAGGTAGAATAGTCAGGATAACTCTGGTAACCGTACTCGCTGTTGAAGCGCCCCACCTTCTCGCGGTACATCTCGTAAGGCTGCTCGCCCCACCAAACACCCCAATAATGCACATCGCCTTCCGTCAAACTCTCGGGTCGACCCCAGCCTTTCGAGGGTGAACTGGGCCAATAGGGCCGCGAACCGTCGTAGATCTCGACGGACCATGGCAAGATGCCCTCAAAGAGTCGGTCATAACCTGCCTTGACAGCCTTGTCATCCTCTTCGCTCCAACCCAAGGACTGTTGCCAACCCCAGTTATAGTAGCCTTCCGAGATTTCGTTGCCACCGCACCACAAGGCCAGCGATGGATGCGAAGCCAAGCGTCTCACCTGCTCCTCCGCTTCAATCCGAGCGTTTTCGAGGAAAGTCTCGTCGAAAGGATACATCGAACCTGCATACATGAAGTCCTGCCATACCAAGATGCCCAACGAGTCGCAGATATTGAAGAAATCATCCGAGGGATAGATGCCGCCGCCCCACACACGCAGCATATTGAAATGGGCATCCTTGGCCATTTTGAGCAACTTCAGCGTGTTGTCGACGTTAATCCAAGTCTCTATCATCTCCTCGGGAACATAGTTCGCGCCTTTGGCATACATCGGCACGCCATTCACCTTGAAATAGAAGGCGCGACCGATGCTGTCGGGCTCATCGACCATCTCGAAGGTACGGATACCCGTCTTGAACTTTTTGGTGTCCAGCACCCTATCGTCTTTTTTCAACACCACTTCAAAGTCATACAGCGGTTGCTCGCCCATCTCGTTGGGCCACCAAAGTTGAGGGTCTTGTATAAAAACAGGAAACACCTTATGATGACGGCCTTTCGACAGGCTCAAGGACCTGTTGGCTAAAATCGTTGAACCTGTTGAGACGATAACTTCATATTCCCCGTCCGTTGCATTCTCAACATCCAAATGCAGCGTCAACATGGCATGTACCGAATCAGCGATTCCTGTGACGGCATAGGCGTCTTCCAAACGCACCTCATTCCAGCCCATCAACTTCACGGGTTTCCAGATGCCCACATTCTTATACTTCGGCGCCCAGTCCCATCCATGTTGATAGGGGGCCTTGCGACTGACAGCATACTTCTCTGGCAAAACAGGCAGGACCTGTTCGTATAAATCCGTCATAACGCTGTCGTATCCAGTGAAATGCACTTCAAGCAGGTTGTCTTTCTCCTTCAAATAGCGTTTTACATCCACTTTCCATTCACGGAATTGGTTGTCGGTGGAGATCAACTCATAGCCATTCAAAGAGATATCGGCATAAGTGTCAAGGCCTTCAAAAACCAGTTCGACAAACTCTTTTTCGAGCAGTCCCTCATCCACATCAAAGCGCAAAGCGTAATCCCACACATGGTCGGAAATCCAGAGCAATTGGTTTTCCACCGTGCCGAGATAGGGATGGGGAATCACTCCGTTTTCGTATAGGCTCTGCTGCACCACCGAGGGTACATCGACCTGCATCTTTATAGATAAGGTGTCTCCCGTAAGCGTCCAGCCTTGGTTGAGGCTTTGCTCGATGACATTTTGGCTTTCCGCCTTTTGGCAGCCCATGAAAGCAAACAGCAGCAATAATAATGGAAAGGGTTTTTTCATATATGTACAAGTTTAATCAAAAGAAGTCGTCATTGCGAGCAACAGAACCCAACCCAAAACGTCATTCCGGACTTGATCCGGAATCTCCTACGCTTAATGGTTCGTCTTCGAGCGCAGGAGATGGCGGATGTTCCTCCGCCATGACGGTAAAAGGGTTATGTTCGTATTCCCATGCAATAGAATCAAAACGGATTCAATATCTTTTCCATCTCGTAAATCAAGTCCTTGTTCGACTCGGTCCAGACCATCGTTGCGCCAGTCGCATCCTTTTGGTTAGGATAGAGTTTCTCGTTGAAGCGCGGCACCCAATGCGCCAGCGAGGCGTGGCAATGCACCACACCCGTCATGTCAAGGATCTCCTTCACATTGCCGAGGTTGATGCCGCCGCCAGGCATGATACCGATCTTGTCGCCATAGCGCAGCTGCATCTCAGCAATCATCGGGACACCTTCCAAAGCCGTAGGCTTGCCGCCCGAAGTGAGGATTTTGTCGAAGCCAAGTTCTATCAGTTGCTCCACTGCCTCGAAAGGCTTCACACAGGCATCGATGGCGCGGTGGAAGGTGAACTTCAAGCCTTCTCCCGCTCCCATCAAGGCCTTAATCGTCTCATGGTCGAGTTCTCCCTTGTCGTTCAAGGCACCAATGACCACGCCCTCAAAGCCGAGTTTCTTGCAAAGCATGATATCGGTCTTCATCATCTCGACTTCTTCCTCGTCGTAGATGTAGTTGCCCGGTCGCGGACGAATGAGCACGCGCATCGGGATAAAAGAAATGTCGATGGCCTTGGCCAAAGTTCCAAACGATGGCGTGACACCGCCCACTTCGAGGCATTCACACAACTCAACGCACTGGGCGCAGCCATCCATCGCGTTCTGCAACGACTTGATGCCGTTGGCACAGATTTCCAATCTAATCATAGTCCTAGAAATGTCTAATTCAACGAAGTTAATTTTGTGGCAAATATAGCAGTTTTGTTGTTATCTTTGCAGAAATTTTCCAACTATGAGAGCCCGACTCCTGATTATCCTCTGCCTTTTCAACCTATGCACCTTCGCACAGAACACTCATATCCTCCCCACTCCTCAACAAGTCGAAACCACCGAAGGCCACTTTGTATGGGACGATGAGGTTGTCCTCACTTATGATGCCTCCGACAACGGAATCAACCAGATGGTCACTTTATTCCGTAACGATTTGGACCAAATCAGCGGGAAAAAAGTGCAGTTTTCGCGTGGCGTCATCAAAGGCAAGAAATTCATCGAACTCATCAAGACGGACCACCTCGGCGTCAGCGAAAACGAGGACCAGGCCTACCGTCTGACGGTCAACAACAACTTCATCCGCATGGAGGCCACTACCAACACGGGACTTTTCTATGCCACGCAAAGCCTGAAACAACTCTTCCGCTACTCTATTTTAAGCAACAAAGGCGAAATCGTCATCCCTTGCATGACCATCACCGACTGGCCCAACTTCAAGATTCGCGCCTGGCAAGACGACATCAGCCGCGGCCCCATCGTCAGCATGGACTACCTGAAACGCCTCATACCGCAGTTGGCTGAATGCAAACTCAACGCCTTCTCGCTTTACACCGAGCACTCCTTCAAAACCCAATGTCATCCCGACATCGCACCAACCGATGCCTTCACCGCCGAAGAAATCAAGGAATTGGAGGATTTCTGTAAGCCCTACCACATCCAAATCATTGGAAACCAGCAATGTTTTGGGCATTTTGAGGAAATACTGTGCAACCCGTTCTACAGCGACTTGGCCGACACGAAATGGAACCTCAACCCCGCCAAAGAGGAGACCTACAAATTCCTTGAAGACCACTTGCACGAGGTGGCAAGTGCCTACAAGTCACCGTATTTCAACATCAACTGCGACGAGACGGAGAGTTTAGGTCAAGGCGCAGCCAATTCCTATGTCGATTCGTTGGGAGCAGAAACCGTTTACTATCAGCATGTCAATCGCGTCAACCGCATGCTGCGTCCTTACCGCAAGCGCGTGATGATGTGGGGCGACATCGCCGACCAGCACCCCGAAATCCTTGAAAATTTGGATGACGACATCATCCTTATCGCATGGAGCTATGTGGGCATCGACAGCTTTGACGAATTCCTTCAACCCTATGTCAAATCGGGGCGCAACTTCTTTGTCGCACCCGGCGTGAGCCTTTCGGAACGCGTCTGGCCCAAGCATTATGAATTCAGAAAGAACATCAGCAACCTTTGCCGCGACGGTTACAGAAACGGAGCTTTGGGCGTCATCAACACCTGTTGGGACGACTTCGGCGAATCGTTGATTAACAGTGCCCTATATGGCTTGGCATTAGGTGCCGAGATGAGTTGGAACGCTGCTTCACAACAAGAACGCAGCACTGAAACCGACTTCACCATCCATTTCATGGGCAGCCTCGCCAGCGACATCATCGAGCATCTCGACGCGCTTTCAGAGTGGACGAAAATCGACGGCATCGGCAAGTTCACTGCCATGACGGAGCCCATAGCACCCTTCTACCCTGTCCTTGTCAACGACTCCATCAAAGCCTTGAACCAAAGAGCCTCCGTGGCACTGTCTGCATTAGAGAAGGACCTGAAAAACGACAAAAACAAAGTGAAACACAACGCCGACCTCTTCGACAACGCACTCTATGCCGTGCACCGCATGCAGTGGTGTGCCAAACGCAACGCAACCCGAATCCAGCTTTATCGCACCTATAACGAGCCAACGAAAGCCAACATCGCGGAAAGCAAAAAACTGATCCAAGAGCTGACAACCTCGCTCCACAGCCTGAAAAACGAGTATGTCCATGTTTGGAACCTTGAGAGCCGTCCCTATTGGTTGGATGTCAACATGGGGAATTATGATGACATTGCCGAAGAGCTACAGCAACTTGAATATCTGCCATTTATCGAAACCGTCACCGATGACAAAGGCAATGCTGCCGTAGAACTGAAGACCGTTTTCAATGACAAGAGCATTCATTTTACCATTGACGGAAAAGAGGTTTCGCCAAACGATTCCATCTATAGCAAACCCATCGTTTTGGAGCGGCCTTGCCTCTTGAAAGCAGCTTGTTTCAACGCATTGGGCGAACCAGTTTGCGCCGAGCGCTATTTCTGCTACCACAAGGGCATGGGCAAACTGAAGCAACTCAACAGCCCGGCGGGCAACTACCGCCCCGAATACTCGGGCGGCGGCGACAATGCCCTACTTGATGGTAACCTCGGAAGTGACAACTATACAGATGGACATTGGCAAGGCTTCTACGGCATCGATGCTGACCTTGAGCTTGACTTCGGCAAAGTCCAAAGAATCAATGCTTTGAATATCGGATTTTTGGTCAATGCCCACGATTGGATTCTGCGTCCCGATGAAGTTGAAGTCTACACTTCTAATGACGGCAAGAACTATAAACCCTTCAAGACCTTCTGCCTGAAAACGAAGATACCTATGACAGGCAACCACACCTTCCGCGAGCGTTTCGAATTGCCTAATCTTTCAACGCGTTACCTACGCGTCGTGGTAAAGAATCCCGGACTATTGCCCGAAGGCCTGCCCGGAGCTGGATATGACTCATGGATCTTTATGGACGAAATGATGGTGGAATAAGAACCTATCGCGTTTTTCTGTACTGCATTTCCAGCGTCGAAACTTGCGGAGTAATCTCCGTGCCTGTCAGTTCAACTTCCAAAACGCTATTCGCCTTGATGAGGCTCTTCAATGAGAGCGTCTCCGTGCGTTGTTCACCTTCCTGCAGATTGCGGAGCGAATAGTATTCTTCAGCCAACAGGCGATTATGCTTCCCCCTTTCAATAACCCTCACATGAAGCCGTACATTCGTCACCTTACCAGGTCCGAGATTGTGTAAATCGACTTTCAAAATGCAGGAAGCCTTTTGGTAGGCCAATGCCCCCTTCGACTCGAAACTCACTCCTTTGACCAGAACACTTGGCGTATCGTCCACAGGAACGACCTCCATTTCAGCTTTCAAATAATCGTCAGGAATCTGCCCGATTTGCCAATTGGGCATTGTCGTCTCCATGTAATAGTATTTATTGTCCTGGAACAGCAGATAACGGTTGGCCTCCACCTCGTCGCAATGTACGCCCAAGGCCATGTGCTCGGGCAAGACCAAAAGAACAAAGTCGATGTCCATCTCGTAGAGCAAAGCCACTAGCAAAGCCACCTTGTCTTCACAGTCACCACAGCCGTCCACCAGCGTCTCAACGGGATAACGCACATACTCATCCTTGCCTTTTGAGTCAGCATCGAAGGCATATCGCAATGATTGGACGAAAGTGAGTGCCAGTTCGATACGGTCCTTCTCGGTCAGCGCATAACGACTGAATTCTTGCGCAATGGATTGCATCACAGGGCGGTCGTGCTCCGACAGCATGAAACTGTAGTAATTGGGTGGCAGCTCACCATCGTTGAATTGATAGACATAGGCCAAATGCTCGCGGTCGTTTCGGTAATAATTATACAGATTCTTACTAATATTCAAGGTAATAGAGCACTCCTTACCCTTGTATTTCCAGGAATGTTCCACCTCATAATAGTCATCCCATTCCTCCACCGAATGAGCCAAGGTGGTGAAGCTGAAACTGACCAATAATAATATGATAAGGTGCAAACGGAAACGCATGGGACGTGCTGTATTTCCCATGTTAACGCAAAAACCGTGCAAAAATTGTGAACGGGTTGTAGGGCTGTCGTATTACGGCAACCGCGCTAAAATGTTTTATTAGCGGCTGCCACGATGTGACAGCCCTACAGCCTTATTTTCCCCAATAATGGAATTCCTTCACCTCTTTCAGCAATTCCTTCACGGCAGCTTCCAGCTGTTCATCGACGCCAGCAGCCATCTTCTCAGGTGTGTTGCGCACTTTGACATCAGGTTCCAATTGCGTGTTTTCCAACCAGTTGCCTTGTTCGGTGCGATAGCCCACCACGGGCAAACCGAAATACAATGACGGGTCTTGCAAGGTCTCCCAAGTCACGCTCGACATGGTGCCAGGCACGGGCATACCGACAAGGCTGCCCATCTTCTTGTATTTATAGACCCAAGGCGTGCCATGTGCATTGCTGTAGTTGGCCTCGCCGATAATCATCACCGAAGGCTTGTTGTAGCGTCGCGAAGGCATCACGCAGGCCACGCTGTCGTTGACGACTTGCTCCAAGTATTTCTCACCACTGAACAGGATTTCGATGTCCTCGTGCAGGCGACCGCCGCCATTGAAGCGCGTGTCAATAACAATGCCATCGCAGAGATTGTATTTGCCGAGGATTTGAGAATATACATCGCGATAGCTAGCGTCGCCCATGCTGCGGATGTGGACGTAACCAAGGCGGCCGTTGGAGAGTTTCTCCACGGTCTCTTCGTTGTGCTTCACCCAACGGTTGTAAAGCAGTTCATTCATCGCGCCATGGCTGATAGGCTTCACGGTCTCGTCCCAAGTCTTGCCGCCATCGGAGACGGTCACCAAAACGGTCTTGTCGCGTTTGTTGTTAAGCAAAGGATAGTAGTCCATGCCTTTCGTAATCTCCACGCCATCAATCTTTTGGATGATAGAGCCCGCTTTCACTTTGGAGTTCTTCTTGTCGAAAGGACCGCCTTCCACCACCTCGGCAATCTTCAAGCCGTCGCCTTTGTAGTCGAGATCGAGAAGCACGCCGAACTCTGCCGTGGCGTCGCCGCCTCGACTTGAAGGACGGTAACCCGAGCCCGTATGCGACACATTCAGCTCACCCAAAATCTCGCTCAACATCTCGGAGAAGTCGTAGTTGTTGTTGATATGCGCCAAGAACGGTTGGTAGGCCTCCTTCATCATGTCGAGGTCCACACCGTGATGGTCTTTCATGAAGAAACGCTTCTCGGTTTGCAGGAAGACGTGGTTGAACATGTACTCACGTTCGGCGGCGAGGTCGAGTTCCATGGTAGCATCAAATTTAATCGGCGTCGACTTGCCACCCTTGTCCACCTTTTGCAGGTTGCCACCCGAAAGCAGGAAGATGTTGTCGTCCTTCACGACCAAATGGGCACCACCCTGCCCCATCTTCTTCGTGATCTTCATCGACTTCTCGCGGACGTCCATC
>ONJF01000079.1 GCA_900318085.1 uncultured Bacteroidales bacterium
CTGCCAATTCGGGCGACAAACGATCCAGAACATCCAATGCTTGGACGGATGACTTGCACCAATATTCGATCTTTGCCAAAGCCAATGCTCCTGTTTGCTCGGCATTAAGCACAGAGTCCTTTATGGCTTGGGCGGCTTCCTGATTCCCACTACGGCTAAGTGCAAAATATTTGTAATCAATTTCGTTGGAAGGGGTTCCTTTGGCACCGGTTTCGAGATCCTCCTTGTCATTAGCATCCACTTCGACGCGTATCGTTCCTGGCTCCAAAATGAAGTCCTTCAGTTGCAAACCTTCTTGTACGTAAAGATACACATGGGTGGGCGATGAAACATCAGGGTGAATCTCAAAGGCGCCTTTTTTAACCGATCCCGTGCCTACAACCTCCCAATTGTTGAACGCATCCAGCAATTCGAGTTTGGTACCGTCGGAAAGGCCTTTTACGGGGCCCTTGACGGTGCAATAATCAGATTGTTTTTGGTTGGAATGGCAACCGCTGAAGCCTATCATCAGCGATAATGCGACAGATAAGAGTAGCTTTGTTTTCATATTTGCTTTTCTTCGTAAGGTTACTTTTTCAGTAATACGGAGAAGAGCGAATTTTGTTACAGCAAAAGTAAAAAAGTATTGAATTAGAAGTGTTTTGTTTGACAAGCCAATGATGATTTATGGTCAAAAAAATCACTATTTCTTGGGATTGTAGCGATAGGGCAATGCGTCGGATTTTTGCAGCTGAATCAAACAAAGCAATTATTATGGGATTACTTAGCAAGATTTTCAGCAATACGCGCAAGCCCGAAGGCTTCTTCGGCAAAATGATGGTGAACGGAATGAACGGCGGCGGTCACGCCCAAATGGCCAACTGGGCCTTGTCGTCGGTGCAAATCAAAGAAGACAGCCAAATCTTGGATATCGGTTGCGGCGGTGGTGCTAACATCGCCCGACTGTTGCAACGCGCTCCGAAAGGCGTGGTGCAAGGCATCGACTATTCATCTGTTTCGGTGGCAAAGTCTTCCAAGGTGAACGCCAAAGCCATCGCGGAAGGGCGTTGCAAGGTGCAGGAGGCCAGTGTGGTCAAACTGCCTTTCGTAGAGAACACTTTCGATCTCATCACCGCCTTTGAGACCATCTATTTCTGGCCTGACATCGAGCATTGCTTTGATGAGGTGAAAAGGGTGCTCAAACCTGGTGGACAATTTGTCATCGTCAACGAGTCGGATGGCTCGGGACCGATGGATGCCAAATGGGAAAGCCTCATCGAGGGAATGCACACCTACAAGCCAGAGGAAATCAGGCTGCATCTGTCAAATGCCGGCTTCAAGGCCATCGACATCCGAAAAGACGAAGCCAAACACTGGCTGATGGTGACGGCGGAGAAATAGGCGCAAAAGACAATTACCCCATCACCACATCCAAAACCATCATCAGCACAAATCCAATGGCAAAACCAATAGTGCTGAGGTTAGAGTGTTCGCCCGATGAAGCCTCGGGGATCAGCTCCTCGACGACCACATAGCACATGGCACCAGCGGCGAAGGCGAGCATGTAGGGTAGGATAGGGGTGAGCCATGCGGCCAGCAACACTACAGCCAAACCGCCCAGCGGTTCAACCACTCCACTCAAGCTGCCGATAAGGAAAGACTTTGCCTTGCTGTTGCCCTCGGCACACATCGGCATAGAGATGATGGCACCTTCGGGGATGTTTTGGATGGCGATGCCGAGTGAAACTGCCACGGCACTGGCCAAACTAACACTTTCGGCACCTTGCGACGCGGCGGCAAACACCACACCCACCGCCATGCCCTCGGGTAGGTTGTGGAGGGTGACGGCCAAAGCCAACATAGCCGTTCGGGAGAGTTTGGAACGCGGTCCCTCGGGTTGATCAGTACCTAAGTGCAGATGAGGTGTAAGTTCGTCCAAAAGCAGCAAGAAACCAACACCCGCAAGGAAACCTATTGCAGCAGGCAATACCGCCCATCCACCACTTTCCGTTCGCATCTCAATGGCCGGGATGAGCAAGGACCAAACCGAAGCGGCTATCATCACGCCTGATGCGAAACCCAACAGCGACTTTTGCAACCTCGGCGACATGTCTTTCTTCATGAAAAAGACAAAGGCCGCACCGAGCATGGTGCCCAACAGAGGAATCAATAAACCGATGGCGGTGCCCATATTGGTTGGAGTAACAGTTTAGACTGCAAAGATAGGCTTTTTTCGGTAATCCGAGAACACAAAACCGCCGCAAAGGAGATCGCGGGTCTCCGCCCGCGATGAGGCCTTGCGGCGGTTGGATTGTTAGAACTTGCTTCTTCAATGGCACCCACTGGGCACATCAGACACTATTTTCCGTATTTGCTGCCTCGCCACTTCATCGAGCACCACGACATTGGCTTCTATGCCTCCGAGTTGTGCATCACCACCACCTATCTCTCACGCATCGTCCGTCAAGTGTCGGGCGAAAAAAGCTATGGCTTTAAGAACTTTAATTTCGCATTGTCAGGGTCTTCGAAAGCATTGCAGCTTTTCAAATATGACAAAAGGTCGTCGAATGAGCGGCCATATAGCGTTTGGCCGAAATGGTGCATCTTTTCCATCACTTTGATGTAAGTTGCGGGGGCCCCTTGGCGGCTCAGCTTGCGTAGCGACAGCAGATAATCTTCACGATACACGGTTGGCACTATGATTTTGGCTTCGCCAGCGCGGAACAATTCAGCGTTCATCATCACTCGGGCGGTACGTCCGTTACCATCGTTGAAGGGATGCGTCTCGCTGATGAGGAACATCATGTATATGGCTTTGGCCAACGGCGATGTCAGCGCAGCATAGTAATCGAATCCGACTTCCAGTGTTCCTTGAACCAGTTTGACATCGACAAACTCGGTGTTTCCCGCGCGGTTGTTCACCTGCTTGAATTGTCCAGGGTTAAGGTCGGGGCGGCCTGAAAGCAGTATGGCATGACGACGGCGCAGAATGTCAATCAATTCCTGTGGAGATTGTGGATAACGCTGCATCTCGCTTCGGTTCGATACCAGCTGGAACGTGCCCAAGATATCATGCGAATCCTCGCTTCTGTTCGCTATCGGAATGCCTGTCTCGACAATCCGCTTGGCTTCATCTACCTCGAATTCCGTTCCTTCGATGTAATTGGAGAAATAACTCTCGAAAAATGCGATGTCGCGGTATTCGTTTTCCGACTGCGGCTGTATGGGTCGTGAAACGAAGTGCTGTTCCTGCAAAGCGTCATAGAGGGTCTCGAACAGCCGTTTCCTGTTTTCGTCGTATCTCAAACCCACCGACAAGGCTTTTGCGTATGTAGTTGCGAGTGCGGTTGTATCATGTGTCGCCAGCAATGCTGAAATCAGCACATTGATTTTTTTGAACTCCTTATCCATGCCAAGTCTTTCGGAAGTTTCGCGCAAGGTGTCGCGATATGAGTTCAAACCCGCTTCGCCGCTGGCAATCAGCACGCTGCCAAGTTTCTTTTCTATCACATCGACAGGCAGCACCTTCGAATCCCCGTCAGTCCTGCGCGACTCCTGCATGTTCTCAAGCATCCAGCGGTGTTCGCTTGCAATAAACATCTGACCGAACACAATATCGTCCTTGTCATTTCCTGGGCCTTTGCCCACAACAACCACTACACCGGGCAAATCGGTTACCTTTTTGTTGAAAGATCCTGTCAAGAAGAAATAGCCGTTAGCTGTCAAACGCATCTCACGCGCACTTCGGTGGCTGATAATCGTTCCCGGGAAACGCCACATAAGGATATTCATAATATTGCGCCTGACGATACTCTCCGGGCTGTCGATTAGGTTTGTCGTATAGAGACGTGGCGCTATCTTGCGCAATTTCTCCTGTTTTATGAGGCGGGCGATAGCGTGCGACACATCCGGGTCGGACGATGCAAAAACAATTTCCTTATCCAAATCCAGTTCTTTCATACAAATTTTCTATAATTGCAGATGCAAAAATACAAATTTTGTCGAATAATGTATGAAAAACTACAAATTTTAGCGATTTATTCCTTAACCGCCACCCGTGCGTGAACGGTAAGCGCTGCTCGTCGCAGGGCATCGTCACACGTTGCACCTACTTCGAGCAATTCACCACTGAGGAGGCCTATCTATCAGCTGCCGAAACCTATGGCGGACTGACAAGGGAACGGCTCGTTGTGTGCTGTTGACCCTTATGGTCAGTATCCCCATCATTGCAGCCAAACAAACAACCGCCGCAAAGGAGATCGCGGGTCTCCGCCCGCGATGAGGCCTTGCGGCGGTTGGATTGTTAGAACTTTGTGTTACGCTTCTTCAATCGCCCCCACAGGGCAGCCTTCTTTGGCTTCGGCGGCTGAAGCCATTGTCGCCCCTGGCACTTCGCCTTCGATGGCGACAGCCACGTCACCTTGGATGCTGAACACTTCGGGGCAGGTGGACTCGCAAAGGCCGCAACCGATGCAATTGTCATTTACTTTGTACTTCATGATGTTCCTTTCTGTTATTGGTTTATGTGTTGGTTAATCAATCCTTTGATTCTCTCGATGATGGCCTCCACTTCCATCCCCGATTTCTTGCTCATTTCGGCAATGGTAGCCTTGCCCAACATGATTTTGCCAACGGGCGTGTTGAGCATCTTGAACTTTTCGTTCACTTTTGCCATATCCATCTTCAACCAAGGATATTGG
>ONJF01000070.1 GCA_900318085.1 uncultured Bacteroidales bacterium
AGGATGCAGGTTAAAGATGGCATTGTGATACCATGGGAAGGAATAGAAGGTCAAATAAAAACCATCAATGGCGTAATAGCCGTTGTCAAAACCTGCCCAGCCCCAGTTGAGGTGGAACATGTCGTTGTCGTCATAGCCATCAAGCACGTAAGCATGGCCGCCTGCTTCACCCTGCGAGGCATAATAGACAGGCATGCCCGCATCCAGATTAGCGCGTAAGTTGTTTTTCCATTGTGTGCCATTGCCATTCGGCTTTTCACGATGTTCCCAGTCGGGGCTATACCTGAAATAATCCAACATGGCAGGACCCACATCCTGCGAATAGGCACCGCTGGCATTGGGTCCATAACCCATGTCGACACTCACACCGGCATGGTATTCCAACAAAGCGACGGCATCCACCTCGTATTGCGGACTGGCAAAGTCGAGAAAATCAGGCATCAACTCAAAACGGTAAGTGGCGTCTTCGAAATTGGCTTCCTGCCAGCCATAGTTGCCGTAATAGCTGTTAGCATCATAGCCGTGGCCTCCTTGCCCGTGACGGGGCCATTCCCAATAACGCATGATCTGGCTCATGGCATTGGCTACGCAGCCCGACTTGCAATGACCGCTATAGACTGAGCTGGGGTCAAGAGGAGCCATGTTGTTATAGAGGTCGGTCTGGTTCCAGATGGAGGACATCAACGGACCCACACTGCGATTGAGCTTTATGGAAGAGAGTTTGCCCGTGGTGGCAACACTCGTCCAATCGGCAATGGCCTCTTCAGTGCGTTCATCGTTATTGGCATACATTTGGCTGAAACCCGCCTTGTAATTATCGAAGAAAGTCTTGAGGCCATCGGGAAGTTGGGTGGTGAAATTGCTCTCAGTGGAATAGCCAAAAATGGGTTGGGCTCGGTCGTCAGCACTGACGATGACAAAACCCTTGGGCTTCACCGCGAAGACATAGAATGCCGTCTGGCCATTATCAGCATAAGCTGTATAAGACAACTCTGCCGTAGCCGACTTCATCTCACTATTGGCTTTCATAAACTTAATGCCCAGAGCTTTAGCACGATTCACATCAACAGGGGCAGATTGCAAATGCGTCGCCAAAAGCAACGCAAATGCCAGTAATATGAACAATCTTTTCATGGTCTTTCTTGTTTTATTTCTTGATTACCTTTTCGAAAAGCACTTGCCCCTCGGATGAAGTCACGCGAAGGAAATAGACACCGCTCTCATAGCTCGAGAAGTCAATTTCGTTTTGACGGAAATATCCGATTTTCTGTCCCATAGCATTGAATACTTCAACGCCATCAACCTCAACGCCACCGATAGTCAGTTGATTACTAACAGGATTGGGATAGAGCGTTACTATATTGTCCTCCTGCTCTTCAACAGCATCGATACAGTCGGTATAGAAATGGCACAACTCGCCCACATAAGGCCGACCCTCTGTAGCATAAATCAAGCCACCATTCCAATTGTATACCTCGAAGTAACTCTCGGCATCTTTACCACCAATCGAGTAGGCCCAATGCAGAGCAAGGTCACTCTCGGCAGGCAACTCAATTGTCACCGAAGCATCGCTACCTTCGGCCAAGCCCAACCTCGTAATGGCTATGCCTCGAGAATCAACGATAGAGATGGATTGTGCAATCCAACCATCGCCCACAGAATCGTGAAGATGGAAGGTCACATCGCATGTAGGACCATTAAGAATGGTGTCGCGCACATCTTCGCCCACAAATTCATAGGCCCAAGGCAAAATTGTATAATGGCAAATGCCCAAAGCATCAGTGTCGTCAAAAGAGACCTGTGCGCCACCTGCAACATTCAGTTCCCTATGGATCACCTCATTGTTGCGAAGGATAAGTATAGAGTCGATCTGATCCAAATCGAACTCACAAAGCGTCATCTGGGGTGCCTTGAAAGAAATCCTATTGGTCCCTGCCGACACAGCTTCAATCTTCACATCCTCAACCGGTAACGGCCTAAGGCAATAATCTTCATTGGGATAGATACCAAAAACGGCAGCGTGGCCGTCGGGGAAAGAATAATGCGAGAGATAGAATCCATTGATGGCATAATAGCCATTGTCTAATCCCTGCCAACCCCAATTGAAGTGGAACATATTGTTGTCGTCGTAACCGTCGCACACGAAGGCATGTCCCCCGTCAGGACCCGAGGCGCTATAATACAACGGCATACCCAAGTCCAGGTTGTCACGCAACATGCCATCCCACTCAGCGTTCATATGCCAATCCTTATAATCGATTTGCATCATGCCACCGTCGTATCTGAAATAACGCTCCAAGGCATCGGGCACCAATTGCGAAAATGCGCCACTTCCGTCGGGGCTATAATTCATGTCGACACTGACACCCGCATGATATTGCAGTTGGGCTACAGCATGAATCTCTTCTGGTGTTGAAGTCCAATCCAAGAAGTCTGGCATCAAGTCAAAACGATAATATGTGCCGCCGAAATTAGCATTCAGTGAGCCATATCCAAACAACTCATATGTATGCATCTCGGAGCCGACCTGGGGCCACTTCCAGAAATACATGATTTGTGCCATCGCCGTTGCCACGCATCCCGCATAAACATGGTTGTTTGGGCCCAACGAATCGACAGGGCACAAATCGTTGTACAAAGCCGACTGGTTCCAGATGGAAGTCAACAGCTGTGGCACTTCGCGCGTAATCCTCGTGTTGTTGACCTTACCCGTGGCTGCAAGACGCTCCCAGTCGCGGATGGCTTCCTCGGTACGAGGTTCGTCGCCCATTTGGCTGAAGCCAGCGCGATAGTTGCGGAAAAAGCTCTCCAAGCCTTCGGGGAGGTCATCGCTAAAGGCGCCCTCGGTAGAATAGCCAAGGATAGGCATGGCACGGTCATCGGCACTGACGATGACGAAGCCCTTGGGCTGCATCGCGAAGACATAAAATGCAGCATCTCCATTATCGGTATAGGCTGTGTAAGCCAAATCCGCTGTAGCCGACCTAATCTCAGTGTTCGAATTCATAAACTTGACGCCCAACGCCTTGGCGCGATTGATGTCAACAGGATTGGCTTGCAGGCCGCCGAAAACTAGCGTTACAAGCAAAAGCGTAATGATTGTTTTTTTCATGGTTTCATATATTAATTGTTTATATATCAGTGTTTTTCACCAATAGAAACTGGTCTGGATTGTTTTCCTTCGGTACATAACCTTGGTCATAGACATAATGGTACACGGCTCCCGCTTTGGTCGTATAGGTACTCGTGAAGTACTTGAAATCAAAGCCTTTCTCCTTCAGTTGCTGATGACTCGCAAAGCCTTTACCATTGGGATTCAATTCCAGCAGAATGTTGTGATTTCGCGCTAAAATACCATTTATTTTTCTCACCACATTGATTTGTTTGTGGGTCTTCTCGTAGTTATAGCTGTTACGGCATGAGTCGCAGCAAAATTTCTTGTCGACTCTCCCTATAAGGGGTTCTCCGCAGTAGAGGCATTTTCTTTCTTCCATTTTTTCAATTGTTAATGCAGGTTGCTGAGCCTGTCGAAGCACCGTCTTTTTTAGTCGGTCCTTCGACGAGCTCAGGGAACTTAGTTATTTTGTAAAAACATACCTTAATATATTCGCGCCCATTTTGAGGGCTTTCTCTCGGGTCTCTTGCGAGTCATGATGCACGCGCTGGTCTTCCCAACCGTCACCAAGGTCGCATTCGTAAGTAAAGATGCAAACAATTCTACCTTCGTAAATCAAGGCAAAGAGTTGTGGTGGTTTGTTGTCGTGCTCGTGAATCTTCGGCAAGCCGTTTGGGAAGGCATACGGTTTCTTGAAGATCTCATGTGTATAAGGCAACTCCACGAAATCCAACTCGGGGAACACCTTCTTCATCTGAGGTTCGATGTACTGTCGGATGCCATAGTTGTCGTCGATATGCAGGAAACCGCCCGCCAACATGTAATTGCGCAGGTTCTGTGCCTCGGCCGCATCAAAGACTACATTGCCGTGACCCGTCATGTAGACGTATGGATAATTGAACAGGTCAGGACTTGATGGCTCCACGGTGGGCACATTGGGATTAATGTCAGTGCCAATCTCCTGATTGCAGAAACGCACCAAGTTGGGCAACGACGTCGGGTTGCCATACCAGTCTCCTCCCCCACGGTATTTCAGCAAGGCGATGTTAAGTTGCTGAGCCGAAGCAACGAAAGAGAATGACAGCAATATGGCAATCAATAGCTTCTTCATTTCATTTGGTTGATAAGTTGAATCGTGTGGCAAGCCACGATAGCCGCTGTTTCAGTACGCAATCTCGCATCTCCCAAACTACACGGCACAAAGCCATTTTCCTTCGCCAGCGCCACTTCCTCGTGACTGAAATCGCCTTCGGGACCGATGAGTACCAAAACATTCTCACCTTTTGTGTATAAGTCACAGAGACAGTCTTTCACGTCGTCGTCAATCCAAGCAATGAACTTCTGTCCATCAAAAGGTTGCTTCACCAATTTGTCGAACGGCACCAAATCCTCTACTATCGGCAGACGCGACTTGATGCTCTGCTTCATAGCCGCCACCATCACCTTCTGGAAACGCTCCACGTTGGCAGCGCGTCGCTCTGAATGATACGAAGTGAACAGCCTCACACGGTCGATGCCGATTTCCGTAGCTTTCTCCAGAAACCACTCAGTGCGCTCGTTGAGTTTGGTAGGCGCGATGGCGATTTCGAGGTTAAAGCCCCAGTGGTCATACCCTTTGCGCTGGTTCGTCAAGTTGACGGCTGCCCGCTTGGGCAAAGCCTCCACCAACTCGGCGTCGAAGAGAAAGCCTTCTCCGTTGGTGACGCAGAAACACTCGCCTTCGGTCATGCGCAGCACCTTGACGCAGTGCTTCGACTCGTCCTCGGGCAAGGTCATCAGGCCTTCTTTCGCTCCAGGTATGTAAAATACATTCATTATTACATTCTATTTGGCATTCCGATACCCAGCAATTCAGACGCATTGCGCAGCAAGGCGGCCACCATGTCGCACACCTGCAGACGGAACATGCGGCGGTCGGCATCGGGCTCCTTCAGGATGCTGCACTCTTGGTAGAACTGGTTGAATTCCTTGGCGAGGTCGAAGATGAAGTTGGCAATCATCGCGGGGCTGCGGTTCTCGGCAGCTTGGTTCAAGACCATTGGCCAGCCGTACATCATCACGATGATTTCCTTTTCCTTGGGCTGCAAGTCGCTGACCTTAACCTCTCTTTCGAGCTTGATGCCTTGTTCTTCTGCCTTGCGCAGCACCGAGCAGATACGGGCGTGGGTGTATTGCACGAAGGGGCCAGTGTTGCCGTTGAAGTCGATGGACTCGGCGGGATTGAAGAGCATAGTCTTCTTCGGGTCGACCTTGAGGATGAAATACTTCAAGGCACCCAATCCGATGGTGTGATAGAGTTTGTCAGCTTCTTCCGGTGAGAGGTCCTTGGCTTTGCCGAGTTCGTCGGAGACGGCCTTGGCCGTGGCCACCATCTCATCCATGAGATCGTCGGCATCGACAACGGTGCCCTCACGTGACTTCATCTTACCGTTGGGCAACTCCACCATGCCATAGGAAAGGTGTTCGATATCATTGCCCCACTCACGGCCAAGGCGCACCAACACGCGCTTCAGCACATCGAAGTGGTAAATTTGTTCATTGCCAACGACATAAATCAGCTTCTCCGGGTCATACTCCTTGACACGCAGTTGGGCGGTGCCGAGGTCTTGGGTCATATAGACCGATGTGCCATCGCGACGGAGCAGGAGTTTCTCGTCCAAACCTTCATCGCGGAGGTCGCACCACACGGAGTTGTCGTCGCGACGATAAAGGACGCCTTTTTCAAGGCCTTCCTGAACCAACGCCTTACCCAGCAGATAGGTTTGTGATTCATAATAAATCTTCTCGAAGGCAACACCCATGCGCTTGTAGGTCACGTCGAAGCCGTCATACACCCATTGGTTCATGGTCTCCCACAGGTGGCGCACTTCGGGGTCATTGGCCTCCCATTTCACCAGCATCTCACGGGCTTCCTGCATCAGGGTGGACTCGGCTTCGGCCTTGGCCTTGGCTTCTTCCTTGGCTTTCTCGTCCAAGGTGTCGTAGTCGGCCGGCAGCAAGGATTTCACCTCTTCCTTGAATTTCTTGTCGAACAGCACATAGAAGTCGCCGATGAGGTGGTCGCCCTTTTTGCCCGTCGACTCGGGCGTGCAGCCATTGCCCCACTTCAGCCATGCCAACATGCTCTTGCAGATGTGGATGCCACGGTCGTTGACCAGGTTCACGCGCACCACTCTCTTGCCATTGGCTTTCATGATCTCCGACACGCTCCAGCCGAGGAGGTTGTTACGGATATGGCCTAAATGCAAGGGCTTGTTTGTGTTGGGCGAGGAATACTCGATCACCACATTCTTGCCCGATACAGGCTTGCGACCGAACTCACGGTTCTCGTGGTTTGCCTTGAAGAAATCCATCCAAAACTTATCGGAAATCAACAGGTTAAGGAATCCCTTCACCACATTGAATTTGGCAATCATGTCAGACTCCTTGATCATCTCGGCACCCATCTCGTTGGCCAGCTGCTCTGGGTTGCGGCCTGCCAGCTTCACAAAGGGAAACACCACGATGGTCATGTCGCCCTCAAACTCGGGGCGTGTCTTCTGGAAATTCACCTGTTGCACAGGTGGCTCCTGTCCGTATAAAGTTGTGAATGACTTTATGAATAAATCTCTTAGTACTTGTTCTAACATAACCTAATATTTTATATTGGTGCAAAAGTAGTAAATAAGCCCCAAATGTGTAACAAAAAACAAGGAAAAAATGAGACTTAAAACGCATTCTCTCTCCATAAGCAAATATTTTGT
>ONJF01000035.1 GCA_900318085.1 uncultured Bacteroidales bacterium
CCGACTTACAAGGAGAAAGAGAACATCGAGAAGATTATCCGCTACGTCTTCAACCTGCCCATGGCGTTCGATATCTTGATTATCGACGATAACAGCCCCGACGGCACAGCCGACATCGTGAAAGGTCTGATGCAGGAGTTTGGCGACCGCCTGTTCATGATTCAGCGAGCAGGGAAGTTGGGCCTTGGTACGGCCTATATCACGGGCTTCAAGTGGGCCTTGGAGCGCGACTACCAGTATGTCTTCGAGATGGATGCCGACTTCTCGCACAATCCCGATGACCTCTCCCGTTTGCATGACGCCTGCGCTGAGGGTGCCGACCTCGCTGTAGGCTCGCGATACAAGACGGGCGTCAACGTAGTCAATTGGCCCATGGGGCGTGTGCTGATGTCATATTACGCCTCGGCCTACGTTCGTTTTGTCACCCGCATGAAGGTGCGCGACACCACGGCAGGCTTCGTGTGCTACACGCGCAAGGTGCTTGAGACCATCGATTTCGACAGAATCAAATTCGTGGGCTATGCCTTCCAAATTGAGATGAAATACACCGCTTGGAAACTCGGTTTCAAGATCGAGGAGGTGCCGATCATCTTCACCGACCGCCGCGAGGGCCAGTCGAAGATGAGCAAGGGCATCTTCCGCGAGGCTGTGTTCGGTGTCATCAACCTGCGTTTGAGAGGCATGTTCGGAAAAATCAAACCGAGGAAGACAGCATGAACTACCTTATAAAAAATGCGACACTTGTCAACGAAGGCCAGACCTTCGAGGCAAGTGTTTTCATTTCGGATGGCAAGATTGTTAAGATTGTACGCGGAAACCAGGCCCCTGAGCCCGTCGAAGGGCCGGTTGATAAAGTCATTGATGCCACAGGCAAATACCTCATCCCAGGCATTATTGACGAGCATGTGCATTTCCGTGAGCCCGGCTTGACGCATAAGGCGGACATCTACACCGAAAGCCGTGCTGCCGTGGCAGGTGGCGTGACTTCGTTCATGGACATGCCCAATACCAATCCGCAAACCACAACGCAAGAATTGCTGCAGCAAAAGTTTGACCTTGCCGCTGAGAAATCCTTGGCTAACTATTCCTTCTATCTCGGTGCCACCAACGACAACCTTGCAGAAGTCGTGAAGACCGACCCGAAGCGAGTCTGTGGCATCAAGTTGTTTATGGGCTCCAGCACGGGTAATATGTTGGTGGACAAGAACGAAGTCTTGGTACGCCTGTTCAGAGAGTCACCTTGCCTCATTGCCGCGCATTGCGAAGACGAACAGATGATTCATGCCAACATGGTTCGTTTCAAAGACTTGGTCGACAAAGGAGAGGAAGTCCCTAATGCAAGTATTCATCCGTTTATTCGGACTTCTGAAGCTTGCTACAAGTCATCTGCGAAAGCCATTGATATGGCCGAAAAATTTGGTGCTCTGTTGCATGTGCTGCATATCTCCACGAAGAGGGAACTATCGTTGTTTAGGAATGACATTCCTTTGAAAGACAAGAAGATTACTGCCGAAACGTGTCCGCATTATTTGTGGTATGTGGATGAAGACTATGATGATAAAGGCTTTGCCATCAAGTGTAACCCTGCCATCAAAGCGAAGTGGGATAGTCGTGCCTTGAGGGAGGCTGTGCATTCGGGGTTGATTGACACCATTGGTTCCGATCATGCTCCGCATTTGCGCGAGGAGAAGTTCACGGGTGACTATTTCACGAGCAAGTCGGGCTTCCCGTCCATCCAGCATTCGTTGGAGTTGATGGCTGAAGAGTTTGATTTTATGCGGAGTGCCACTGTGGATTGGCCTTTGTTGGTGCAACTGATGTGCCATAACCCGGCCATTTTGTATCGCATCGACCGTCGTGGTTTCATCCGCGAAGGCTATCATGCCGACTTGGCCCTTGTCGAATTGGGTCCCAAACATTGGGTCTCGGACGATGTCGAGTACTCGAAATGCGGCTGGTCGCCTTACGAAGACCTCTGCCTGCATTCCAAGGTGACGCATACCTTTGTGAATGGCAACTTGGTTTTTGAAAATGGCGTGTTCCACGAAGAAGACAAGGGCATGCGTCTGTGTTTTGATAGATGAAACAATTAAAACGAAATGATATGAAAAAGTGTTTTTTGTTATTGGCTGTGGCTTTGGCCTTTGCAGCATGTAACCCCAAATTGGATGAAAAAGTGGTCGAGACCTACCCCGACGGTAAGACCCAAAAGACCCAGTATTTTAATAGGAAAGGCACTTGCGTGAAAGAAGTTGAGCTCTACGAAACGGGTCAGGTGAAGATGGAAGGCACCATGAAAGGCGATAAGCGTGATGGTGAATGGAAGGCCTATTTTCCTGACGGTCGCGTGCAAAGCGAAGGCACTTTCGTCAATGGCTTGCGCACGGGTAAAGCCACAGTTTGGCAAGCCAATGGTAACTTGCTCCAGGAAGGTTACTATAAAGAAGGCAGGCACATCGGAAAGTGGAAATATTACGACGAGCAGGGCAATCTAATCAACGAAGTCGATTACGGCGAATAAGGATTATTTCTTGCCTTTCCAGCTATAAAGGTTCATGCCGAAGGTAAACTCGGCATAGTCGATGACGACTTCATGCACTTTCATGAAGCTACCCACGAACATATTGCGGTTTTCGCCAAGGTAATACTTAAATCCCAAACGGCCGTAGAAGGTGCGGTAGCAAGGTGGGAGGTAGGTGTCCTCAAAGTTGCTTTCCGATGACTCGGCCAGCCCCCAGGTCTTCTTTTGGTCGGTGCCATAATAGATGCCGTGCCAGAGGTAATAGGCGCCGCCGAGGCAGAAAGCAAAGCGGTTGTAGTTGATTTCGAACATGGCCGATGGTGCGAAGTGCAGGCCGCGGGCGAAACTGTATTCCATCAGCGGAATGGCATCGTCACCGGAGAAGTATTCGTGGCCGTCGCCGTACATCTGATGCGCTTTCTCATACATGCGTTTGGTCTCACCCGTCCAGCCGAAGTCCAAGGCAAGGTCGTAACTGAATTTTGGGTGGAATTGGCGGTGTACGCCCAACTGAATGACATTGGCGAAATAATAAGGTCGTTCTGCGGGTAAGTCGCTGACCATGGTGCCATCGACGGTTTGGTAGCTGCGCATCCATTCGTTGGTTTGCAACAGGCCAACTGATTCCGAGGCGAAGAGCGAAGTGGTTTTTTGGAATTTCGGCCGTGGACGCTCTTTGGGGATCAAATCGGGCCTGCCGTTGGGATGATAACGCAAGCCCACCAGCCAACTGAACACATTGATGCCACAGTTAGGAAGTCTGAATGCAGCGTTAGAAGAGTGCGAGAATTGGTAACGTACCAGCAAGTCGAAATTGTCCTCGATCATAAAAGTCGGGCCCGCATCGATGGCGAGGTGGACGTTGGCCACCGATCCGATGAATTCGTCACCATGCTTGGTCCAGAAGGAGAAGCCGCCCATGATGTCGTAGTCGAATGACCAATATTTGCCACGATAGAGGTGCCCGTTGATAAAGCCACCAAGCGAGTAGCAGTCCCCGAGAGCACGCCAATTCTCGCGTTCATAACCATACTCGTCACGGTCGATGAATTGGATGCTGTCCACGTTGTTTTTCTCGAAGCGCAGGAAAGCACCATAAGAAAGGTGGTTGAAGTCTTTCTCCCACTGCATGCGACCGTCGGTTTGTCGACCAATACGCAGGTCGAGGCCGTATTGTGGCAAAACCTTCATATAGGCATGGCGTTCCTCAAAAGGAAAATACTTGCCCAAGCGACCGTCGACTTCAAAGAAAGTGCGGCTATCGTAGGAGTAGAAAGATTCTTGTGCCATGATGGGTCTGGCAAGGAAAAGCGTAAAAACTAGAATGACAAGAGTAAGGCTCTCGCCTTTAGCATTGTTCAATAAAAGCGATTTCATTTGGTTTGGTTAATGGATTGAATGTCAAATATAGGTTTACTTGTTGGCTTTTTCTTCATCGTTGTTGTACCATTCAAGATAGGCTTGTGCACATACCGTGCCAGAATCTACAAGTTTCTGCTTTTTTGCGTCCGATATGTCGAAGTCGATGGGACCAATGTCAAAGGTGTCGATGAAGACCGTGCGCTGCCAGTCATCGTTATGCAGGTGCACGCTGTCCTGTGCGTCGAGAAGCGTGGTAATCAAGGCCTTGGTGTATGAAAACAACGACTTGATTTCTTTCGCCGGAGGTTGGAATTCCGGATCGATGAACTTGGCAATCTCTTCTTTTCCATCCAAGCGAAAACCTAATGTCTCTTTGTTGTAGACATAGAGGTTTTTGAATTGACCAGGTCTGGCGGCTCTTGGCGATAGCGTCGACAGCTTCTCATTGAGGATTTCGTAATACTCTGTCCTTCTGGCGTTGTTTTGCTGGTCGTAAACAAGGTTCTTGCGGTCGAAGACTTTAATGGCGTAGTTGTCGAGAAGGCCGCCATCGACATAAATATGGTTGTCTTTGTTGACGCCTTTCACCGCAGCAAAGAACAAGGGGATGGACATGGAGATGCGGGCGGCATCGGCCACTTTGACATCAGGGGTGTTTCTGGCATTGAACACCTGGGTGCAACCTGTCGAGAGGTCGGCGCCAATCAAGTTGATGTCCTTGTATTTCGTGTCATCCTGAAGGTCCTTAAAGGTGGCTTCTCCGTTGCCGGTTTTTTGCTTGATGAAGTCGGCCATCAGGTTGCGGAAGAAGTCGCCTTTATACCAGCCGTAATCCGTGATGAAGCGTTTGGTGTCGCGAATGTATCCCCAGGAGTCGTCCAAGAAGTTCTGGAAATTGAGGTTCCATAGGATGTCTCTCAACTCGGCAGCAGAATAGCCCAACCCAACGAGGACGGCCACCATGGCACCTGCCGAGGTGCCAGCCACGCGTTTGATGTCTTTGAGGATGCCTTCTTGGTCGAGCACCTCAAGGGCGCCAACATAGGCGATACCTTTCACGCCACCACCTTCAAAGACAAGGTTTCTAAAGTGGTATTTGCTCGTGTCGTTTTGCATCTTCATGGCATGTTGGATTTTAGTTTCAATCAACCACCCAAGAGGTGCCTTCCTTGCCATCCTTCAGGGTGATATGTAGTTTGGCGAGTTCATCACGAATCTTGTCGCTGGTGGCCCAGTCCTTGTTGGCTCGTGCTTGCTTGCGGATGTCGATGATGGTCTGCATGAGGCCGTCGACAAGGGCGCCGCTGCCGTCGGAGGCGTTGCTCTCCACCAAACCCAAGATGTCGAAGACAAAGTCGTTGAACAGTTTGTTGAGCAAAGCCAGTTCCTCGGCGTTGATTTGAGCCTTGCCATCCTTAACGGTGTTGACAATGCGCACGGCCTCGAAAAGGTTGGCGATGACGATGGGACTGTTGAAATCGTCGTTCATGGCATCGTAGCAGGCATCGACGATCTTTTGTATGTCAAGTGAAGCTGCACCTTCGGTGGCTTTCAGGCTCTTGGCGGCTTTCACGGCTTCCATCAGACGGTTGTAGCCCTTTTCGGCGGCTTGCAAGGCTTCGTTGCTGAAGTCCAAGGTGCTGCGATAGTGGGCTTGCAGGATGAAGAAGCGAATGGTCATGGGGCTGTAGGGCTGTGCAATCATCTCCTCACCCTTGGCATTGATGTGGCTGCCGTTAAAGAACTCATCGAGGGTGATGAAGTTACCTAGCGACTTACCCATCTTCTGACCGCCGATGGTGATCATGTTGTTGTGCATCCAGTAGGTGACTGGGCAATCTCCGACTCATGGTGGGGGAACATGAGGTCCATGCCACCACCGTGGATGTCGAAGGTCTCGCCGAGGTATTTGCAGCCCATGGCCGAGCATTCCATGTGCCAGCCCGGGAAACCGTCGCTCCAAGGTGAAGGCCAACGCATGATGTGCTTGGGCTCGGCCTTCTTCCAAAGGGCGAAGTCGACGGGGTTGTGCTTCTCCTCCTGACCGCTCAGCTCACGCGTGGTGTTGAGCATCTCCTCGAAGTTGCGTCCCGAGAGGATGCCGTAGGGATGCTCCTTATTATATTTCTCAATGTCGAAATACACGCTGCCGTTCTCCACGTAGGCATAGCCGTTGTCGAGGATCTTCTGCACCATGGCAATCTGTTCGATGATATGTCCCGAAGCGTGTGGCTCGATAGAAGGACGTAGCACGTTCAGCTTGTCCATGGCGGCGTGGTAGCGGTTGGTGTAGTACTGTGCCACCTCCATGGGCTCCAGGTTCTCGAGTCGTGCTTTCTTTGCAATTTTGTCTTCGCCTTCGTCGGCATCGTGCTCCAAGTGACCCACATCGGTGATGTTACGAACATAGCGGACTTTGTAGCCGAGGTGTTTCAGATATCTGAAAACCAAATCAAAAGTGATGGCCGGACGGGCATGACCAAGGTGAGCGTCGCCATAGACGGTGGGGCCGCAGACATACATGCCCACATGCGGGGCGTTGAGGGGTTTGAAAGGCTGCTTGCAGCGCGAAAGGCTATTGTAAATATATAAGGTACCGTTCATTTTACTGGTGTTTTGTTGATTATGCGGCAAAAGTACAAAATAAAGCGGTAGCATGTGAATTTGTTCAAAAAAACTGTACAACCTATCAATGCTTTTTGTACCTTTGCGCCCAAAGAACATCTTTAAATCATTTATGTCATGTACGCTAATTTTCAAGAGTATCTGAAAAAGGAGTTGGCACAGATTGAAGCCGACGGCCTGTATAAAAAAGAACGCATCATTGAGAGTGCCCAAGGCGCTGAAATCATGGTTGGTGGCAAGGTGTGCCTCAACTTCTGCGCCAATAACTACCTCGGCTTGGCCGACAATCCGGAACTGATCCAAGCCGCCAAGGACGGCATGGACGCCCGTGGCTTCGGTATGGCTTCTGTCCGTTTCATCTGCGGCTGCCAGGACCTTCACAAGAAATTGGAAGCCAAGATCGCAGAGTTCTTCGGCACGGAAGACACCATCCTTTATGCTGCTTGCTTCGACGCCAATGGTGGCGTGTTTGAGCCGCTGCTCGGTCCCGATGATGCCATCATCTCCGATGCTTTGAACCATGCTTCCATCATCGCTATGCCAATGCCGACATGGCCGACCTCGAGAAGCAACTGCAAGACGCCCAGGCTTGCCGCTTCCGTCTCATCGTCACCGACGGTGTGTTCTCGATGGATGGCAACGTCTGCCCGCTCGACAAGATCTATGAACTGGCACAGAAATACAACGCCATGGTGATGGTCGACGAGAGCCACTCCGCCGGCGTGGTCGGCCGCACGGGTCGTGGTGTCACCGAGCACTACAACCTCCGTGGCAAGATTGAGATCCTTACCGGTACCCTCGGCAAGGCCTTTGGCGGTGCCATGGGCGGTTTCACCACAGGTCGTAAGGAAATCATCGACATGCTGCGTCAGCGCAGCCGTCCGTATCTGTTCTCCAACTCGATGGCTCCTGGCCTCGTGGCCGCTGGCATCCGCATGTTCGAGATGATGAGCGAGACTAATGCCCTGCAGGACAAGCTGCATGAAAACACCGCCTACTTCATCAAGAAGATGACCGAGGCCGGTTTCGACTGCAAGCCTTCACAATCTGCCATTTGCGCCGTGATGCTCTACGACGCCCCGCTGTCGCAGAAGTTCGCCGCCAAGTTGCAGGAAGAAGGCATCTTCGTCACGGGATTCTACTATCCTGTGGTGCCGAAGGGTCAGGCCCGTATCCGTGTGCAGGTGAGCGCCGCCCACGAGCGTGAGCACCTCGACAAGTGCATCGCCGCCTTCGTGAAGATTGGTAAAGAACTGGGAATTTTGAAATAATGCGGAATTAGGAATGCGGAATGCTGAATGTCGCAATGCGACGTAGGGCTTCGCCTCATGGACTGCGTCGAATCTTCGATTTCAGCATTCCTCATTCAGCATTCCGAATTAAATATAGAATATTAAAATGAAGAAAATACTTATTGTCGGTTCCGGCGGACAGATCGGAACAGAATTGGTGAAGAAGCTCCGTGCTACCTACGGCAACGAGAATGTGGTGGCATCGGATCTTCGCCCTTTGACCGGTGAAATTGTCGAGACCGGTCCTTTTGAAAGAATCGACTCGACGCAGATCATGCAGATTGTCGATGTGGTGAAACGCTACAACATCGACACCATCTATAACCTTGCAGCCATCCTTTCGGCCACGGCCGAGAAGAACCCCATGCTGGGTTGGAACGTCGGCATCGGCTCGTTGGTGAACTGCCTTGAAACGGCACGCGTTTTCAACTGCGCTGTCTTCACGCCTTCATCCATCGGTGCTTTCGGTGCCAGCACACCGCACGACAACACACCTCAAGATACCATCCAACGCCCGAACACCATCTACGGTGTGACCAAGGTCACTGGTGAGCTGTTGAGTGACTATTACTTCACCCGCTTTGGCGTGGACACCCGCAGCGTCCGTTTCCCGGGCTTGATCAGCAACTTGACCCTGCCTGGCGGTGGTACTACCGACTACGCCGTTGAAATCTATTACGCTGCCGTGAAGGGTGAAAAGTTCTATTGCCCCATCAGCAAAGGCACCTACATGGATATGATGTACATGCCTGATGCTCTGGATGCCATGGTCGACATTATGGAAGCCGACCCGAGCAAGCTGGTGCACCGCAACTCGTTCAATGTGACGGCCATGAGCTTCGACCCGGAAATCATCTACAACGCCATCAAGAAGTACTATCCGGACTTCGAGATGGAGTACAAGTTCGACCCGATTCGTCAGGCTATCGCCGACAGCTGGCCGAACAAGATGGACGACAGCTGCGCTCGTGCAGAGTGGGGCTGGAACCCGAAGTACGACCTCGACAAGATGACGGTCGACATGATTGAGACTTTGAAGAAGAAGCTGCTGTAATAAGCCTTTTTTCATTAGATAGAACGAATAGTGGGGTTTAATCAACTCCGCTATTCGTTTTTTATGGGTAGTTTCTGCAAAATCTATCTAGATTCCCCTTTTATGATTACTATTTTATGGTAATCATTTTATAGTAATCAAAATTTTTTGTATTTTTGCGGGTGAAATAATTCTGTCCTATGAAGAATCCTTTTGTTACCAATGGCTATGCCGGTGCCGAGTATTTTTGCGACCGTGTGCAAGAGACCGAGATTTTGCGGGAACTTCTTCTCAACGAGAACAATATCGCATTGATTTCTCCTCGTCGAATCGGAAAGACAGATCTAATCTGGCATGTATTCGATAATCCTGAAATTCAGAAGAATTACCACTGTTTTGTGGTTGACATCTATGCCACCAAAAATCTCAGTGATTTTGTGAACATGCTAGGCAAATCCTTGGTTGACGAGCTTCGTCCCAAAGGCAGGAAGGCTTGGGAAAAGTTTGTGACCATGGTGGCGTCGTTGCGCAGTGAAATCACATTTGACATTAACGGAATGCCTGTATGGGGCGTTGGAATTGGCTCAATTAACAACCCGACGGTTACCTTGGATGAGATTTTCACTTACTTGGAAAAAGCGGATAAACCCTGCCTGGTGGCTATTGATGAGTTTCAACAGATTACCCGATATGGGGACGAAACCATCGAAGCGACTATCAGGACATACGTGCAGCGTTGCACCAATGCCCATTTCATTTTTTCAGGCTCACAACGCCACATGATGAACGGGATGTTCACTTCGCCTTCTCGCCCGTTCTATCAGTCGGTTACCATTATGAATTTGCAACCGTTGGATTTGAATGTTTACACTGATTTTTGCGTAGGTAAGTTTGAGGAAGCGAGAAAACATCTTGATGCTGCAGTCGTGGCTCTACTTTATGAGCGTTTTGAGGCGGTGACAAGTTATATGCACCGTGTGATGAATGTGCTTTTCTCCAGAACGGATAAGGGTACCTCCTGTGACGTTTCGATGGTGGATGAGGCCGTGGAGTTCATTATTAGGCTCTCTTCCGACACATACGAGTCTTTGTTTTATCAAATGCCCGAAAAACAACGTTCTCTGTTCCTGGCTATTGCAATAGAAGGAAAAGCTAAAGAGGTGACAAGTGGAGCGTTTGTCAAAAGGAACAAACTTAATTCGGCTAGTAGTGTAAGTTCTGCATTGAAAGGGCTACTTGATAAGGATTTTATAACTGAGGACAAAAATGTCTATTCGGTATATGACCAGTTTTTTGCCTTGTGGCTGAAATTCAAAGGCCTTATTTAATCACGTTAAACACACTAATATGCTTACCAACCTGAAAAAATACCATATCATCCTTGCATCCAAATCCCCGCGTCGGCAGGAACTGCTGCGTGGCATGGGTGTTAATTTCGAGATTTTGACCAAAGAAACGCCAGAAAACTATCCAACAGATTTGCCCTTGGATGAAGTGCCGAAATACTTGAGCCTGCACAAGTCACTGGCGTTCAACGATGCTGAACTCCCCGCTGATTATCTGTTGATTACCTCCGATACCGTTGTGATTTGCGAAGGCGAGATCTTGGGCAAGCCGAAGGATAGGGAAGACGCAGCAAGGATGCTTGAACTACTTTCAGGCAAGACGCACCATGTGGTGACGGGCGTCACGGTGCGCTCGGCGGAGAAGTCGGAATCTTTTGCGGTGCGTTCCAATGTGACCTTTGCCCAATTGGATGCGGAAGAAATTGACTATTACATCGAGCATTGCAAACCTTATGACAAGGCGGGCGCCTACGGCATCCAGGAGTGGATCGGCTATGTGGGCATCAGCGGACTGGAAGGCTCGTTCTATAATGTGATGGGCCTGCCGACTCGAAAACTCTATCAATGTTTGAAGGGGTTCTAAACTGGGATTGTTTCGAAAGAAATACTTTGATTCGTCGAAGCAAAAACTGAAATAATCTATTTCAAAAACTTTGAAAATCATTTTGAAAGATTTTCCATTAGATTTTTGATAGATTTCTTGCCCGAAAGGGCAATTCCATTATTGCTTTTTTCTATTTTTGCAGATTATTGATGCAAAATGGACAAAAATCGCCCTTTGATATTGATTACCAACGATGACGGATACGCCGCCAAAGGCCTGCGCAAGCTGGTCACCTTAATGCGCACGCTCGGCGATGTGGTGCTCATTTCGACCGACGAGGTGATGTCGGCCAAGAGCCATTCGTGTACTATCCGCGACCGTCTATATGTACGCCTCGTTCAGCAGGAGGAAGGCTTTACCGAATACCGCTGCAACGGCACGCCCGTCGACTGCGTGAAGCTAGCCTACCAGAAGTTGTGTGAGAGGCAACCTGACTTGGTGGTTTCGGGCATCAATCATGGTATGAACGCTGCTACTACGGTAGTCTATTCTGGCACTATCGGTGCCGTCATCGAGGCCTGTATGAACGGGTTGACCGCCATCGGTTATAGCCTCTTCAGCCTTGACCCCGATGCCGACTTCGACCATCTCGATACGGCCATTCTCGAAATCACGAAAAAGGTGCTGGCGGAAGGCCTGCCCAAGGGCGTCTGCCTCAACGTGAACTTCCCCAAACGTGGCGAAGAGCCTCTTAAAGGCATCAAGGTGTGCCGACAGGCGGCCTGTCGCTGGGTGGAACTGTTCAAGGACAAGTTTGACGAAAACGGTGAGCAGTTCTATGACCTCGAAGGCACCTTCGAGAGCGACGACGTCATGCCCGACACCGACCTCTGGGCACTGCAACATAATTATGCCTCATTGGTGCCCACCTGTTTCGATTGGACTGCGCATGCGCAGATTGAACCGATGAAAGAATTTGAAAATCTGATTGTTGACGCGAGACTTCGAGACGCGAGACTATAAAAAGTCCCGTGTCCCGCAGTCCCGTGTCTCATGTCAAATAATACGCTTATGAAAATCAAAGATAGTTTTTGGCTTGGACTACTGGCTGGAGCGGCTTCGTTTGGGCTGTTCTACCTGCTGTTGAGCCTTGTCAATTGGGAGAAACTGGGCATCTTCGCTGCCCGCGCCCCTTTCCTTCTTGCCTTTATCCCAGGCGTCATCCTGTTTAGGATGATGCTCGTGAAGTGGAACCTTGAGAAGATGGGGAAAGGTGTGCTGGCCGTCACAGTGGTCGGGATGCTGCTGGTTTTCTTCCTTGTCAAATCAACCGTTAACCCATGAGATACTATATCATAGCAGGTGAGGCATCTGGCGACTTGCACGCTTCCAACCTTGTGGCCGAAATCAAGAAGAAGGACAAGAAGGCCGAGTTCCGTGGCTGCGGCGGCGACAAGATGAAGGCACAAGGCGTCGACTTGCTGAAGCACTACCGCACGATGGCCTACATGGGCTTCGTTGAGGTGGCGGTCAACCTGCGTAAGGTGTTGCGCAACATTGCGCAAACGAAAAAGGATATCATGGAGTATCAGCCTGATGCCGTCATCTTGGTGGACTATCCTGGCTTCAATTTCCGCATTGCCAAGTTTGCCCATGAGAAAGGCTTCAAGGTTTTCTATTACATCTCGCCGCAGGTGTGGGCTTGGAAACGCCGTCGCGTGCGCAAGATCAAGGCTTCGGTCGATAAGATGCTGGTCATTCTGCCGTTTGAGGAGGAGTTTTACAGACGCTATGGCGTTGATGTGACCTATGTGGGCAACCCGTTGTTGGATGAGTTGGCCAAGTATGGCACATCCAACCGATCCATTTTCCTCCGACGCAACAGCCTTGGCGAGAAGCGCGAGATCATCGCACTATTGCCGGGTAGCCGCAAACAGGAAGTGAAACGGATGCTACCCGTGATGCTGAAGATGGTGCCGCGTTTCCCCGACTATCAGTTTGTGGTGGCTGGCGTCTCGTCGTTAGACAAGGATTTGTACAAGGGCATCATGGGTAACACGGATGCGTTCTATATCGAGGACCAGACCTATGAATTGCTGCAAAACTCGAGTGCGGCCCTCGTGACATCGGGAACGGCCACCCTCGAAACGGCACTGCTCACCGTGCCCGAGGTGGTGTGCTACAAGGCCACCGGGTTCTCGTATCGCCTCGCCAAAGCGATGATCAAAGTGAAATTCATCTCTTTGGTCAACTTGGTGATGGACAAGGAAGTGGTCAAGGAACTGATCCAAGGCGATTTGAACGAAGAGAATTTGGCTGCCGAGTTGGAACTGTTGCTCCACAACAGCAAACGCCAACGCCGGCTGCTCGAGGATTATGACGAGCTACGCTACCGTATGGGTAACGCAGGCGCCTCCGAGAAAGCTGCCGAGGCCATCTGTGACGCGTTGAAAAAGAGATAGATAATATTGCTACCATGAAAAGAATTGCTATTGTTGTATGCGCTTTGCTGGCCTTGTCGCTGGGCAAGCAGGGATTGTCGCAAACCACGGACTGGGATGCGATGGCCGACGGCTTTGCCGAACGCGTGTTTGTGGCCTATGCCCTTCACGAGAGCGGTGATTTTGGACTGTCGTTGGATGAGGCGTCACGGGTCGTTGCGCATTGCAGCGATGGCGGCCAAGAAGCCTTGGATGCTTTCATACGGTTGAAACATGCAGAGTTCGCGGAATATGTCATGCTCGACAAGTATGCCTTTGGCGACCTCTTCGACATGTGGCGCTCCGCCTTGCCAGAGGCGGTTTATGTGGCCTTGCTCAAGCAAGAAAACCTGCGGGCTGCCACACAGAACAATTTTTGCAACACTTCCGAACCGTTTTGCACCGATAACGGCTTGTATGAGTTCCCCGCTGGTGTCAATGCGGGTGCTGGCGAATCGGGGCCGTATTACGATTGCTTGAGGACGCGTCCCAATCCGGCATGGTATTATATGCGCATCCTCGACCCGGGTGACATGGATATCTATATGTACAGCACGCCGCAGGTCGACATCGACTTCTGTTGCTGGGGTCCTTTCGATGACCCGTTGGAGCCGTGTCCCAATGGATTGACCAGGTCGATGGTCATTTCATGCAGTTATTCTACCAACTGGAACGAAACTTGCAAGATTAGGGACGCAGAGGAAGGAGAGTATTATATCTTGCTGATTACCAATTACTCCAATCGCACTTGTAACATCCATTTCAGCAAGACCGATGGTGAAGCCACCACCGACTGTTCCATCCTTCCGCCTTTGGTGGGTTATGATGATCCGGTGTGCGTCGGAGGCGACTTGACCTTTACGGCCAATGGACTCTCGGGCTCGACATACCATTGGTTTAAGGTAGGGGGCACATGGACTTCTAACGATCAGAATCCCGTCCTTCACAATGCCACTGCCGACATGTCGGGCACCTATGGTTGTGCTATCACCAATGGTTCGAACCAAAGCGACACCACCTATCTCGAAGTGGTGGTGGGCGAGAACCTATTTTTCCACATCGACACCTTGGCCTGTAACACCATGGTGTGGGACGATGAACCGCTGCTGGAAAGTGGCGTCTACACCTTTACCTACGACACCCCGTCAGGTTGCGACAGCATCATCGAACTAAATCTTGACATGAACTATGCCCCAGCGCTTGAGATACAAGGTGCGCATTGGCCTATCGGAGGCACCGAGACCCACATCAGTGTGAATGAATACGAAGTCCAACTGACGGAGTCGCGCGCACGGGTGGACACCGTGCTTTGGCAGATCGACTGCCCCAACTGGTATGTGGTGCCGCATGGCGACAAAGGAAAACAGTGCACCCTTTACATCTATTCCTACTTGACGGAGCCCATCACACTTCACGCATGGGCCGTCAACCGCTGCGATTCAATTCACGAGGAGTTCTTTATCCAGACCTCGTATTATGATGTGGGGGAGAATAATCAGGATGTTGGTTTTGAGGTAATCCCCAATCCGACCAATGGCGAGGTGAGCCTCCTTTTTGGTGACCTGCAAGGCAGAGTGGAGGTTTTAGTGTATAATGGCATAGGGCAAGAGGTGGAGTCCTTCATGATGGAGGTCGATGGAAGCCAGCCGTATGTCTATGATATGCGCTCGCTTCCCGATGGCATCTATCTTTTGGTGGCAAAACACATGGGGAATACCTGGATAAGAAAAGTGGTGCTATGTGTGGAATGAAAATCGTTTAAATATAGTTTTTATAGTTTTAAGTAAAATAATTGTCATTTTATTTGTAAAATTGAATTTCTTGCCATATATTTGCAGTATCAAAACTACACAAACATGAAACGGATCGTATTTACATTGGCGTTTTTATTGGGCGGTCTCTTCGCGATGGCCCAAAACTCTACGCAAGGCAAGGAGTTCTGGTTTTCCTACATGGAGAACGGATACAAATATAATGGCGGAGAATGGGTCGACAATACGGTGATGATCAGCGCAAAACGCGCATGCTCCGGTACCATCGAGAAACCTGATGGCTCACTGCCTGCCATTCCTTTCTCGGTGAATGCCAATGGCATCACCGTCATTGACATCCCAGAGGAATATGCCTACAACGAGGACAACTCGGAGGTGGTCGACAGAAAGTCGCTGGTGTTGAGGGCTTCCGACACGGTATCGGTCTACATCAGCAACATCGCCGCCTATTCGTTCGATGCTTCTTTCGTGATGCCTGTCGAGAGTCTGGGCTCGGAATACATCATCCAATGTTTCGACCAAGAGTATGGCGATACTCCACTCAACGAGAACATTTTGACAACCGCCTTCCTCATTCTCGCGGTGGAAGATAATACCTTGGTAGACATTACGCCTAGCAATGAGACGGAGCACCATCTGACTTTTCCTGGGTCGACGGCCACCATCACTTTGAATGCGGGGGAGACCTTCTTCGTCAGGTCGGATTATGGGGACAATTGGCGCGACCTTTCTGGCACCATCGTCATGGCGCACGACGAAAAGAAGATAGCTGTGTTCAATGGTAACACGACGACCTGCATTCCGACCGATGTGGGCAACGGCCGTGACCATATCTTTGAGCAGGCTTTGCCGGTCGACTCTTGGGGACAGCAGTTCGCCGTGACCACCTCGCACGGACGGGCGCGTGACTTCGTGAAGATTACCTCGTCGGGTGACGACAATGCCGTGACCCGCAACGGACAACCTCTCGTCACGCTCAACAGAGGCGAGTCATTTGTGTTCGACTTGCGTTCGTCCAGTGGCTCTTGTTTCATCGAGACCACACAACCGAGCGTGGTGTATATCTATAACACGACTGGAGAAGATCCGTATGAGCCAGCCGCCTCCAACATAGGAGACCCCTCTATGGCTTGGATCCCTCCGGTGGAGCAGCGGATTGACGAAATCACCTTCTGCACCTTCAACAGCGAATCCCAGTACGCTTCCATCGACCGACATTCCGTCAATATCGTGGTCGATAACGATGCGGTGGGTAGCGTTTATCTCGACGGACAAGCCATCAATCCCAGCGAGTTCCATGCCGTGCAAGGCACTTCGGATTTCAGTTTCGTCAGGAAGAGCATCAGCCACGGCACGCATCATCTGTCGTGCGCGATGGGCCTGATTGCCCATGTCTACGGCTTCGGCCAGGCTCGTGGCTATGCCTATTGCGTTGGTGCCAATGTGATTAGATTGAAACAGAAACTGTTTGTTAATGGCGTGTGGAGCGAGTTCTTCCATCACGGCGTGTATATGTGCAACGATGAGAGCGCTGACTTGAATGTCGAAACCAACTATCCCATCAACGGGGTGAGTTGGACCTTTGGGGATGGCCAGATAGGTCAAGGCATTGAGGTCACGCACCAATATGCCTCGGCAGGCGACTATGATGTGACTGCTTACATCAATGGCACGAACGAGTTCTCGATGGAATCGGTCTACGACACCTTGACGGTAGCCATCCATGTGGGCGAGCCTGAACATCATGTGGCCGACACGATGGTGTGTGATGTCGACGCCTTCGATTTCTATGGCGTAGACTATACGCAGTCGGGTCATTATGAGCGGGTTGGCACGAGCATCTACGGCTGCGACAGCACCTATATCCTGACCATCGACATGGAGTTTACACCCAATTTTGAGGTGGTCGGCACACATTGGCCTATCGGCGGTACAGAGACTCACATCAGCGTGAACGAATATGCCGTTGATTTTGTTGAGCCCCGTACGAGTGTCGATACGGTGCTATGGCAGATCGACTGCCCCAATTGGCATATGGATCCGCATGGCAGCAAAGGTAAGGAGTGTACGCTTTACATTTATTCCTATTTGTTGGAACCTGTCACCTTGCACGCTTGGGCCATCAACCGTTGTGACACCATACATCAAGAGTTTTTCATCCAGACTTCGTATTACGGCTTGGAAGAAGACGAACCATTCTCTGGTTTCATGATTGCCCCCAACCCGACGAGCGGTAGTTTCAATGTGTATCTTGACGATGTGCAGGGTCATGCCGAAATCGAGGTGTTCAATGGCATCGGCCAAAAGGTGGACGCTTTCCCAGTGGACGGGAGCCGGTGTAAGATGGCCACCTATACGATGCCCGATGTTCCCAATGGGATGTATTATTTGGTTTTGAAGTCAGAGAAAAAGACGGGAATACGAAAAGTGCTATTGCAGCGTTAGCATGTTATGGTGAAGAGATTATCCATATTGTCGTTTTTGCTGTTAGCCGGCTTCTCTATTTGGGCTCAAACATCAACCCAAGGCACAGAGTTTTGGCTCTCGTTCATGCTGAATGGCTATAAGGAGAATCTTTATGGAGGTTGGGTCCATAATTGTGTGATGATTAGCGCGAAACGCAACTGCTCCGGCACGATTACGAATCCACGGACGGGATGGTCGGAACAGTTTACGGTGGAATCGGCACGCGTGAAAATTGTCGGTATCCCCGAGGAGCAGGCTTATAACGAAGAGGATGAGGTAGTGGCCGACAAAGGGTTGCTTCTGGTGACAACCGACACAGTCTCTGTGTATACGGGGAGTTGCGCCACAAATTCCTTTGACGCTACATTTGTCCTGCCTACGGAGAGTCTTGGGTCGGAGTATATCGTGCAAACTGATGCACAGAGCAAAATCATCCATGAGGAAATCAGCGACCAGTTTACCAGTGCTTTCCTTGTGGTGGTGACAGAGGATGACACCCGTGTCGAGATAACGCCTTCGGTGAAGACTATCACGGGCCATGAAGCAGGTCAAACCATTTCGGTTGTCTTGGATGCTGGCCAAACCTATTCCGTGAGGTCAGAATATGGCGAGGGGACGCACGACCTCTCTGGCTCGAAGGTGAAAGCAGCCGGTGGGAAGAAGATAGCCGTGTTTAATGGCAACACCTTGACCACAATCCCGGATATCAATGGAGGTTTGGACCATATCTTCGAGCAAGCGTTGCCCACTTTTGCCTGGGGCAGGCATTTTGTAGTAACCACATCGAACGGTCGCGCTCGCGACTTCGTGAAGGTCACCTCGTCGGCAGACGGGAATATCGTCAAGAAAAACGGACATCGAATAGCCGAGTTAGACAAGGGCAAGTCGCATGTCTTTGACCTCACGGGGTGGGATGGCTCTTGTTATCTCGAGACCTCGGAACCCAGTGTGGTCTATCTGTATCAAACGACTTATTGTGATGAGATGGAGCAGGCGGGCAATTTGATTGGTGACCCTTCCATGGTGTGGATTCCACCTGTTGAGTTGAAGATTGATGAGATCACATTTTGTACCTTCAATCACGGCTCGGCCCCCGTCGACCATCATTATGTCAACATCGTTGTTGAGCGCAAGGACATCCGCCATGTTTACCTCGATGATGAACTGATCGCCCCTGCCGATTTCTCGCCTGTGCATGGCAACCATGACTATTATTTCTTGCGGAGATGGATTGCACCAGGCATCCATCATCTGCGTTGCCGCATGGGTCTGATGGCTCATGTATACGGATTTGGCGAAGTGAAGGGATATGCCTATTGCGTGGGTTCGAATATCATCGACTTGCGCAGCCAACTCTATGTCAACGAGACGCCTAGTGAATTGTTGAAAGGTGGTTACTATGCCTGCGTCGACGACACGCTTCGCTTCAATGTGGAGACCAACTATGAGATTCGCAGCGTGAACTGGGAGTTTGCCGACAATGGGCAGGCACAAGGACAAAACACGATCCATTCCTATGCCCAAATTGGCGACTATGAAGTGACGGCTTATATTGAAGGTACCAATCCTTTCAATCAGCAGCCGGTCTCGGAAACGAAATCCGTTGTGGTGCATGTGGGAGAGAGCGATATCCACGATGAGACGCATGTGCTTTGTGACGAGGATTCCTTTGATTATTATGGGGTGGAATATACAGAGTCTGGCTATTACGAGCGTCTGGGTGTCAATGTTTTCGGCTGCGATAGCTCGTATTACCTTCATCTTGACATGAACTTTACACCCGAATTCGAAATCGAAGGGGAAGCCAACCCCATTGGTGGCAGCGAGACGCATATCGGTATTTATGACTACAATCTCCGTTTTGAAGATGCGCGGACTCATGTGGATACGGTGCTGTGGCAGGTGGATTGCCCGAATTGGCATCTTGTGCCACAAGGGCGAGGAGAGTCTTGTAAACTCTATATCCACACCCTGCTCAATCACCCTGTCATGCTTCATGCCACTGCTATCAACCGTTGCGATACGGTGTATCGTGTTTTTCCCATTCAAACCACATATTTCGGTCTGCCCGAAGAGGAAGAAGACCTTGTCTTTGAAGTGTCGCCCAATCCTTCCAGAGGCCAGATGGTCTTACATTTTGGCGTTATGAGCGGTAAGGCGGAGATAGGGGTTTACAATGGCATGGGACAACAGATTGAGTCGTTCAGCGTGGACTTGGATTCTTGCAAGGAAATGGGCTATGAGATGCCCAATCATGAGAGTGGATTGTATTATTTTGTATTGAAAAACAACGGAAGGACGCTGACACGAAAAGTGGCAGTGGTCCGTAATTGAAATAAAGAAAGGATTGCGTTATGAAACATGTCTTTTTGAAACGCTTCGTTTGGGTGGCAATGGCTGTGTTGGCCTTGCCGTCGTGCCTCAAAGAGGGCGACAAGACGATACTGGTGAATGACCCGCAGGACATACCCTTCATCACCGAATACCTCCCCGAAGACCTGCTTAGTATGTTTGGCGAGGAACATGTCTATTTCGGCGACCAGCCGCCTGTAGTCGACATGGAGTTCAAGTCGATGCATGAATATGCGGCCACTAACCTGCAGCCTCCTTTTGCACCGCAAGTGGGACAGCTTTCGCCTATCACCCATTACCATAAGATCACCCAGCAGTACCTCCAAATTGCCGATTACATCAGCATGAGTTCGGAGGAGACCTACTGCAAGATGATTACACCGGTCTACCTGACAGGTCATGGTAACGATTTTACGGTCTATTACCACGAAGCGCCTCAAACGGAGGGCCATCCCGAACACGCCGTGGTGCTGTCGGGGACGCTGACCAATAGCGGCGTGAAAGACTTGAGGTATGGCTATAAGATTATGAAATACAACGACTCCATTGTGCCGCCTACGGTCTATCCCGTCAACACCATCTATGTCTTCAAGGACCACGATGGTATGGCCGAGTCTTGCACTTGGTATAACGATTCACTGATTGACCCTCAAAGCCGTTGAAGCCATGAAAAAACATATATTATTGCTGATTATCAGTCTTTTGTCGGTGGTTTCGCTGCAAGCCCAGTTTGCCAAGCCTTTGAAGAGTAAGAACCTCGTCTGTCGCAATACCAGTCCCTTCAGCATCGGCATCACGGGGAGTTTCGCTGCCAACGATATGCTTTATTCAGCGGTGTCGAAGGCAAAGCTCAATCCTTATCTTGCCCCTACGGGCGGTCTTGCCTTTGAGTGGAACACCATGCGGGGCTTGGCGGTGGGGCTGGATGCCTCTTATGCCATGCGCGGCTCTAACGAGGACTTCGCCACCGAGTTTCTGACTAGTTATAGCACTACGACATTCGCCCGTGTCGACTACGCGATGCGGATGAATGCCGTGGAGGTGCGTCTCCCCATTACATGGTACATGGGCTATGGCGAGACTTTCAGGCCCTACATTTATGTTGCACCCCGTTTTGACCTCTGGCTCAACGGTAAGCTCTGGTGGGAGCGTACCTACGACAACGAGAGTTATGAGCCCCTGACCTATGAGAGCGAGCTGAACAAAGCAACGATGCAGCCTTATGACATCAGTGCGGTGGCTGGCATCGGCATTTGCAGTCGTATCATGGTGAGACAGACCCGATTGTTCTTGAAGTTTGACCTCTCATATGGCATGAGCGTGTTGAGCAATTTCTCGAAGCAGGAAGTAGACGAGTCCATACCCTTCCAGGGTTGGGGCGACATCGAGCATGAGACCTTGGGTCAACGCCGCCTGCAGAATGTGGAAGCCCGCCTGACGCTGTTGCTGCCATTGCGCAAGTCGCTGAAAGACGCCTGCGCCTTCGACCAGCAAATGAAGAAGAGCAAATGAACTGATTGCTACCGATGAACGACTACGCCAAATATCCCTTCGTCAGGATGCTGATTCCTTTCGCTTTGGGCATTTGGTGTTGTGTCTGCCTTCCTGTGCTTCGCTTGTCGACATTCGCCACGATGGCCGTTGCCTTGACGCTTTTTGCGATGGCGACCGTGACGGCTTTTGTGTTGAAAAGCTATCGCTTCCATTGGATTTTCGGTGCCGTCATGGCTTGCTATCTTGTCATGGCAGGTATGGCAATGACGCGTGTGCATGAGGCAGAAGCTCAACGGGATTACTTTCGTTGCCATGAAGCCGGCGCTAGTTATTATGTGGCGAGGGTTTACGACTATCCCACCGAACGCACCAACTCCATACGCACTGTGCTCGATTTGGAGTACCAGTTTGGCGATAGTACGCCTTCGCGCCCCGTCTCCGGTAAGGTGATGGCTTATTTTCCCAAGTCGGATTCTGCTTTTGCCTTGCGTTATGGCGACCTCATCGCCATTCCGGCACCTGTGCGTGAGGTGACGCCACCGCGTAACCCCGGCGAGTTTGACTATCGGGCTTATCTCTATCGCAAGGGCATTACGGGGCAGACCTATTTGAAGGACGAGGACTGGATTGACTTGCAGGTGAACAATGCCAACCCCATCTATGCCTTTTCCTATCGTTTCCGTGATGTCTTGTTGACTTCGTTGCAACGCAGCGGGTTGAGCGACAATGAATTCGGCGTCGCGGCGGCCATTCTGTTGGGTTATGACGACAAACTCGCCGATGAGGTGCGCAAAAACTATGTCGCCGCCGGTTCGATGCATATCCTTTGCGTGTCGGGTATGCATGTGGGCATCATCTACTTGTTGGCGAGTTTCCTTTTGGGCTTCCTCAATCGCAAGAAATGGCAGAAGACGGTCAAACATTTATTGCTTTTGGCCTTGATTTGGCTTTATGCGCTCATTGCCGGTCTTTCTCCCTCCATCCTGCGAGCCTCGCTCATGATCAGTTTTGTCATCGTCGGTGAGATGATTAACCGCAAAGGATTCATCATCAACTCGTTGGCGGCATCGGCCTTCATCTTGCTTTGTGTCAACCCGAATAACCTGTTTGAGATCGGCTTTCTCCTGTCGTATGCCGCCGTTCTCGGTATCGTCGTGTTGCAAAAGCCTATCTATAACTTGCTGTATGTCAAGAATAAACTACTTGACAAGGCTTGGGGCATAACGGCGGTGGCACTTGCGGCACAGGTTTCGACGATTCCTTTCACCTTGTTTTATTTCAGCCAGTTCACGACCTATTTCTGGTTAAGCAATCTCTTTATGACACCGATAAGTTTTATCGTGGTGATCAGTGGCATGGTGTTGCTCTTGGTGTCGTGGATACCTTATGTGAGCACCTTTGTGGGTTATTTGGTTTGGGGCGCGGTGTATGTGATGAATTGGGTGGTGGAACGGGTGGAGAGCCTTCCTTTTTCTATCATCAAAGGGTTGTATGTCAGTGAATTTGAGTTTGCTATGCTACTTTTGGCTTTTGTGCTGCTCCTTTTGATGGTGTCCATGCGAAAACGCCGATTGTTCATCCCGATGCTCTCGGCATTGCTGCTAGTGATGCTTTCGGTTACGATTCGATTCTACAGAACCGATGGCCAGCTAGGGATGACGGTGTACAGTCTGCGTAACCACACGGCCATTGACTTTGTTAGAGGAAGGAATCATGTGCTTTTGGCCGATTCTGCCTTGATGGCCGACGAATCTACCGTGGACTACAGCCTGAAAGGAGCCTGGGCGAAGCGGCATCTTTCGTCGCATCCCCAAGTGGTCAGCTTTGAGGAGGATTATGAGGGAGAAGGTGTGGCAAAGAAGCAAAACCTTGTTGCTTTTGATGGTGGATTGCTGGCGTTATGGGACGACAGCTTCCAAACGAAGGATAGCCTCTCGTATCGGCTGCCAGTGGATTATCTTCTCGTCACAGGAAAGCAAAAGCCTGATGTGCAATCGGTTGTCAATGGCTATGATGCCAAGTTGTTGCTTATTGATGGGTCGGTGCCACGCTATTTGGCCGAGAAATGGGTGGCGCAGGCTGATGGGTTTGGACTCCCGGTTTACGATTTGTTGGAAGGTGCCTTTGAGGTCGACTTGGGTGAGTAGGCCGTGATGACGACGGCCGAGAGAATCAGGGCGATACCAATGGCCAAGTGCAGGCCGAAGCTTTCATTGAAGATGAAGATGCCGATGAGTACGGCGGTCAGCGGCTCCAAAGCTCCCAAAATGGCCGTCGGCGTGGCTCCCACATATTTCGATGCATAGACCATCAGCACCAGAGACAGCGTGGCGGGAACGACGGCAAGCCAAACAGCATAGAACCAACTTGTTGCATTCTGCGGTATTTGTATCGGGTTGCCCGATAGCAATGCAAATACTGCCATGCCTAGGGTGCAGTAGCCGATGACATAGAAATTGATTTTGAAAGATGACATCTCCAGCGGGCAGCGGTTGACCACGATGATGTAGATGGCGTAGGTGAGGGCGGAGACAAGGACGAGGATCACTCCAGTGAGGTTGAGTGTGCCGCCATCGTCGCTCCAATATAAGAGGATGACGCCGACGAGCGAAAGCACGATGGCTGCGACCGTCTTGAAAGTGATTCTTTCCTTGAACAACAAGGCCATGATGACGGCAGTCATAATAGGATAGGTGAAGAGTAGGGTGGAAGCCACGCCTGCTGCGATGTATTTGAAGCTGGAATACAGCGTCATGGAAGAGGCGATGAACAGCAAGCCCAAGGCAGTCAAGGTGATGAACTCGCGCTTGTTCACTTTAAGGCTCTCTTTCTTGAAAAGCAATATGATGCTAACGATGATCCAAGCCATTCCGAAACGGCAAAACAACACCGAACTTGTGGTCATGCCTTGCTCGTAGAGCTTGAGAGCACCTAATGGGTTGGTGCCGTAGAAAACGGCGGCCAAGATGCCGCAGATGGTGCCAAAAACCTTCTTATTGCTTTTGATGCTATTCATAAAACGAAGAAAATCAACATGTTGCACAAATAGTGTGCTAGATTGAAAAGTCGTGCAAAGGTAGGGAATAATTCCTTCGGTTAAGGTATAAGACATGAGTCAAAAATTTTGCGAATTTGTAGGTTTTGTAAAATCTTAATAATCAGATATATACATTGATTTGTTTTCAAAGAGACAAAAAAAATGAAAAAAATGCTTGTCAGTTCGGAAAAAGGTTGTACTTTTGCACCCGCAAAGCAAAGCAATAGAGTTCTTTTTCTGGTTGGTCCGGTAGTTCAGCTTGGTTAGAATGCCTGCCTGTCACGCAGGAGGTCGCGAGTTCGAGTCTCGTCCGGACCGCAAGGAGCGCAAGTCCAAAAGACCTGCGCTTTTTTGTTTAAGGTACAATCGCTTGCGATTGTCTTCTCCGATTCTGATGAACTGTAAGAGGACAACGAGGCCTTTTCTATAATGTATTAATTGATAAAAACATCATGTCATTCCTTGATGAAATCAATAGGCGTCGCACTTTCGCCATCGTCAGCCACCCCGACGCAGGTAAGACCACATTGACCGAGAAGCTGCTGCTCTATGGCGGTGCCATTCAGGTGGCTGGTGCCGTGAAGTCGAACAAGATCCGCAAGACCGCCACTTCCGACTGGATGGAGATCGAGCGACAACGCGGTATATCTGTGGCTACCTCTGTCATGGGCTTTGATTATAAGGATATCAAGATCAATATCTTGGACACCCCTGGCCACAAGGACTTCGCAGAAGACACCTTTCGCACTCTGACGGCTGTCGATAGCGTCATCGTGGTCATCGATGCGGCCAAAGGCGTCGAGTCGCAGACGGAGAAACTGGTCGAAGTGTGCCGCATGAGGAATACCCCCATCATCGTGTTTATCAACAAGATGGACCGACCTGGCATGGATCCTTTCGAGCTGCTGGACGAAATCGAGCAGAAGCTGAACATCCGCCTGACGCCATTGAGCTGGCCTATCAACAGTGGAGCGAAATTTAAGGGCGTTTACAGCATTTATGACAAAAGCCTGTATCTCTTCAACTCCGACAAGCAGCACATCACCGAAGGCATCGCTTTCGATGACCTCAACAATCCCGATTTGGATACGATGCTGGGCGAGGATGCCGAGACCTTGCGCAATGAGACTGAACTCGTGCAGGGTGTGTATGATGACTTCTCCCGCGAGGCATACCTAAAAGGCGATATCTGCCCCGTGTTCTTCGGCTCTGCCTTGAACAACTTTGGCGTGAAAGAACTGCTGGACTGTTTCATCGAGATTGCGCCTACACCGATTGGTCGCGACACGGTGGAACGCCGCATCGAGCCGACGGAGGAGAAGTTTACGGGCTTCGTCTTCAAGATCCATGCCAACATGGACCCCAACCACCGCGACCGTATCGCCTTTGTGCGCGTGGTGTCGGGACGTTTTGAGCGCAACAAGAACTACTTCCATGTGCGTCAGCGCCGCGAGTTGAAGTTCTCCAACCCCACGGCCTTCATGGCGCAGAAGAAGTCGGTGCTCGACGAAGCCTATCCAGGCGACATTGTGGGTCTTTACGATGCTGGCAACTTCAAGATCGGTGACACGCTGACCGAGGGAGAAATCCTCAACTACAAAGGCATCCCGAGTTTCTCGCCCGAGCAGTTCCGCTATGTGGAGAACGCAGACCCGATGAAGTCGAAGCAACTGGCCAAGGGCTTGGAACAACTTACCGACGAGGGCGTGGCACAACTCTTTACGGGTAAGATGACTGGGCGCAAGATCATCGGCACGGTGGGTGAGTTGCAGTTTGAGGTCATCCAATACCGACTGCTGCATGAGTATAATGCCTCCTGCCGCTATGAGCCTATCTCGCTTTACAAGACCGCTTGGATTACTAGTGACAACGAAGCCCAACTCGCCGACTTCAAGATGCGCAAGGCCTTGAATCTGGCGGAGGACAAAGAGGGTAGGGACGTCTTTCTTGCCGAGTCGCCATACGCCTTGCAGATGGCGATGGAAAAGTATCCTGACATCGAGTTCCACTTCACCTCGGAGTTCTGAATTGTTGCATAAGTCGTTGACAGGGGAACACAATCCTTGCTAATAAGCCTCATGGCGGAGGAACATCCGCCATCTCCTGCGCTAGATGACGAATTGTTCAGCGCAGGAGATTGCGGGTCAAGCCCGCAATGAGGCTTTGAGCGGTTTTTGTTCTTCGTAGTGGCATGAAGCTGATTGATTTTTCAACTTTTTTTCTTGCACCAATTCAATTAATCCCTAATTTTGCAATCAAATCATTATTGTTTAACCATTAAAACCTATTGCAATGGGATTATTCAAAGAATTCAAAGAGTTTGCCGTTAAAGGCAACGTGATGGACATGGCTATTGGTGTCGTCATCGGCGGCGCTTTTGGCAAGATTGTTACTTCCTTGGTGTCCGACATCATCATGCCGCTCATCGGTGCTGCCACGGGTGGCCTCAACTTCACGGAATGGAAGTGGGTCATTCGCGAAGCCGTCATGGAGGGTGAGAACGTTGTGAAGCCCGAGTTGGCCTTGACGTGGGGTAACTTCATCCAAGTCATCTTCGACTTCCTCATCATCGCCTTCTGCATCTTCTTGGTGGTGAAAGGCCTCAACTCGCTGAAGAAGAAGGAAGAACCTGCTCCTGAAGCTCCCAAGGGCCCAAGTCAAGAAGAACTTCTCACCGAGATCCGCGACCTGCTGAAGAACAAGTAATCTTTGGCTTGTCTTAGAATGAAAAGCATCCGCCTAAACTAAAGGTGGATGCTTTTTTTTGCGGTCCCTGAGCCTGTCGAAGGGCCGCTTTTAGAAAAAAACACTACATTTGCAGTTTCAAACAAATACCAGATGAATAATGTGACGCCCATAGATTCACTTCGGATTTTGAAGGCATGCCAAACCGAACGAAGGAAGAGAGAGCGTAGCTATGCCTTCAAAATCCTCGGAATGACATGGGCGTTGATCTTTTGTTTTGCCTTTACCGCGAGGGCGACGCACCAGCGTGCGGCAGAAATCACCTATACTTGGCTCGGCGGTAATGCTTATGAGTTTACATTGACCACCTACAACGTGCCTAATGCAGCCTGGGAACAACGTGACTCCCTCTTTATGCGTTGGGGCGATGGCGGCGAAGAATACATCCCTCGAATCCATTATGAGAGTATTGGCACCGACTTCGTTTTGAATATCTATAAGGCCGTTCATAATTACGCTTCTTCAGGTACTTACACCATCAGCATGGAGGACGCCAACCGCAACTTCGGCGTGGTCAATGTGCCCAACTCGGTCATGGTGCCCATGCACATCGAGACGGAACTGGTCATTAACCCATTCCTTGGCTACAACAACTCGGTGCAGCTGCTCAACCCGCCTGTCGACAAGGGCTGCGTGGGCAAGCTCTATCTTCACAACCCCTCGGCTTATGACCCCGATGGTGACAGTTTGAGCTATCGTTTGGTGCACTGCAAAGGCACCGACGGCATGGAGATTCCTGGCTATACCTATCCGCAGGCCTCGCATTCGTTTGATATCGATCCCGTCACGGGTGACCTGCGTTGGGATGCACCCGTGGTGCAAGGCGAATACAATGTGGCTTTCATGGTCGAGGAGTGGCGCCATGGCGTGAAGATAGGCTCCGTCGTTCGCGACATGCAGATCTTGATCTCACATTGTGACAACGAGTTGCCAGAGATTTTATGCGACGAACAATACTGCCTCGTGGCAGGCGAGCAGCTGGGTTTCCTCATTTCGGCTTCCGACCCTGACGGCGACAATGTCACCTTGACGGCCTCGGGCGCGCCATTCGAGGTGGCGGTGAGCCCTGCCATCCTCAACCCTGAATCAGCCTTTGGCCTGCAGCCACAAATGGAGTTTCTTTGGAACACCCAATACGCCCACATTCGCAACACACCATATCAGGTGGTGATTCATGCAAAAGATGACGCTTCACCTGTCAGCCTCACCAACCTCAAGACGGTGACCATCAATGTGATGGGGCCCAAGGTGCAGAACCTCAGCGCCGAAATGCACGGCCATGACGCGATGCTTTCGTGGTCGGCCTATCCTTGCTCCAATGCGGTGGCTTTGCTTGTCTACCGCAAGGCGGGCTGCGATGGCTACGAACCCGATGCGTGCGAGACGGGCATCCGTGAAGGATATCAACTCATTGCGACGTTGAATGGCTCCGCAGCGACCACCTATACCGACCTGGATTTGCCTCCTGGCATGTCATACGAATACCGCGTCGTGGCCCAGTTTCCCGACGGTGCCTTGAGCATCGTCAGCGACGCGGCCTGTGTGACCCTGAAGGACGACAGTCCTTTGATTACCCATGTCACCAACGACAGCACCGACCTCGAAGCGGGACAGGTCGTTGCCTGTTGGACCCAGCCGAAAGAGATTGACGAACAATACGTTGCTCCCTTTAGCTACAGCCTGACGCGTATCCTCGATGGCGAGACCGCTTCCGTTTACGAGGGTGCCGACACCACCTTCCTCGATGCCAATGTCAATTTGGCGGAGGCTTCTTCCTTACTATATAAGGTGGAGATGCGTGATGCCCACCAACAGTTGATGGGCACCAGTGTCACGGCATCGGCGGTGCTGCTTTCGATCAACGGGAACAACAACGAGGCCAGCCTCTCATGGACCGAGGCGGTACCTTGGCTCGTCGACAGCTCACAGGTCTTCAAGGAAGACGGTAACCGATTCGTTCAAATCGCCTCTGTTGCAGGCTTGGCTTATACCGATACCGATGTGGAGAGCGACGAGACCTATCGCTATTATGTCCGTACCTTTGGACACTATACTTTGGAGGGCATCATGCGACCCTTGGTCAACTATTCCGCCATCAAGACGGTGCGCATCGGGCATGAGGAGCCTGTGGAGGAGTTCTCCTATACCCTGCCTAATGTCATCACGCCCAACGGCGACGGCTTCAACGATGTCTTTGAACCCAAGGTGACAGGCTTGTCGCTGATTACGGGAGCCAAGACAGTCATCTTCAACCGTTGGGGCAACATCCTATGGGACACCGACGACCCGCTCATCCAATGGGATGGCAAGAGCAAGCAGACCAATATGGACTGCCCGCCGGGAACCTATTTCTATATTACGGATATCACATATTTGGATACAACAGGGGAGGAGAAACTGCATCTGCAAGGATCAATTACCATTGTGCGTTAAAACCTGTAGAGACGGTGTGCACACCGTCTCTACCACAATACAATGAATGAAAAATGTAATTAAATACTATTATCTATGAAAATCAAAACATTAGTGATGGCATTGGCCGCCTTTTCTTTCATGCTGACCGCCTGTGAGAATAAAGCCAACAAAGAACAAAACACCGAAAACCAGACCGAAACGGTTGTGGAAGAACTACCTGAAGAGGCTTTTGTGGATGATCCAATTGGAATCGTCCGTAGCGTATGGGAGCTGGCTCCGATTCCGGTCGCCCCTGCCGAAGGAATGGCTGACATTGAGCGTTTTGCACTCTCTTTCTGCAATGAGTATTCCAATTATGTGCCCAACAAGGTGCTCTACGACTATCTCAAAGACCAAGCGAAGTTTAAAGAGGATCTGGAGAAAATCGGTTTTGGTTTTAATGTTGACAATCAGAAAGAAGAGGGATACATCTTGTGCCGTGCCGAGACGCAGTTTTCCCAAGATACGGATTGCCGTTGCTGGAAACGCGACAATGGTCATACCCTCGTGGCTTTCTGGATGGAAGAAGCTTCTGAGTCGGGTGATGATGATGAACTCTTGGTTTTCTATGATTTCGACCCTGCCACCAACACCATGACTCCTGAGCTGGAACTGGGCAAGAAGGTGGCTGAAGCCATGGCCCAATACGACGGTGGTTATACTGTCAGACTGCAGGATCAAGAAATCATCGGTCACAAAATCAACGTTGAAGAAGACAATTGCGAAAACACCGTTTATAGCCTCCGCTGGAATGGAAACGATTTCAGCCTTGAGAAGACTGAAGAATAATCACGGTTAATAGGTAGAGACGGTGTGCACACCGTCTCTACGACAAATGCAAAAAAAACGTAGAGACGTGCCGTGGCGCGTCTCTACAATTTTTTTTGGGGGATTTCTTGGCCGTAGGCCAATCCCATCAATCAATATTTCATCATCTCGATGAGGTCGACCATGCGGTTGGAATAACCCCATTCGTTGTCGTACCATGACATGATCTTCACCATCTTGCCCATCACCATAGTGCTTTGGGCATCGAAGATGCTGCTGTGCGGGTTGTGGATGACGTCGCAGCTCACGATCGGGTCCTCGGTGTATTCGAGCACACCCTTCAATGGGCCTTCGGCGGCTTCCTTCATGGCAGCGTTGATCTCTTCCTTCGTGGCTTCGGTCTTCAGCGTGCAGACGAGGTCGACGAGTGAACCGGTCGGCGTAGGAACGCGGACGGCGATGCCGTCGAGTTTGCCATTCAGTTCGGGGATGACGATACCCACGGCCTTGGCGGCACCCGTGGTGGTTGGGATCTGCGACATGGCGGCGCTACGGGCGCGGCGCAGGTCGCTGTGCGGACCGTCGAGGATGACTTGGTCGTTGGTGTAGCTGTGGATGGTGGTGATGTAACCCTGCTCGATGCCGAAGCGGTCGTTCAAGACCTTGGCGACGGGAGCCAGACAGTTGGTGGTGCAGGAGGCATTGCTGACGCATTCCACCTCGTCGGTCAGGTCGTTGTTGTTCACGCCGACCACGACGGTGGCGTCGATGGCGTCCTTCGAGGGAGCCGAGAGGATGACCTTCTTGGCGCCGTTCTTCAGGTGGTCGCCATAGCCGCCCTTGCTGCTTTCCTTCGAGCGGAACACACCGGTCGACTCAACCACGACATCGGGAGTCTTGCCCCACTTGATGTTCAGCGGTGAACGCTCGGCAGTGACGGGGACGCGCACGCCGTTGACGATCAGTGCAGTCTCGTCATATTCCACCGTTCCGGGGAACTTGCCCTGGGTGGAGTCGTATTTCAACAGGTGGGCCAGCACCTTGGTGCTCGTCAGGTCGTTGACGCCCACGATTTCCAGATTCGGACGTTCGCAGATGATGCGGAACACGTTACGGCCAAT
>ONJF01000088.1 GCA_900318085.1 uncultured Bacteroidales bacterium
GTGCAGCCGGGCACGCCCAACACGAAGTTGAACTGCATGGGAGCGCCAGGGGCCTGACCCTTCTTGGCCATGTTGAGGATGGTGTCGAGGTGACCCATCTCGAAGCATTCGTATTCGGGCTTGATGCCGCGTTCCATCATACGTTTGCCGAAGGCGCGCATGGTCGGCATGGTGTTGTCGAAGATCTCGTCGCCGAAGTTGCAGGTACCGCAGTCGAGGGTAGCCATCTCGGGCAACGGGTTGGTGTCGGTCGATTGGAGACGCTCGTCGGGAGTCATGCCGACGGCACCGCCGGTCGAAGGGATGAGGATGACGTTGGGGCACACCTTCAAGATGGCCTCTTCGCACTCTTGGAAACGGCCACGGTCTTGGGTGGGCGTGCCGTCGTCCCAGCGGACGTGCAGGTGCACGATGGCAGCACCGGCGTCGACGGCCGACTTGGCCTCGCGCACGATTTCCTCAACGGTATAAGGCACATTGGGATTCTGTTCCTTGGTGACTTCTGCGCCGCAGATGGCGGCAGTGATGATCAGTTTATCCATTTCGTTGATTTCAGATTTATTAATTCAGGATTTCAGCTATGGCTACTGGCTCTTGGCTGCTGGCTACTGGCAGCTTCTTCCCTCCCGTCGTCATTGCGGACTCGATCCGCAATCTCCTAAAGGGACAGAAAGGCTGCCAGAAGCCAGAGGCCAGAAGCCAGAGGCGCTCTTACTTTTTACGTTGGCAGTCTTTAGGAGTCACGCAGGTACCGGAAGCGCGGCAAACAAGGATGGGCTCATCCAGTTCGTCAGCGGCTGAAGGTGAAATGTCGGGGCGGGCGACGGCCACCTTGCGGGCCTCAAACAACATGTGGCGCGAGGTATTGCCTTCGCGGTCGATCCAGCCTTCGGCTTCGATGAAGTCGCCAGCATACACAGGGGCCTTGAATTCAATCATGTCGTATGCGCAGAAGAGGCCTTCGTCGCCGTCGCGCATAATCAAGAGTTCGGTAGCCACATCACCGAAGAGGTGAACCATGTGGGCGCCGTCAACCAAATTGCCACCGTAGTGGGCATCCTTTGCGCTCATGCGCAGTCTGATCTTTGTTCTGTATTCCCTGCCAAAGGCCAGAGGCCAGAAGCCAGAAGCCGATTATTTTTCCACATAAATTGCATCGACATAAATACCAGAGGCATGCACGCACTCGGGCTTGATCTCGCCGACCTTCACCAGCTTCTCGGCTTCGACGACGACATAGTCGGCGGCGGTGGCCATCAGCGGGTTGAAGTTGTTGGTCGTGCCCAGGAACACCATGTTGCCGAATTCATCGACGATGTTGGCGCGCAGGAAAGCGATATCAGCCTTCAGGGGCTTCTCAAGGAGGTAGTCCTTGCCGTCAACATTCACAATCTGCTTGCCGTCAGCCATGATGGTGCCAAGACCCGTGGGCGTCAAAACGCCACCAAGACCTGCACCGTAGGCGCGGATGCGCTCTGCGAGGGTGCCTTGGGGAACGTATTCCACGATGAGGGTGCCTTCGTTCTTCTGGATGGCGGTCTGCTTGTTGGTGCCGGTGTGCGACACGATGGCTTTCTTCACCTGGTGGTTGCTGACCAGTTTGCCGTGGGCCACTTCGTCGTAGGCCGTGTCGTTGGCAATGATAGTGAGGTCTTTAACGCCCTTTGCAACGATAGCGTCAATGATTTGCGTGGCGCTTCCAACACCGAGGAAACCGCCGAACATGATCGTCATGCCGTCATGAACCTTCTCGACGGCCTGCTCTAATGTAATCTGCTTGTTCATAATGTGTTATGTTTTAGATTTTAGATTTGTAACTCGTATAAAAGTTTGCAAATTTACTGAGATTTCCAGCACTTTCCAAACAAATTAATATTTATTTTATAAAGAGGTGTATAACCCTAATAATGTCAGTATTTTATCCCCTTGGTTGAAGCAGGTTTTGAAAAGCATGTCATTCCTGCGTAGGGCGTGCGAGGGCATGGAATCTATGCTTTTTAAAACCGTCAACACATGTCTTTTACCCTGCCTACTATAGATTCCATCCTACCCCACTTGCCAGCGTTGGAATGACATAGCAGGCAGGGCAAAAAAAAGCCGCCGATACAATCAGCGACTTTTCAAGTATTGTGTTTCAAAGTGAGTTATGGAACCCACCGAAAAGGATAATCACTTTTTCACAATCGTGAAACTCTTTTCATCCACTGGCTCAATGGCATAGCCCGGATTCAATGAGATTTTGGCATCGCAATGGTCCTCGGAATAAGGGATGATGAAGCTTGACCAATTATGGGTGCGCATGATGCCGTTTCCTACCTCAAGGGTGCCGAAAGAGCCTCGTAATTGCATCGTATTACAGATTACGCCGATAGTATCGTACGCAACAAGTCTCTCGGAGGGATTGAAACCGAAATTGATGTTATCGTTGGGAATCACCAACCATTTGGATTCAGAAAAACGATCCCTCAATTCGGCATCTTCCTTGTCGCGGGCTTCAAGGCGGCTTCTTTCTTTGTTGAGATACTCTGTCAGATTATAACGCGCTGATAGTCTTTCTATTTCAGCATTGTCAACCGTGTCTGGAATGGCAATCTCCGTTGAAATCACATCGGGGATGGTTTTACCTGAACGGATGCCGTTTCTCCAATCGGGAATCATTTCATCTATCAGGAGTCCGTAGGCGGGGCCTGTGAGATAGGCGAAAGAGTTGCCGAAGCCGCTACCGTCCATTCCTTTCGCAATGGCAGCAGCGACCAATCCCTTTCTTATTGCTTCATTATCATTGTCCAAAGGCAACAGTTTGAAAGCAGTGTATTCCGCCATTCCTTCGTGACATTCAAATTGGTTTTCGTTGCCGTTAGGGAACATCGTTTGACGATATTTGCGCACCGTCATCGCATCGCACAAACCTTCCGATAGGTCTTTGGAATCGTTTTGCAGCAAGTCCTTCAAAATGCCCAATTCGAGTTTCAGCAGCAGTTCTCCTTCCGTTTCGTCGAGGTGTTGGTTCGAAGACCCGCATGAAGGCAACCCGATTTCGTCTTGGATGCGGTGCAGACTCTCATGAATCAGAAGATGCGTGTTGGTCAGTAAATCCCGGCTGCCGTCCCATATTACGCAAGTCCAATCCTCGCCACAATAAGATATGGATGTGTTGGCGATAATGATGTCTTCAGGAAGTTGCCCGAAAAACAAGTCTCCTTTTTGCTCGAAGGAATTCTCCTTGTTTTGTTGATTGGCAACGAGATTCCGTGTTTGAACATCGACAAACATCGTCGGGCCGTATAGTGTTTTACCCCACAACTTGCCTTTGTCCGCATCGGAAACCTTTTTCAAATTCTCGAAACACGGAGCGGCTTTCTCCATCGAATTGGAATTGGATTGTGAACATGAAACGCAAAGAATAAGCACTAAAACTACATAGTAAAAACTCTTTTTCATATCGTTAATGTTTGAATGATTTATAGCAATACGAAGAAAGGGCGAAAATATTACTGAGAAGCACAAAAAAAGCCGCTGAAACTCAGCGGCTTTTTGTCTTCATCATCCGTAAGACTTAGTTGTTCATGTAGGCGACCTGCCCCATCAGTCCGGTGTTCACCGTGTCGTAGGCCGCGGCATAACCCAAAAGGAACTGCATGACATTGCGGCTAGGTCTTTGATTCTCGCTCTCTCTCTCGAAAACGCTTTTGATTTGTGATACTAATATGTCGTCGTCAACGGATGAAAGGTAAGAGGTGTAACTATTTCTCATAGGCGTTTTTTAGGTTTGACTTTACCTTAAAACGCGAC
>ONJF01000027.1 GCA_900318085.1 uncultured Bacteroidales bacterium
ACCGCCGAGAGGCAGGTTGGTCAAGCTGTTCTTGAAGATCTGTTCGAAGCCCAAGAACTTCAGCATTGACTCGTTTACTTTGGGGTGGAAGCGGAGACCGCCTTTGTAAGCACCGAGGGCAGCGTTGTACTGCACACGGTAGCCGAGGTTGACCTGGGTCTGACCTTTATCGTCAACCCAAACGACGCGGAACTTGAAGATACGATCGGGCTCAACAATGCGCTCGACAATCTTAGCAGCCTCGAATTCGGGGTGCTTGTTGTATTCTTCTTCGATGGTTTCCAGGACTTCGCGAACGGCCTGTAAGTACTCATTTTCGCCCGGATGCTTGGCTTCCAGAGCGGTCATAATTTCATTGACTTTCATTTTTTTGACTTTAATTAAAGGTTTATTTAGTTTTGTTTGAAAGTTTGCTGCTTATGTAAAGCGGTGCAAAGTTAGGACTTTTATTTGAACAATTTTCAAATTGTACAAAATATTTTCCTCTTCCCCGCTTACTCCTCTTCATTTTGCGGATCGTTTTCTTCCGACACCACCTTACCCTTCTCGTATTCAACGATTTTCGTTATCCTGCCATCAGGATTGTAATAGATTTCCCTACCCTGTTTCAAATTGTCGACATAAGGCACCTCAAGACATTTATAGCCCGACTCCTCGTAACAGACCTGCTTGCCCGTCCCCATCTTGTATTCAGCCTTACCAGCCAACGCCCCGCTCGGATAGAAGATGAACCACTGTCCGTCCATCATGCCTTCGGCGTACTGCCCTTCTTGGAAAAGCTGACCGTTGTCAAACCATTTCTTGACCTCGCCATCCAGTTTGCCGTTCACATAGTGCTCCTCCGACGCCATCTTGCCGTTGGGATGCCAACGCGTGTAGGTGCCGTCAAGCACGTCATCCTTATAGGTGCCCTTGACCGCGAGTTGTCCTTTCTGGGTATACCAAACACTCTCGCCGTTGAGCTTGCCGTTCTCATAGCGTAGCTCCGACTTGATGTTCCCGTTCTCCCAATAGTCTTTCTTCACGCCGTCGTCGCAGGCTACAAGCACCAACATCGCGACGAGTCCAAGCATCCACTTCTTCATCGACCCGTTTCCTCCGATTTCTTTTCAAAAGGATTGATGGCCTTCAGTTCTATCAAGTCTTTGTCAAATTGGTAAAGACTCCATGACATATTCTCCTTGCCATCGTTTTGGCTGGGCGAGAGATAGTTCCGATAATAGAAGCGGTATTGGGTGTGCATCAATGACGGGCGATGGCAATGCAGGCAGCGGAGCAAATCGTCGCTGCCATAGCGCATCATGGCGCTCAAGAAATAATAGCCTAAATCATAACCCTGGAAAGCGTATTTCTGTGGCTCAGCGGCATATTTGGAACGATAGTTCAGCACGAAACGCTTGACCTCTTCACTTTGGTAGTCAACGAAGAAATCGCTGACATATATCGCATGCATTTTCAACAGATTTTCAACCAACAACTTCTCAAATCTAGCCCAATCAGGAATGCATACCAGCGTGATGGGGAAACGGTCGGCCGTCTTCGCGAGGCTGTTCAGCATCTGGGTGGCAAACACATTGTTGTCGCCATAGGCAATGATCAAATTGTCGCGCACCCCTGAAAGCTGCGATTTCAGCGTACCCATCTCGCTAAAGGCATAGCGTTTGACAGGATTCGACAAGACCACCTTGTCGGTAACGCCGCGTTGAAGGTCATCGGTGGAATACACCTGCCCTTCCACATCGAGAGTGGGAACGAGACGGCTACCCATCTCAAGGCGTTCGCTCTCATCGCGCGCATATTGCAGCAACTCATTGCCCGAAACCACCACCTCTTCGTTGACGGCGAGATTGAGATGATGCTCCAGTTGGCTCAAGAGAAGAGAGTCAGCCGCGTTTTCCTTGCTGACAATAAACACATTGGCATCGGGATAGTCATTCTTAACCAAATTGGTTATCGACATGATGAGGCCCACATTACCCGGCTTCACCTTCACCACATTGGGACTGTCGATGATGACAGACTCTCGGTTCGAGAGCGGGTTGACCACTGTAATGCCCATAGCCTTGGCATATTCTTCAACGACCTCGAACGACTTGCCGAAGAAAGGACCGACAATCAAGTCCAGGTCTTGACCCTCGATCTGGCTTAAGGCGCGTTCGGCAGAGGCCGTGTTCTCGGTCACATCGAAGACCTTCAGGTCGAGCTTCAGGCCATCTCTCTCCAAATCCCTGGCGGCCATCATGAAACCTTCGTAGAACTGAAGGAACGACATGGAACGCGACTTTTGGGCCTTGGGCACATTCTCCTTGGAGACATCGAGTTTGCCCATCTCACCCAGATAAAGCGGCACCATCAGAGCCACCTTATATCGTTTCGAGGCATTCGACGGATCGGCATAGCACTGCTCTGCCGCATCAAGGTCTTCGTCAAGGAAGAGCACCTGTGGCTCCGGCTCCATGATCACCACCTCTGGCTCTTCGGGTTCCTCGATTTCGACCACCTCTTCGGGGGCCTTCGTCATCCAATAGAAATCAGTGACGGGATCTATCGGGATGAGTACCACCTGATTCTCAAACACATGCGATCCTACAGAGACATTCTTCAAGCGGAATTCACCTTCGTCGACTTTCCAACGTTTCAATAGCGAAGAAACGCGTTCGTTCTTTTCGCAAGCATGCACAATATAATCGTTCTCGTTGACTATGCTAGGGATGGCCACTCGGGTCCCCGGAGAAGGCTCGTCGACGATGCCACGATTGTGTTTCCTCAACTCCACGATGTCGATGCCACATTCTTTGGCGATGTCATATAAAGTCTCATTGGATTGTACAACACGATAGACAACATCTCCAACAATCTCCACAAAGTCGCGATTCACCGCTTTAGGCCTAACGACAAGTCCCAACTTGGGCTCTTCCTTTTTAGGCTCAATTTTAGGCTCCACCTTGGGTTCCTCCTTCTTGGGCTCAGCCTTAGGCTCTTCCTTTTTTGGCTCTATCTTGGGTTCGACCTTGGGCTCTTCCTTTTTTGGTTCTACTTTGGGTTCCTCTTTCTTGGGCTCTACCTTAGGCTCTTCCTTCTTGGGTTCTACCTTGGGTTCCTCCTTCTTAGGTGCTACCTTTGGCTCCACCTTAGGCTCTTCTTTCTTAGGTTCTACCTTGGGCTCAACCTTAGGTTCCTCTTTCTTGGGTTCAACCGTGGGTTCCTCTGTTTTTGGCTCTGCTTCGGAGCGGACGGGAATACCCAGAACATGACCCACTTTCAGGCCATCCTTCACCTCGGGGTTAAATGTCTCGATCTCCTCAACCGTGACATTATAGGTACGGGCAAGGCCATACAAAGTCTGTCCCTGTTTCACGTGATGCAGATAATACGCCTTGCCGCCGATTTTGGTCGTCTCCTTCGACCGTTCTATAGGCTCTTGGGCGTTCGCGCTACCAGCGAAAAACACTCCGAAGAGGAACAAAACAAAGAAAAGCAGTCTATTATTCATGATCTTATTCATTTTTCAGCATTATTCCCATTCTATCGTCGCTGGCGGCTTCGACGAGATGTCGTAGCACACGCGGTTGACGCCTTTCACCTTATTAATAATATCGTTCGACACCTTGGCCATGAAATCGTAAGGCAAATGCACCCAGTCGGCAGTCATGCCATCGGTGGAAATGACCGCACGGAGTGCGATGGTGTATTCGTAGCTTCTCTCGTCGCCCATCACGCCGACCGACTTCACGGGAAGCAGGATGGTGCCTGCCTGCCAGATGCTGTCGTAGAGGTTGTCGGCCATCTCGTTGGGATAGGATGCACTCGGCAGTTCGCAAGGCCAATTGCGCAGCCCCTTGATGAAGATGTCGTCGGCATCGCGCAGGATACGCAACTTCTCTTCTGTCACCTCGCCCAAGATACGGATGCCGAGACTCGGACCGGGGAAGGGATGACGGCCGATGAGTTCGCGCTTGATGCCCAAGGCACGACCCACGCGACGCACCTCGTCCTTGAACAAGGAACGCAACGGCTCCACAATCTTCAGGTTCATCTTCTCGGGGAGACCGCCCACATTGTGGTGCGACTTGATCTTGCAGCTCGGTCCGTTGACGCTCACACTCTCGATGACATCGGGATAGATGGTGCCTTGCGCCAGCCAGCGGGCGCCTTCAATCTTCTGGGCCTCGGCATCGAACACATCGATAAAGGTAGAGCCAATGGCCTTACGCTTCGCCTCAGGATCGGTAACGCCCTTCAGCTTCTCGAGGAACAGATGTCCAGAATGGACGCCAATCACATTGAGGCCCATCTCCTTATAGGAGTCGAGGACATCCTCGAACTCGTTCTTGCGAAGCAAGCCGTTATCCACAAAGATACAGGTGAGGTTCTTCCCTATCGCCTTGTTGAGCAGCACGGCGGCCACGGTGCTGTCGACGCCGCCCGAGAGGCCAAGGATGACCTTGTCGTCGCCGAGTTGCTGTTTCAAGCTCGCCACCGTGTTGTCGATAAACGAGTCGGGCGTCCAATCGCCTTTGCAGCCACAGACGCCAAGGGCAAAATTGGCCAACATCTGCGGTCCCTCCTTGGTGTGGAACACCTCGGGGTGGAACTGCACGGCATACGTCTCTTCGCCATCGATCTTGTATGCGGCATTCTCCACATCATCAGTCGAGGCGATGACACGGGCGCCCATAGGCAGTTTGGCGATGGTGTCGCCATGGCTCATCCACACTTGGCTGGTCTTGCTCACCCCTTTGAACAAGGGCGAGGCTTCGTCGACGACAGTCAGCATGGCACGGCCATATTCGCGAGCGATGGAGCCGTTGACTTCGCCGCCGAAATGCTGCGAGATAAACTGTGCGCCATAGCAAATGCCCAATAGTGGCATCTTACCCTTGATGCCTTCGAGGTTGGCAAAAGGAGCGCGTTCGTCACGCACCGAGAACGGACTACCGCTGAGGATCACGCCTTTGACATTGGGGCCGATGGCAGGAATCTTGTTATAAGGGTGGATTTCGCAATAGACATTCAGTTCGCGGAGGCGACGGCCGATGAGTTGGGTCACCTGCGATCCGAAGTCAAGAATGAGAATCATTTCTTGCATAAACGAAAATTTTGTGCAAAAATAATCTTTTTTCATAGATAAATCCGTATTTTTGCCGAAAAGAAATCACAAACACACATCATCATGATTATTGGGACGCTGCTGGGCCTTACCATTATGCCCGTTTTCCTTTTGATGCTTTTCATCTATTTCCAAGACAAATACCAGAAAGAGCCTATCAAAACACTGGTCAAGGCCTTCTTTGGAGGAATGTTGGCCATTGCTTTCACTTTTGTGCTCGACTTCTTCATTGGCCTGACATTCGGCAGGGTTCCCATATTGTCAGATACTGTATTCTACGACGCGTTCCTCTCTGCCGGAATCCCGGAGGAACTTTGCAAATTCCTCATTTTCATGATATTCATCTGGCGCGACAAAAACTTCGATGAGTATTTCGACGGCATCGTCTACGCCTGCTTCATAGGCTTGGGCTTTGCCTGTCTGGAGAACATCATGTATGTCTTCGACGCCACGATAGTCTCGCTGGCAGGCGGCTTCGTCACCAGTTTCTTTAGGGCCTTGCTGTCGGTGCCGGGTCACTTCCTCTTCGGCGTCATCTTGGGCTATTTCCTCTCGATGGCAAAGTTCAGACCCGAGAAGAAGAGAAAATATATCTGGACGGGCTTGCTTCTGGCCATGCTGGCCCACGGCTTGTTCGACTGGCTCCTCATGGTCACCGACCGTTTGGGCACTGGCCTGACGATTCTCGTCTACGGCCTCTTTATCCTCGGCGACATCGGGCTGTGGTTCTGCGCCATCGGCCTGATTCGTAGGCAGCAAGAGAACTCGCGCCTGCAACAAGCCGAGATCGAAAGCGTCAACACTGATAATGAATTCAACTAAACTCAATACCATATGTCACTCAATTGCGGAATCATAGGTCTCTCCAGCGTCGGAAAGACCACCATATTCAATTGTATTTCAAACACCAAAGCGGAGATAGGCTTCGCCTCGAAGTCCAACATCGGCATGTGCGAGGTCGTCGACGATCGCCTCAAACTCATCGACAACATCTCCCACTCGAAGCGCATCGTGCCTGCCACGGTCGAAATCGTCGACCTGCCCGGACTGAGTAAAGGCGGTCAAGGTGTGGGCAACAAGCTCCTCGCCGAGGTACAGACCATGGATGCCCTCATCCATGTGTTGCGTTGTTTCGACGACCCCAACATCCCTCATAGCGAAGGTAGCGTCGACCCGGTGCGCGACATGGAACTCGTCGACCTGGAGCTTCAAGTGCGCGACCTTGACCTCGTCACGCGCAAGTTGGAACGCGTGCAAAAGCTTTTGAAGAATGGCGAGAAGGACAACAAGAAAGCCTTCGATGTGCTCAGCGTCTACAAAGAGACCTTGGAGAACTTCGGCAACGCCCGCGATGCCAAGGTGGCAGAGGAAGACAAGAAATTCGTACAAGACATCCAACTCCTCACCGCCAAGCCCATCATCTACGTCTGTAACGTGGACGATGCCTCGGCCACCACGGGCAACCCATACTCCGATGCCGTGAAGGCCGCCTTGAAGGAAGGTCAGGAGATGCTGATCATCGCCGGAAAACTGGAGGCTGAGATTGCCGAACTCGACGCTGACGACCGTGCCCTCTTCATGGAAGATGCCGGCTTGACCGAGCCTGGCGTCAACAAGTTGGTACGCACCGCCTACCATACCTTAAACCTGCATTCCTTCTTTACCACGGGTCCCGACGAAACACGTGCTTGGACCATCCATGTGGGCGACACCGCTCCTATTGCCGCCGGTGCCATCCACAGCGACCTGCAGCGTGGCTTCATCCGTGCCGAGGTGATGAGCACCGAGGACTTCCTGAAATACGGCTCGGAGGCAGCGGTGAAGGAAGCTGGCAAGTTCCGCGTGGAGGGAAAGACTTATGTCGTGCAGGATGGCGACATTTTGAACATTCGATTCAATGTATAGTCTTCAAAAACTACAGATTCCACAGATTACACTGATTTGCGACAGATAATTTGGAGGACGCAAGCGTCCAAATTGGTACAGATAGCCAGAGAAACAGATGGAAACGAACCAATTTATTTACAAAAAAGAAACATATAACATAATTGGGGCTGCCATGGAAGTCCATAAGACACTTGGCATGGGATTTCTAGAATCTGTTTATCAAGAGGCTATGGAAGTAGAATTGGCAAAGCGAAGTATTCCTTTTGTCTCACAAAAAAGAATTCAAATTCAATACAAAGATGTTTTACTGAATCAATACTATATCGCAGATTTGTTCTGCTATGACAAAATCATCGTGGAATTGAAGGCTGTTTCAACCATTCTCCCCGAACACGAAGCTCAAATAATCAATTACATCCATGCTACTGGTATGAAGTTAGGAATGCTATTGAATTTTGGAGAAGAAAGTCTATATTTCAAACGTTTTCCTAACATCACCCCAAAACCCATCTGTACTAATCCGCAGCTTTAGCTGCAAAAATGCCACGATTCGTTCTGTACAATCTGTAAAATCTGTAGTTAAAAAAGGAATAATGGAATTTGTAATCTTAGTAGACAATAACGATCAACAAATAGGTTTGATGGAGAAGCAAGCCGCCCATATCGGCCCGCATCTGCATCGTGCTTTCTCCGTCTTCATCTTCAATTCCCAAGGCGAACTCCTCATGCAGCAGCGCGCTTTGACGAAATACCACTCCCCTGGCCTGTGGACCAACACCTGTTGCAGCCATCCCCGCGACGGCGAGACCGCCCACGAAGCCGCCAAGCGTCGCCTGATGGAAGAGATGGGCATGGACTGCGAGATACACGAAGCCTATTCCTTTATATATAAAGCACCCGTAGGCCAAGGACTCACCGAACATGAGTTCGACCATGTCTTCATCGGCCAAAGCGATGCCATCCCCGTCATCAACACCGACGAGGTGGCCTCCTGGAAATACATGAGCCTCGAAAAACTACAGAAAGACATAGCCTCCTACCCCGAACTCTACACAGAGTGGTTCAAGATCACCTTTGAGGAGATGACACAACATGTTGAGATCCTGAAACTATAAGCTAGACATTCTCCTACAGGTCTGTTACACACCTCTTCAAAAGGTGTTTTTTGAAATAAATTAGTAAATATATTTACTATAAGTATTTTTACTATTTTTGCCGCGCAAAAGAAAATTGAAAACGTTTAAAATTATCTATTATGAAACGCAAATTTCGCATCATTGTCGGAACGCTACTATTAGCCATTCCGTTGTGCATGAACGCACAAGTGAGACCTACTAGACCTGCCCAAGACCCTAACAAAGCAAAGGTTGAGAAAGTAGAAAAAGAAAAGCTGGAAAAACCGGACAGACCAGAAAAGCATGAAAAACAAAAAGGTGGATTGGAAATGCCCAGAATCTCCGGATTCGTCCAAGGCATGTACCAAGCCAACCTGAGTGATAAGGGCGAACTTATCGACAACACCCTGAGAATGCGCCGCGTGCGTCTATCGGTGGACGGCAACCTCTCGAAGACGGTGAGCTACAAGATCCAAGGCGACTTCAGCCGCAGCCCCATGCTGGTCGACGCTTTCATCAAGTACAAACCCTGCAGGGAGTTTGCCATCCAGGTCGGTCAGTTCAAGACCCCCTTCACGCTTGAAAGCCCCATCAATCCCGTCAACCTCGAGATCTTCGACTACGGCGAGGCTGTCCAACAACTGGTTGGCTATAAAGATGTCTGTGGTGTCGGTGCCCTCGGCCGTGACCTCGGTATCATGGCCACCGGTAGCCTCTTCCCCGTGGAAGGCGAAGAAGGTTACAAATACAGCATCGTTGACTACTCCATCGGCGTGTTCAATGGCAACGGTGCCAACCAACTCGACAACAACAACAGCAAAGACCTTGTAGGTCGTCTCGAAGTGCATCCCGGCTTGAAAGACCTCACCTTGAGTGGTTCGTACTACTATGGCAAGTACACCAAAGACGACAATGTCAACTGCGCCCGCAACCGTTGGGCAGCCGGCGCTCAATACAACGATGGCAAGCTCGTTCTCCGCGGCGAATACATCAGTGGCAAAACGGGATACGCTCCCACCACTATCCCTGAAGACCTTGGCTATTTCAATAGCAACGGTTACTATGGCGTGGTTGGCTACAACTTCGCCCTGGGCAAAGACAAGAGCCAAAAGCTGATGCCCGTCCTCCGTTACGAACACTTCGCCAAGGATGCCAGCATCACTAAGGGCGGCACCAATTGGTACACTGTCGGCCTCAACTACTGGCCGCTGAAGTCCGTCAATTGCAAACTCGACTACTCACTAGTGCAAAAGGAAGCCGGCGACAACTCACACCGCGTGGTTGCCATGGTCAGCTATAAGTTCTAAATGACGCGAGACATCGAGACGCGAGACACGAGTCGTTTGTCCCGCGTCTCGAAGTCCCGTGTCTCGTGTCAAATAGCAAAACAATAAATTATGGCAAACAACAATATCTCTAATCTCTGGAAAAAGGAAGACTGGCTGGCCGTATGGATTGGCTTTATCGTCATCGCCATCGGCTGTATAGCAGTCCTCACAAATTGGTTTAATTTCGATGCCGCCAAGTTCGGCAGCTGGCATTGGTGGGAGAACGTAGAAGAGAAGAAATCATTGGCTGCCCAATTCAACGGCGCCTTCTGGATCAAGTTGTTGCGCACCTTCCTTGTGCTTGGCATCCTGTTCGGCATTGGCATCAAACTGCAAGGCGAGAAGATCGGCAAGTTCATCCCTGCCTTCATCGTGCTGTTCATTATCTGTGTCATCGTCAGGATGATCAGCGCTGAATACACCCTCAAGATGTACCTCGAATGGGCCTTCTGGGCATTGCTTCTCGGCCTACTCATCTCCAACACCGTCGGCACTCCTGAATGGTTGAAACCTGCCATCCGTACTGAATTCTACATCAAGACAGGTTTGGTCATCATGGGTTTCTCTGTGCTGTTTTCCAACATCGTCAACGTAGGCCTTTATGGTCTCGGCATCGCTTGGATCGTGACGCCCATTGTCATCATCTTCATGTGGTGGTTCGGCACTAAGGTGCTGAAGATGGGCAACAAACCGTTGGTCATCACAGTGGCATCGGCCACCTCGGTGTGCGGCACCAGCGCAGCCATTGCGACGGGAGCGGCCGCCAAGGCCAAGAAGGAAGACCTCTCGCTTGCCATCAGCATCTCCATCATCTTCACCATCTTGATGATGGTGTTCGAACCTATGATTATCCGATGGACCGGGATGAGCAGCATTATGGGTGGTGCCCTTATCGGCGGCACTGTCGACTCGACGGGTGCTGTGGCATTGGCCGGAAATGCGCTCGGCCCTGAAGCCGAACAAGTCGCTGTCCTCATCAAGTCAATCCAGAACATCCTCATCGGCTTCATCGCTTTCTTCGTGGCCATCTTCTTTGCCACCAAGGTTGACAAAGACCCGAACCAAAAAGTCGGCGCAAGCGAGATCTGGACACGCTTCCCGAAGTTCATCATCGGCTTCTTCGTGGCCTCGTTAGTAGCATCTTTCGTCATCCAACCCCTCACCAAAGGCATGGATTTCGACGGCGTTTCGGCAGTGAAGAAAATCAATGACGTGCTCGACCAATACAAGAGTTGGGCTTTTGTGCTGGCCTTCACGAGCATCGGCTTGGACACCAACTTCAAGAGCCTCTTCAAGCAGATGCAAGGCGGAAAGGTGCTGTGGCTCTACATCGTGGGCCAGGTGTTCAACATCGCCCTCACCTTCTTTGCGGTGTGGTTGTTGCTGTCTGGCGTTTTGTTTGACACTCCCACTCTGGAAGTGTTCAAATGACGAACCAAAACCACATAATATTCAAAGTGATTACCATCATCGTGGTGGTAATCACTTTATTTTTGGCAGGCTGGATCATGGCCAACCGCCTCGGCCTTGTCGAAGGGTACGACTTCGGCGCGGGGGCCTACTACTATGCCGATATCCCTGCTGAGCAATACGCTGAAATCGTCGATGAAGGCGTTTACAAGACCTCCGTCCCCCATTGGGTTTTCTATGTCCTCTTCTTTGCCTGGGGCTATTTGATGTGGCGGCTTTGGGTATGGATTGAGACGCGGGGAAAGAAATAGGCAACTAATACCATAATTCCATTTTTTCTTTGTAACTTTGCCACAATAGAAAACAATGGAATTCCATGCAAACTCCTGATATTCAAAACATATTAGCAGAACTAACGCGTTCCATCGGAGAAACGCCCTACGAGATTCAACCCATCGCAGAGTCAGGCTCAGCAAGGAAATATTTCCGCATCATCACCGACGGCAAGAACCTTATTGGCACCTATAGCAATAATGTGGAAGAAAACGAGGCTTTCCTCACTTTCAGCAAGCACTTTCATGACTTAGGGCTCAATGTGCCGGAGGTCTTTGCCATTAACAAAGAGAGAACCTGCTATTTGCAAAGTGATTTTGGGGATGACAACTTGTTTGCGCATGTGCAGAAGGCATTGATAGCGAACAGCGGCCCTTCGACGGGCTCAGGGACCTTAGCTTCATACAGCGAAAATGTCATCAACCTATACAAAAAAGCGCTGAGCCATCTGGTGGAGTTGCAAGTGCTTGGGCACCAAGGTCTGGATTACAGCAAGGCCTACCCCACCGAGCGTTTCGACCGGCAGGCCATCATAGATGATTTGAACTACTTCAAATACTATTTCGTCAAGCCGCACGAAGAAATCGACTTCAACGAGACGCGCTTGGGCAAGGACTTCGAAGCCTTCGCCGACTTCGTCTGCCAAGCACCCTGCGACTTCTTCTTGTACCGCGACTTCCAGTCGCGCAACATCATGGTCAAAGATGGCGAGCTATACTTCATCGACTTCCAAGGCGGTCGTAAAGGTCCTTTGAACTACGATGTGGTCTCGCTGCTCTATCAGGTGAAAGCGCAAATTCCGCAAGCCATACGAGATGAATTGGTCAACTATTACAAGGCAGAGCTGTCGCAATATATGAGTCCAGAAGCCGTCAAATTCGACACCTATCAGCCCTATTTCGTCTACTTGAGGTTGATGCAGGTTTTGGGTGCCTACGGCTTCAGGGGCCTTATCCAAAAGAAATCGCACTTCATCGAGAGCATCCCTTACGCCTTAAAAGAGCTGAAAACCTGGAATGAGACCCACCCATTAAACAAATACCCCGAACTCCAAAGTATCATCTCCCAACTATCCACTCTCAACTATCCACTGACTCTCAACTCTCAACTCTCAACTCTCAACTCCAAACTCACCGTTACAATAAACAGCTTCTCCTTCAAAAAAGGCTACCCCAACGACTTCAGCGGCAACGGAGGTGGCTTCGTGTTCGACTGTCGCGCCCTGCCCAACCCAGGTCGCGAGCCCGAGTTCAAGACCAAGACGGGCCGCGACTGGGAGGTCATCGACTACCTCATGGCAAAGCCACCCGTCCATGTCTTTCTCGACCATGTGAAAAGCATCGTCGGACAGAGTGTCGACAACTACCGTGAGCGCCATTTCAGCAACCTGATGGTCTCCTTTGGTTGCACGGGCGGACAGCACCGCTCCGTCTTCTTTGCCCAAACCATCTACGAATGGCTGAAGGTGACCTATCCCGACATCCACTTGAAACTGAATCACATCGAACGCAAAATCACGGAGGAGCATAACGCATGAAGCACGACACCACCGCCATGATATTGGCTGCCGGCTTGGGCACCCGCCTCAAAGCCCTGACGCAAGACAAGCCCAAAGCCTTGGTCACCCTCAACGGCAAGCCTTTGCTGCAGCATTGCATCGAGAATCTCATCGCCTATGGCTTCCATCATATCGTCATCAATGTGCACCATTTTGGAGAGCAAATCATCGACTTTGTGGGCTGCCATCAGTTTGATGCCGACATAGAAATCTCCGATGAGCGCGACCTGCTGATGGACACGGGCGGCGGCATCATCAAGGCCACGCCCCTCTTCAAGGATTCAAAAGCAGTGTTGGTGCATAATGTGGACATCATCAGCAACGTGAATCTTGGCGAGATGAGCCAACAGTTTCTCTCCTCTGGTGACGATGCATGGCTGCTGACACAGGATAGGGAGACGAATAGAAAATTATTGTTTAACACCGAGAATCAACTAATTGGATGGACTAACAAAGCTGAGAGCAAATTCAAGTGGGTTCATCCCGAGAAAGACGGCCCTTCGACCCTTCGACAGGCTCAGGGCTCAGGGACCTGCTTGTACAAAGATATGGCCTTCAGCGGGCTGCATTTCTTCCGCAGTGATTTGTTTGGTGAGTTCGAAGAAAAGCCTCAAAGCGTCATCGACCTATACCTTCAATTGGCAAAAACCAACCGCATCATTTCCAAGACCATCCAGCCCGACTTTTGGTTTGACTTGGGCAAACCCGAACAATTGAAAACCGCCGAAAACTACCTTAACCGCATTTGACATGAGCCAAGACTCCTTTATTTCCAAACTGGCAAAACAAATCCAGGACAACTATAACCTTCAGAAGGAAGGGCTAACCGTGGTCTTTCCCAACAAGAGAGCAGCCTACTATCTGCGTAACGCCTTCAAAAAGAATTGCGAGCAAACCCTATGGCTGCCGCAGATGATCTCCTTCGAAGAGGCCATCACCCAGTGGAGCGGCATTACCCTTGTTGACAACATCGACCTGTTGTTTGAATTGATCGACATTGACGCGCAACTCAACGCCAAACAAGAGAGTGACCTGAAAGTCTTTGGAAGCCAAGCAGCCCAAATGGCAAAGGATTTCGACGAAATCGACCAATATGGCATTGATGCAAAAGGCGTATTCAGCTATGTCCTAGAACACAAACGACTGGAAATCTGGAATTTTGACGAAGAAAAGAGCAAGGAGAAGGAGAAGAAATACCTTCAATTCTTCCTTTCTCTCCATAACTACTATTCCCGTCTTCGCGAACGGCTGGCCTCACAAGGCAAAGGCTACTACGGCATGATTACCCGACAACTGTCGGAACTTACCGAAGACGAGCTCCTCGAAAAAGTGGGCGAAGGCAAGATCCTCTTCGCCGGCTTCAACGCCATGACCGCCACCGAAGAGCGTATCATCAACACCCTGGTCAGAAACGGCAAAGCAGAAATCCTTTTCGACTATGACCGCTATTACCTTGAAGACCCCAACAATGAAGCGGGACATTTCGCCCGCCGCTACCAAGCCAAGCACCCAGAATGGCTGAACGGCGGCATTACAGACCAACTGCGCACAGAACAAAAGACCATCCACATCATCAGCGCAAGTGGCAGCACCTTACAAGCCAAAGCCTTACAAGCCAAACTTCAAGAGACCAACGACACCAAGCAAGCTGTCGTCCTCGCCGACGAGAACCTGCTCATCCCCGTGCTCAACGCCATCCCCGACAACGGCACATATTCCGATTTCAAGGTCTCGATGGGCTACCCTATGGCCAACACACCTGTCAGCCAACTTGTTAAAGCGTTTTTCACGTTGTGCCATCACGACAAAATCAAGCGCAATGCTGGCGAGCAAGTAACCGAAGGTTGGTACATCTGGCCCATCTTCAACCTCATGGACCTTGAAATCGTGAAAATCGTCTTTCCGAAAGCGGAAACTGCCGCTTTCAACCGATGGAAGACTGATTCGGTGAACTCGGGCAAGTTCATCTTTGAAGAAAAGGACCTCGATGATTTTAAACCCATCACCGGAATCCATGAATTCTTAAGCATTATACTCACCGGCCTATCCAACCGTACACCCATGGCGTTGCTGACGACCCTTGACCGCCTTCTGGCCTTCCTCACCCATACGCTTTTGGCCAAAGAGAGCGACTCGAGACCCAACTTCCTCATCAACCAAGTGAGCGAGATAGGGAAATACATCAGCCGACTGATGCAGATCGCAGAACGCAACACAAACTATGTCAAAGACTTACAAAGTGTAGAAATCCTATATCGTCTGTTGGTTTCGGGAGCCACCATCAAGTTGAAGAGCGATAGTACCGATGGCCTGCAGATTATGGGTTTGTTGGAGACCCGCAACCTCGGTTTTGAGCGGTTGCACCTACTTAGCGTCAATGAAGGCATCCTACCGCCCGACAAGTCGCGAGGCAGTTTCATCCCACAATTCATCCGCCGTGCGAGTGGTCTGCCCAGCTATGCCGAGAGTCAGGCAGTAGTGGCCTACAATTTCTACCGACTATTACAAAACGGGAAAGACATCTACTTGTACTATAACGACTTGGGAGAATCTTCAGGTGGTGAGGCAAGCCGCTTTATCTTGCAAATCAAGCATGAACTAGCCAAAAACGCCAATATCAAAATAGTGGAAGAAGCCTTTGAAAGTGAATCCGAGTCCGCTCCAGATTCCACACCCATCAGCGCGCAGAAAGCCGAAGCATTAGACCGGCTCCACTACCTTATCGGAGAGAAAGGCCTCTCGCCGTCTGCACTGTCCACTTATCTCAACTGTCCCTTGAAGTACTACCTTCGCTATATTGTCCAAATCAAGGACGAAAGCGTAGAGGAAGATGTGGGCGCCAACGACATAGGCACCGTCATCCACGACACGCTCGAGTTGCTCTTTGCCGACTACCTGCCTCATGACGGGAACCAGGTGATTATCAACAAAGACTTGTTCGACAAGAAGATCAAAACTCAATGGGAGAAAAAACTAGCAGAGGCTATGGCTAAAGTTTTCCCCAAGGGTTTCCCCGATGTGGGCTTCAACTACCTCAACCATGTCACCATCGAACAGCAACTGAAAAACTATCTGGAATACACATCCAAGCAACTGGCACACGGCGACTTAATCATCTTGGAGACCGAAGGAGAATTGAGAGCCTGCCTGAAAACGGGCCAAGGCGACTATGTCTTCAGCGGCCGTGCCGACCGCATCGATAGGTATGGCGGTGTCATCCGCGTCATTGATTACAAAACCGGCCATGTCGACAATGCCGACCTCAAATTGCCGGTACGTCACCACAGCGACAACGACCTCGACTACTTGCGGACGATTCCTGACAAGGCGCTGCAACTGCTGATGTACAAATACATGTATCTCAAGGAGCATCACACCCAAGAACCCGTAGAAGGCTCCATCCACGGCCTGAAGTACGCCCACACCATCGAGTTCAGCCTCTCGAAAGCCACGCCGAAAGACGACGACGCCAATGTCGACTTCTTGGGAGACCGTTCGTTCATTACCGACATGGAAGCCATGCTCAAAGCCGTAGTGGACGAAATGCTCGACACGAAAAAATCTTTCGAGCAAGCCAAAAACGACGACAAATGCAAGTATTGTGAATTTAAGCTGATTTGTAAAAGGTAACTCAATTCAGCACAATCTCCTTGACCGTCTCCTTCCCCACCAAGTCATTCAAGTTCTTCTTCAACAAGGACTTGGAGTAATTGAGTTCATGGCGAAGTGCGTCGCTGTCGACACGCACGAACAACACTCCATTCTTGATGGATAAGTCGATGGTATGCGATGCGATGAAAGGGCCTACCACTTTGGGCCACGAGTTGATGACTGTGGTTTCATCAAGATAATCGGAGCCTCGGTGCTGCTCGAAGAACTCCTTGAGAAGATCGCCAAGAGGTCTTACATCAAAGTATACCATCGCCACCTCCTATCTCTTTCACGCTGCCTTTTACCACCTCGAAAATCTTGTGGTCGATGTCGGTATTCTCAAACAGTTGCTCTATCCTACTCCGCTGTGTGTCGGTGATGAACACCTGACCGAAATGGTCATCGCCCACCAAACGGACGAGCTTCATCACGCGCTGGTCATCCAGCTTGTCGAAGATATCGTCAAGCAGCAGGATAGGCTTGTACCCGATTTTCTGGTAGTTGAATTCGAACTGGGCCAAGCGTATCGACACCACGAACGACTTCTGTTGTCCTTGCGAGCCGAATCGTTTCAACGGGTGGCCATCCAAGGTAAAGTCCAAGTCATCCTTATGGATGCCCACATTGGTATAGCCCGAATAGCGGTCCTGCTGCAGACTCTCCTCCAACAATTCGTATAAGGGTTTCTCATCCAACCGCGACTGATAGATGACATTCACCTTCTCCGTGCCACCTGAAACAATCTCATAATAATGCTGGAAAATAGGCAAAAACTCCTCCAAGAACTGATGGCGTTTGGCATGAATGTCGTCAGCATGATGCGCTAGTTGGTCATCCCATAAGCGAAGCAGGTCGCGGTCAAAGGTGCGGCTTTCGGCGAATTGCTTCAACTGCATGTTGCGTTGCAGCAAAGCACGGTTGTATTTCAGCAGCGCGTTGAGATACAATGGGTCGAACTGCGAGATGACACCATCGATGAACTTACGGCGCAGGTCGCTACCCTCGTTGATCAGGTCGCGGTCATAAGGCGAGATCATCACCAAGGGGAACTTGCCGATATGGTCGCTGAGACGATCGTATTCCTTTTTGTTGAATCGGAACGACTTCTTCTGGTCGCGTTTCTGCACGCAAGACACAAGTTCGTCGTCCTTCCCGTCGTGCGAATACACGCCATGGATGGCAAAGAAATCCTGCTCATGACGGATGTTCTGCTTGTCGGTGGCGCCAAAGAAACTCTTGCAAAACGAGAGGTAATAGATGGAATCGAGGATGTTGGTCTTCCCTGCCCCGTTGAGTCCCACGAAACAATTGACATTCTCAGAAAGCAGCAGGTCGGCCGCTTCGCAGTTCTTGAAATTCGTCAGTTTGAGTTCGTGGAGATACATATTGTTGAATGATGAATGATGAATGATGAATGATGAATGATGAATGATGGAATTATCCCACATTCCGCATTCAGCATTCAGCATTCCACATTTTCATAGTTTACTAAGGTCTACACGCAAGGTCAAGAAGTTGGGTGAGCCAACGATATTGTTCCTTGAGCGGGCATAATCGATTTGGAAGGCCTTGATCTTGACGCCGAAGCCTGCCGAGAAGCCCACCAGGCTACGCTTTTCAGGCACGCCCATATTGCGGTAAGTCTCGTAATTGTAGGAGGCTCTCAAGAACAGGTTCTTGCCGATGGCAAGCTCGCCACCAACCAGCAAGTGACACCCCAGATTGGTGAAGAATTTGGCAGCCTTCGAAGGCTCGTTGTATTGACCTGTAATGGGATCGTAGTAGCCTTCCAAATCAAGCGGGTCGGCATAGAGTTTGTTCCAACGCTGGATGTCCTTGTAGCCAAAGACAATGGTCAGCGGCAGGTGGTCGAGTTTCTTGGAGGCCATGAAATCCATCGAGAACGGCAGCCATTTGTTCTCCACATTCAGTTCCTGGCAATAGATCTGACGCCCGATGTTGCGTGCCGCGAGGGTGAAAGCCCAGTTGGAATAGGACCAATAGGTGGCAGCCACATCCACGCCCAAAGCACCAGCGCGCCCGGCTTCGTACTGCACTCCTGCATATTTCAGGTTGGCGCCGATGCTCCATTTGTCGGTCAGCTCACGCCCCCAACCCAAGGTGACGGCATAGTCCGAAACATTGAAGGTACTGCCATCGGTGGAACCGCTCTCGGAGGCATACTGCATTTTTCCGTAGTTGTAATACTGCACCGAGGCAGCGAAACTACCCAAGTTCTCGAAGGTGTGGCTATATTGCGCCGTGGCAAAATTGGTACCCATCTTGAAGTCGCCGACATACGACAGTGTCATCTGGTTGTTCATCTCCGGCGAGATGGCCGAAGGGTTGAACACAGCCGTCTGAAGGTCGCCATCATGCACCGGCAAAGGGACACCGCCTAAAGCCACCACACGGGCCGAGTTGGCGTCCGTCAAAGCACGATAAAGACCGTCGGTCACCTGCGCGTTGGCTTGCAAGGCGACAAAAGCCAGCAGCAAAGTCCATATAGCGTAAAACTTTCGTTTCATAATTTCACATTTTTAGGATAACGGACACCACTTTGTATTATTGTTTTCAGCCGTATTTATTTGTCTAACAGCCCCAAACCCGTCTTGACGATTTTCCCCTCTTCTTTCATCACCGTCGAAAGGCGGTCAAGCATGCCGTTCACGAAACGACGGCTCTCCGAAGTGCTGTAAAGCTTTGAAATTTCAATATATTCGTTGATGGTCACTTTCACGGGGATGTCATGGAACTGCGTAAACTCTGTCAGCGCCATGAAAATCAAGATGATATCCATCAAGGCCAGGCGTTCGTAATCCCAATTTGAGATGTTGGCCTTCACCAGCTCCATGTATTCATCGGCATGAAGGATGGTCTTCTCAAACAGTTGGGTGACAAAGGCCTTATCTTCTTTCTCGGAATGGTAAACAGGAGGCATCGGAGACTCTGCATTGAAACTGGAAGGCAGATCATTGATGAACTTCCAAAGCAAATAGACGGCGATCTGGTAGTCGCTGTTGAACGACAGGTCGCGGTCCGAATAGTAATCATATAACAAGCCGTCCTCTGCCATGTAATTATCGATCACCGTGACCAAAAACTTCTTGTCATCGGCAAACGAGTCCTTACCATTCGACATATACTCCTGATATTCGGGCAGCTCCGTCATTTTGACAAACATATTTCGGATAAAGTCCTCGCGGGAGTCGGTCCAGTCAATTTTGTATTGTTGCCTCAACAACTCCAAATGCTTGTTGTCCTCCAATGCCGTAAGAATCCTATTATTGACGAATTTCATGTTGGGATTCAGGTCTTCTTCGGTGGGGAAATGCTTCTGCTTGTTCTCCTCGATGCGACGAATGGCGAACTGCCTCACTTCGGTCCAGAAGGTCACTTGATAAATGAACAGTTTGTACAACTCGTCAACTCCTTGAAGGAGATGCCGTTCTGACTGCGGAATATCGCTACTATTGGACTGATGATAGGCGTAAATCTCCTGCAACGCCTTGACTCTCAAAAATCTTCTGTTCAGCATAAGGTTGGGTTGTTTAGCATAGAAACAAAATGCAAAGGTAAGAAAAAAACTCTTGCAAATCCACACAAAGATTATTTTTCGCCAACGATAGGGATATGAAAGAAAATGTATATCTTTGCATTGGCAATAATCAAAAAACTAACTCATAACAATAAGAACATCTATGAAGAAAAAATTCATCTGCCCCATCTGCGGGTATGTACACGAAGGAGAGGAAGCCCCCGAGCGCTGTCCCCAATGCAAGCAAATCGTTGAATGGAAAGTCGTTGACGAGAGTGCGGCCCTGAATTTCGTCACCGAGCATGTCGTTGGCATCGCCCAAGGCACTGGCGAGGATATGATCAAAGACCTTAATGCGCATTTCATGGGAGAAGCCACCGAGGTCGGCATGTATCTGGCCATGAGCCGTCAAGCCGACCGTGAAGGCTATCCCGAGATTGCCGAGGCCTTCAAGCGTTACGCCTTCGAAGAGGCAGAGCACTGCGCCAAGTTCGCCGAACTGTTGGGCGATGTGGTGTGGGACACCAAGACCAACCTCTACAAACGCATGATTGCCGAATGCGGCGCTTGCGAAGACAAGATGCGCATCGCCCGCGTGGCCAAGGAACGCAACCTCGACGCCATCCATGACACCGTCCATGAGATGGCCAAAGACGAAGCCCGCCACGGCAAAGGCTTTGAAGGACTGTACAAACGCTACTTTGAATAATTATGAATTAGGAATGCGGAATGAAGAATGCGAAATGGCCTCAGGTAGGCACATTCAGCATTCCTAATTCCTCATTCCGCATTAAAAAAATAACACTATGATTAGCAAGAAATTAGCAAAGGCCATCAATGACCAAATCAACGCTGAAATGTGGTCGGCCTATCTCTATTTGAGCATGTCGCAAGACATCTATGCCAAGGGTTTCCACGGCATCGCCCATTGGTACAAGGTGCAGTTCCTTGAGGAACAAGCCCACGCAGCCATCATGATCAACTACCTGCATTCACAAGACGCCAAGGTCGTCCTGGCCCCCATCGCCAAGGTGCAGACCGAATGGAAGAGCGTCCTGGCCACCTTTGAGGACACCCTCGCCCACGAGAAGAAAGTGACCGCCATGATCAACAACCTGTGCGACATCGCTGATGAAGACAAAGACCGCGCCGCTGCCAACTTCCTCGCCTGGTTCATCGACGAGCAGGTGGAAGAAGAAGAGAACGCCCGCGACCTCGTGCGTCAAGCCACGATGATCGGTGACCATATCGGTGGCATGATCATGCTCGACAAGGAGCTCGGTGCCCGTGAATATCACACGCCCAGCCCGCTGAAATAATGCAACAATTGTAGAGACTGTGTACACACTGTCTCTACCAGCAAAACGAAAAACTCCGCTGTTCATCGAGCAGCGGAGTTTTTTAATTATTTATAATCAATCTAATATGACATCCCTCTCCTTTACGCCAAATGAAAGCGTTTCTTTTTCATCCTTAATGTCAACAACAATATCTAATCTATCACATCCCAGACACGAAAACATAAAGGTATATTTCTCAGGTGTAATTCCTTCTATCCTATACTCTCCTTCTCCATTTGTATTAGCTCCATATCTCTGAACACCTGTCGAATCGACAAGAATCAAATATGCAAAGCAATTGAGAGGTTTCCCCGTATCAATATTCCATATACGTCCACTTAAAGTGGCTTTTTTCTCTGTTTTCTCCTGCGCCACTGCAGCACCTGAATACAATAACAATGCTGCAAAAATCAATAGTACTTTTTTCATGATATTGAATTTTATAGTTTCCCCGCCTGTTTCTTGGCCCAATACTCCTTGAATACCTCATAGTTCTTTTCCAAGAGCGTCGGCGTATCGAGGCCATAAGGGCATTTCTCGTGACAGGCGTTGCAATGCTTGCACTTCTCAATCATCTTCATCTTTTCGGCCCATTCCTCGGTGAGATAGACACTGTAGGGAGCTCGTTTCAGGAAGAGGCTCATGCGGGCGCAGTTGTTGATTTCGATGCCCACGGGACACGGCATGCAATAGCCGCAGCCTCTGCAAAACTCGCCCGACAACTCCTCGCGCTCCTTCTCGATCTTACGCCATGATGCCGAAGACAGCTCTGGCTCACGGTCTTGATACGAAAGGAACTCATCCAACTCGCTCTCACGCTGGATGCCCCAGATGGGCAAGGCATGGTCGAACTGGTTGAGGAAGGCATAGGCCAATGACGAATCAGTGATGAGGCCACCCGCCATGGCCTTCATGCAGATGAAGCCCATATTGTGCTTGAAGCAAGCATCCACAATCTTCTGGTCCTCTTCCGACGATAGGTACGAGAACGGGTATTGCAGCGTGTCGTAGCAATCCCGCTCGATGGCTTCCATTGCCACGGCCTGACGGTGGTTGCTGATGCCGATGAAGCGCACCTTGCCTTGGCGTTTGGCCACTTTCATGGCATCATACAAGCCCTCCTTGTCACCCGGCCGCGGACAGTAATCGGGGTTGTGGAACTGGTACAAATCCAAGTAGTCGGTCTTCAGGTTCTTCAGCGTGGTGTGCAAGTCTTTCCAGAAGTCCTCCACCGTCGTGGCCCCCGTCTTGGAGGCGATGATGACCTTCTTGCGGCGGTCGGCAAAAGCCGCGCCTATCTTCTCCTCGCTATCGGTGTAGAAACGCGCCGTATCATAAAAGTTGATGCCGTTGTCAAAGGCCTTATGTAACAGATACACAGCCTCTTTCTCGGTGATGCGCTGGATGGGAAGTGCGCCAAAACCATTCTTGTTCACCTTCAGGTTGGTCTTGCCTAATGTAATGATCTTCATAGATGCCTGATTTTGGCACAAAGATATAAAAATAATTGATACACACCAACTTTTCCGCCAAAAATTCCATTTTACACACCCAAAATCACTATTTTTGCAAAAATATTTCAAGATGAAAATCCTCATCCTCAACGGTCCCAACCTCAACCTCATCGGCAAACGCGAGCCCGAAATCTACGGTCGTCTCTCGTTTGACGAATTCATCCCGCAGCTCCGTGAACGCTTCCCCGAACACGAGATTGCCTATTTCCAGACCAACCACGAAGGCATGCTGATTGACAAGTTGCAAGAGGCTGACGGACAGTATGATGCCGTCGTCATGAACCCTGGAGGCTATGCCCATACCTCCATCGCTTTGGCCGACTGCATCCGCGCCATTGGCATCCCCGTCATCGAGGTGCACATTTCTGATATCTCAAAAAGGGAGCCTTACCGGCACCACTCCTATTCAGGAGAGGCCTGCGCGAAAAGCATCATGGGGTTAGGGATGGAAGGCTATGCTAAAGCGATTGAGGCGCTGTCGTGAAATCGCTTTCTTTCAACTCGCTGTACTTTTTCTTTCCAAGAAACACATTGTCGAAGACGATGTTGCGCCAATAAATGCAACTCACCTGTCGATGCTCACAGCCCTTGCGTTTCTCTCGTAAGGATTTCAGCCTTCGGTAGAAATCCCAATGCGCTTTGAAGACCATGCCGAAGTCTTTCGGGCAGCCCTCAAAGAGGAACTTCAAGGCCGCCACCCAGTCCAAAAGGATACGATAGAGGATGATGCGATGCACACGCTTCTTGGGCAGGTTCTTCACCAACAACGAAAGGTTGTTTCTGAAATTCAGATAGGTCTTGCGTGGCGAGTTCTTCGGCAAGGTGCCACCACCAATGTGATAGACTTGTGACTGCGGGCAGCAATACACCTTATAACCAGCATTCTTCAGCCTCCAGCAAAGGTCGATTTCCTCCATGTGGGCGAAGAAGCTGTCATCCAAGCCTCCCACTTGATGGTAGAGGTCGGCGCGCACGAACATGCAGGCACCCGTGGCCCAGAAGACTTCCATCGGCGTGTCGTATTGGCCTTTGTCTACTTCCAGATTCTGGAACACCCTTCCCCGACAGAAAGGATAGCCGTATTTGTCGATGAAACCGCCACTGGCGCCCGCATACTCAAACTGTTCCTTGTGGTAATACGACAGAATCTTGGGCTGGCAGGCGGCAATCTGCGGATCGGCGTCCATCAACTCAATGACGGGCTCAATCCAATGCGGCGTCACCTCAATGTCGGAGTTGAGCAGCACATAGTATTGGGCTTCCACCTGCCGCAAGGCCAGATTATAGCCCGTGGCAAAGCCGCCATTGCTGCCGTTCTCTATCAAGCGGATGTCAGGAAAACGCTCACGCATGAAACTAACCGAATCGTCAGTAGAGGCGTTGTCGGCCACGACAACTTCCGTCGTCACCGAGTCGCAGTTGGCGATGACATTGGGCAGAAACTGTTCGAGGAACTTGCGCCCATTGTAGTTCAATATGACAACAGCCACTTTCATGATTCTTTCGTTTGCGGCCTTTGGTGTTTCCAGCGTCGGTGCGACCACAGCCAGTTGTCGGGGTTAGCCTCGATGAAACGCTCGACACTACGCACATACTTCTCCATGATTTCACCTTCGGCGGCGGATTTCGGGTCATCGGTAACCACTTCAAAACTCACCACATAACGTCCCCTACCCTGCCTTCTCATGTCGACGAAGACCACGGCATAGTCGAGTTTCTTGGCGATGCGTTCGATGCCCGTAAACCAGCAGGTGTCCTGATGCAAGAATTCGTTCCAATAATCCGACTCCAGTCCATGCGAGGTCTGGTCGGCCATCATCAGCACGCCGTTCTGCTTGTCGCGCAGCTGCATCAAACGCCGCAAAACCGAGTTGGATTCTACCATCTCCAGATTACAGTCTTTGGTGCGCATATACAGCATAAGTTGCTCAAACGCAGCATTTTTCACCCTCTTGTATATGGCCAGCCCGTTGTGAGGAGTCAGCTCGGGGATCAGCTTCCCGAACCACTCCCAGTTGCCCGAATGCGGCATGGCATAGAAGACATTCTTCTTTTGCTCGTACAGCTGCTGCACCAGTTCAGGATTTGTGATGGTGATGCGGTTTCTATAGCCTCCCGGTCCCATGCGCATCATCTTGGGTGCCTCCACAAAGAGGTCGCAGAGGTTGCGGTAGAAATGACGCTCGATGGTTTGGATGGCTTTCATGTCCTTCTCCGGAAACGAGCGCAACAGGTTCTGTCTGACCACTTTCCGACGGTAATGCGCGACATGGTAGACCAAAAAATAAGCAAGGTCGGACTTCAGATAGAGCAACCAAAAGGGTTGGACCGACTGGAAGTCGGCCCAAAGCTTCAGTATAAGAAATCCGATCTTTTTCATGGCTTATCTCGGGTTATCGTACAAATCACCGGCATGCGAGCCCCAGCCCTTCTCGTATTCGGTCTGGTCCACGCCTTGGTCGTAGCCTTGTCCATAGATGCCGCCATAGATTTCGAGCTGCCAACGCGGGTTATTGATCTCGCCCACCATGTCGGAGTGGATCAGTTGGTAGTCGTTGGTGGAACGGTCGGGAGCCATGAAGACGAAGCGCTTGTTGCGCTGGTGGGCCACCTCGTAATAATGCCAGATCTGGTAGGGATAGGCACCCGGCTCATCAGGCTGGTCGACGATTTTGTCAGGCGTGCCGTATTTGAGGAATACATAGCCGCGGTCGGTGCGATAGCCCGGCGTTGAAGTGGTCTTGAACGACATATTCACCCTCTTCACGGCGGCCAGATAGTCGTTGAAGGCCTGTTTTGGGTTCATCGGGGCACGAGCGCTCCAGAAGTTGAACAGGAATTGTTGCATGGTCTTCACATCGTCGGTACGCACAAGGCTGGAGGCATAGTCGCGCTCGGTCTCGCTGCATACCGGGTCGAGATAGCGGATATAGCGACGCAAAGAGTCGAGTTCGGTGATCTCGCTAACAAAAGTATTGGCGATGCTCACGCCAGCAATGTCACCCATATCGTAGCTCACACTGGGGTTGCTGCGTTGGAACGGGCAACTGTTGGAGCAGATGAAGGCATTGCTGCGGTCGCGCACCTCAACGACGAGGTAATAGTTGCCCGAAGGCAGGTCCGTGATGTCGATGGTGTGAAGGAGAACATTCACCTTGCCCACATCGAGACGCTTGTTGAAGAAAAAGTTCTGCATCCGCGTCGACGACTCACGGGTCTCGATGTAATAGTTGACGAGGAACTTGCCTTCCTCATAAAGTTTGTTGCTGTTATAGACTTCGGCATAGAAGTGCAACTTGTTGGTTTGGGGCCCATAGAAGGGATACACCCTGGGCAGGAAGTCCATGCCACTCTTGGTGCAGCTTGAGGGTTTAGCCGCCTTGTTGTAGGAGTCATACAGCAGGATGTCGGACACCGAAGGCGTGTTGTCGGGATACTTCAGTTCCACATTGGTCTTACCCACCGGCAAGGCATCGCCGCTGTTCATGTCGGTGATGCTGATTTCCATCTCGTAATCGCCGTTGGGCAAGGCGAAACGCTGTTGGTCGATGAAGGCGCCGTCGAGTTTCGAGGTGTCGGTCACCACCGGACTGTCCAAAGCGATTTTTGAATAGGCGCAGATCTTCTCGCCCTGGCGGAAGATAGTCTGGACCTCCACCGTAGCCTTGAATTTGCCTGGCTCAAACTGCCTATAGGTCGCAGTCCGACACTCGAAGGCGATGGCGTTCTCCACATAAGGCGATACACCAGGAGCGCAATAAGTGGTCGTTGAAAGATAAGGCTTCAGCCGCTTCGTTTGGGCTTGACCTGCAAATGCGAACAGGATGACCGCCATGGTCAGCATTGTTCTTCTCCAAAATGTAGATGTGTTCATGATGTTAGATTTTTTGTTTTGACGGAACAAAAATATACACATACTATTCAGCTTTTTCATTTTTTCATCTATAATTTATCAACAGTTATCAACAAATTCTTTTTATTATCTTGATTTTCAATATTTTTAAAATACATTTCTTAAATAGGTTATCATGGCCAATTCCAGGTTTTCGCCCGTAGACATGGATGACAGGATCTTGTTGGTGCGTCGGTTGGCACCACTGTAGGAGATACCTTCGAGCACCGCTATCTCCGCGTCGTTCATGCCCAAGAGTCCGAGACAGCAATGGCGCAGGTCGGCGATATTGAGGTCGGGATACTGTTTCAGGAAACGCGATGAGAAGTCGGGGAAGCAACGGTTGGCTTCCTGTACCAGCCCGATATAGTCCATCTCCTTCAGCTTCAGGTTCTGATATGCCCCCACACTCTTGATCATGATGTCCTTGCCCTCCATCGACCGCTTGATCTTCTGCACGATAGCGCTCTCTATGAAGGCTTTCCAAGCCTCGTCGAAATCCACCTTGCCTGCATATTCGAGTTGCTCGCGCGTGGCATTCAGTTGTTGCGACATCTGTTCCAACTCCTGGTCTTTTACGGCGTTCTCCTGCTCGTGTTTTTGTTCGATGGAGACAATTTTGTTTTCTATATGACTGATTCTCTTTCTGTTGAGAACGATGATAAAGGCCATAAAGGCAATCACCGCTACGAGGACGAGAATCCATATCAGCCAAGGGGCATTATTGGTCTCATTTTCAGCTTCTTCTGTCGGTGCATTTTGGGCCTCCGCATAAAGATACTCGATTTCCATCTTCTTGGCCGACATGCGTGTCTCCAGCATCGAATTCTCGACATAGGAGCGGGTGTAGTGCAGTTCCTCCTCGTCCATGCCTTTGTCGCGATAGATCTCGGCCAGTTTGGATGCGGCGTCGACGCGGGCAAAGCGGTCGCCTGTGAGATAGGCCTGCTCAAGATGCGGCACGGCAGAATCATATTGCTGAAGGTCAAAGAGTTTGGCGCCCAAGGAGAGCTCCATCGCTCCCGACCCTGTCGTCACCAGCTCTTCCGCCTCTTGGAACAAAGCCAGTGCCTTGTCATAGTCTTTCTTCGACTGGTGTATGGCTGCCTCAAAACGCATCATGGCCGCATGGTCGTTGTCGGAATCGTAATAGGAATCCGCCTTGCGGCATGTCTCCAGCGCCGCATCGGCCAAGCCATAGCGATAGAGGATCTCTGACAGTCGCGTATAGGTCAAAGCGACAAAACGCGGGGCATAAGGCGTAGCGCTCCAATCCTCTCGTTGGCGCATCACTTGCATCGCCTTCAGGTAATGGGTAAACGCATTCACATCGTCGTTGGCGAAGGCCAACTGAACACCTTTATAATAATAGGTGTTAGCGAGAAGATATTGGAGGTCGGCATCGTTGGGGAACAAAGCGGCCAGACTGTCGTAGAAGGTAATCACTGGCGACAGATCGGGGCTGTCTTCGGTTAGACAGCGGTTTTTGTATTGCGCCTGCACCTCACGAAGGCGCAGCTCGTTGCCGTCGGCATCGGTGAAACGCGTTTGCTGGGCCTTCTCTTTCAGTGCTTTCACGCTATCCAATGCCAATTCGGGGTCGGACTCGAGCAAGCCTTCTATCGTCTTCAGTTCCTTGAAATGGCGTGGCGCATTCGTTTCGACCAAAGCCGACTTTTGCCTCGTGCATGCGCAAAGCACTGACGCACAAAGCATAAGCAAGCAAAAAACGAAACGAAAGGCCTTCATTAGGACGCAGTTTTTACAATTTTGCAAAGATAGGGTTTTTCGGCGGAAAAAAGTTTTTTTTCGGGAAAAAACGCAACCTAACGAAATTTGTTGTACTTTTGCAGCGGAGATATGGCTGAGTGGTCGATAGCGGCGGTCTTGAAAACCGTTAAGCCGAAAGGCTTCGGGGGTTCGAATCCCTCTGTCT
>ONJF01000040.1 GCA_900318085.1 uncultured Bacteroidales bacterium
GGTGCTGGAACGGGTGCTCGACATGGACCAAAGCAAGGCCTGCCTCGAAGGCGACACCTGCCATTTCCGCACCGACGACGCCCACGTCTACCTCATCAAGCACCGTGAGCCTGGCATGGGTGGCTCAATGCGACTTGCCTGTCAGGCTGCCGATGCACTCATCCTGCAATACTACGAAGAGCCTGACGAAGTGAAGGCCGCATTTGGCGACACGCTGACTTGGGAGGAATGGGAAAGCATCTCGGCCATCAAAGACTGGTATGGTGATGTGTTGTTCACTGCACCTGTAGTGGCGCGTCAGGTGGCCCGACCGCTCTTGCGGACGATGCTCAAAGAATTGCAAACCGAAGGCCGAAAATTTACTTTTCTATGCGGTCACGACTCCAACATAGCCAGCGTTTTGGCGGCATTGGAGGCCAAAGACTACCGTCTGCCGAACACCATCGAAAAGAAGACACCGATTGGCTGTAAGCTAGTCATTGAGAAATGGGAAAACACTGAAGGACAAGTCTTTGCCACGCTCAATCTTGTATATCAAAGCACCAAGCAGTTGCGCAGCATGAGCCTGTTGGATTTGGAGAACCCGCCCATGGTGTTTCCCATCCGACTCAAAGGCATCAACACCAACGCTGATGGGCTTTATCCTTTCGAAGATGTCTTGGACAGGATAGTTTTTGCCATCCAATAAGAGGTGGAACATCATCCTCATTAATTATTAGTCGTTTTTTCCGAAAATCCCCATTAGTGGGGATTGGACTGCGAGGACAAAAGCGGGAATTTTGCCATCGTAATTGAATAATAGTGTTCACTATGAAACTGAAAACGATAGCAAAATGCGCCGCATTAGCTTTGACATTGTGTGTCAGCTCTTTGCAGGCACAAGATTCCATCACGACGAAACCTCGCTTGACCATTGGCGGTTACGGAGAGGCCGTCTACACCCGCAACTTCTATAGCGACAACATGTTCCGCTACTCCCATGCCGAGCGGTACAAAGACGCCAAGGGCCATGGTCGCATCGACCTGCCCCATGTGGTCATCAACCTGGGTTACGACTTTGGCAAAGGCTGGAGCATGGGTTCAGAGATTGAGTTTGAACACGGCGGCAGCGAAGTAGCCGTAGAGATTGAGGCAGAAGAAACTGGCGAGTTCGAACACGAGATCGAACGCGGCGGCGAGGTGGCACTCGAGCAGTTCTGGATTCAGAAGTCGTTTGGCAAGGGCTTTAACATCCGCATGGGCCACATCGTGGTGCCTGTCGGTCAGACCAACAACGCCCACCTGCCCACCGAGTTCTTCACCTGCTACCGTCCCGAAGGCGAGTTCAACATCCTGCCCTGCACCTGGCACGAGACGGGCATCAGTCTGTGGGGTAAGCTCGGTGACTGGCGCTACGAGGCCATGCTCATCCCCGCTTTGAACTCCAACATGTTCAACAACGCCAACTGGGTGAAGAACGGCTCCGCCTCGGGCTATGAGTTCCGCGTGGCCAACAACCTGGCAGGTGCCTTGCGCATCGACAACTACAGCATCAAAAACCTGCATCTCGGCGTGAGTGGCTACATCGGCAACACCTTTAATAATGACATCGTCACCAACGAGTTCAGCGAGACCAGCCAATACAAAGATGTGAAAGGCACCGTTGTCATCGGCACGGCCGAGTTCGACTACAAAGGCCACGGCCTCGTGGTGCGCGGCAACTTCGACTACGGCTACCTCAGCGACGCCAATCTCATCTCGTCGTGGAACAAGAACCAGAACCACCAAAGCTTCTCGCCCTATCCGCGTTCCTTGGTCGGAGAGAAAGCCATCGCCTATGGCGGTGAAGTCGCCTACGACATCATGCATCCCATGCATAACACCGGCGACCAAAAGCTCTACCTCTTTGGCCGCTACGATTACTACGACACCTATATTCCCACCGCCAACGCCCTCACCGACTACCAATGGACCGACCGCCATGTGATGACCCTCGGCGTAAACTACTACCCCATCAAGCAAGTCGTCATCAAGGCGGAATATGCCAAGCGTTTCCTGAAGGAGCAGTACAACGACGAACCGATGTTCAGTTTAGGGGTAGCTTATAGTGGGTTTTTCACGAGATAAATAAGAGATTCCCTTCGGGAATGGAGTGGAACCTATTTGCATAATGCGGCGGATCGAGGCTTTACAAGTCAGTAGACGTTTGAGGCCGCCGCTGTTTAACACACAAAACGAACTCCATTCCCCGAAGGGGAAACTCAATAAAGCAAGAAACAACTTTAAAATTATAATCAAATGAAGCATTTATTCAAATCCGCAGCCCTAGTCGCTGCATCCCTCCTGTTCGCAGTGAATTTCAGCTCCTGCAACAAAGATCCTCAAGACAACACCGAGGAAGCCAACAAGGCCACAAAAGAGGCCATCGTAAAACAGTATCTCAACCACACGGTGTATCCCACCTATGCCAGCTTGGCTGAAAAGACAGACGCTTTGGTGGAGAACCTTGAAACTTTGAAGGCCAACAAGACCCAAGCCAACGTGAATGCCGCCACCGTCACCTTCCTCGAAGCCCGCAAGTGGTGGGAAATGAGCGAGGCCTTCCTCTTTGGCGCCGCCTCCGACTTCGGCATCGACCCCCACATCGACTCATGGCCGCTCGACGAAGATGCTTTCAACAACCTGATGGCCAGTCCCAACATGATTGCCGCTCTCGCCAATGATGAAGACGGCACCGTGGCCGGTGAACAGCTTGGCAATGCCCTGCTCGGCTTCCACGGCATCGAGTTCATCCTCTTCCGTGAGGGTCAGCCTCGCAATGTGAACGAAATCACCGACGACATGATGACCTACATCGTCGCCGTGTCGCGCGACCTGCGCAACCGCTGCTTCCAACTCGAAGTGAGCTGGAACGCCAATGCGCCGCAAGACCACAAAGACCTGATGGAAGAGCTGGAGTTCAACACCACCGTCAACGGCGGTGACAACACCTACGGTGAGAACATGCTCCAAGCCGGCCAGGCGGGTAGCACCTTCGCCACCTTCACCAACGCCCTCGAAGCCATCGCCGACGGCTGCATCGACATCGCCGACGAGGTGGGTACCTCCAAGATCGGCAAGTGCCACACGGGTGAAGACGTGACCTACGTGGAATCGCCCTATAGTCAAAAATCCATCACCGACTTCTACGACAACATCACCAGCATCAAGAACGCCTACATGGGCGGCATGGAAAGCCAAAGAGACGAAGCCCTCTCGCTGCACACCTATATCAAGGACAACAACAAGGAGCTTGACAACAAGGCCATGAATGCCATCGGAAACGCCATGACGAAGATCCAAGCCATGAAGGCGCCTTTCGTGCAGTTCTATGCCGATGCCAGCGCCGGTGAAGCCATGGAAGCCTGCCAAGAGCTCTCCGATGTGATGGCCGAGGTGAAGGCTGAGTTCGGAAAGATTGACAGGAAGTAATAACGACACACATGAGACCAAGAAACACACGATAGAGCGATTGCCCTCATGGCGGACAAGGATCCGCCATCTCCCAAGCATGAAGACGAACTCTGTTGCTTGGGAGATTGCTGGTCAAGCCCGCAATGAGGGCAAAAGGCGTCTGTTTGGGATTCTTGGTCTAGTGTAAACATGTTCAAAAGCAACAACACAAAACCCAAATATCATGATGAACTACAAACTTTTAAGCATCTATGCCCTTGCAGGCCTCATGGCTTTGGCCGCCTGTAACCCCAAAGACCCCATCCCAGAGGTCATCAGCGAAGAGACCTACGCCGGCGGCGAACTGGGCACCACCTTCAACACTTCCCAATCCGCCTATGAAGACCCCACCCCCGCCGTTGAGCAGGCTGGCTTGACCACCGCGTTCAAATATGGCGAGTACTTCTTTGAGCGTACCTACACGCAAAACAACGAGCCCTTCAACGGCCTCGGCCCCCTTTACATCCGCAGCAGCTGCATCGCTTGCCATCCTGGCTATGGCCACGGCATGCGCATGGACCGCTACCGCGCCGACGACTGGGGCAATGGTTACCTGCTCGTCTTCACCGACCGCAACGACACCTATCTGAGTTCATACACGGGCATGCCTCAAACCAAGGCCGTCGCGCCCTTCAAGGCTCCTTTGGACGAGACCCAGATCCAAATCAACTGGCTGAGCTACACCGACGAATGGGGCAACAAGTTCCCCGATGGCGAGACCTACAACCTCACCTATCCTGAGGTCTACATCCCCGAAGAGGCTTTCTACGCACCCCTCGAGGTGGGTGGTCAGCCCATCCCCTACAGCGACTTCGTCTGCCGCCTCGAATCGACCATCGGCATCTACGGCACCGGCTTGATCGATGCCATTCCTGATGACTCACTGAGAGCACAGTACCAAAAGGAATACAATGACGGTTTCATGCCGAATGGCCTCAATCCTGCCATGTGGGCCGGCTCCGACTTTGCCCCGACGGGCTATTATGGCAATACCACGCATCCCAAGAAGTACACCTACGCCCTCACGCGTGGTCCTTTGCAGGATGCTCCTGGTGCCAACGCCATCTGGAACATCACCAACGTGACGCACCGCACCAAGATGGGTCATTACATGACCGCAGCCTATGCCACCAAGGCTTCGCAAGATCCGGACGTGCAAGCTGAGTTCTACAACTACTTCCCGCAGTACAACCTCACAGGTGATGTGGAGACCGACATCTACAACTACCTGATGATGAACGACCAAATCCCCGACAACCTGAAAGTTCCCGAGATGAAGGACGAGGACTATGTCAACTTCATGGTGTGGCACCGTGGCTTGGCCGTCCCTGCCGCCCGTAACATGGACGATCCCGAGGTGCAACGCGGCAAGGAGCTCTTCAACAACATGGGCTGCGCCTATTGCCACCGTCCGTCATGGAAAACCGGCGACGACAACTTCACCGACCCGACTGGTTTCTTCGCTGACGGTGATGCCCGTCTTCCCCGCTACCCCAACCAAAAGATTTGGCCTTATAGCGACTACATTCAGCACAAGCTCCACATGGAGAACGACATCCGCACGGGTTGGTGCCGCACCACTCCGCTCTGGGGTCGTGGCTTGAGTGCCAGATGCACCGGACGCAGCGACCGCTTGCACGACTGCCGCGCACAAACCGTCATCGAGGCCATCATGTGGCACGGCAACGCCCAAAGCGACGCCCGCCGCACTGTGGAGAAATTCCGCGAGTTGCCGAAGGAAGACCGCGATGCCGTGGTGAAATTCATCGATGCAATTTAACCAACATTTGTAGAGACGCGGCGCGCCGCGTCTCTACAATGTGAAACCTATTAATCCCGTCGTCTGGCGGGATTTTTTCATCTTTCTTTTGCTATTCTCGGAGCAAAAAGAAAAAAAGACTATTTTTGTTGTTTTAATAAATAGCCCATGCCGCTAGCACGGCAGACCAAAATCCACAACGAATCAACCATAAAAGATAGCTTACTATTTCAAACGAATGAAGACCAAACAATTACTTCTATTGCTGTTGATGGCTATGTTTGCGCCATTGACAATGCACGCGCAGACAATAAACACCTTGACTGTGTGTGGAGATAGCACGACCACCAATGAGTGTATCCCGATTTACGGATATTTTGCCAATCACAAGCCCAAGTGTGAGTTTATCATTCCTGCTGCAAAACTAAACGCAATGAACGGAGGCGTCGTTTCAGCCATGAAGTTCTATCTTTCCTCATCAGGAAACACCGACGATATCAGTGCCAATTTCAATGTGTTCGTTAAGGAAGTTGATGCCACTACCTTGTCGGGCTTTACCGGGATGACCAATGCCACTCCCGTTTTCAACGACACGATCTCGATTGCAAAAGGCCAATCGAATTTAGAAATAGACATTCCTTTCTCCTCATACTACCATTATGGTGGAAGGAATCTTCTTGTAGGTGTTTACCAAACGAGCAACACAGAAGACTTTAATCGAACCCTATGGACAGGAGAAAGCCAGTCGGAGTATACAGCTTGGAGAGAATACGAATCGGTTTATAACCCGTATAATGAATGCGGCGAGCGCTTCCTTCCTAAGACTACTTTCACATATGAACAACATTCAACTCCTACGATCCTTTTTCCTGTCATCGCAACAATGACGACCGGTTACACGACAACCCTCACAGCTTCTACTTTGAACGTCTATGGCACACCCGACATCATATATAGTTCGAGTAATACCGACGTTGCAACAGTGAGCGGCAGCGGCACCGCGGTTACAGTGACAGGTGTTTCTGCCGGCACGGCCAACATTACCGCCACATTGTTTTATAATGGGATTATCTATACCACACAATGCCTCGTCACCGTTGAAGACGCGGCGTATTGCACACCCGAAACGGGCAATGTCAATAGCGAAGGTATTTACAATGTCACTTTCGGCACCAATGGCGTAGTGGTCAACAACACGGTAGGCCCTGTCGATTATGGCGACTATAGTCAGCTGGTCGGTGCTGTAGATGCCGGAACCACTTGCGAAGTGGACATCACTTATAAGACAGGTTGGACTTATGGCACCATCATCTGGGTCGATTGGGACAACAACTCTACCTTCGAAGGCTCCGAGGCCGTCTATGCCGGCACTTCCAGTTCCGCCAACCCTACCACGCTTCATGCCACCTTCCCCATTCCCGCAGCAACTCCCGATGGCGATTATCGCCTGCGCATTATTGGTTCGGATTATGGTTTGTACCACTTTGTCGACGATCTTTATGCCGCCGCCAGCGCTGACCCATGTGGTGCTTACCGGCCTTCCACCTGCCACGACTACACCTTGAGAGTGACTTCCTCTGGTGCCTATCACATCACTTGCAACACCTCGGCTCATGGAATCATTTTGTCGAATCACGGTTTGTCTGATGCTGGCAATACCATCACCGTCACCGCAGTGCCCGATATAAATTACGAACTTACCGCTTTGTCATACAACGACGGCAGCGACCACAGCATCAGTTTCACCAACAACCAAGGTTCTTTCATCATGCCCGCTGCCGACGTTACGGTAAACGCCACCTTTTCAGTTGTGTTGCGCAATATGCCACCCTACGACCTCACCATTGGCACTCCCGGTAGCCGCAGCATTGAATTGGGATGGACAGGTGTAAGCTCCAACACCAACCACCAATACTATGAACTGATGTACTACCCCGACCCCAATTTGGCCCAAACACCTGTTCCACCAACCTTCATTGGCGACATCACGGCCACGAGTTATGAACTGACGGGCTTGGATTCCATCACGACTTATTTCGTTTGGGTGCGCGACAACTGCGGCCTCGATGGCATCAGCGAATGGGTAGCCTTCACTGTTTTCACCACCGATGTAACCTGCCATACACCCACTGATTTGACCATCTCTCAACTAATGCCCACTTATGCCACCTTGAATTGGAACGGTGACGCTGGCCAATACAGGGTGCGATACAGGGAGGCAGCCAAATTACAAGCTTCGCTGTATGATGATTTTGAAAAAGGCCATCTTAATGACTGGTATGTATTTACCGAAGGTGAATCCCTCGAAAAATTTGGTATAAACAAAGAAGGGTGGTTTGATGATGATGGGACCTATAGTGGCTTCCCTGCCCGCAGCGGTAGGTATGCGGCCTCTTCATTGAGTAATTACTATACATACCAAGGGAATGAGTTAAATACTGACAACTGGCTTGTCACGCCTTGGATATCTCTCGGAGGAATATTGAAATTCTGGGTGTTTTGCAATTCTCAAGACAGATTTGAAGTGCTACTCTGCACTAATAGTATACTCAGAATTGAGAATTTTACAACTACTCTTAGAGAGATGGATTTCGTTGAAAGAAACAATTGGACCGAAATCACCGTTGATTTAAGTAGCTATTCTGGTTCAGGACATATTGCCATTCATCATGTGGAAGATCATCAGTATAGATGGGGAGGGAGTCTATTAATTGACGATTTCGGTATTTACCACACCGTAGCTCCAAGTGCCTGGGTGGAAGCAATCACTACCGAGAACTCCTATACCATCACAGGCCTTGATCCCAATGTCGAATACGAATGGCAAGTGCAAGCCATCTGTGGATCCAATGACGGCGAGAGTTCATGGACACCCATATACTCCTTCAGAACCCCCGACCCCTTCACTGTTCCAAGCGAGCTTACCGCCGAACCCATGTGCAACGATGCCGAACTCAGCTGGAACGGCGCTTCCGAAACGTATGACCTTCAATATGAAGATGTTTCCCATAAAGCAGTTACCATCATTGTTAACAATGCTGTGGACTATATTGAGCACTACAGCGGTAATCCAACACCTCCCGGATATCAGCTCGTTCTCGATGCAGACCACAACACATACGGTCCCCTCATCGATCCCGACTCATGGAACCATCACTTCACAGTAGGCAACTTTGACGATTTCGAGTACACCGTTCCCGTGACCGCATCGTGTAATTATAGCCCATACTCTGACTGTGCCTTGTTTCATAATGGTAGTGCCACCATCACGATTCCTCCTGGTGTGTATGACTATACGTTTTTAATTCGTTATCCTACATCTCACGTCTATTTCGATTACCATGACAACTTCGAGTTTGAGCCAGGCAAGACTTACGAATTTACAATTTCTCGTTCAAATTATCATGATGTAATTTCAACCACTATCACTGATCATGAACGTGTGTGGACATACGTTGGAGGCATCACCAACCCCTACACCTTTTCGAACCTAAGCCCTGAAACCACGTATGAATGGCGCGTCAGGGGCTCCAACGTGGATGGCAATAACAGCAACACCGAATGGAGCGAGGTGGTCACCTCCACCACGCTTGGATGCTACACCAAAGACATCGAGCCATACACCACCGACGGAGGCTACTACCTGATTGCCTCCCCCATCGGAACAGTGAGTCCGGAGAGTGTGTCTCAAATGACAGAAAACACCTATGATCTTTATTCATTCGACCAGAATCAAGTGTACGAATGGCGCAACTATCAGACAGGTGCCTTTGAAAACCTCGAAGCAGGCAAAGGCTATCTCTATGCCAACAGTGGCGATGTAACCCTTACTTTCACTGGCCATGGTTACAATGGCAATGGTGAAGTCACCTTGGCAAAGAATGTTCAAAATAACCCGACCGGGGGCTTCGAAGGTTGGAATCTCGTGGGCAACCCCTTCGCCCAAAAGGCTTATATCACTGAAAGAGGATTCTATACCATGAACGAAGATGGTACGGAGCTTCAAGCTGTGACAGGCAATAGCGTCGAGGCCATGGAAGGCATCTTGGTGATTGCTGAAGAAGATGGTGAAACCTTGACCTTCACCACTGAAAAACCCTTTAATGCCAATCGCCAGATTGTTCTCGATGTCTCCCACAACCGCGGCAATACCATCGACCGTGCCATTGTTCGTTTTGGCGAAGGCGACATGCTGCCCAAGTTCATGCTGAACAAGGACAACACCAAGGTGTATATTCCACAGGACAACAACGAATACGCCATGGTACGCAGCTCCGCAGCAGGCGACATTCCTGTCAATTTCAAGGCTGCACAAAACGGCACTTATACCATCAACGTCAGTACCGAGGAACTGGACGTGAATTATCTCCACCTCATCGACAACCTCACCGGCGCAGAAATCGACCTACTGCAAAACCCGAGCTACAGCTTCAGCGCCAAGACGGACGACTACGCCTCGCGATTCCGCTTGGTGTTTGCAGCTAACAGCGAAGACGGCCCTTCGACAGATTCAGAGTCCTTCGCGTTCGTCAGCAACGGCAACATTGTCGTCAACGGTTCTGGCATCCTCCAGGTGATTGACATGATGGGACGAGTCGTCGTTTGTAGAGACGCAATGCATTGTGTCTCCACAACAGACATGACACCTGGCGTTTATGTGTTACGCCTCATCAATGACGACAATGTGAAGACACAGAAGATCGTTATCGAATGATTCAGACGGCGGCGGCTAACGCCATACGGCAGCCCACGTTATTGAAAGCCCAAATCATCCCGTCAGTAATGGCGGGATTATTTATGTGCACCAGCTTCCCTCCCGACCCATCCACCATTAATGGGGATATCCTCATCCGAAAATCACCAAACATAGGGAGGTCGTACAAGTGTTTTTTTTCGGACATTTGCAGCGTAATATGAAATAATATAGCTATGAAATACATTCGCCACATCACATCAGTGCTGGTCATCATACTCATCGCTGTCCTTGCCGCTGGCACCATCGTCGAGAAACTGCACGGCTCGGACTTCGCCCTTGCCCATGTCTATTCGGCATGGTGGTTCGTAGGGCTGTGGACCGTGGTGGCTGGACTTATCATCATTATGGCGGTGAAATGCCGTTTGTGGAATCGATTGTCCGTCTGCGCCCTGCATCTTTCCATCCTGTTCATCTTGTTGGGTGCCTTGCTCACCATGCTCACGGGACAACACGGCAGGATGAAACTCGAACCCAACCGTCCCAACAGTCATTTCTACATCCAAGAACAGGACGAAATCACAAAGGTTGCGCTGCCCTTCAGCCTCACCTTGGACCGTTTCGAGATCGAGAAATATCCCAATAGCAACAAGCCGAAGGACTATGTGAGCTATCTTCAACTCAAAGATGGCGATACCCAAGAGGACATCATCATCTCAATGAACAACATCTTGAGGCACAAGCATTACCGTTTCTACCAGAGCGACTATGACGAGCAAGGCAACTCCATCCTCGATGTCGCCCGCGACCCTTGGGGTATCAGCGTGACATACGCGGGTTATGCGTTGCTCTTCTTCGCCTTGGCGGCTATCCTTTTCGAACGACGGAAGGCTTTCCGCGCTGTCACTTGGTCGTGGATAGGGGTGCTTGTCGTTCTGCTGGTGTTTCTTTATATCAGGATGCTCACCCATCCCTTGCTGCCTGTGCTGCGTTCGCCCTTCTTCAGCATCCATATCTCGACGATTGTGACCGCCTACGCCTTGTTGCTCGGCATCTTGGTGGTCGGTATCATCGCCCTTGTCAAGCCGAAAGACATGGCTCGCATGGAACGCTTGAAAAGCCTCAGCACGGCGATGCTCTACCCTGCCGTCGCCTTGCTGGCTGCAGGTATCTTCATCGGCGCAATATGGGCCAATGTGTCATGGGGCAACTATTGGTCGTGGGACCCGAAAGAAGTCTGGGCTTTGATTACGCTGCTCATCTATGCCGCGCCGTTGCACGAGAGGCTTTGGAAATCCTTCCAAAAGCCATTGTTTTTCCATATCTATGGCATCCTTGCCTTCCTAAGCGTTTTGATCACCTATTTCGGCGTGAACATGCTTTTGGGCGGCGTGCATGCCTATAACTAAAAACAAAAGGATCCCGCCGACGGCGAGACCCCTTGTATAGTAACGACCCAGACGAATAAGCGGGATTCTGTTCCCCTTGCGGGGTGACTGTCATTTCTCTAGACCTGCGGTCGCCCGCAGGCTCAAGCGCCCTACCCTGAGACGCGGACGAGCAGCCCTCTTGAAGCCCGAAGGCTTCGTTGTCTCTATACTTGGACTTGCAGCCCATAAGGTTTACCTCATCGGAATGTCGCCACCCGATGCGTGAGCTCTTACCTCGCGTTTTCACCCTTACCCATGTCATCCTCGCGAACGGGGACCTAGGCGGTATGTTTCTGTGGCACTTGCTGTTGCCCTTGCGGGCACCTTCCTGTTAAGAAGTATGGTGCTCTGTGCTGTCCCGACTTTCCTCGCGCCGGCTTTCCCGACCCGCGACAGTCTGCCTGAATCGCGCTGCAAAATTACTACTTTTCCTAAATATGGGATTGTCCTTCGGACAAGAAATATGAAATATTGACTGACGTCGAATCTTCGATTTCAACGAAGTTCAAAACAAAATCTCCCATCTGCTCATCCCCCCATGCAGCACATGCCACCGCAGCATTTGCTCATCGAAGGCCTCCACCGAGTCTTTTTTCAAGCTGTCGGCAAGCTCCTTACCGCTTTGGGTAAGGGTTTTGGCAGGCTCCTTTTGGTCACTTCGCTGGCATCCCGCTAGCAGCAGAGCGGCCAAGGCTGCCACTGCTGTTGCGAGGATAATACTTTTAGCGATATTCTTCATTTCTTATTCTCCTTTTAATAAATTATTGTTGTCATGAACCCATCAAAGTTTTAAGTTCTGTTGGGTTTGTATATACTCCAAAACCTAATCTAACCATCACCATTTACTTCCATATCATACAATTCTCCAGTATTGAGATTGATTCGGATGGACCAGTGATTACTACCACCATCAAAATATTCAAGAATGTCAGAAGAAGGGTCGTCATCAGGATCAATCTTATTCAAATAGATTTTGACAACTACTTCGTTGTTATCTGTTAAATAACCGACATATTGACGAACATACTTTCGCAAAGTTTTCTTTTTAATTGGTGGATCCGCATAGACTTGGTGAGACACAACATATTCGTCAATTTTTCCCCTAAGTAGGTTTTCTGCTTGGGCAACTTCTTTTTTATTAAGTGTATAACGTGTAGTTTCGGGTGGGAAACCCCATATTGCATGTTCTTTGCTAAAGATATAGCCTTTGTATCTACAATTTTTAACATAAGTTATAGCTTGTGGAAATGCAGAAGAATAAGTCACAAATAACAATAGAAAAATAAAGCATAGCTTGTGTTTCATCTCTAATAATTTATTGGTTTAGTTTTGTTTAATTACTTTTTCACAAACTTTCCCGAGGAAAGCGTTTTCTTATCGTTATAGATTTGGTAGGTGTACATTCCGGCGGGGAGGCTGGCAACGCCCACAGTAAGCACATTGCCCTCGCCACGGATAATGCGATCCATGCAAATATGTCCCAAGGCATCGGTAATCTGTATGCGGTGTTCATTGTGTTCCGGCAAGCCTGAAATGTCAATGTTCAACTCATCCTTGGCAGGATTGGGATAGGCCAAAGCCTTTATCGTTTCTTGTGGCACTTCCTTCACGCTGCAAGGAATGGGATTGAAGTCTTCGCGAGAGAAACGGATGACTTTTTGTAAAGGTTCAACCCACCATGAGTTGCCTTTAATGCAGAACACACATCCGCCGTCATTGGTTGGAAATATGGCTTGAGGAAAGTAATCCAGTTCGTCCCAAAGTTCAACCTTCCCTAGGACTTCCAACCCTGTGCTCACAAGATAGGCGCATGGATAATACGGATCCATCCAACTCTCCGTATGGCATCTTGTCGTGACATAAACGGTGCTATCGTTGGCGTATGCCATTCCTCCATAGGCATAAAACAGGGTGTCCGGCTTGTTGATTTCGGCTTTCTCGATGATTTCCCCTTCTCGGTTCATTTTCCCGACAAGCAAATGTGGCTTGTTGTGGACAACTGTATCTTGCTGGTCAGCAACCAAAAGCATCTCATTGGCGTTATACCAATAACCCACATAAGGGTCGCTTACATACTTGCTTTGCCATGAAGGTCCCATTTCTGGAATAGAAATATCATCTATCAAGAAATTATCTGTCAAATTGAATTCATAATCAAAATAAAGCAAGGACTGCACTCCGCCTCTCCCTTCACATACTGCAATAATTTGATTGTCAAAAGGATCATTAAGGAGTTCTGGATATTTAATACTTTGAATATAACAAATGGGGTCGGGAGGATCTGCAACCAGATAACGACAGTTCAAACATTCACCCGATTGCGAAAATCGGAACAACACACCTCTAAATTCGTATGAACCTGGTATACTTGGGCTTTCTCTCCTCGCACTTACCAAAAGGACGATAGTGCCGTCATCGTCAATGACGGCGGCACTATTCCAATTAAACCCAATAAATCCTTCAATCACTTCAATGGTTTGTTCATTTGTTACATCCAGATTCCTGTCAAGAATCATGATTCTTTGATCACCCAAATAACTATCGCTAGGATATTGGATTCTTCCCGATACGAAATATCCACCATCGCCTAAAGGAATCAAATTTTGCAAAATCAGATGTTTTCCTTCAGGTGCAGGAAATGTGGTTGTTTCATATTGTCCATCTTCAAATACTTTGAAATAGGCGCCGTCATTACCTGAACAACCAACGAGTTCCGTCGTGTTGTCCTCGTTAATGAAGCCGCCACTGATAGAAACGCTATCTGGTAAAACGGTTTCCCATTGCTGTCCGTAACTCGTCGCCGCCATAACCATCAGGCAGCAAAGCATCATGAATTTCTTTGTTGTTTTCATATACGTAAAGTTTTCAAATTTCTAATGCTTCAGTATCTTTTCTACAAACGTTTTCCCGTCCTCCATAATGACTCGCATCGTATAGGTTCCACTGGGCAGACCTTCCACGTCGATGCTTTCCATGCCGTTGCACTGGATGTGCAATAGACGGCCTTGCAGGTCATAAAGTTCAATACTGGTTGGCGTTACATCGGGTGAGTATTGCAGGTGGAGTTCGTTTTGAACGGGATTAGGCCAATAGGAATAAGGGCGGGGCGTGATGCCCGATTCCGAAACGCTCCATCCCTCATCATCGAAAACGAGGAAAAACAACTCAGGCGGTGCACCCATAACCACACCACCAACGGCCACACCACCGTCTTCAAGTGCAACCAATTCACTACCTACGCGCGAATAACCCTCTAATTCAAGGCAGAAACGCTGCCAAACAATGTTGAAATCGGCATCCATCTTCACCACCGAAACCTGTCCCACAGGAGTACCGTTGCTAACCCCGGCAGGATCTTGCGTGCAATAGGCGAAATACATGTCGCCATCGCCCGCTTTGGCAAGACCTATCGGGAAAGCACAGCCTAAACTGACAACTCCGTTTATTATTTGTGGGTAAGTCCTGAAATAGCAAGTGTTTATTGATGTTAAGTTGTTTTTGTCGTATCTCGTTATGCGTACACCGTTGTCGGCAAAGTTGATTTCATTTTGAAATCGCGTTGCAACAAGGAAAGTGTTGGCATCCCAATCCAATACCCGTTCTTTCATGCCACACTTAAAATAGATGTTCTCTGGTGCTCCGTCTGGGGTTATCGTTTCCTTCAAATTCAGCAAAGAATCGAAAACATGAATGTAAATCGTCTTGAGGTCAGAAGTGTTCGTACCCCAATAGCAGTATTCGGTTGGTGACTCGTTGAAAGTGCCAAAGCGATGCCCACCAGATGTATAAAAGTTGATGGGAGAACTCTCTTTTGGTAGCACAGCATGGTCTTTCACTGTACCATCAAGCCCAATCCGATAATAATGCAATTCTTTGCGCTTTGTAAGCGGAAAATTTAGGATAATGTCACCATGATCATCCAAGAAATACGAATCGCACAAGGCTGGGAAAACCGTGTCTGACAAGGGCACCCAAACTTCCTTTTCAGGGTGAAAGGTCAAGTCGTCGTCAAAAAACGAGATGCGCAAATCGCTCCTACATTCTTCAAGGTTACGTACTACTTTTGCATAAACATTGTCTTCTCCGAATGGGTTACGTTCCATCAGGTAATAGTTCAAGTCGTCGTCCTCAACAAATACGGAATCAATCAGGACCGCCCCATTAGGGTCGATTTTCAACAGCCTGTTGCCATAATCTCCAAGGTAAGCACCATTCTCGTTGATTTCAAACAGTTGAATATTGGCCAGGATGTTCCCATCGCGCAGCTGCATCATGTTGCGCAAGTCAATATCGTACCAACCTGCACTGTGATGTGCAATGGAATCGTAGGTCTGCCCATAAGCCATCATCGCCATCAGTAGCAGCGCAACCAAGGTGTAAAGTTTTGTCGTTTTCATAACAATTAGGTTTAGAAATTTTCGGCAAAACTACACCAACAACCCACACCTGTCAAGAAAAACAATGTGCGGATTTGTGCGGGTTTTTGGCTATCGTACCGATAATCAAATGGATATGGATTGTTCCAATTCTCATCACATCTGGCCAAGTATAGTTTCAGGAGAAGTTCCCATCAATGTAATGGCAGAAAGTTTCCGCCCCATATCTTTTAACGAGTGACCACAATGATATAGAAAATCATCTATAATCAGCCAACGGTCATGCGATGGTTTTGACCATAAGTGCGTTTCTATCAACCCAGCACTAGAAGAAGCGGCTTACTTGTCGATTACCTTCTTTTCGAACTACTCTAATTTTTTGAGTAGTTGCTTCAGGGTCGAGTTCATGGGTCTTGAATACACTCTGTATATGGTAGGTTATGTTGTTTTCTTTTACATCAAACAAGACAGCCATTTGTTGTTGGGTCAGCCATACTGTTTCATTCTCCAGTTTAACTTCCAACGAAAGTTGGTCATTAGGCTGATAAAGAACTATTTCCCCTGTATTTATCTGGGCTGGTAAAAGAGATTTGTTTTCGCCTTGGTCCATAACCATTAAACAAATATGGCACAAAAATACTACAAACCTAAAGAAAAAGCAACAAGAAACTAAAAATTCACACAGATGCGGCAAAACTTCGCATCGTGACAGCAATCGGCTCCTCGCTGCCAAAAACGCCTTTCAGTTTGCGGCTGCGCTCGCTCACTGTGTTGTAGGCGCGCTGCATCAGGGCGGAAACGTCAGCATCCGAAAGCCCCAGCAGATAGAGGCAGCAATAGTCCAGGTCACCACGGGTGAGCTCGGGATAGGCCTTGGCCAGTCGGCTCGTGAACTGCCCAAAGTGGCGGTCGGCAGCCTCGCGCAACGCCATCACCTGTTCCTTGCCCAAGGCATAGTCCTGGTATAGCTTGCAGTCCATCTGCGCCTTGAACTGTCCTTCGTGTACCCGCTCCATGATGAGGCGGCAGATAGGCTCATCGTTGAACGACACCGCTTGCGACTCTTGTTTCGGCGCACTGCTGCCCGCTTGTTGCCGCATCTGGTCCTTCAGCTCGCGCAGCTCCTGGTTGCTCCGTTTCAGCCTTCCCGACATTGAGGCTTTCTCTAATCGGTACGCCTCGCGTTCGGCCTCCATCTGTTGGCTCGCCTCGTCGCGCTGCTGCCGCATCTTGCGCCTATGCAGCAGCCAAGCCAACAGCGCAGCCACCACAACGAGAACACACGCCACAACGATCATCCTGTTCCTCCGCAACCGCGCCGCTTGTTGCCTTTCGGCCTCGGCTCGCTCTTGCTCCCATTGCAAATGCTGCTGAAACATGTCGTTGAGTTGTGAGACCTGATAATTGCTTTCCACCTCCGAAACAGCATTTTCCGCCTGAAATATGGCATATTGAGTAACCTTCAGTGTGTCGCCTCGGCTTTGGTAAATGCTGCGCAGTTTCTCGGCGGCATCCCATTTTAACGATGCATCATCTTTATTTTCAAATACTTGTATCAAATAGAACAAAGCCGAATCATAGTTCTGGGCTTCATAATAAATGTGGCCAATGGTAGCAAAACGTGTTAGCTTTTCATCTTCATTTTGGGATTTTGCCACCATATATCTTAAATCGTTTACAGCAGGCTCAACGCCTTTGCCCAAATAATAGTTAAGTAGTGCCTGTTGTGAAAACAAATTCCTGTAAGTCAAATGGTTTGTGTCAGATACATACTTCCAAGCCTCATTGTTATAGTATTCGGCACTGTCCATCTGACTGAAAAAGTGATATTCTCGCCCAAGTGAACTCAACAAATTGACCATGCCAGTAGGCGACGTAGGTTCTATGATGTTGAAAACAAGGGCTTTCTTGTAACAATAGATGGCATTTTGCATGAATTGGTTATCAAACAATTCACCAAGGCGCCCGTATGTCAACGCCATAAACCGAGGCAGGTGGGCTATTGGTAGAGACGGTGTGCACACCGTCTCTACATTCGGGAAATGCGTTTCCACAATCTCCAACGCCTTCAGATACTCCCCGCAAGCTGCCACAACGCTATCCCGTTCATAGAATCCCACGCCATTCATATAATGGGCGCGGGCCGAGAGGAAAACGATGTTGTCGTTTCGTGTCGGAGATAGCGGGTCTGCGCCCGCTATGAGGCTTTTGGGGGTGGGGGTGTCGTTCAGGATGAAGTTTAGGCTATCGTGCCACCGCCTTCAGCAGCTCCTTCCTGTTGCTTTGCCCATAGTCATTCTTATAAAGCAATTCCGCAATCAGCACCTGGCAATAATGCCCATCAAATTCACCAAGGCTATCCGCCTCTGAGTTTGCCGCAAACTCCATCATCACCGCCAAGGCACTGTCGGGATGGTGCCACATCAGGGTGTCAATTTGAGATAATGTTAGAATCGGCCCTTCGACGCTTCGACAAAGCTCAGCGACCACAGGCTCAGGGACCTCAGCTGGTTTAGAGCAAGCCACCAGCATGGCCAGCCCAAACAAAAAGCTCACTATGTGCAAACACCGTTTCACGCGGCAAAAATACTCAAAATCCAACAAATCCTTGCATCATTCCCCAGTCCAAGTCTTTACAAACCGTGATTTCCCAGCAAAATCCTCCAAAACCTCGGCATTAGAGAATCCCATTTCACGGCAAAGTGAAAGCATCTCAACCCCCATCCGTTCGTTGATTTCGAACCAAACCTGACCTTCAGGATTCAACTGGTTTTTGGCCAAAGCCAAAATTTGGCGGTAAAACCGAAGCGGGTCGTCATCGGGAACGAATAGCGCATTTTCCGGCTCCCAGTCGAGGACGTTGGTTTCCATGGCGGCGCGTTCGCTATCGCAGACGTAGGGCGGGTTGCTCACCACCAAATCCACAGGCTGGTTGAAATAGTCGGAGGTTGGATTCATGACGTCGTCTTGCACAAAGGTCACTTTTGCACCATTGGTTTCTGCGTTCTCTTTGGCAATTTGCAGGGCTTCTTCCGAGACATCGAAGGCGATGACTTCGGCATGGGGGAATTGTTTGGACAAGGCGATGGCGATGCAGCCCGAGCCTGTGCCGATGTCCCAGATGCGGACTCTTTTGGGGCCGCCTCCTATAGATTCCTCTTTGTGTTCCGCTGCCCATAGATTCCCTGCACCCACACATGCCTCCGCAGGAAAGACATGGGCAGCGGGGGAATGACATGGAAGGCAGCTGGTACAAATCTTCCGTACAAGCTCTTCCGTCTCGGGGCGAGGAATGAGCACTGCGGTCGACACCTTTAATAACAGGTCGTTGAAACGCGCCATACCCGTCACATACTGCACCGGCTCACCTGCCAGAAGGCGCTTGACGGCTTCGCCCAACTGATAATGCTGATGCTCGTCGATGCGCAAATCGGGATTCATCAGCTGCCGGTTCCAATCGATGCCAAAGAGGTCTTCCAAGAGGATGCGCATCAGCTGCTCCGCCTCGCGTTGGGGGAACTTTTCGGCCAACAAGGCGGTGAAATGCCGTTTCGTTTTCTGCAAATTAAAACCTATCATGGGGCAAAATTAGGCAAAAATCCCTAATTTTGCCCAATATTTGCGGACGCATGCGATGCGTCCCTACAATTATGATATATTTGATTCTTGCCATATTATGCTCCACGGGCGTCTTCGTTGCCATGCGGCTCTTCGAGCGCTTCAACCTGGACAACCACCAGGCGCTGATGTGGAACTATGTCTTCGCCACCTGCACGGGGTTCCTCATGTGCAAGCAATTCGAAACGCCCACACAGCTGATCGACGAACCCTGGTTCGGCCTCTCGCTCATCACGGGCTTCTGGTTCATCTTCACCTACGTGCTGATGACGGCCTCCACCCAACGCTCGGGCGTGACGGTCACCTCGCTGTCGAGCAAACTCTCCGTGGTGCTGCCCACTTTGGCAGGCGTGGTGCTGTTCAGCGAGACACTAAATTGGGTCGCCACGATGGGCATCGTGCTGGCTCTGGTGGCGTTGGTGTTGGTGGTAGGCGGAAAAGGACAGACCGATAAACCAAACAAAACCAACTGGTTATTACCCATCCTTATCTTTTTCGGGACAGGCACAGGTGACATTTTGATGAAACTCACCGAGCAGAAAAACACCGCTCCCGACATGAGCTTCATGATCGCCTTCATCTACTTCATCGCCTTGCTGTTCGGCATCATTCTGGTGGCCTACGACCTCATCAGAGGCAAGTCGAAATGGCAATGGAAAAGCGCCGTCGGCGGCATCGGCTTGGGCGTCATCAATTTCTTCTCTACCTTCTGTGTCTATCACGCCATGCGTTGTTTCGACAACGTGGTGCTCTTCCCTGTCTATAACATCGGCGTGGTCAGCCTCACCGCCCTCACGGGTTGGCTGCTCTTCAAGGAAAAACTCACCTGGAAGAACTACCTCGGCCTAGCCATCGCCATCATCGCTGTCATCCTTATCACCATGAAGCCATGAACGACGACACCTATTATATGTTAGCCACCCGCGGCGACGGCCTTTACAAGGAGAAAGGCAGCAAATTCATCGCCGAGGCCTTCACCGTGATGAACGAAGACGAGGCCAAAGCAGCCATCACCGACATCAAGAAGAAATACTTCGACGCACGACACCATTGCTATGCCTATATGATCGGTCCCGACAAGAAGACCTTCCGCTCGAGCGACGACGGTGAACCCTCGGGCACGGCAGGGAAACCCATCCTCAACCAGATCCTCTCGAAGGACGTCACCAACGTGTGCGTCGTCGTGACCCGCTACTTCGGTGGCATCAAACTGGGCACTTCAGGACTCATCAATGCCTACAAAACTGCCGCACGCGATGCCCTTGACAACGCGCAAGTTGTGGAAAAAACCATAAATGAAATTTACAGTTTGGAATTCGAGTACCCCTTGATGAACGAGGTGATGCGCATCATGAAAGAGGAAAATTTGGAGCAACAAAACCAACGCTTCGAATTGGATTGCTATTTGGAGTTTTCAACAAGAAAAAATGACGCTTCAAGAGTTTTCGACAAATTCGATAATTTATTTGGGGTAAAAATAACACATCTTAAAACAATGTAAATCTGATTGTTAAATCAATAATATTTTCCTCAAAATCCAAAACCTCGTATAATAGAAAAAAGAAAATTAAAAATCAATAGCTTTTGATTTTTTTTATGAACAATTAATCATTTACCTTTGCAAGGTCATTGAAAGGGCCAAAAACGGTCCAACTCAAGCCTGTTTAGGCATCAAAAATTTGTTGAATTACAATAGAATAAGCTTTTCCTATGAGTGGCAACCATGTGGAGATATGGAACAATTGTCTGTCTGTGATCAAGGATAACGTCACAGAGGAGGCATATAAGACTTGGTTCGAGCCTATCGTCCCGGTGTCACTCGAGAACAACTTGTTTATCCTTCAGGTGCCCAGCCCCTTCTTCGCAGAATTCCTCGACGAGCATCACCTCAACCTGCTCAAGCCGGTCATCAAGCGCTTTGCCGGGGAGAAGGTGAAGTTGGCCTACAAGCTTCCGGTGGACAGCAGTGCCAGCAATGGCACCATGACCGTGCCCAGCTCAAACCGCAGCGTACCGAAGAACCCTATCGGGCAACCGCCACCACAACGGCTCTCCGACGGTCCCATCAACCCCTTCGTCATCCCTGGGCTCAAGAAACTCCAAATCGACTCGCAACTCAACGAGAACTACACCTTCGACAACTTCATCGAGGGCGACTGCAACCGTCTGGCCCGCTCCGCCGGCATGAAGATTGCCAAAGAGCCGGGAAAGACAGCCTTCAACCCCTTGGTCATCTATAGCGGCACGGGCCTGGGCAAGACCCACCTCTGCCACGCCATCGGACTGGAGACCAAGCGGCTGCATCCGGAGAAGACCGTTTTGTATGTTCAAGCTGAACAACTCTCGACACAGTACGTGACGGCGAACAAAAACAACAACCGTCCCGATTTCATCAACTTCTACCAGATGATTGACGTGCTCATCATCGACGACATTCAGTTCCTTGCAGGCAAAGCCGGCACGCAGGACGTCTTCTTCCACATCTTCAACCACCTGCAGCAAAACAACAAGCAGATTGTCATCACCAGCGACAAATTCCCGTCGGAGCTGCAGGGCATGGAAGACCGTTTGCTGTCGCGTTTCAAGTGGGGTCTCGCCGCCGACCTACAGGCCCCCGACCTCTCGACGCGCACCTCCATCATCCGTGAGAAACTATACGACAATGGCATCACCTTCCCCGACGAAGTAGTGCAATACATCGCCAGTAACGTGCGCAACAATATCCGTGAACTGGAAGGCGTGATGAACTCGCTCATGGCACAGTCGCTGCTCAACAAGAGGGCCGTCACCCTTGAGATGGCGCAACAAATCATCGATCGCTTCGTGCGCAACACCGTCAAGGAGGTCTCGGTGGAATACATCATCAACATCGTGTGCGAGTACTTCAAGATTTCGCCCGAGCAGTTGGCACTCAAGACCCGCAAGCGCCAAGTGGTGCAGGCCCGTCAGATCGCCATGTACCTGGCCAAGAAATACTCCAACGCCAGCCTTGCCGCCATCGGGCAGCAATGCGGAAAGAAAGACCACGCCACGGTGCACCATGCCTGCAAGACCATCGCCAACCAGTTGGAGACCGACAAGCAGTTCAAGGTGATGTTTGCCGACATCGAGAAAAAAATCGCCCTGCAATAATTCCTATGACCAACAACTTCGGAAAACTCTATCTCGTGCCCAACCTCCTTGGTGCCACGAAACCCGAGCAAGTCATCCCTGCCGGCACGCTTGAAATCGTGCGCCGCTTGAAGCACTTTGTCGTGGAGAACACCCGCACCTCGCGCCGCGTGTTGAGCCGCATCGGGATGGACAACGCCATCGATGACATCGAGTTCATCGAGCTCGACAAGCACAACGCCCGCAACCTCGACCTGATGGAACACCTCGGCGCATGCCTGCAAGGCGAGGACATGGGGCTGATGTCGGAGGCCGGCACACCCTGCGTCGCCGATCCAGGTGCCTTGGTCGTAGATTTAGCGCATACCGCTGGCATACAAGTGATTCCCTTGGTCGGTCCCAACGCTATGATTTTGGCTTTGATGGCTTCGGGCTTCAACGGACAAGCGTTTGCCTTCCACGGCTACCTGCCCATCAAGAGCCCTGAACGGCAGAATGCCATCAAGGACTTGGAGCGGAGGTCTGCGGCCAACAACGAGACGGAGCTGTTCATCGAGACGCCCTTCCGCAACAACGCCATGTTGCAGGACTTATGCAAGAACCTCCACCCTGCCACGCGTGTCTGCGTCGCCTGCAACCTCACCTGCGACGACGAACTCATCATCAGCCAAAGCATCGGGGAATGGAAGAGCTACAAAGGTGACTTAAACAAAAAGCCCGCCGTGTTTTTGGTTTACAACGAACCAAGAAGGAGCTTTAAGCTTCGCAAGTGATTGCTTTTCAGAACAAGGCTATTTCTTCATCACCTTATCCGAATACACCCTTCCTCCTTCTAAAGTGACCCGCATCGTAAAAGTACCGATAGGCAAGCCCTTCATATCGATGCGATCCAAGCCATTGCTTTGCGAGTGCAAAAGATGGCCATTCAAGTCGTAAAGGTCGATTCGTAAGGGTTTCACGTCGGACGAATACTGCATATGTATTTCATCATCAACAGGATTGGGATAGAACAGATATGGACGAATATACGTCTCGGTTTCGGGGAAGCCTGTTCCATCCTCGTGAAAGAACAGATAGAACAATGTAGGTGAAGCCCCCCCACCGATAGTCCCCCTTTCGTAGCCGCTAACAACCAATCCGCCCTCTTCAAGACTCATGATCATATTGGGCATATGACCATCACTCAGGTTCAAGCAATAGCGTTGCCATAATACATTCAAGTCACTGTCCAACTTGGCCACACCCACATAATACCTTACAAAGGAGTCGGATGTTTGATAGGCAAAATACAAGCTGCCATCGGCAGATTTTTTCAAATCAGCAGGTATGCCGCAGGAAACGAATACATCATAAGGCGATTGGGGAAAAGTTGCAAATCGCACACTACCAAGGTTTTCGTGGCTTATCTTATCATATTTCGTAATCCGCACTCCGTTGTCCTTTTGATTCGTCACGCTTTTGAAACGCGAAGCAATCATGTATGAGTTTTCATCCCAAGGCAACATCTTTTCGCCGGAATAGTCCATAGTGTATCCTGGCTCAAATCCCTCCTCCACCCTTACATACTCTTTCAATTGGAACAACGAGTCGACGACAAAGAAACCAAACTTCGGGTTTGCTCCTTGCTCGGTTTGCCCCCAAGCATATTCACGAGGAGAATCGTTATACACCATCAGGTTGTTCAAACAGGAGCTATACCTGCCCATCAGCGTGTCGGGGAGTTCAACGCGGTCTTTTATCGTCCCATCCAGACCGACCCTGACCATCACCGGGGTTATTGGCACCACTTCCTGCCCCGCGCCCAAAGCATACCACACGATGATATTCTCTTCGTCTTCAAGCAAGTATTTTTCAGCATTGAGGATGATCGCATCCTCCAGAGGGACAACGACGTCGGAGACCTCGTCATAATTCAATTGGTCGTCGAAATGCCGAATAAGCAGGTTGGTCTTGAGGTGCTCAAAATCGCGTGCCACCCTCACAAAAAGATTGTCTTCGCCTTGTGGGTTACGTTCAAGGAGGCAGTGGTTGGCATAGTCGTTTGCCATCAAAGTGGAGTCGACAAAGGTGGCATTCGGATTCGGCGACACCTTGACCAGCACATCCCCCAAGTCTTCGACATAATGTCCGTTTTCATCGATGACATAGAAAGGGCTATAACTCACGATGCTTCCATCTCGGAGTTCGAGGAGGTTCCTGACATCAAAGCCATAGAACCCAAGGTCAATGTTGACGATGGAATCGTAAGTGTAGTCCTGAGCTTTTGCCAAGACCGCGCACATCAACAGTGCAAATAAAAACAAATGTTTTTTCATGACTTCTGAGATTTGAACGATTTGTTACTGCAAAAGTAGACAAAACGAAGCCACTATTTTAGCCGCATAAACCAAAGTATTGGTTTTTCCATGACGTGATTTCACCAATCCGTTGAAACAAAACGATTTGCAGAAAAGAAAAGTATTGTATTTCCCTATTTGAAAAGGTCGGAAACAGGGGCGTAATCCATCTTTTTTCGGATGTTTGTGCGGTATTTCGTCACCGTATTCGAGCTTAAGCCAAGCATGTCGGCTTCTTCCTTCACCCTAAAGCCAAGGAAAGAAAGCACTACGATATTGCGTTCCACCTCGCTCAGCTCGGGATGGCTGGCTACCAACTTTTCGAACGCCTGCGGATAAGCGGTCTCAAACTCGGCCATGACACGACCCAAGACATTGTCATCAGCCTGATGGTATATCTCGAGTGCACGGTTTTGAATTACTTTTAGTGAATGCTGCGAAGCCGCCTCAAACTCCGATTGCAACTTCCGATAGGCTTCCTCTCTTCTCAGAGCCTCGATCTCCTTGTTCTTTCTGTACTGGTAGGTAAGCCATAGCACCGTTGCCAAAGTCGCGACAGCCACAGCCAAAAAAAGATAAAGCCTATAGCGCTCTTTCATCCGCTCGTTCTGCAACTGCATCATTTCCAGCTTCTTGTCGTACTCATTTTTCACATTGGCCACTTCTTTTGGCTCTTTTTCAAGAGACTGCCGCATTTCGATATAGCGATTGGCAAACTCTAACGCCTCCTCCTGATGACCTAAGGCTTCATGTGACTTGTATAAACGATAGAAAATCTCCGCATTGTCAGGGTTCGGCACGATTTCGTAGTCCATGGCGCTCATGAAATCAAGTTGCTTTTCGGCATAATAAGCACAGGAGTCGTACTGCTCAAGCCGATAATAAATCCTGCTCAAATTGCTATAAAAGCCTTCCTTATACTTGGTCGTCGCTTCGTCATACAGCCCCAAGCCTTGATGACATTCATCAATGGCTTTCTCGAGAAGTCGTCCTCCTTGTTTTTCGGATTCATCATCTTTATTATCATATTGATACAAATAGAACATCGACATGGAATAATGGTAGTAGGCCTCATTCTCCACCTGAGCAAGTTGCTGGGCAGCCTCCAACCCTTTTTGAAAATACAACCGGCAACTATCGTATTCCTTGAGCGACAAATAAGCATTCCCCAACATAAATGCTGACCCTGCCCAATAAAGATTCTGTCGTTTTCCGGCAAAATATGAATATACTGGCTTTAAATAACGAAGGCCTTCTTCGGTATAGCCGTTGTCCAGGTAACACATCCCCAAGCGCATTTGGATCTTATTTCTGTAGCCCCCAATCCATTCTTGCGCAGTCTCCTCCTTTTCCGAATACCTGATGAAACGCTCGTCAACAAGGGTGCACTGTTCCATGCTTTGACAGGCTTTCAGCAGCCAATCCAATTTGACTTGCTCACCTTTGCCTTTTTTGAAAGCGTTGCGCGAAAGTGCTTCGCAAGTTTCGGCCTCAAACCACTTGTCGTTTCCACCAACGAAATAACTCGATGCCACTTGCAACAAAGAATCGCTTTCCTCGTCATACAAAGTGATGGCATCACGTACTTTAAACTTCAGCAAGCAATAATGAGCACGCTCTTTTGCCGATAACATTTCCGTTTGTAATGTGTCGAGAATGACAAGTGCACTATCGGGATGATACGCAAAAAAACTCTCCACGCGATAGAGGACATCCTCTTGCGGCAAAACGATGTGTTGTTTGGCGCAGGAACTGAGCCAAACTGCAAAAAGGGAACCTATGAAAAGCTGCCATTTCATGCCTTACCTATTGGATTCCCAACACCCTGTGAATCTGCAACGAAAGCCGCCATACGGGATGGCTTTTCACGGCCTCGACGCAGGCTTTCATGTTGGCTTCCCGTTGCTTTTCATCCTCGCAAAAACAAGGTTGCAAGAAACGGGATTTTGCCTCAATGTCATCATATTGCACCAAATCCTGACCCAAATAGACGACCTTCAATTCGTCGCAACGCTTCACGACACAAGGCTCGGCATCACCACCCTCAAATGCAGTTTTCGGTGAGAGCGTCACCCAATCGAGGTTTGAGGGCAAGGGACGCGTGCCATTTGTCTCGATGGCGATGGTCTTGCCTGTCTTCTGCTTCAATTCGGCTACAAAAGCCTCGTCGATGAACAAGGAAGGCTCGCCACCGGTCAGCACAAGTAATGGTGCGACAGGATACTTATTGACTTTATCAACAATCTCTTGCACCGACATCAATTGCCCGTCCTGATGCTGTGTGTCACAAAAAGCGCAACGCAAGTTGCATCCACTGAAACGCACAAAGACCGCAGGCGTTCCAGAGTGGTAACCTTCGCCTTGAAGGGAGTAGAATATTTCGTTAATCATGTACAATGTTGAATCGTTGATCGTTTAAGTGTTTAATTGATTGGCTATCAGCTTTAACTTCGTTGAATCTTCGATTTCAGCAATCAGTTCTCAGCTCAGAACCAGCCAAGCTGATAGCTGACTGCTGATGGCTGATAGCTTATTAAAATCAATCAAAATTTTGTAGGGCATCGTCCTTGATGTAGGAAGCCTTGTTGTCGCGTGACTCCCATACATCGGCACGATAGCAGTTCGGGACGGTGTCGACAATCCACTTGGCCAAGTTCTCGGCCGTCGGGTTGAAGTCCAGCACCTCGTTGATGTTGGTATGGTCAATCTTGCCGTGTATCAAGCGCTTGATCTCGGTGAAGTCGCACACCATGCCGTTGCTGTCAAGCTTCTCGGCCCGGCAATACACATTGATCTTCCAGTTGTGGCCATGCAGGTTCTCGCATTTGCTCTCATAGTCGAGATAAAGCTGATGGCAGGCGGATATCTCTAGGGTTTTTCTGACGTAATACATATCCAATTGATAATTGAAAATTTATAATTGATAATTACGATTCGTATTCAGTATGGTCTTCAATGCCAGCCTCAAGCAGCGCCTGACGGCGTTCGCGGCATGTGCCGCATTTGCCACAGTGCTTCTCGCCGCCTTTGTAACAGGAATAGGTTTCGGTATAGTCCAAGCCTAAGGCCTTGCCATGCTCGGCGATTTCCTTTTTTGTCAAATAGGTGTAAGGCGCATAGACCTTGATGTTCTCATACGTTCCCGCCGACATGGCCTCCGACATCGCATCGACGAAGCCTGGACGGCAGTCGGGATAGATGGAGTGGTCGCCCGCATGGTTAGCGATCATCACACGCTTCAGGCCATTGCTCTCCGCTATACCCGCAGCAATGGCCAACATAATGCCATTACGGAATGGCACCACGGTCGACTTCATGTTCTCATCATCGTAGTTACCTTCAGGGATGTCATCCGCTGTCATTAGCAAGGCGCTCTTGAAGTAGCGGTGCATGAATTCAAGAGGCACGATGATATGTTTGATGCCGAGGCGTTGGCAATGCGTCACCGCGCAGACACGCTCGCGGCCGTTTTGGGTGGAGCCATAGTCGAAGGTGATGGCCAAGGCAATCTCGTCCTTGAACTCATAGAGCATGGTCGTCGAGTCCATGCCACCGGAGATGATGATTACTGCGTCTTTCATAGAGGATTGTTTAACTACAGATTTGACAGATTTCACTAAAATAATATGATTCTAGAAATTATAAGGATGCAAGCATCCAATGATTACAGATTTGCTGTCGCGGTCGAAAATCCGTACCAATCGGGCACTTGTGCCCTTAAAATTTCTCTTCGAAAATCCGTTTAATCTGTGCAATCTGTAGTTAGTATTCATTTTTATAATTATTGGTTGTGGAAACCGGCAAGGAGGCGTTCACGCACCATATCCTGGTGCTCTGCGTCGCCATAGTTGGCGAAAGGCTTGATGGAGATACCGCCGCGTGGATTGAACAGGCCGATGACCTCCAGATATTTGGGGTCCATCAGCTTGACCAAGTCTTTCATGATGATGTTGACACAATCTTCATGGAAGTCACCATGGTTACGGAAGCTGAAGAGGTAGAGTTTCAAGCTCTTGCTCTCCACCATGAGCGTGCGCGGGATGTAATTAATGATCAGGTGACCAAAGTCGGGCTGGCCTGTCTTGGGGCATAATGAGGTAAACTCCGGACAATCTAAAGTCACAAGATACTCGTTTTCAGGATGTTTGTTCTCAAAAGTTTCCAATACCTCTGGGGTATAGTCATAATTGTATTGGGTATTTTGGTTGCCCAACAGTGTGACACCTTTCAGCTCTTGTTCGTTTCTTGACATACACTTCTATTTTGCGGCAAAATTAGCAAAATGTTTCTTTTATAATGAAAAAAGCCATATTTTCGCGGCATCAAACCATCAAAACTAGTGACTAATAACAACAATCCATTACCCTTATGAAAAGAAGATTTTTACTATTCGTGGCCTCCAGCATCCTCTGCTGCTGCCTTTCAATTTCGTGTAATTCGAACAAGCGTGCCACTTCACCTGCTTCACAGGACATCATCGTCCTTTACGAAAACGACGTCCACTGCGGTGTTGACGGCTATGCCAATTTCGCGGCGCTCAAAAATGAGATGAAAGCCTCTCACAAGTATGTCACCGTCGTCTCCAATGGCGACTTTGTCCAAGGTGGAAGCCTGGGTGCCTCCTCTCACGGCCGCAACATCATCAACATCATGAACGAAGTGGGTTATGACTATGTCACTCTAGGCAACCACGAGTTTGACTACGGCATCCCCCGCCAGATAGAGCTCATGGAAGCGCTGACTGCCGAATGCCTTTGCTGCAACTTTAAGGATCTCCGCACTGGGAAACAAATATACGAACCCTACCATATCGTCAACTACGGCAAGTTTGACGTTGCTTTCGTTGGAATGTCTACGCCCTACACGATCAACTCCTCGACACCTACCTATTTCAAGGATGAGAACGGAAACTACATGTATAGTTTCTGCATAGAGAATTTCTATGACGTCGTCCAAAACGCTGTCAATTCAGCCAGAAAAGAAGGTGCCGATTTCGTGGTCGTTCTCTCCCACCTCGGCGACGAAGACGAAGGGGAAGGCGGCATCAACTCGCCTAGCATGATCGAAAACACCTATGGCATTGACATCGTCCTTGACGGCCACTCGCACAGCGTGATCCTTGACAGCATCGTGAAGAACAAGAAAGGCGAAAATGTCACCCTGACCTCCACGGGCACCAAATTCGAATATATGGGTGTACTCACCATCAACCCCAACGGCTCGTTCAAGACCGAACTCATCCCAACCAAGACTTACACCAAGCAAGACCCTTGGGTGCTTAAGGTCATCAATGAAATCAAGGAAGGTTATAAGAAAGTCGCAGAGCAGGTCATTTTCACCAGCGATGTCAAGCTGGCCTCGTATGACGACCAAGGCAACCGCCTCGTTCGCAGCCAGGAAACCAACATAGGAAACTTCTGCACCGATGCCTACAGAACGGTGTTTGATACCGACATCGCTTTCCTGGGTGGTGGCAGCATCAGGGCCGACCTCCCCAAGGGAAATGTGACCTTCAATGACCTTTACACCATGTTCCCATTCGAAAACGGTACCTGCAAGGGTGAATGCACGGGCGAATTGCTGCTCGACATACTCGAGTTCTCCGTCTCCATCGCTCCTGGTGAATTCGGTGGCTTCCAACAGGTCTCGGGGCTCCGCTTTGAATACGACCCCAACATCCCCTCTCCCGTCGTCTATAACGCCAACCATGACTTTGACGGCGTCAAAGGCGAGCGCCGTGTCAAGAAAGTCGAGATCCTGAACAGGGAGACCGGAGAATACGAGCCTCTCCAACTCGACAAGACCTATACTTTTGCGGCTTCAAGCTATTTAGCCATCGACCATGGCGACGGCTTTGCCATGATGGAACGCTGCACTAACATTCAGGATGCAGGCGTCCTCGACACCGACATCATCCAAAGCTTCTTGGAGAATTACAAGAAGAATCATGTCGGCACCGAATACGAAGGCACCGAAGGCCGTATCAAGGTCATCAAGTAAAGACCATCAAAACGAAAAAAACAGCCGGCAATTCGAATTGTCGGCTGTTTTTTGTTGTAAACAAATGCCCATCAGCATCCCGAAGTGGCCCGCTCCAACCGCTTCATAATCGAGAAGATGAACACGGCGGAGAGCAGGCAGTTGAAGCCAACTGTTGTTCTATTACTTTTGTGTTATTCGTCTTTTGTCGCAGCCTCGAGTTTCTTGCGAAGAGCCAACATAATGACACCAGCAATAACACAAAGGCCTATCAGAATTGCCCAGTTTGCCATTAGCGGGATCTTCTTCCACAAGGCTGACGGAATTCGACTAAGGTAGTTTCCTATTGCCGTGGCAGCAAACCAACCACCCATCATCAGACCCTTGTATTTGGGTGGCGCCACCTTACTCACAAAGCTTATGCCCATGGGACTAAGCAGCAATTCTGCAATAGTCAATGTAAAATAGGTCCCAATGAGCCAGTGTGGATCAAGTATACTCTGTGCTGAATCGCCTAAATCCTTAGGTGAGATAAGGTCAGTCGAGGCAACGGTAATCACAGCAAATCCAACAGCCGCCATCAACATACCCAACCCAATCTTGACAGGAGCGGATGGCTCTTTCCCTTTTTTCCCAAGTGCCGCAAACACGGCTACGGTTATTGGTGTAAGGGCCACCACGAAGAATGGATTGAACTGTTGAAAATCAGACGTTGCCGCACTGACTTCCTCGGGCATGCTTAGATAGAAAGCGATTGCGCCTCCCCAAAGAGCCAATGTAGCTATTCCCGATATGATGCGGGCTTTTTTGGTATCACTTTGGAAAATCGCAAACAGTGTGTAAACTGATGCCGCAATGAACGCCAACGACCAAATGTTGAACCAAATGCGCGTGGAACCCGTTATACCATTGAGCCGAGTGTATTTGTCGGCAAAGAATGTCAAGGCCGAACCATTCTGGTGGAATGCCATCCAGAAGAAGATTACAACTGCAAACACAAGCAACAGTGCCACGATGCGATCCTTGGTTTGTTTTGGAGTAAGTTCTTCCATCTGAATATTTTGGGTTTTAGCCTGATTAGTGTTGACATCAGCATGTTTGAACCAAGAGCGGCACAGAAAATAAATCAAGATTGAAAGCACCAACGATGCGCAAGCCACATAGAAGCACAAGCGGTAGCCTTCAGCAAGAGACTGCAGATATGAGCCCGACTGTGCGCCAAACTCATTTACGGCATCATCTATGGGCACAAAATGGAAGCCTGCGCCTTCAATGTGCGGTTTGTAGAGTGCCTTTGCCATTGCGGGAGCAAACATTGAGCCTATGTTGATGGCCATGTAAAACAAACTGAACGCAGCATCACGCTTACTGGTGTATTGGGGGTCATCAAACAAATTACCAACCAACACCTGCAAATTGCCCTTGAACAAACCTGTTCCTATTGCAATCAATGCCAAACCGCCAAACATAGTCCATTTGTCAACAACTTGTGTTGCCATTGGAACGGCAAGCGCCAAATAACCAAAAAACATAATGAAGGCACCTATGGTAACGCACTTTCCATAACCTATCTTATCGGCAATGATACCGCCGATAAGAGGCATAAAATAGACCCCAGCAAGAAAGATTGCATACACTTGTCCTGCCGAATTCTCATCCCAGCCAAACTTGGCCCTCATATAGAGGGTAAAGATGGCTAACATGGTATAATAGCCAAAGCGCTCGCCTGTGTTAGCGAGGGCAAGGGCAAATAAGCCTTTGGGTTGTCCTTTAAACATAAGTCTTGAATTTGATAGTGAGGGTGTTATATGACAAAGGCTTGCTTGCGCAAGCCCTTGTCATAATTATTACATTTATCCAATGATCAGCCAAACATCGTTCTCTCTTTTCAATGGGAAAGAGCATTCGGCTTCGCCATCAACGCCATTTTTGGTATAAGTGATTTTGGTCTTCACCTTAGCCGAATTCGGGTCGGTATTCGAAATTTCTTCCGAGACAACCTCATAGCTCTTCAGCACATAGTTTGAGACTTTGCTCTGTTCCACCATTGTCGAAATCACTATATCTTTCCATGCTGCACCGTTTTTGGCGGCATTGTATGATCCGCTGTTATCGACCTTTTCTGGAACTTTGCAATAGGTGGCTGCTCCCTCAAACTGATTGTTTTGAATGGCTTGATACATCTTCTCAACCACCGAAGAAGGAGTATTTCCATTACTGTCTTCTCTCTTACCTGTCTGGCAGGACGCAAAGAAGAGCGTAGTCAACGCGCAAATTACTATCAATGATAACTTTTTCATTTTTACTCGATTTTAGAGGTTAGATTTCCGTTAATTGTCATCATTTTGTAACCCTCTCAAGCCATTTCACCATGGCGAACATCACAATCATCGACAAGAGGCAAACGCCAGCGAAGATGGCCCAGCATTGCCAGAGCGGGATGCTGTTGTAGAGCAGAGGTCCAATCCAAAGCAAACCGTTACCGACAGCCGTTGCACCGAGCCACAGGCCTTGGCACAAGCCCAACATGCTCTTCGGCGCAACCTTTGACACGAAAGAAAGTCCCAAAGGTGAGATGAACAACTCAGCAACAGTCATGAAGAAGTAGTAGACAATAAGCACCCAAGGACCAGCTTTCATAACAGCAGTCTCAGTAGCGGGGAGAGCCTTGAACGAAGTAGCTGAAGGATAACCGTAGGAAGCGCAAATTGCAGAGATGAAGACATAGGCGATAGCTGCAACACCCATACCGATACCGATTTTCTTAGGCGTCGAGATTTCCTTACCTTTTCTAGCAAGCGAACCGAACACTGCCATAATAATAGGCGTCAGAACAATAACAAAGAACGGGTTGACGGCTTGCCAAACCTCAGGCGGGAACAATGAAGTATTCACAAAGTCTTTTGCAAACAACGACATGGATGTACCATTCTGGTGGAACGAAAACCAGAAGAACACGGCGATAATCAACACTGCAAACAAAGCATACAAACGTTGCTTGAGTTCCTTGGCCATAGCGGCCTTTTCTTCAGCTGTGTAGTTAACCGATTCGGCAGCAACTTTCTTGGCCGGCGTGGGGAATTTCTTCTTAGTAGCGATGAAAATGGCCAAAGAAATGAACATAGCCACCACAGAGGCAATGAACGAATAGTGGACACCTTCGTTGAAAATCTTCAGATAGTCATTGGAAAACTGGGTAAGATCCAAAGCATTTACATCAAGCGAAGTGGCAGCAGGAATGATTTCCAACATCTTCGACATGGCAGCAGCGCCCATAGCAGCACCTTCATTCATGAATTGGTGACACAAAGCCGGAAGGTCAGCGTTGTAGGTCATGCCATTTTGCGACAACCACCAATTACGCAGCAAAGGAGCCACAAACGGGGCAATCAGACCACCCACATTGATGAACATGTAGAAAATCTGGAAACCGCTGTCGCGCTTTTCCTTGGCTTCACGCAAAGCATCGGGACCTTTTTTGGCGGCTTCGGCCTCAAAATTATCATACATTTGACCGACAATAGCCTGCAAGTTACCCTTAAACAGACCATTACCAAATGCAATAAGGAATAAAGCTGCACAAGTCAATGGAAGCAGCCAACCCATATTGGTCGAAGTGGCCAAAATCGGGATAGCCAGAATGACATAGCCACTCGCCATGATGAACAAACCCGTCATGATAGTGCCTTTGTAATTCATGGTGCGGTCGGCAATGATACCGCCCACCAGACTTAAAATGTAGATTCCTGCATAGAAAATAGAGTAGATGAGCGTTGCCTTCTCATCTGCCAAACCAAATTTCGAACACAGGAACAAGACCAAAACGGCATTCATAATATAGTAGCCAAAACGCTCTCCCATATTACTCAGGGCTGCCGCTAATAACCCTTTTGGATGTCCTTTGAACATAGTTTAAGTTTTTATTTAATGATTATTCGTTTTCAAAACGAGGTGACAAAGATAGGGAAAAATGTTTTGCGATAGCAAAAATGGAGAAAAAAGTCCGAGCATAGCCGAAAAAACGCTACTTTTGCCGATTGTTTTGAACGAGTCATGCCAACAGACTTTCTCTGGATCGCTTCGTGCCTCGCGATGACGCAAAGCGGCAACAAATAAGTCCCGCGTCTCGAAGTCCCGAAGTCCCGCGTCAAAACAATCAACAACTAAACAGTCAACAAATCAACAACTAATACATGGAGATCAGCAGCAAATACAGCCCTCAGGAAGTTGAAGGCAAATGGTACGAACACTGGATGGACAAGAACTACTTCCACTCCACTCCCGACGAACGCGAACCCACTCCCGACGAACGCGAACCCTATACCATCGTGATCCCGCCGCCGAATGTGACTGGCGTGCTTCATATGGGCCACATGATGAACAACACGATTCAGGATATCCTGATTCGCCGCGCCCGCATGCAAGGCAAGAACGCCTGCTGGGTGCCTGGTACCGACCACGCCTCCATCGCCACCGAAGCCAAGGTGGTGAACAAGCTGGCGCAACAGGGCATCAAGAAGACCGACATCGGCCGCGAGGAGTTCCTCAAGCACGCTTGGGACTGGACCCACGAGCATGGTGGCATCATCCTCAAGCAGTTGCGCCGTCTGGGTTGCTCCTGCGACTGGGAACGCACCTCGTTCACCATGGACGACATCCGCTCGAAGAGCGTCATCCGTGCCTTCGTCGACCTGTATAACAAAGGCCTGATTTACCGCGGTGTCCGCATGGTCAATTGGGACCCGAAAGCTTTAACTGCCTTGAGCGACGAGGAAGTCATCTTCAAAGATGAGCACAGCAAACTGTTCTACCTGCGTTATTACCTCCACGAGGATGACGGCACGGGTGCCACGGGCGCTGAAGGCGAGATCATCCACACCGATGAGCAAGGTCGCCGCTATGCCGTGGTGGCCACCACCCGCCCCGAGACCATCATGGGCGACACCGCCATGTGCATCAACCCTGCCGACCCCAAGAACCAATGGCTGCGCGGCAAGAAAGTCGTAGTGCCGCTGGTCAATCGCGTCATTCCCGTCATCGAGGACGGCTATGTCGACATCGAGTTCGGTACGGGCTGTCTGAAGGTCACCCCCGCCCACGACGTGAACGACTACATGCTGGGCGAGAAGCACAACCTCCAAAGCATCAACATCTTCAACGATGACGCCACCCTCAGCGAAGCCGCTGGCATGTACATCGGCATGAGCCGCGAGGACTGCCGCAAGCAGATCATCATCGACATGAAGGAAGCCGGCCTGTTAGAGAAGATTGAGGACTATAATAATAAGGTGGGCTACTCCGAGCGTACCAATGTGCCGATTGAGCCGAAGCTCTCGATGCAGTGGTTCCTCAAGATGGAACACCTCGCCGACATCGCACTGAAACCTGTGTTGAATGGCGACATCAAGTTCTATCCCGCCAAGTATGTCAACCTCTACCGTCACTGGTTGGAGAACATCAAGGACTGGTGCATCAGCCGTCAGTTGTGGTGGGGTCATCAGATTCCGGCCTACTACCTGCCCGAAGGCGGTTTCGTGGTCGCCGCGACACCTGAAGAAGCCTTGAAACTCGCCATCGAGAAGACGGGGAACAAAAATTTGACCCTCAAAGACTTGCGTCAGGACGACGATGCCTTAGACACTTGGTTCAGCTCGTGGCTGTGGCCTTTGTCGCTTTTCAACGGCATCCTCGACCCCGAAAATGCCGAGTTCAAGTACTATTACCCCACCAACGACCTCATCACTGCCCCCGACATCATCTTCTTCTGGGTGGCCCGCATGATCATGGCTGGTGAGGAATACCAAAATGAAGTGCCATTCAAGAATGTGTACTTCACTGGCATCGTGAGAGATAAACTAGGTCGCAAGATGTCCAAGTCCTTGGGCAACTCCCCCGACCCGATCGAGCTCATCGACAAGTTCGGTGCCGATGGCGTGCGTATGGGCATGATGCTCAGCGCCCCTGCCGGCAACGACATCCTCTTCGACGAGGCCCTCTGTGAACAAGGCCGCAATTTCTGCAACAAGATTTGGAACGCCTTGCGTCTCGTGAAAGGCTGGAATGTGGACCAAAATGCCGCCCAACCCGAGGCCGCCAAGATGGCCGCGAAGTGGTTTGAGGCCCGCTTCAACCAAGTGTTGGCCGAGACCAACGACAACATCGACAAGTACCGCCTCAGCGACGCCTTGATGGGCATCTACAAACTCACTTGGGACGACTTCTGCTCGTGGTACCTCGAGATGGTGAAGGCCTCCGCAAGGCCAAGGCATCGACCCCGTGACCTATGCTGCCACCATCAAGTTCTTCGAGAACCTGATGCTCTTGTTGCATCCCTTCATGCCGTTCATCACCGAGGAAATCTGGCACGCCATCGCCGAGCGCAAAGAGGGTGATGATATCATCATTGCTCAGCAGCCTAAATTCCAAGGTTTTGATGAGTCTATTCTGAAGCAGTTCGAGTTCACCCAGGAGGTCATCAACAATGTCCGCAAGGTGCGTTCTGATAAGAACATCGCCTTCCGTGACGCCATCCAACTCGTGGTGAAAGGTACGGCCAACAAGGATTTCGACTGCGTCATTGCCAAGCTCTGCAATGTGAGCGAAGTAAGTTATGTGGCTGAGGCTCCCGCTGGTGCCTTCGGCTTCATCGTGGGCAGCACCGAGTTCTTCGTGCCCCTCACTGGCAGCGTCGATGTCGAGGCCGAGATTAAGAAGTTGGAAGAAGAACTGAAATACGCCCAGGGCTTCCTGAAGAGCGTTGAGGCAAAGCTCTCCAACGAACGCTTCGTAAGTGGTGCTCCTGCCGCCGTTGTCGACAAGGAACGCAAGAAGAAAGCCGATGCCGAAGCCAAGATTGCTGCGATTGAGCAACAGCTGGCTGGGTTGAGGAAATGATTTATTACGCTTGTAGAGACGGTGCATGCACCGTCTCTACCATACACAAATCGGGCTTCATCATTGGTTGGTGGAGCCCGATTCTATTATTTCATCTAAGTAAACGTTACCTTTTCCTTAATATACCATATAGAATTGTCCCTGCTATTATTGCAGACCCTGTAATGACAAGCGGAGCACTAAAATCTGGAACTTCAATTGCGTCTTTATTAGGCATCCAATCAATCTGACTAATAGAGCCACAAACTTTATCATAATCATGAGGATTACTGGTTTCACAGCCACATAATCCAGCATTTACTACGATCTCTTGTTTATCCAAGGCATAAAACAGAGAATATGAGACCGTGTTTCCCAATGAATCAGCGAAAGTATAAGTATCTTGCGTGACAAAATTGTTTTTCATTGCTGTTCCAAGGCCTGCATTTGAAGTATAAGAAATCCCAACAACCTCCAACTCATTTGTTTGTTTGGTTGAAAAGCCCGTGGTGTGATAACCTTCATTCATCAATTGTGTTTTCACTGAATCAACCATTTTGTCCAATGTCGACTTTCTTGTCATGTACTTTGTTTCAGTACAACTCGAAAAGCATAACACCACTAACAAAACAAGCAATAACAACCGGCAGTTTTTCATTCTTTGGACATTATTATAACGCAATACTTTCAATAACGGTGCAAATATAAGGATAATGATTTTTACACGCTGGAAAAAGAAGAAAAATATTCCGAGAAGACTATTCCTCTGAAAACACAAAAACAGACTATGAATCCGTAGGAAAACTTTCCATAAATTGCGTAACTTACCTTCATCAATTTGACAAAAACAAACATAGAATCATTCTAAACAATAGAAAACTCTAGGAAAAAATCGCATAATCTATGATTTTTCCCCAGAGTTTTGTCAAAACAAGGTAGAGACGGTGTGCACACCGTCTCTACAAACAGCATATTAAAATCAGTTGCAACCGCCGCCGCAGCCTTCGCAACCGCCTTCACCGCAGTCGCCGCCGCAACCGGCACAACCGCCTGCACTGAAGTCTTCATCGGTCGACTCGCGCACATCGAGGATCTCGCCAGAGAAATGGAGGTGCTTGCCCGCCATGTCATGGTTGAAGTCCATCTTGACATGGTTGTCACCAATCTCGCGGACGATACCGGCAATCGGGCGACCGTCGGAGGTCTGCATCATCAGCTGGGCGCCGACTTTCACCATGTCCATCAGCACATTGTTCTGCATGAACATATTCTTGTCGAGGTCCATCACGTAGGCCTCGTCACGCTCGCCGTAGCCCTCTTCTGGGGTCAGGTGGAAGGCATAATGGTCGCCGGGCTCCTTGCCCATGAGGTTCTCTTCAAACTTGGGCAGCAGCTGGTGCATACCGAAGATGCACACAAAGGGGTTCTCTTTCGTGGTCTCCTGAAGGATGGGACCGTTTTCGTCGTTCTCACGCAGGACGTAGGTCATCGTAGGACGTAGGTCATCGTGACGACAGCTTGATCTTGGATTTTCATTTTATAACATTTTAATAATTAAACAATTAAATTCATTTTTTATTTAACTACAGATTTTACAGATTATACTGATTCCTATCAAAATTATGAGGATGCGAGCATCCTAATTTGTACAGATTCAGACTCTAGCTTACAGACCATCTGTAATAATTGGGCGCTTGCGCCTATGAATTCTTCTGTCTTAATCCGCTTCATCTGTGCAATCTGTAGTTCCTTATCAATCAATAACTCCCGAACATCTTCCGCAGCAACCATTCCACGGCAGCAAGACCGATGAGGACAAAGAAGATCCATTTGGAGTGGATCAAATCCTCAAAGCGGCTCTCATGGTGTTCAACGGAGGTGATGCGCGAATCATTGTGCAAGTCGGCAAAAAGTTGCTGCAACTCGCGGGCAGAATAGCAGTTTCCGTTGGTCAGACGAGCGATGGTGCTCATACGGTCGATGTCGGCAGTAAGTTGCTGTGCCTCAATACCGATGGCCACAACACTAAAGGTGCCATTCACATTGATCTTGCGCTCGCCCATCTGTGCTTGCACCTTATAGGTATACAGGCCCTCGGGTAGTAGACCAGCATTCAGCTCATAGTCGTGGTCGCGCTTCGAGAAGGTGTAGTCGTAGGTCTCGCCAGTCAGCTTATTCTCGATTTGAATGGTCAGGTCGGGTTCAGTCACGAGTTCGTTGTTCGGGTTGCGCAACTCGGCAGTGATGATGACGGGCTCATTGCTGTAGTAGGTCTCCTTGGCATAGATGGCCGAACCATCGTTGGTCGAAAGCAACAGGTATTTCAGCGACTTGGAGAACATCTCGTCAAACACATCGTGGTTCTTGTTCTGGTAATACTCGTACAGCCTCCAACGCCAGATGTTAGTGCCGAACAGGAAAGCCATCTTGCGCCCATCGTTGGCAAAAGTCAATAGCGGCAATCCCGACTTGACGCCCATCACCTCTTGCAAGAGTAAGTCATCGTGCGATTTCAATGAGTTGATCTCCAAATGTGGCAAGGCCAAAGGCGGGTATTTCGCGATGAGTTGTTCCGACTTCGCATCAAAGGTAAAGGTCGAGAAGGCCGAATTTTGGTGCGCCTTGACATCCAACTGGGTGTTGGTCGCGCCAGAATGCAAGACAAAGACATTCTGCAACTTGCTTAACATATCACGGTCGGTGTCATTGCCAACGATGAAGAGAACGGGCAGTTTCACATTCTTGTCTAACTGTGCCTTCAAGGCATTGAAATCCATGCGCGCCGATGGCACTTGATGCAGGATGACCAAGTCATAGTTACTGAACTCGGGTAGAGTCTCCTTCCCGAAGCAGAAGTCCACCTCATAGTTGTCATTCAAAACGCTACGCAAGGCACCCAAGTCGGGATGCGGCGAGGCAGCCACACAAAGCAACTTGTACTTCTGGTCAAGCACCTCGACATAGATATGGCGCACATTGTTCAGCAGCTGTTCTTCCTCCGCGATGCCACTCACCTCGATGTCGATGGCCATCACGCCTTTCTTGGTGGCATCGAGCATAAAGTCGATTTCCTTGGAGAAGCGGTTGGAGGGAATCTCGATGTCGCGCTTCTCGATGAGGCGACCGCTTTCC
>ONJF01000067.1 GCA_900318085.1 uncultured Bacteroidales bacterium
AGCAACGATTTCTGCTTTAGTCATTTTTTCTCTTATTTAATGGTTAGTTATAATGTTTGTTGTAAATTTGCGGCAAAGGTACGAACATTTTCAATACGCAGACCCCATTAATGCAAAATTTTTCTTCTAATGAGTTATAAATAAAGAATTTCGCCTCGAAAAACACGATGAACAACCTGCACGACACCTTAATTAATTGGTACGACCAAAACCACCGCGATTTGCCCTGGCGACATGGTCCTACCCCCTATCAGGTTTGGCTCTCCGAAGTCATCCTGCAACAGACGCGCGTCAGCCAGGGACGCGACTATTATCTCCGCTTCATTGAACGCTGGCCCACCGTGACCGACCTCGCCAAAGCCTCTGAAGAAGAAGTGCTTAAGCAGTGGCAAGGCCTCGGCTATTACTCTCGCGCGCGCAACCTGCATCAATGTGCGCAACAGGTCGTGAATCAATACGGAGGTAACTTCCCTGCTGATTTCGAGCAACTTAAACAGCTGAAAGGCATCGGTGACTATACGGCAGCCGCCATTGCCTCCATCGCTTTCGGCCTGCCCCATGCCGTGGTCGACGGCAATGTATACCGTGTCTTGGCCCGACTCTTCGACATCGGCACACCTATTAATAGTTTAAAGGGCCAAAAACTCTTCGCCAACCTTGCCGACGATCTTCTCTACCGCGAACGTCCAGGACTTTACAACCAAGCGCTGATGGAATTCGGAGCCCTGCAATGCACACCCAAAAATCCCAACTGTATGCTGTGCCCCCTGCAAGCCCAATGTCTCGCCTTCGCCCATCAAACAGTGATGCAACGCCCCGTGAAACTGGCCAAACTAAAAGTCACCAACAGATACTTCAACTATTTGGTCTTCAGGATAAATGGCAGCATCTACCTCCACAAACGCAACACCGACGACATCTGGCGGAACCTCTATGACTTCGCCTGCATCGAAAGCCCGAAACCCATGACAGTGGAAGAAGTCATAGCCTCAAATGAGTTCCACCAACTCGTTGGTGACACATCCTTTACCGTCACCAAGACATCGCCCGTATTCACCCACAAACTGACCCACCGCACCATCCTTGCCCAATTCATTGAAATAAAACTTGATGAAGAATTGTTGCAGATTCAAACAAAAGAATTATTTTTGGCCCGTGAAAGTGACTTGGGAAACTACCCCATCCCACGCTTAATAGACTTATACTTAAACACTTAAAAAAACGAAAATTATGGCAAGTTTGAACAAAGTCATCCTCATCGGCCGCCTTGGCAAAGACCCGGAAGTGACCTCTTTTGAAAACGGAAACAAGAAGATTTCGGTCACTATGGCCACATCAGAACGCTATCGCGACCGCGACCAAAACTGGGTAGAGCAAACCGACTGGCACAACATCGTCGTTTGGGGCAACCTGGCCAATGACATCGCTGAAGGACGCCGCAACTACTCGAAAGGCGACATGATGTACGTCGAAGGCAAGCTCAGGACCCGTCAATATACCGACCAACAAGGTGCCGTGCGCTATGTCACCGAAGTCATCGCCGATAAGATGATGCAGCTGGCCCCTGCTCGTCCAGCCCAGCAATCCTCGTATGGCCAGCCTTACACACCAGCCACCGAGCCCGCTCCCACTGGCTATACGCCACAAGGCAACTTCGATGCTACCGATGAAGGCAACGACCTGCCATTTTAATAATTGAGTCGAGACTGTGGGACTTCGAGATAAGGGACTTTCCACGTCTTCTTAATCGAATTTCCTCTGATTTATAATGTCGTATGGTTTTTTTTACTAATTTTGCCGCTTGAATTTTAAATCAAAAGATTTTGGAAACACCCGACCCTGACCCTCTCATAGGACTCCTTAACGTTGTTTTAAGCAACTTTTTCACCGGTTTTACAGTCAACGCCATCATAGGATTGGTCGTATTATGCCTGCTCCTCATCGCCTCGGCTTTGATCTCGAGCAGCGAGACGGCTTTTTTCTCCTTGCAGCCCGCCGACATCGACAACCTCGAGTCGCGCGACGACGCCAAGAGCAAACTCGTACTCAAACTGCGCGAGCGACCTAAAACACTCCTGGCCACCATCCTGATTGGCAACAACTTCGTCAATGTCACCATCACGCTGCTGGCCACCTATGTCATGGCACAGCTGTTCGACATGGCCAACTACCCCGTGGCCGCTTTCCTGTTGGAAGTGGTCATCGTCACCTCGTTGATATTAATCGTAGGCGAAATCACCCCGAAGATCTATGCCAGCAAACGCCCCGTCAAGGTGGCCCGCTTCATGGCGCGTCCTCTACGATTCCTCAACGGGTTGTTCAAACCTTTGAGCAAACTGCTGGTCAACTCCACCTCGTTCATGGACAAGCACTTGGAAAAGAAGAAAGGCGAGATCTCGATGGAAGACCTCTCCACGGCCGTCGACATCGCCACCGAAGAGTCGACTCCAATGGATGAGAAGCAGATGCTGAAAGGCATTGCCTCGTTCAGCGAGAAAGAGGTGAGCGGCGTGATGATACCACGTGTCGACATTATCGGCGTGGAACACGGCATGGAATTTACCGACATGCTTGCTGTCGTCATTAAGAGCGGATTCTCAAGAATTCCCGTCTATGACGAGACTCTGGATAAGGTGGAAGGCATCCTATATGTCAAAGACCTCCTGCCCTATTTGGATGCTGAATCCTATGAATGGCAGAAGCTCATCCGCCCTGCCTTCTTTGTCCCTGAAAACCGAAAGATCAACGACCTGTTTCAGGACTTCCGTGAGAAGAAGATCCACATCGCCATCGTTGTCGACGAATACGGCGGCACTTCGGGACTCATCACCATGGAAGACGTCATCGAAGAAATCGTGGGCGAAATCAACGATGAGTTCGACGAAGCCAATATAGAAGAACACTACAAGAAACTCGACGACGGCTCGTATCTCTTCAAGGCCCAAACCAGCATCGTCGATTTCTGCAAGGTCTTTGGCGTCGATGAAGATTACTTCGAGCCTATGCAAGGCGAAGCCGACACATTGGCAGGACTCATCCTTGAAATCGAAGGCCGCATCCCTGAAATCGGGTTCAAGTTCAACTTCGAGAAGTTCCACATGGAAATCACAGATGCCGACTCGAAACGCATCAAAGAAGTAAAAGTAGTATTTGAAGAAGAATAAACCAGCGCTTCGACTGGCTCAGCGCCTAAGGTCCCTGAGCCCGTCGAAGGGCCGACAAATAGAAAAATGAGAATCAACAAGTTAATACTATTCATGGCAGCCATGGTTTTGGCTTGTTTTATTGTTTCATGCAACAACGGTGAGACCTACCTGCCCAAACCACGCGGCTACTTCCGCATCGACCTGCCTGAGAAGGCCTACACTCGCGTTGACACCATCGAACGCTACAGCTTCGAGTGCCCACAATACGCCTTGGTCACCCCCGACCCCTATTCACCGAACGAGAAAAACTGGGTCAACATCGAGATGCCACAATTCAAGGGATCCATCCATATCACACACAAGCCCGTCAACGGCAACTTAAGCGAGTATTTGGAGGATGTCCATACCATGGTCACCAAGCACCTGCAAAAAGCCAACGGCGTGAGCGACAGCTTGATCGTCAACGATGAGCACCATGTCTACGGCCTCTTCATCGAGATGGATGGCAAAGGAGTGGCCACCCCGATGCAGTTCTACCTCACCGACAGCACCCGCAACTTCGTGCGCGGCGCCCTCTATTTCAATTTCAAGCCCGACAACGACTCGATGCAACCCGTCATCAACTTCATCCGCGAAGACATCGACCACATGATTAATACATTTGAGTGGAAGTAAATCGGATAAAAATCCGACAGCTCGACGAAGTCGACCAAGCCATAAGTGAACGCGAAAAACACAAAAATTGCATTTTTTTGCAAGTTTTGTTTCCTCGTTTTCAACAAAAAACACTATTTTCGCGGCGCGAAACAAATTTTGCGCCGATGTAAATAGAGTATTCACTTTAAAAGAAAGGGGGAAGGCCTATGATTAACAGCCTGAAAATCGGGGACTTGACTTGGCGTCATCTCAACAACCCAACGGAAGAAGACTTTGAATTCCTGAAAGACCGATTTCATTTCCACCCTTTGGACATCGAAGACTGCAAATCCGTCAACCAACGCCCAAAAATCGATATTTACGACGACTATTACTTCCTCATTCTTCATTTTCCCAACTTCGATCGTCAGAACAAGTTTGTGAAAATCAAGGAAGTGAAGATCTTCTGGGGTAAAGACTACATCATCTCCATCGAGAAAAATCCCTGGGGCGTCTCGCAACTTTTCGAGGAATACGAAGAACGCATCCAGAACGGAGAGGAGATGAACTTCCGCAACTCCGACATCCTGCTTTACCGCATCCTTGAGAAACTGATGACCGAGTCAGTGTATCTGTTGCGTAAAGTCGGATTGGATGTCGAGTTGATCAATCGCGAGTTGTTGCAAGAGAAGCAGGTAAAGATTATCGAGCGCATCAGCGTGACGCGCAAAAACCTCATCCTCATCAACACCATTTTCAAGCCGCAGTTGCGACTCTTCCACCTCTTCGAGACAGGTAAGGTGACCGGCTTCACCGATGATGTGGAGTACATGGAAGACTACTGGGGCAACATCCTCGACTACCTGCAGAAGGTGTGGGATATGACCGAGGACTACGAGGAACTGATCGAGGGCCTTTCCATGACCTTCGACTCGATGCAGACCAACAAGACCAACGAGACGATGAAAATCCTGACCCTCGTGTCGACCATCATCCTGCCTTTGACCTTTATTACCGGCCTCTATGGCATGAACGTAAACCTTCCATTCCAGGATTTGGGTACCGACACACTTTGGACTTTCTGGGGTATCATAGGATTCATGGCTTTGGTGGCCGCTGGGTTCTATATCTATTTCAGGCACAAGAAAATGATGTGATGGGTAGAGACGTACGGCCGTACGTCTCTACACGACACATCATTTTACCAATAATTTCTCGTATTTCACCACATTGCCGTTGCGCATCAATTTGATGATGTAGCAACCTTTGGCCAAATCCGAAGGAAGACTGACGGCGAAATCGCCAACGGCGTTTCCTGTGGCCTTGAGCAAAGTGCGTCCATTCAGATCGCAGATGGTCACCGCGTCAAACTGATTGGCATTGCCGCTCACATGCAGCGTCTGTCCGGCATCAACAGGATTGGGGAATAGGTACACCGCTTCTATGGTTTCCTCGACAGCGTTCCAAGTCGGATCCCAAATCATACGGGCGTATTCCGGATGGTCGACAAAAGGATTGCGGTTATGCTGGTAGTCATTGTAAATGGCATTGTTGCGGTTGATTTCCTTCTGACTCACAGGGTCTTGCTCATTCCAACGCAACAACATTTGTATGGCCCAAGGCTTGATTTCCGATTTCGTCGTCATGTCACTCGACCCCCAACCACTGTCCTCGGTGTAATAGCGCACGCTCATGTACATGATGGCGCGAGCGAAGTCACCCTTGTATTCATCGATGGGTTCAAACACTGTTCCGGTGAAGCCCGGAGTCTTGCAATTGCCTAATTTCGAGCCATTTCTAGAAGTCCATGAAGCCGACCTGACTTCGCCGAAAGCATAGTTGCCACGCTTGTTGTTGACCCAGCCATCGGTAGGAAAGATATGGTGCAAATCAGTGCGAGGCGTCGTCTGGTCGTTGAACCAACTCGAAGGCCATGAATGCTCGCGATTGTAGCAGTCACCCTCGCCACTGTAGTTGCCACATTGGTCTGTGCCCAGATAATAGATGTAAGGCGGTGTACCGTTAGGGATGTCGGAATACATGTCCCACACCACACCGTTACCTTTGTTGTCGGTGCTCCAGAAAGCATTCCACAGCTGGCTATACGAGATGGAAGTATGGCCTTTGATGATGTTGTGAAGTGCAACTTTCAACTGATTGCCAGTCAAACCATTGGCCGAATTGTAATAGTTGGCGGGTTGGGCAGTGGCAAATAGAGCCAGCCATAGACCGATAAACAACGCGATTGTCTTTTTCATATTCATTTCATCAAATCCGTAAACAAATACAAGATGGCAAGGACCACCATAAACACCGAAGCCGAGAACTCGACAAAGCTCAATTTCTTGGCCATGCCAGGCTTGAAGTCGATGCGAACGGTGAACCATGCCCACAAAAACCCTGCCACGAAAACGGCCAACACGAACCAATACCATGCACCAAAAGGCATGAAACAGAAGCCCATGAGCGACATCAACAGTGTGTTGAAAGCGGCAAGAAACGATATAAGGATGAAATCCCACTCAGTTCGGAGGGTATAAAGCATTTTGCCTTTCAAGACGCGCATCGAGTCGACAAACAGTTTGACCGCAATGACAAGCATCATGACGAAGACCATGTACTCGGCGATATAGGTGAATAAATGGCTGATTAGCCGACCAATATTATAGCCCAAAATCGCCATTACGCCTTGACTGATACCAAACATAAGGGGTATCCAAAGCTTTTTCGCAGGCTTGTCATCGGCCGAAACCAATCCGACCGAGCGCGTGACCACACTTGAGGTCAGGCAAAGGATGAAGAGGATCTGTAAAACGATTGCTGTAGTAGTCATAACAGCGGCAAAGTTACACATTTTTCCGACATCATGCCGCACCAAAACAAATTCGGGGATGCCTATCCATAGGCACCCCCGAAAATACGATTCGCGGACTTGTAGGATATTATCCCAGTCTCTTGAACTGACAGGTGAAGTGACGCATCAGCTCGGCTTCCCAAGTGATTTCAAGACCGCGCTTGATTTCGTTGCGACGGTCATAGACATTCTTCAGGGCAGCGGCAATCACGTCCATGTGGTTGTTGGTGTAGACACGGCGCGGGATGCAGAGACGCACGAAGTCGTTGCCACCAAAGCGGTTCTGACGCGTGACCGGGTCGCGGTCGGCAAGCACATAACCGATTTCGCAAGCACGGATGCCAGCTTCGAGATAAAGCTCACAAGTCAGTGTCTGGGCGGGGAACTCTTCCTTCGGGATTTGGGTCAACACCTTGTCGGCATCGACGAAGATGGCGTGGCCACCAGCAGGACGCTGGTAAGGAATGCCGTACTCATCGAGTTTGGCAGCGAGGTAGTGCACTTGTTTGATACGGGTCTCAACCATGTCGAATTCGATGTTCTCCTTCAGACCGACAGCCAAGGCGTCCATATCGCGGCCGTTCATACCGCCATAGGTGAGGAAGCCCTCGAAGGGGATGCAGAACAGCTTGGCGCCTTCGTACCAGTCCTTCTTGTTGGTGGCGATGAAACCACCCATGTTGACGAGACCGTCCTTTTTGGCAGACATCGTCATCGAGTCGGCATAGCTGAACATTTCAAGAGCGATTTCCTTCAAGGTCTTGTTTTCATAACCCTTTTCGCGGGTCTTGATGAAGTAGGCGTTCTCGATGAAACGGGCGCTGTCGATGTTGACCGGCACGCCGTACTTGTGGCAGAGTTCGCAGGTCTCGCGGATGTTCTGCATGCTGACGGGCTGACCGCCGACGGTGTTGTTCGTCACGGTGAGGACCATGAACGGCACGTTGCCTTGGTTCTCTTTCAGCACCTTCTCGAGTTTCTCGAGGCTGACATTGCCCTTGAAAGGCACTTCCAGCTGGGTGTTGTAGGCCTCGGGCACGGTGACGTCGATAGCGAAGGCCTTACGGCTCTCGATGTGGCCCTTGGTGGTGTCGAAGTGAGCATTGCCCGGGACGACCATGCCAGGCTTCACGAGGTAGGAGAACAGCACATTCTCGGCAGCGCGGCCTTGGTGGGTGGGGATGACATACTCGAAACCGGTGAGTTCGGTGATGGTGTCCTTCATGTGGTAGAACGAGCGGGCGCCGCCGTAGCTCTCGTCGCCCTGCATCATAGCGGCCCACTGACGGTCGCTCATGGCGCCGGTGCCGCTGTCGGTCAGCAAGTCGATGTAGACATAGTCGCTCTTCAGCATAAAGACATTCTGGTGGGCTTCGTTGAGCCACTTCTCGCGTTGTTCGCGGGTGGATTTCTTAATGGGTTCAACCATCTTGATTTTCCACGCTTCTGCAAATGGTAATTCCATGATATT
>ONJF01000009.1 GCA_900318085.1 uncultured Bacteroidales bacterium
GACCGAAATCAACCTGCCTTATATCATGCCTGTCAACGGTATCCCGCAGCACTTGGTCCGCACCTTGAGCCGTTCGAAGTTCGAGCAGCTGGCCGACAAACTGATCCACGACACCATCGAGCCTTGCCGTCAAGCCCTGCAAGACGCTGGTTTGACTGTCAATGACATCGACGATGTCATCTTGGTCGGTGGTTCGACCCGTATCCCTGCCATCCAGAACATCGTCCGCGACTTCTTCAAGAAAGAACCTTCGAAGGGCGTCAACCCCGACGAAGTGGTGGCCATCGGTGCCTCCATCCAGGGCGGCGTTCTGACTGGCGAGGTAAAGGACGTGCTGCTGCTTGATGTGACCCCGTTGAGCCTTGGTATCGAGACCCTCGGTGGCGTGATGACCAAGCTGATCGAGAGCAACACCACCATCCCGACCCGTAAGTCGGAGGTCTTCTCGACCGCTGCAGATAACCAACCCAGCGTTGAAATCCATGTGCTGCAAGGCGAGCGTCCTATGGCTGCACAGAACAAGACCATCGGTCGTTTCATCCTCGACAGCATCCCGCCAGCGCCGCGTGGCATCCCGCAGATCCAGATCGAAGTCACCTTCGACATCGACTCCAACGGTATCCTGAACGTAAGTGCTAAGGACAAGGCCACAGGCAAGACCCAGAGCATTCGTATCGAGGCCTCGTCAGGCTTGACCGACGCTGAAATTGAGCGTATGAAGAACGAAGCCCAAGCCAACGCCGAAGCCGACAAGAAGGAACGTGAGCGTATCGACAAGCTGAACCAAGCCGACAGCATCATCTTCCAGACCGAGAAGCAGCTGAAGGAATACGGCGACAAGCTGCCTGCCGACAAAAAGGCTGAAATCGAGGCTGCCCTCGGCAAGCTGAAGACCGCTCATCAGGCTCAAGACATCGCCGGCATCGACGCTGCCATGGCCGAGATGAACGCCATGTGGCAGAAGGCCAGCGAGGAGATGTACAAGAACGCCGGTGCCCAAGGCGGCCCGCAAGGCGGCTTCGACCCTAACAACATGGGCGGCGGCTTCCAAGGCGGCAACCCGAACCAAGGCCCGCAGAACAATGGCGGTGACGACACCGTTACTGACGCGGACTTTGAGGAGGTCAAGTAAGGTACTGCTTAAATCACTATAAAAAAGGTGTAATCCGAGAGGGTTGCGCCTTTTTTTGTTGTGTACATATCCTTCCTGCACTATGGCATAGATTGTTGACTCCAACCAACACAATTTGCATATATCTGCGTTATATATATTATTGATTTATAATAATTTAAAAAAGAATTGTATATACAATTTGTTATTTATGTTGTAAATAAATATTCGAAAATTTTTAACAAAGTTTAACAAGTTTTCTTGCAATGCTTCCAATCCAACTCCCTACTTTTGCTGCAAATTCAAAACTCAAATATCATGAATAATCAAGCAATCATCGAAAGACTTCAATACGAAGCAAAGCTATTTCTCACAAAAACAAAACTGATGCTGAGCGGTGTATCCATCCTGCCCAAAGAAATTGAGGTGTATTATTTCAAGAAAGGAGAATTTGAGGACACTTCGGTGCATAGGAATGATTTGCAGAAGAAAAACAAAAACCATTTTTATTTACACAGGAATGGTACTTCAAAATCTGACAAGTACAAGGGTGGCAACCGTGGTGGGTTGGATTTCGTTGTTAGTGACAGCGAAAACATTTACTATTCGTATTTGATCAGAAGTGCCCAGGTTGATAACCACATGGTTATTGGTCCTCACAATGTTTTGGAAAGCATTATTGACCATTGTAAACTCGAAAAAGAAGCTGTTGAGAACGAAATCATAGAATTGATTCCAAACAATGTTTCATGTGACGTTTTGTTTTCAAAAAGAATCCATCTTGGCAAGAATGCAGGACAATTCCTTGATTGTAAATTACGAGCTGTATTGTGCGATGATTGCTTCAAAACAAGTAAATATCCTGCTAAAGGTATAATGATTGTTGATTTTCTGATTGATAAAGTCCAATCGCAACAGATGACCAAAGAACAGGCATCAAAATATGCAAAACAACAACTAGGATATATACCATATGAAATTCAAAGAATATGATTACCGACAACCTTACTAGCGCAGTATATTTCTCTAACCTTCTGCCAAAGAAATGCCCAACCTTGAATCAGCGCATTGCTGAAGTATTGGAAGCAAACGGAATCCCGTATGCCTACTTTACTGAAACCAAGGACATTTGGTGCCGTGATTTCATGCCCATCCAGATTGCAGAAGATCGCTTTGTATCCTATAAGTACACACCTAATTATCTGCAAGATAAAATAGGTCTCCGTCTTCAAACCAATCCCGAAGCGGTGCTACAAGCCCAACAGAATCGTCTGACCCATGTGTTGCAAAATGCTGTCAAAGTTGACCTGATTCTGGATGGTGGTAATGTCGTGAAATGCGGCAACACCATTGTGATGACGGAAAAGGTCTTTGCCGAAAATAGGGACAAATCGCCCATTGAGGTGGATAGGATCCTGAAGGATGCTTTCCAATGCGATGTGCTGTATTTGCCCTGGGACCACCAAGAGGCCTTTGGCCACAGCGACGGAATCGTCCATTTTGCAGGTGATGGCAAAGTCCTAATAACAAACTACGGCGACATTTCACCTCGTTATTACTCACGTTTCCGTGTGGCATTGGAAAAACACTTTGAAGTGATTCCTTTGTATTACAAAACCAAGAAGATACACGCCCGTAGCTGGGCAGATTCTTGTGCCTCAGCTTGGGCTTGAAGAAGATGAGCAAGCTCTTGAACAAATCAGCAATGCGATGCCAGACTGTGAGGTTTTAGGCATCCCTGCATTGGAAGCTGTTAGAAGAGGAGGAGGTCTTAATTGTATTTCATGGAACACCACAACCTTACAGGACGACATCTTTGAAGAATCAATTATTGGGCAAAACAATATCCAGCAAGCACCTGATGCACATGAATTATTAGAATGTGCCGAATGCTATGAACTCGGGATAGGTTGTGAGCCGAACTTGACAAAAGCCTCTGAGCTATATGCTGAAGCTGCTGAGCTTGGGCATGACATGGCACAATTTGCTCTTGCTTTGTGCTATGAAAACGGCCAAGGCGTTGAAAAAGATTTGGCCAAAGCTGTTGAGTGGTACATCAAGTCAGCTAAGCAAGGCAACGAGCGTGCTCAATACAATCTCGCAATCTGTTATGAAGAAGGTAGTGGTGTTGAAAGAAACATGAAAAAAGCCGTACAATGGTATAAGGAATCCGCTGAGCAAGGCTTTTCACCTGCTCAATACAACATTGCGATATGCTATATAGAAGGCAATGGAACGAGAAAAAACCTTCCGAAAGCCGTTGAGTGGCTCAAAAGAGCAGCGAAACAAGGTGAAGCACTGGCACAATACAGACTTGCAGTTTGCTACAGAAAAGGCCAGGGAGTGAAAAAAGACCTTGTAAAAGCAGCGCAACTATACAAGAAAGCAGCCATGCAAGAAGATTCTTTGGCACAAAACGACTTAGGTGTTTGCTACGAGCATGGGAATGGTGTAAAAAAAGACCCGCAAAAAGCAGCTCGTTGGTATAAAAAAGCAGCTTTACAAGGTGAAGCAACAGCACAATTCAACTATGCCGTATGCTGTGAAAAAGGTGTGGGTGTTAAACCCAACCTTGAAAAAGCCGAAATATGGTACACATGTGCTGCAAATCAAGGCTACAAAGCCGCACAAGCGAAGTTGAAAGAGTTACAGAAAAAGATATCAGCATCTACTATTAGGTTTGAATAAACTCGGGACAAGCAAATCACAAGGTTTTTGTCTGTTGAAAGCAATGAAAGCTGCTTTTGGCTATTTTCCCTCTATTCTCTCATCACAAACTGCGATAAAGCATAAAGTGGATAAACCTCCACATGCCTTACAGCACCTTCTGCTTCGGCATCGATATAGTCAAACTTTCCGAAGTTCTCTAATGTGCATCGGACGGCTTGGTCCAGTTTCTTTTCACGCATGAAGTCCCAAAGGCTTTTCATGCCCCCCTGCACGCCTGCCTTCACTTCAAAAGGCAAAACCTTCATGTCCCGCGAAAGAAGGTAGTCAATCTCTGCGGTAGAGTTCTTGGCTTGCCTGACCCAATAATACAAATCGTGGTGCAGGTTTGGGGTGAGGTAGTGCAGCAGTTCAAGTCCTGCCAGCATCTCTGCCATAGGCCCTTTGTTCACTAAGTCGGCAGCCGTAGCAGTAAGGATTTGTGCAGTGATGGCACTCGTATCACCCATCGTCATATTGAGCAGTCTCAGCATCAGCCCGGTGTCGAGCAACAATATCTTGCGGATGCTTTCGTCAGACTCATCGCCTAAGGGCAAACCGTTGCCGCTGGAGTGCGTAACGGGTACCAAAATACCAGCCTTGATAAGCAGGTCAAGGGCTTTTTTCACTTCCGCTGTCTTGTATTCTCCTGGCACCCTGGAATAGACGAATTTCTTGGTGGCTTGGGTCGCAGCGCTTTTCATCGTGGCAATCAGCAGTTGCGGGTCCACTTTTTTCTTGTACTTTGGGAAGTCGGCTTCGTAACCGGTGATAATGTCGTCCTGCACTTCTTGGCACTGCAAAAAGTCATGGGTCTGCACCCATTTGACCACAGACTCAGGCATGCCACCCACCAGCATGAATGTGCGCATCAATCCAATCAATTTCTCATGGAGAGGTGTTGGCAAAGGTGCATCGATATTGGCCTGACCGCGCGCGTCCAATAACAGTTGTTCGCCGTTGGCCAGCAGAAACTCGTCAAAAGTCATAGGGAACATATACATGGAGTGGATGCGTCCAACACCAAAGGTCGGGATTTCGTCGAGCACAAACTCAAGCAACGACCCTGCGGCAATGACATGAAGGTTGGGCATGTCTTCCTTGAAATAACGCAATGCCATAATGGCCTCTTGGCTTTCCTGTATTTCATCGATAAACAACAAGGTTTCATTGGGTACGATAGGTGTGCCGCACATGGCTGCCATCTGAGGCACTATCCGTGTTACATCCAAATCCTTCTTAAATAGGTCAATATAATTGGACTGCTTCTCAAGGTTGATTTCCACATAATACTTGAAACTCTCGCCTAAATGTCTGACGGCAGTGGATTTGCCGACCTGTCGTGCTCCACGCAGCAAGATGGGCTTGTGAATGGGACGAGTTGCCCATTCGCTCAAGTAACGGTCTATGATTCTTTCGTAATACATACAACTTCTTGATTTACGGCTGCAAAGATATAAAAAATGAAATTATCCAAGGTAATAATTTGCCAAAAATCGAAAAAATCCAAGGTAATAATTCGGCCAAAATCGAAAAAATCCAAGGTAATAATTTCCTTCTATCCGATGAAATGCGTTAAAAAACCGCCATTGTCGCGGCTTTTTTCATTTACAGTTTTCCACAAACCAAGAAAACACCCTCAAACTATCACCATCCGTCTTGAACATGTACTCGGGGTGCCATTGCACGGCACAAACGAAACGCTTGCCCACCATTTTTACCGCTTCGATGAGACCGTCAGGGGATTCGGCCATGGGTATCAAATCCTTGCCAAGGTCTTTGATGGCTTGGTGATGCAGCGTGTTCACTTCAAGGGTGTCTTTGCCTAAAAGTCTTTGAAGGTCGCCACTCAACAAGACTTTATGCGTTGGAACGCCGTAGGGCTTGCCTTGCCTATGGACAATATCCGATGGATGCTGCGAGGGAAGGTCCTGCCAAAGTGTACCACCAAGAAACGCATTGATGAATTGTAGTCCACGGCAGATGCCGAGAATGGCCTTGTCGGCTTGCAGGGCTTTCGACAGCAACAGCGTTTCCAACTTGTCGCGTTCGGGGCTGGGAACGACGGTTCCAGTGGAATCCTTCATTCCATAAAACTCAGGCGCGACATCCTGGCCGCCCGTAAACAGAAAACCATCACAGGTTTCCACAATGCGGTCAGCGTCAGCTTCTGACATTTCAATAGGCAGGACGACAGGAACGCCTCCAGCCGCCTTGATGCCGTCCAGATAATCCGGCAGCATCCAAACACTCTTGCGCTCCGCATCCCATAGCGGCGTGACGCCTATAATCGGTGACTTGCTCATGATTTACTTCATCAAAGCTGCAAAGATACTTATACTTTCGCTTTTTTTGTTGTTAATACCATTTTTTCTATTTTTGCCCTTTCATACAGTAACAAAAACAACTCTCGCTATGACACGCTATATTTTTGTGACGGGAGGCGTGGTCTCCTCTCTTGGTAAAGGCATTATCTCGGCCAGCATTGGCAAACTACTGCAAGCCCGCGGCTACACCATCACCATACAGAAAATCGACCCCTATATCAATATTGACCCGGGAACATTGAATCCATACGAACACGGCGAGTGTTACGTGACCGTAGACGGCACCGAGACCGACCTCGACCTAGGCCACTACGAGCGCTTCACAGGCATCCGCACCACCCAAGCCAACTCGGTGACCACGGGTAAGATCTACAAGACCGTCATCGACAAGGAACGCCACGGCGACTACCTTGGCAAGACCATTCAAGTAGTGCCTCATATCACCGACGAGATCAAACACCGCATCATGCAAAACACTGATGTCGACTTCGTCATCCAAGAGATTGGCGGCACCATCGGTGACATCGAAGCGGCCCCCTTCCTCGAAGCCATCCGTCAGCTGAAATGGGAACTCGGCAACCGCGCCGTCAGCGTACACCTTACCTATATCCCTTACCTTAAGGCCGCCGATGAATTGAAGACGAAGCCTACCCAACATTCGGTGAAAGAGTTGCAAGCCGCTGGTATCCAACCCGACGTGCTTGTGCTGCGCACCGAGAAACACCTCTCCGACAGCGTCCGCCAGAAGGTAGCCTCCTTCTGCAATGTCGACCTCGAATGTGTGGTGCAGAGCGAAGACCTGCCGAGCATCTACGAGGTGCCTGTCAACATGCAACGCCAAGGTCTTGATGCCGCCCTGCTGCGCAAATTCGGCTTGCCGGTAGGAGAGACCCCGAAGATGGAAGGCTGGCACCGTTTCTTGGAGCTGCAACGCACGGCCACCAAAGAGGTGCATGTGGGTCTGGTAGGCAAATACGACTTGCAAGACGCCTACAAGAGCATCCGCGAGAGCCTGATTTTGGCAGGCATTTACAACCATGTGAAGGTGAAGATCGACTTCATCAACAGCGAGAACATCACCAAGGAGAACGTCGCGGAACAACTCTCAGGCGTGGCAGGCATTCTGGTATGCCCTGGCTTCGGACAACGTGGCATCGAAGGCAAGATTCTCGCGGTGGAGTATGCGCGTGTCAACAATCTGCCCGCCTTCGGCGTTTGCCTCGGCATGCAGATGATGGTCATCGAGTTCGCTCGTAATGTGCTGGGCTACAAAGACGCTAACTCGAGCGAGATGGACGCCAACACCCCGCACAATGTCATCGACATGATGGAGGAGCAGAAGACCATTACCAACTTGGGCGGCACCATGCGTCTGGGCGCCTACGGTTGCAACCTACGCGAAGGCAGTCGCGTGGCCGAGATCTACGGCACACCACAAATCAGCGAACGCCATCGCCACAGATACGAGTTCAACAACCTTTATAAAGACGAATACGAGAAAAATGGCATGAAGTGCGTAGGCGTGAACCCCGAGAGCGACTTGGTCGAGATTGTCGAGATCCCCAGCCACCGTTGGTTCATCGGCACCCAGTTCCATCCCGAGTATTCCAGCACCGTTCTGCATCCTCATCCCTTATTTATGAGTTTCATCAAAGAAATCGCCCAATGAGAACCCCTTTTAAACAGAAACGCTTCCTCTTCCTGGCCGCCTTCTTGGCTATCGTGGTGCCGCTTTTTGCCATCTCTTATGGGCACAACCTCAACCGTACCCTGCGAGTGCTGCGCAATGAATTGGAATCCGACCACCGTCAGATCGACAAGAACCGCGAACGCCTTACCGAGGATTATGAGAAGCAGCGCCAAAAGATGATTGACGTGATGAAGCAGTGCGACGAACTCTCGCTGATGCTGTATTCACAGAAACAAGGCTTTACTTTTGACGTGAGCTATGCCTTGCAGAAGGTCGCAGAGAAATATAACGAGTTCAATCAGGACCGCGGTCCATTCGACCGTATCGTGGGCAACCTCAATGTGGAGATGGAGCGCCATGCCCGCCTCATCGAGTCGCTGCGACGACTCCCTCCTGAACTCGACACCATCATCGGCATCCCCGACAGCCTGCTCATCCACTATGACACGCTCAACCCATTGTATTTCAGTGTTGCGCATCTCGAATTGGATGAGGAAGTCAAGGCCATGGCCGACTCGCTCTCCTTGATACCTTTCGTGCTTGACCAACAAGGCGAGGCCGACCGCGAACAGTGTATCTTCTATGCCGGCGAGCTGCTTAAGATGTATGCCGAGACCAAGGCCGTCGTGGTGGCCGACAGCATCCACTACTATGAGACTTTCTTGCGCTTGAAGGAAACCTACGACTATGCGCACGATTACTACCAAGTGCTGCAAAACCGCATCTTTGTGGAGGGACAGACCCCGTGGTATGCCATCTTGAAGCGTCCGGGTTATTATTGGAGACAAGCCATGGAAGATGCGAGTGAGAAATATGACAATACTTCATTGTCTTCATTATTCAAAAAGGGTAGTCTCGAACGCTCGTCCGACACGGGTTGGGAGTATTCGCTCCAAGTGTTCATCATCGTCCTGTTTGTCATCGAACTGCTGGCCATTTGGCTTGTGGTCTCGCTGCTGCTCATCCCCGTGTTCCGTTATGTCAAGCCGCTGAAGGATGTCGTAGTCAAGGAGCATCGGCGTTACATCTCGCTGCTGCTCGCTATCCTTATCACCATCATTGTGAATTCGTTTATCGGTGGTGACGGCTTGCTCCATATTGCTGCCAGCCTCACCAAAACCTTCTTGTGGCTGTTGGCGGCTATCCTCCTCGCATTGCTTTTGAGGCTGAAACCCAAACAGGTGAAATATGGCGTCAGGCTATATCTGCCCACCTTCTGTATGGCATTGGCGGTCATCGGTTTCCGTGTGGTCTTCATGCCCAATACGCTGATGAATTTCATCTTCCCGCCCGTGTTGGTGGCCTTCTTTGTGTGGCAGCTCTTCGCTTGTCTGCGCAACGCCAAGAAAGTCAATCGTATCGACCGTTTCCTGGGTTGGTTCTCGTTGGCGGTGACCGGTGCGGCTTTGGGTGTGGCCATTGCTGGCTACATCTTTGCCTCGCTACTTATCTTGGTGTGGTGGTACTTCCAGTTGGCCACCATCCATGCCATCTATACCATCCTCAAACTTATCGTGCAATACCGTGAGAAACGGATGAAACCCCGCATCAATGACTACCGCTCGCGGATCAACTTCATCACAGGTCCGGGCAAGGAGACTTTGATGTTCGGTGCCACCTGGTTCTACGACTTGGTCAAGGATGTGGTGCTACCCGTGATGGGGCTGTTGTCGATCCCGTTCTGCCTCCATCTGGCCTTGGACGTGTTCGACTTCGAGGATTTGTACAACAACATCTATCACCACAACTTCGTCCAGTTGGTCAATGACAGTGGTGCGGATACCTTCAGACTTTCGTTTCATGGAATCCTCATCCTCATCTGCCTGTTCTTCGTGTTCCGCTATATCAACCGCGCTTTGCATGCCATCTGGCAGCAAGTCCGTTATGCGATCTTCATGAAGAAACACAACCGCAAGACCATCCGCAACAACGAAATCAACCTGTCGCTGGGCAACAGTATCATCAGCGTTTTGGTGTGGTTTACCTATGTCGTTGTCATTGTCTTGACGCTACATATCCCGACCAGTTCGTTGAGTCTCGTGGCTGGTGGTCTCTCCGCTGGTATTGGCTTCGCCCTCAAGGATACTCTGAACAACTTCATCTATGGCATCCAGCTGATGTCGGGCCGCCTGCGTATCGGCGACTGGATCGTCTGCGACGGTATTCGTGGTAAGGTCACCCACATAGGTTACCAGAGCACGGAGATTGAAACCATCGATGGGGCAGAGATGTCGTTCCTTAACGCCACATTGTTCGCCAAGAACTTCAGTAACCTCACGCGCAACCATGGTTATGAGTTCGTAAAGATTACCGTTGGCGTGGCCTATGGCACCGACATCCAACGTGTGCGTGAATTGCTGGGAGAAGCTTTGCTGACGCTGCAAGACAAAGACGCCTTTGGTCGCGATATCGTGGACTCGAAGCGAGGCATCACCGTCTCGTTGGAGGAGATGGACGACAGCGCGGTCACCCTTGCCGTGAAGCAGCAGGTGCTTGTGGCCGAGCGTGTGGGCTATATAGACCGTGCAAAAGAGCTGATCTACAATACTTTGAATGAGAACGGTATCTCGATTCCTTTCCCGCAATGCGATGTACATCTGGTTCAGGAAGAATAAGATGATTGTAAAACAATCAGACGAGAAGTGTCAGTTGAAATAAAAGATAATATACTTGTAACCATGACCAATGACTATGACCATGACTGCATCAACCCATATTGAAAGCCATAGAAAGCGTGTTGAAGACACGCCATCCTATTTACTCCATATGCAGTGTGGAGGTTGTCAAAATCATAGTCATGGTCATGGTCATAATCCGTAAATCAAAAGAACTTGCAGTTTAGTATTGAACAAAAAAGAAACTCTAAAACCCCGTGAATATGAAAAAGTTACTTTTGTTATTGCCCATGATGGCATTTGCCATTGGACTATCGGCCCAGAAAAATGTGCCGCTTGACCAGATTCGCGATGGCTGGCAATCGAAGAATCTTGAGGTGAGTGTGAATGACAAGCAACAGGCCAATATCCTGCAATTGGTCGCCGCTTTTCAGCAAGGCTGGCCTACCTATTCAGGTGGTGAATTGTTGAAGTTTGCAAAGTCGCAGGAAAAGTATGACAACACCGATAAGGTGGTCGACTTGAAGAATGGTTTCGTGAGGTATTCGGAGGACGATCCCGAAGCGGAATCTGACGAGTATCTGGAGGCTTGCGTGTGGAACCGTAAAAACGGCCACAAGCTTTTGGCCATTACCATGTTTCATATGACACCGTCGGAATTGGTGCTGATCTGTTTCTATGACTACGACCCGGCGACGCAAACACTAAAGCCCGAAAAGAGTCTCGCCAACTTGTTCACGCCCTCGTTCCCTAGCTATCGTTATAGGGCGTGGCTACCCCAAAAAGGCAAGAACCTCGTTGTGGAGGAATTCTTCGGAGCCATTACCATTAAGCATACTTATGGCTGGGATGGAATGCAACCGACAAATCCTCAAGTCACCATTGACCGGTTGGGCGAATGCCAAGCCCTGTTTAACGAGGATTATTATGGCAATTTTAGCGCCCAGTTCTCCCAATATGCCATGATGGACATCGACCATGACGGAGTGCCGGAGTTGTTGTTGCAATCTGAAGACGAGTCCACTCGTGCAGCTTATAGTGTAGCGCTGACCATCAATTTACTTGCGGGTGAAAACGGCGTGCGTTTCTTGTCGTTTTACAAAAACGCCGTATGCCACTCTGGCAGCTGTGGTGCTTTATGCCTGTCGAGCGTTTATGTCTTGTTGAGTGAGAGTTCTCCCAAGTCCTATCTCCGTGACGAGTCGGAATGGGATTACCAGCTTGATGATTACGGCGAAAGCGTTTACACCTTGGATGGAACGGAGATTTCGAAGGAAGAGGGCGAAGCGATGGTTCGTCAGTTGGGAGAGTCGTACGAACCCAAGCTGAAGTGGACAAAGTTGGCGGTGGAATGACTTCTCGCCATCGACTTTGGCAAGGTAGGCGGAAAAGTTGTACTTTTGCAGCCCAAATCGTTTTTGTAATGAAGAAAAGCCTGATCATAATCGCTGTGACCCTGTTTTTGGCCTCTTGTGGCGAGAAACAACCACAAGTGACACCCACGACGAATGACAAACCCAAGAAGACCGTGGCGGTGCCGCAGTTCAATGCCGATTCTGCCTACCAGTATGTGGCACGCCAAACGGAGTTTGGCCCCCGTGTGCCTGAAACGCAAGCCCATGCCGACTGTGCAGCATGGCTCACCGCCCAACTGGACCAGTTTGCCGACACGGTTATCGTGCAAGATTTCCGTACGCGTCTTTTCAACGGCAAGGGCATAGATGGACAAAACCTCGTCGGGGTGTTCAACCCACAGGCCAAGAAGCGCATCGTGCTCTGCGCCCACTGGGACTCGCGTCCCTATGCCGACCACGATCCCGAGGCGGCCAACACCCGTAAGCCCATCGATGGCGCCAACGACGGTGCCAGCGGTGTCGGCGTGTTGCTCGAGTGTGCCCGTCAGTTCAAGCTGCAGCCCTTGCCTGAAAACCTCGGCGTCGACATTGTCTTCTTCGACCTTGAGGATTATGGCCCGCACCAGGAGGAGGCCGAGAAGTATTATGATGACCGAGTCAACTTTTGGGCTTTGGGGTCGCAACATTGGTCGAAGACTCCGCATGTCTATGGCTACAAGGCCTATTTCGGCATCCTTTTGGACATGGTGGGTGGTGCCAATCCTAACTTCCCGAAGGAGTATTATTCGCAAGGCTATGCCGCTTGGGTGAGCAACAAGGTGTGGCGCAGGGCTGCCGATCTTGGTTATCGTGCACAGTTCACTAATGAACTTGGAACGATGATCAGCGACGACCACATCCCCATGAATGAAATCGCGGGCATCCCCACCATCGACATCATCGACCTGCATCCCGAGAGCAGCAACGAGTGTTTCCCTGAAGTCTGGCATACCCTGAATGACAACCTTGAAAACATTGACAAGACCACTTTGGGCATGGTCGGCGATGTGTTGCTCCATGTGGTGTATGAGGAATAAAAGGAGAAAAAGGATATGCTTTTGTAAAATATCCTATCTTTGCCCCATAATAAAAAAAGAAGAACAACTTACCTATTTATTCACTAAAACCTAACAATTATGAAGAAATTATTGCTTGTCTTGGTCGCAGTCTTGGGCTTGTCCTTTGCTGCCAACGCACAAAACATCGGTGGTCGCTTCGGTGGTGTCGGTACGCCACATGCCGCCGGTTTCGGTGCCGAACTGTCTTACCAGCATTATGTTGCGAATGCCAACCGCCTGGAATTTGATCTCGGTTTCAGCCGTAGCAATGACAATTACATCAACTTTGCCATTGCATACCATTGGGTATTACCCATTGCTGGTGACTTTAGCTGGTTCATCGGTCCCGCCGTTAATCTCGGCTACTGCAACAACCATGGTTTTGGATTGGCTGCTGGCGCTCAAGGCGGTGTAGAATGGAATCCGAAAAATGCGCCCATCCAATTGGCGGTTGATTTTCGTCCAGTGTATGAGTTCGTTTTACCGGAAAATTGCGCCTACAATGGCTTCGGCTATGGTGTGGCCTTCAGCGTCCGTTACAGGATTCACTAAAAAGCCAACATACGCATGAAAAAAGGCCGCGGTTACGCGGCCTTTTTTTGTTTTACAAGCCTCTGATAAACTCGTCTAACTCGCGTTTCGAGGAGTCGTAGGTGAACACCTCGTTCAGTAGGTAGTATTTGTTTGGGTCTACGCAATAACCATAGGCAAACTTGGCAAGTTCCAGCTTGTTGCTCTCGAAGGAGAACAGTTTGCAGATGTCGGCGATTTGTTGGGCCGTCATCGGGTTGCTGCCGATGATTTGCTTGGCGACGGTCAGTTTCGAGCTGTCGAACGACTCCTTGGAGATGAGTTGGTATGCCTCGTCATAATCACGAGGGTTCATGCCATAGGGCATAGGTGGCAAAGAAGGCTCAATGATGGGCACCTCGGGTTGCTGGACAATCAAATTCTGGATCAGTTCAGGCCTGACATGGGCTTGTGTCGTTTCCAATCCAAAGAGTTTGCCGTTTTGAATAATGCACAAGGTTTGTGGCTGGTTGAGGTCGACAAACTGTCCCACGCAACTCTGCAGTTGGTTGTCGAGCTCAACGCGGATGTAATAACTGTCGTCCACCAGGTTTTGGATGCAGATGGAGCGTGTGGGTTGCTCGTTTTGTAGCACATCATCGACATACAGCCAGAAACGATAGTTAATGTTTCGAGGTGAGGTCACGGTCAAGGTGATGTTGCCTTGATGTCCGCCACCATGTTTGGGCCTTATCTTGATGCTTTGTGCCATGCTGGGCAGGGCCAAGAATAAAACTAGGGCAAATAATAGGTGTTTTTTCATAGCAATCTATTTTTCTGGTAGAGACGGTGTGCACACCGTCTCTACAATGTTATGCAATAATCATTCCACGACGAGTTTTTTAGTCACCAGGCTACCACCCAGCATCTGAATGGTGTAAACGCCTGCGGGCCAACGACTCACATCGATGGCGCGCTGGCCTTCCACGGTGAAGGTGGCCACGATTTGTCCCTGCATGTTGAGCACCATCACGCAGACAGCTCCCTTTTCGTAGTCGGTGCGTAAAGTGACTTGACCGTTGGCAGGGTTGGGATAGATCTCGGCGTTGAAAGCGGGTTCGGCATGGAATTCATGGACGCTCACCAACAAGTTCTCATCGTTGCTGAAGGTGACGACCTTGCCCGATACGCGGAGCAGCGGGTTGTCGGGTGCGGCACACTCGGTGCAGGTCACTCCGTTGACGCAGTCGGGGTGGTTGGGGTGGCAGTAGTCGAGATAGTTCGGGTCGAACTGGTAGAACAACTCGGCCTGTCCGGCGGTGAGGTACTCCGTCAGGTCGAAGTCCCACACCATGCCGATGCTACCCGGACACCAGCCACTGCGGTTATAGGTCCAGGTGCCGTTTTGCGGCTGGCAGCCCGCCGGATTGGGTGTACAGGTGCGCCACAGGTGTTGGTCGTATTTGTTTTGTCCGTTCACCAGGATGTGATGTGTGGCCTCGTAGAACTCGGCGGCGTTACCCGTGTTGTAGCTGTTGTTGGCGCCGCTGCTCCAGTTATGTCCGGTGGTGGTGATTTTCAGCGTGGCGGCCTGTGCTTGTTCGCTGAAGGAATAATCCACTACGGGCACGGGTTGTTGGTTGGCGTAGTCGCCGAAGGCGTAGGTGCCAAACCAGATTTCGTCGATGTCGGCATAGAGGTAGTCGGGCGTGCCTTTGGTGAAGCTGAAGATGAGGGTGGGGTCATACCCGCTGCCGCCCCAACTCTCCATGTAAAACTCAAGTTCGACCAATCCTTGTAATAACGAGGTGTAGTCGCTCACATCGACATCGTCGTCGCACTGCACGCCGAAGGGGGTGATATAGCGGAACAGCTCGACCCACTCGCCACGGTAGTTGCGCACCTTGACACCGCCTACACGGTCGTAGCTGTCGCAGTTGCCATTCACGCAGGTGTGGTCGTAATGCGCCATAATCTCGCTGAAGGCACCGACATGCGAGGGCATGGCATAGTTGCCTTTGGCGCTGTGGTGTGTCGGGTCGCAGACGAGGTCACCGTGCATGGTCACCACATCCAGATGGCTTTCGATGTCGTTGGTCACCTCAAAGCGGTTCGTGAATGTCGTCGTCTTGTCGCCACTTTGGGTCACGCTGACGCTCATGTCGAAGTCACCAAAGCCGCTTGGGGTCCAAAAGCCGTAGTAATAGCCATTGTCGGGGTCGTCGGGATAGTCGGTCTGCAGAGCAATGTATTCTCCATTAATGGCAGCATGTACATCTGTGAACTTGATCACCTCGGGGTGCTCGATATAGGCTGAGATGACGATCATGACGGGGTGTATCTCGTCCAAATAGACCTTGGTTCCGTCGTATGGGCGGCGGATTTTCACCTCGGGGTCATAGGCATAGGGATCAACCACCTCAAAGCTCTTCACCACATCGGGGGCGGGCAGCCAGTTGGCATCGCCGGCTTGGGTAGCCTTCAGTTTCACGATGCCAGTCTCGCCAGTCAGAGTCAGCACATTGCCGTTGATGGTAGCAGGACCCTCCATCATCTCGAAGGAGACGGGCAGCCCTGATGAAGCGGTGGCTTCAAGCGTAATCGGGGCGTTGAATGTCAGTTGGTTGGGAATGTCAGCCATCTCGATGAGTTGGGCATTGCCGTCGGGCTGCTGGCGCACGAGGAGGTTATCGAATCCGCCCGTGCCACCCTGTGAGTGGAAGAAGACGCCGTCCCACACTTGGTAGTCGTTTTTGTCGCCACTGCCAGGGGTGAGGTTCATGCAGACATTGGTGCAACCCGCCATCTGGATCCATTCGCCTTCGCAACCGGGTTTCACGAACACCGTGACGGCACCTGCGCCATCGTAAGCCGTGAAGTCGAACGACATCTTGTAACGGGTCCAGCCGCCTTCCTCGTAATCGAAGGGGATGTTAGAGCCGTCGGGCAGACACACCTTGGCGTGGCCGCTGTCGCCTTGGCTCTTTATGAAGAGGTAGACGCCGCCGTCAGGGTCGGTCATGCCAGGCAGGATGTGACCGTCGCCGTCGGCATCGAAGCCTACGCCGAAGAAACTGCCCCACCAGGTGCGGTTCATGTCGATCTCAAGGTCCATGATGCCGCCGTTCTGGAAGCTGAAGTTGAAGTTGGACGAGGCCTTGCGCGTAGCCGTGCGACCTACGCCGGAACCGCCATAGGGATACCAAATAGCGAGGCTCTCGTCGGGCGCCATGTCGGAGCCGCAGACATACGAAACATCGAAGTCCTGCGACGAGGTGGCGGTTTGATAGTGCGTCATCCAGCCGTCTTGTCCGTTGAGGTTTTGCGAGCCTTCGGTGAGGCTGTTGAAGTCGTAAACATATTCCACTTGGGCCGTTCCCATAGAGGCCATTAGGAACATTGCAGCGAGTAGGGCTAGCTTTTTCATTTTCGTTGGAGTTTTATTTGGGGACAAAAATAAAAAAAACCATGAAATAATTTGCAAGTATTTGAAAATACCTTATTTTTGTAGTGCCAAAAAATCGTTCTAACATGAAAACAATGCGTTTTATTCTGGTTTTTAACATCTTTGTTGCTGTTTTTTACTCATGCAGCACTGATGTTGATCTATATGCCGAATACAAGGATGTCCCTGTGATTTATTGCATGCTTAATCCTCGGGCTGATACGAATTATTTGAAAATTACCCGTGCCTTTTGTGGTACAAATGAAGACCCCATCAATGCCAACGAGGTGGCCTTGATTTATGATTCGAGCAACTATCCGTGTAAGTTGGATGCCCGCATTATCGAGCTGGAAAGCAGGAATAGTGGCTCCTACGAGCCTACAGGCCGTGAGATTGTGCTCGACACGATGACGCTCCACAACAAACAGGAGGGCACTTTCTATTCGCCGGACCAGCTGGTCTATTACACCACAGAACCCTTCAATGCGGGTGCCGAGGGAACGCATTATAAGTACCGCCTTATGGTGATTAAGCCCGATGGTGACACGCTCATGGCTTTGACTGGTTTGGTGGGCAATGAGGAGTTCGAGATTATTACGAACGGATTCTCGTTCGAGGAACAAGAAACCGATGCCATGAACAGAATCATGTTTCGTGCCGATGGCGTGGCATCTCTTTATGAAGTCTCTTTGCAGTTCAACTATCGTGAGCAATTGACGGGTCAGCAGATGAAATACAAAAATGTGAATCGTACATTTGGAGTGCGAACAATCGAAGAATTCCAAAAGGTGGAGGGGAGTGAAAACGCCTATTTTTTGGGATTCTCGGCCAACTGGCTGTTCAATGCGCTAGCCAATGCCATTGGCAGTGATACTGTTGTCGATGCCAATCATCCAAATGTAGTGCGTTATTTCGACAATTTGGTAGTCTCTATCGATGCCGCTGGCGAGGATTTGTATTATTATTATTTAGTCAGCCAGGCCAACCAAAGCAATATGACAGGTTTCATTTCCATCTATTCCAACATAACAGGAGGTCAGGGCCTGTTCTCGTCGCGTACACAAATCAAAAAGAACTGTAGGCTGTCGAGTCGGACCTTGAGGAGCCTCTATGGCAAGTCGTCATGGGGCTTTGTGGAACAATAAATGTCCAAAAATGCAATTCTGTCCGAAAAAATGCTATTTTTGCAGTTTCTAATCAAATGAACATGACAATGAAAAAACTCTTTTTGTCTCTGTCGGTATTGGCTGTTGTATTAGGCTTCAACGCTTGTTCCACCGATGTGGATCTCTATGCCGACTATAAGGATACCCCCATCATCTACGGACTTCTGGATGCTTCCGTAGACACCAACTATATTCGCATCAACAGGGCCTTCTCGGGCAGCAACGAGAACCATATCGATGCCACCGAAGTGGCTTTGATTGAAGACTCGTGCAACTATCCCGGCAAACTGAAAGCCTATATTGTCAAATTTAGAAATGCTTACGGCAACACCTATCAGCCGACTGGCGACACGATTTGGCTTGATACCATCACCATTGACAACAAGGAGGAGGGCGTTTTCTATTCACCGAGACAGAAGGTCTATTTTACCGATGAACCTTTTTCGGTGAATAATGGAAGCACCAAATACAAGTATAAGCTTTTCGCTCACATAAATAACGACACCATCACCTCTGAAACGGGTGTTGTCGGCGGCGAGGACTTCAAGATCATTACCCAGTCGCTTGGTTTTGTGGCAGAGGAAAGCAATCGCTCGGGACGAATCCTGTTCACCGAAGCCGATAATGCTGTCTTCTATGATGTGGCGATGACATTCTACTATAGAGAGTCTCACAATGGCGGTCCATTCGTCGACAAGGAAGTGAACTATAGGTTCGGCGTCAAGAGTGCTGATGAACTGAACAAGGAAAGCACGATGTTCTATGTCACTTTCGCAGAAAACGCCCTGTTTACTTTGCTGAAAGAAGCCATTGGCGCTGATACGGTGGTCAACCCCAACCATCCCCATGTGGTGCGCTATTTCGATGCAAAGCCCATGAGGATCACTTTGGCCGCCGGAGGCGACGAACTGTATAACTACATTCAGGTGAACCAACAGTCGGGTTTCTCGCAAAGCATCCCCGACTATACCAATATTAGCGGTGGTCGCGGCGTGTTCTCGTCGCGCGTCAACCTGGTTCAGGATGTCAGAATCTCGCCGCGCACCCAGTCTGATCTCTATGGCATCAGCGCCTGGGGATTCCAGCAACAATAAACCAACAAACATCGTTACCTATGATTCGTTCCATGACGGGCTACGGCATTGCCGAGCAGACTTACGATACCAAGAAAATCGTGGTCGAAGTCAAGACCCTCAACAGCAAGCAACTCGACCTTCAGGTGAAGCTGCCCAACGAGCTGCGCTTTGCTGAACTTGACTTCCGTAACAGCGTCGGTGCCAAGTTGCAACGCGGCAAGGTGGATGTGACCATCTCCGTCACCGATACCGACTTGACGCAGTCGTACCATATTGACCAAGACATTGTGAAGGCATACAAAGAGCAGATAGAAACCATCTCGTCCCAGTTGGGCATCGCCCCTGCTGCCGATATGGCTACACTCTTGTTTAGGATGCCGGGCATCTTCAATGTGCCTGCCGAGAACTATGATGAAGCTTTCGTGGCCAAAGTGGGTGAGACCCTCGACCAAGCCCTTGACATCGTTGACGGATTCCGCCTCCAAGAAGGCAACACACTGAAGCAGGACCTGTTGCACCGCGTGGCATTGATTCTCGATTTGCTGGGTCAGGTGGAGCCCTACGAGAAGAGCCGTCATGAAGTCATCAAGCAACGCATTACCAAGAACCTCACGGAGTTGACCACTTCTGGACAATACGATGAGAACCGCTTCGAGCAGGAGTTGATCTATTATCTCGAGAAACTTGATATTACCGAGGAAAAGGTGCGTCTGCGCCAGCATTGCAACTATTTCAACGAGAGTTGCGACGACGATCAGGCAGGCAAGAAACTCGGATTCATCGCCCAGGAGATGGGCCGCGAAATCAATACCCTTGGCTCGAAAGCTAATGAGGTGAACATCCAGAAAATCGTCGTCAAGATGAAGGACGAACTGGAGAAGATAAAAGAGCAAGTTTGTAATATTTTGTAATAGCCCTTGGCTCCTGACGATGGGCTGTTAGCAGTTTTACCCCATAGTAGGAGATTGCGGATCAAGTCCGCAATGACGATTCAGGGTAAAGCAGCCAGAAGCCAAGAGCCAGTAGCCAGAAGCAATAAAAAACAACCATGAAAGGAAAACTTCTAATCTTCAGCGCCCCATCTGGATCGGGCAAGACCACATTGTTGAATCATGTCATGGCCAACATCCCGGAGATGGCTTTTTCGGTTTCGGCCACCACGCGTCCGCCTCGCGGCGAGGAGGTGAACGGTCGCGAGTATTATTTCCTCACGATGGAGGACTTCAAACAGCGCGTCGAGAATGGTGAGTTCCTCGAATGGGAAGAGGTCTATCCAGGCCGTTGCTACGGCACCTTGCTTGCTGTAGTCGCCCAGATGCAGGAAGACGGCAAGCATGTGGCCTTCGATGTGGATGTGTGTGGCGGCGTGAACATCAAAAAACACTATGGCGACCAGGCCTTGTCGGTTTTCATCCAAGCCCCATCGGTGGAGGTGCTGCGCGATCGTCTTATCAAGCGCGGGACAGATTCGATGGAAGAGATTGAAAACCGTGTCGCCAAGGCCGAATGGGAGACCGAGTTTGCGCAAGGCAAGTTCGACCGCACTATCATCAACGATGACCTCGAGACTGCCAAGCGCGAGATTCTTGAGGTGGTCACGGAATTCCTCAATGACAACCCGGTGGAGGCCGCCGACCCTGTAGTCTCGTAGTCCCGCAGTCTCGTAGTCATGAAAAAAATAGGCATTTACTCTGGCTCGTTCAACCCCATCCACCACGGCCATGTGATGCTGGCCAATTATTTGGTCGAGTTCTCCGACTTGGATGAACTATGGTTTGTGGTCACGCCACAGAATCCTTTGAAGAAAAAAGAGGATTTGCTGGACGACGACGAGCGTCTCAAGATGGTCCAACTTGCCATCGGCGACGATCAGCGTATTCGGGTCAGCGATGTGGAGATGCACTTGCCAACGCCGTCCTATACCATTAATACCCTAACTGCCCTCTCGGAGCAGTACCCCGACTGTGAGTTCGTGTTCATCTGCGGCATGGACAGCCTGCAGAACCTAAAGAACTGGCGTGAATACCAGAGGATTCTCGACAACTATGAATTGCTGGTGTTCCCTCGTGAGGGTTACGATGGGGGAGAGCTCATTAATTATCCTTCGGTCACGGTGTTGAAGACCCCGATTTTGGAGATTTCGTCCACCTTCATCCGCCAATGCATCAAGGAAGGGCGTTATGTGCGGTATTTTATGCCAGAGAAGGCATACCAATACATGAAGGAACATCGGTTTTACGAGTAAGAAAAAGACATCTGATAGATTCCCTTTGGGAATGGTAATTGTCATTAGTATCACTTGTGGCGTTTACAGTACGCAAGCTCCTTAAGCCGCCGCCAATAAACTATTAATGATACTCCATTCCCGTAGGGAATCTCAACCAATCAAATTTGTCAAATCAATAAACTCCTGAACCGAGAGTTGCTCGGGGCGTTTGTTGAAGACCTCGTTTTCGATGATTTCAGGGCGGAGCAGCGGGCGCAGCGAGTTGCGCATGGTCTTGCGTCGTTGGTTGAAGGCCTGCTTGACGATGCTCACAAATAGTTTCTCGTCGCAGCCCAAGTCGGTGATGGCATTGCGCCGCATCTTAATGACTGCTGACTTCACCTTCGGGGGAGGGTTGAAGACATTCTCATGTACGGTGAAGAGGTAGTCGATGTCGTACCAAGCCTGCATCAGTACGCTCAAAATGCCATAGGTCTTGCTGCCTTCTTTGGCAGCCATTCTTTCTGCCATCTCCTTTTGCACCATACCTACCACCTCAACGACCTGTTCCTTGTATTTCAGCACTTGGAAGAAAATCTGACTACTGATGTTGTAAGGGAAATTTCCGATGATGGCCATGTTTTGTTGCCCGAATTGGCCAAGGTCGGTGCGCAGGAAATCACCTTCAATAAGACGCTCGCCGAGCATGGGGAAATGCGCTTTCAGGTAGGCGATGGACTCCTTGTCGATTTCAATGACATGGAATTTATCCAAGATGTCATGTACCATGAATTGCGTCAGCACGCCTGTGCCAGCTCCCACCTCGATGACACTCTCCACATCGGGTGACAGTTGTTCTACAATGCGTTGGGCAATATTCTGGTCAGTCAGGAAATGCTGGCCTAGGCTCTTCTTGGGTCTAACATCATACATTGTCAATCATTGTTTTAACTACAGATTTGACAGATCTTACCGATTCGTGTCTGAAAATTGTATGTCGCAAGCTCCTGATTGTTACAGATGTACTATCTGCTGATGGTAGGAATCTGTACCAATTGGCACTTGTGCCTCTGAATTTCATTGTCGGGAATCTGTTCCATCTGTGTAATCTGTAGTTTATTGCAGTTTCCTATAGTTTTTCTTCGCTTGGGCAGTATAGATACTCGTCGGGTATTCGTCAATCAACTTCTCGTAATGCTGTTTTGCCGATTCCTTGTCCTTTAACTCGTTTTGCTCGATCATGGCGGCATGCATAAGGGCAGCATCTGCCATATAGCTGTCGGGATATTGTTCGACAATCTGCAGGAACAGTTGTTCTGCAGTGTCGAAGTCTTTGCGGTTCTCCTCTATCTCTGCTTTGCGAAACAGGGCATGCGGCTTGCTGACATAGTTTCCTGTAGCGACGATGTCGTCGAGTATGGCGATGGCTTCGTCTTCTCGTTGTTGGTAGATCCTGTAGTCAGCGCGGGCCAAGCGGTTGAGTTCTGTACCCGTAGTGTCGGCTTCCAGGTTGTCCTTGATGACCAAAGAGAGCGTCATGGCATCGTTGGCGATGAGTTTCGAAGTGGCGGCTTTCAACACCTTCAGTTGTCCCAAGGCCCATTCATATTCTCCTATAAAATACCGTAACTGGGCATTTTTGAAACGGGCTTCATGGCCGAGTGGCTCCTCTTTTAGGCTCTTGTCGACTTGGCTGTAAAGCAGCGTGGCTTCCCATACCTCGTCTTCACGCAGGTAGATGTCGGCGAGTTTCAGCTTGAGTTCGGCTTTGTCTTGCCTGTTTCCTACGGTTTCGATGGTCTTGGAGAGCAGTTCGATAGCTTCTTGAGAACGGCCTAGCTGATAGGTCATGATGTCGGCTTGTGTCAAGGTGAGTCGGGTCAGGTCGTTGGTGCCGACATCCTCATAAGCCTCGTCGATGCGTTTTGACAATCTTTCGTACGCCTTGTTGTCTGTGCTATTGATGGCTAGCAGCTTCATATAGTCCGCCTTGATGGTACCACATAAGGCTTGCCCATAGAAAGGGCTGCTCTTGCCTTTCTCCATAATGTAGGAGTAGCCTTGCTTGGCGATATCAAACTGCTTGTTGTTCAAACAGATACTAGCCAGATTGTTGATTTGTGCGTCTTGGTCGTGGGTCTTGCGGTCGATGCTTTGGCTTTGGGCCAAGGCGATATCGTAGTCTTCTTGTTGCAAGGCAAACCAGACGAGGAGTTGGGCAAGTTCCAGGTTGTCGGGTTTTTCTTGGGTCCGTTTCAGCAGGGCAAGGCGCAACTCGTCGGAAATGCTGTTGTTTACATCATAGAACATCATGGTCTGCAGGCGATTGCGGATGTTGTTGTATTGTCCTGGATGTGTCTCCAGTTCCATGAAGTAATACCGGAAAGCCTCTGGGTAGTTTGCGGTCGCCTGGTAGATGTAGGCTTGGTCCATGTAGAAGGTCTCTTTGCCTTCCAGCAAGGTGTTGCCTTTCTCAAGGACGTTCAAGGCCATATCGTATAAGCTTCGGGCTTGGAAGGCGTAGCTGAGGTTGCGGATGGTGGGAGCGTGGTCGGGAAGGTCTTTGGTCAGTTCCTTGAATTGCTTTTCAGCTTTGTTGTCGTTGCCTTGCTGTAGGTAGACATATATGAGGTCGACGGCGGTCTTGTAGTTGCTGGGATTCTTTTTGGCATAAGCCTTAAGTTCGCGTTCCGCCTTGTCATAGTCTTTCAGCGCCAGCAAGCATTCTATGTATTGCTGGAAGTAATGCGCCATCTCGGTCTTGTCGTATAGCTTTTTATAGAGGTCACGGGCTAGCTCGTATTCTTGCTCGCGATAGTATTGGCTGGCTAGCTGTTCGTCTATCTGGACTTGTTCCTTCAGTTGCGCGTTCATCCGTTTGCCTTTTGGAGCGGTGTCGATTTGTGCGTTCACCTGAAGGACGAACCCCATGAAAAGAAAAGATAGTATGGCGAAGGATCGTGTCATGGTATTGTTGGCGCCTATTGTTTGCCTTTGAGGACATTCAGTTCGTTTTGGCATGAGCCAAAGCGGTCTTTAAAATAGCTCACTTGGTTGTTTAGGAGTTCGGCATGTTTGGTCTCGTCTTCGAGATATATCGCTGCCAACGAGTCGGATAAGTAATGGCTTGCGATGTCGTTCCCAAGGCAGTCAAGTCTATAGAGGGTTGAGTCGATGTCGGCCTGAATCGAAGGTTGGGTAGCCTTGAATTGGTCAAGATAGGCTTTGGTGAGTTGTAGCTCTTGGAAGACTTCGTCGATGGCTTCAGGATGCATGTATTGCAAAAGCGAGTCGCAAGTGATGAAGTCGCGTTCAAGCGTTATGAATTCGTTGGCTTTGATTTGTTCAAGTGTTTTGGCGTCGGCCTTGAGTTGTTTTTTGAGGGCTTCTATTTTTTCGATATCGGTCTTGGGCTCGGTCTGGCAACCGACGAGCAGCAGCCCAACGAGCAAAACCTTCAGAAAAGAGCGTATTCTAGAAATCATGGTCTTTTGTTTGAATGGTGCGCAAAGATACGCATTTTGACGGAAACACTTCTGTCATAGCATAAAAAATCCCGACCATCATGAAGGTGGTCGGGACAAAACGGTATGCTATGAATACGATTACTCAGTGATTTGTCCTTCAACAGGAACAATGTTGACGAAGGATCTACCTTCTCTCTTCTTCTGGAATTCCACGATGCCGTCGCACAAGGCGTACAGCGTGTGGTCTTTACCCATGCCGACATTCTTGCCAGGATAGTGCCTGGTGCCGCGCTGACGGACGATGATGTTGCCAGCGATGGCGGCTTGTCCACCGAAAAGTTTCACTCCGAGTCGCTTGCTAGCTGACTCACGACCGTTCTCGGAACTACCTACACCTTTTTTGTGTGCCATATCTCTTTAAGTTTTTTCGGGTTGATTATTCAGTGATGTTTTCAATCTGGATCTTGCTCAGATACTGACGGTGACCGTTAGAAGTCTGATATCCTTTTCTTCTCTTCTTCTTGAAAACGATAATCTTGTTGCCTTTGAGGTGCTGCATCACCGTGGCTTCGACACTGGCGCCGGCTACCGTCGGGGCTCCCACTTTCGTCGAACCGTCGTTTCCAATCAATAACACTTTGTCGAAAGAAACCTTGCTTCCTTCTTCTTCATGCAGTCTGTTGACGAAGATTTGCTGACCCTTCTCAACTTTGAACTGTTGTCCTGCGATTTCTACTATTGCGTACATTTCTCGATATCTTTTAATTAGATACTTTCTCTCGTTTTTTTCGGACTGCAAAAATACACATTTTTTCAATCGGTCAAGTTTTTCTTTTCGTTTTTCTCATCATTTTTCTGAAAAAACTATCTAATATTTTGTTAATAGTCAGATTTACAATTATATAGAATTTGCAATTAATTCTCGAAAATGACTGAAGGCGGACCTCTTACCCCATTTTTGATGTGCTTTTTGGCCTGGTTTGGTTATGTTTTTGCGTCCAAAATTCGCTAACTTTGTTTCATTTGAGTCTTCGTCTCGTAAAAATGTGTACTTTTGCCCCGGCTTTTGCCTCGATATTAATACCTTTATTAATTAATCGATGAACGAAAACGAGCTTAATGTCCTGATTGGGAAAATGAAAGCTGGCGACAGGGAGTCTTTCAACCAGATTTTCCGTCGCTTTTACCCGCCTTTGACGCGTTTCTGCATCCGTTTTGTCGGTGATACCGACACGGCTGCTGAAATTGTGCAGGACTTGTTCGTCAAGTTGTGGTCGGGCCGCGAGAAAGTGAATTTTACCACGGGTTTTGAGCCCTATATGTTGCGTGCGGTACGCAACGCTGCCATCACATTTATTAATAAAGAGCGTTCACATGCCGAGGCCAACGAGCGAGTCTTTTCAGGTGATTCCGACAATAACGATCCCTCCGAGACCTTGCAGTCCAATAACCTGGAAGCCTCTTATCGTCAAGTGTTGGCAGCGATGCCCGAAAAACGCCGCGAGGTGTTCCTCGCCAGCCGTTTCGAAGGCTTGAAATACAACGAAATCGCAGAGAAGCTCGGTGTGTCGCAAAAAACCGTCGAGGCGCACATGAGTGCCGCCATCAAGCAATTGCGGGAAGGGCTTAAAGAGTATCTTTAAGTCGGGACGGCCCTTTGGGCATTTGAAATGTCTCAACAGCCACAGGCTCAGCGTCCCTCATTATAAAAGCCAATAAATATTTTTGTAAATATTTTCATTTTTGACTAAGGGTAAAACAAAAGTTGTTAGTCATAAAAATGAATCGACAAGAAATCAACGAACAAAATGAATTCGGTTAACAACAAATATGATGCATTAATCACGAGCTACTTCGACGGGCAATGCTCCGCCGAGGAAGCTTTTGAATTGCTTTCATGGGTGGCCGAATCCGAAGACAATCGTTTGTATTTCAAGTCGCTAAAGGATGAGCATGAGGTCTGGAGCCTTACTGACTTCGCCATGCCCGAACTTGACGAGGTGGATGTTGAAGCTGCACTTGATGCGGTCAACGCTAAGATCGATGCCCTTGAGGAGAACGCAGAACCCAATGTGGTTCAGATGCCTTGGCTGCGCCGAAACTATAAATATGTTTCCGGTGTGGCTGCCGCCCTTGTGGTAGCCTTGTTCATCGGTTTCCTGGTCAAGAATCCGTTTAATTCAACTGTCACCTACGCCTATAACGGTCAAAACGAATCAGCCTATGTCTTGCCCGATGGCACTTCCATCGATTTCAATAGCGAAGGCGTCATCAGCTATCCCAAGAGTTTTGCCAAAGATGTGCGTTCCGCCAAATTCGAAGGCACTGCCTATTTCGATGTGGCCAAAGATGAAACGCGCCCCTTCGTGCTCCATTGCGGCAATATGGATGTGGAAGTGTTGGGCACCACCTTCCTGCTCAATGCCGACAAGGAAGCCGAACGCTATACCGTCGACCTCTATACGGGCAAGGTGATGATGACCGCTTTTGACGAAAAGGGCAACACGCTTTCGCAGGTGGAAGTCAATCCTGGCGAGCGCGGCGTGTGGAATGCCACGGAGAGCGAACTGAAGATGATGACATATTCCGAAGTGAAAGAGGATGAGCTGCAAACCAACCATGTCCTCGTGTTCGACAATGAGCAACTGTCGAAGATCGTTGAGGCTTTGGAATACATCTACAAGGTTGAAATCAACCTTAGCGATGCCTGCGCTTCCAAGAAACTCACCGCTCGTTTCTCCGATGACGAATCCATCGACGATGTACTCGAAACCATCGCTTTGGTGTCGGAAGTGACGGTCACCAAAGAGGGCGATATCTATCAGATTCGCTGATTCCATTCCATTTTACCAAGTCTTTTTTTGAGTTAAATGAGATAACTCTCGTTTTTTTGTCGTATTTTAGCGGCCTATTTTGAATTATTTTGGATATGGAATACCCTATTATTCATATAGCCGTTGATAGACAGAAAGATAAGCGAAATAGCCTATGGCTACTGCCTATTATGGCCTTGCTTGTCTTTTGTTTTGCCCTCCCAAAATCGTCTCAAGCACAATCGTTTAATCCGCTGATTTCGTTCTCGGTGGAGTCATGTACCTTGGATAAGGCTTTGGAAAAACTCTTCGCCGACTACGAATTGAATGTGGCTTTCAGCAAAGCGGAACTGAGCAAGATACGCATTGAGAGCTATTCATGTTCCTACAAATCCGTCGAGGAGGTACTGTCGGACCTGCTGAAAGGGACCGACTACGGCTTTAAGAAAATCGGCAAGCAATATGTAATCAAAAAGAACCAGCAACTGGTCAATGTGCCAGAGGCCACCATAACACAACCCGCCGAACCGCATGTCGAGGTTGTCAAACCTAAAACGGACAGCGTTGTCCCAAAAGCGGGAGAGGTCATCCGTATTTTCGATACCGTTCAGGTGATCAAAACCGTGATGCGATACGACACCGTCGTCAAGATTCAACATGAAGTGAAGACCGACACAGTGTATACTGTGAAATACCAAGGGTGGCATATTCCTTGGCCCAAGTTCCGTGACAACGGTTGGTTCATCACGCCCTCTGTGACTATGAGCTCGGCCAGTTTCAAACATGAAGGCGGTATGCCTGAACCAGAGAATGGATCGATTGATGTGACGCCCAGTTTTGCCTATGGTGTTGGCCTCGATGGCGGCTACAAGCACAACCGCCTCAGCGTTGGCATGAACCTGTCGTACCGTTCTGTACGCTATCGTTTTTTGCTTGAACAGACGGTATTCGATGGGGATTATTATGTCAACGACACCTTGGATACCTATTACACGGTACATCCGGCAGGCGATACTACCTACCAATATATCTTGGATTCGACTTATGTTCCGCTGACCACGACCCAATATGCCTATCGCGATGTCAACAGGCTTGATTATTTGAGTGTCGGTCTTTTCGCCTCTTTTGATTTTGTCAAAATGGAGCATTTCCGAGCTTTCGCCAAAGCGGGTGTCTCTGTGGATTTCTTGGTTGGTTATGCTGGATCGCTCAATGCCACATCGGTGCCATTCCATGCACCAATCGCCAAAGAGCAGGTGGAACCCACCCGGATTTCTTACTATGGCGGCCTGGGTGTGGCCTTCAAAGTGGCTCATCGCATCGAGTTGGTGCCCGAGGTCCATTACCGCCTGACCAACGGCTCGCTGTATCGTGCCGACTTCCCGTTTGACATGAAGATGCGGATGTGGAACTTCCGTTTGGGCTTGACTTATTATTTCTAAACCATGAGACTGTTCCAATACATACGGAATCTCCTGTTGATGCTTCTGCTAGCGTCTTGTGCGCTTATGGAGGCGCAGCACTATGTGCCCGTCAATGGCGACATCGATACGCTGATGGTCTTGCCTAGATTGGGTGGCGATTCGGTGTATTGGGTGAATGAGTCGCTGACGATTCATAACGGTGGCACATTGCGCGTGGAAGGCGGAGTGAGGATGTATTTTGGGCAGTCGACCTACCTGCGTGTCGAGGGTGGCAACCTGATGCTTGACGGTCAACCCAACGACTCGATTTATCTGCTCTGTTACGAGTTCTCACACGATTGGGCTGGCGTACAGCTCAAGAATATCGCTGAAGATGACACGGTACGCATGGCCTATGTGGAGGTGGTGGGCGCCCTGACCGCGTTGAATGCCTCCACGAGCAACAATGTAAGCATCCGCCATTGCGCTTTCAACAACTATTATGCAGGCAAGGGTATGGAACTGATTGACTGTCATAACTTCCTGGTCGATAGTTGCTCCTTCTTCCAATGCGTGTCGGGCATCGAATTGAAAGCGCGTGCCGGCGACAGCGAAGATAATGTCTTCTCTCATAATATCTTTGATCAAGGACAAATCAACATCGAGATTTCCAATGTAGCCTATGGCTACAAATGCAACCGCAACCATATCACCGCCAATTGTTTCCAAGGTGCTGCCACCGCCATTAGTTTTGAGACGGTAGGTGGCGTGTCGGACCGCGAAGCCACCAACTATATCGAAGACAACCTCATCTCTAGTGAATTGCCTGAAGGTGGGTCTGGCTATTCGTCTTATGGCATCAAGGCGGCTATGGATACGGTTGTGGTCCGTAACAATGTGTTTTGGAGCAACGACGAGGCCGTCAGGATGATGCGGGTGTGCCATCTCGTTATTGAGAACAACACTTTCTATGACAATGAATTGACCATTACCAACTTGTTGGCGGCGGGTTCTGTGACCTTCGTGGGTAACACCATTAGCGAGGCGAAGAAAAGGATTGTGAACTTTCCTTCAGCGTTGTCTAGAATGAACGGCAACAATTTCTTGCATTACAAGAAAGACGCCATCCTCTTCGCCAATGTCTCGACTGACGACATCGACTTGCGTGGCAATTATTGGGATGCCGAGTCGACAGCCGAAATCGAATCCGTCATCCTTGATAAGCATGACACGCCTTCGTTAGGTGAGATTATCTATGAAAACCAGTTGACGGAATGCGACACCACGGTTCCTATCGCGCCACCGTTTAAGGTTAAGAAGCAGTTTGTGAATAGCCGTTGGCTCATCTCTTGGGACGAGAACCTTGAGCGCGATGTCGACCATTATGTGCTGTTTTATGGTGATTTCAATTATTATAAGTTCGCCAATCACATCGATGGTATCGCGGAGAACTCCTATGTGCTTACGCCTCAACAATCAGAGAACATTGCCGTCATGGCCTGCGACCGTGCTTACAATCCTGATGTGTATGCCTCGGCCGGACAAAGTGCCTATGCCTTCGCTTCCTATTATCCCTATGCGGGTGCCGATAGATACATGTGCGCCCCTCAAGCAGGTTATACCATCACTGACGCCACCATTCCCTATACTTATAGCGGTTTTGTGTGGCAGACTTCAGGGACGGGCATGTTCTCCGATTCTTTGTCATTGAGACCCATATATTATCCTTCTGAAGCCGATTTCGAGGCTGGCGAGGTGACCTTGACTTTGCGTGTTAGCGCGAACGGGACTTTGAAGACTGATGCCATGCAGTTGCAGCTCTATAAAGCTTTAAGTGTCTTTGCTGGCGATGATGGTTTCAGTGGTTTGGATCGGCCTTTGCCACTTGACCAAGCCGAAGCCTACAACTACGACTCGCTTCGTTGGCATTCAATGGGCGATGGCCGTTTCGACGACTCGCTTTCGCTGCATCCAGTCTATTATCCAGGCGCCTTTGACAAGGAACAAGGGTTCGTTGAATTGATGCTTGAGGCCTGGTCGTTCTGCGGTTATGCTTCCGATGTGGTTCGCTTCGAGCTATTCAAGGACTATGCCTTGGAGGGGAGAACATGGAGCAACGGAGTACCTTGCCCCAACACCCAGGTGGTTGCTGCAGCCTTGAGTAATGACAATCCTTTTGTGTCGGGCTTCTATCGTACGGTCTCCGATAGTCTGGGATTCTATAGGTTCGATGCCTTGCTTCCTGATACCTATACTTTGTACGCTTTTCCCGATACCTTGGATGCCACTTCCAGTGGTTGCTATTATCTCGGTGACCTCCAGTGGAACGAATCGAATATGGTCGAAGTGGATGGCGATGTCTATGATGTGGATATCGCATTGCCTGCGAAGGAACAGGGATTCAATACGGGCAATGGAAGTATCAGCGGTGTGTTCGACTATCCAGAATCCGATTTCCGGGCGCGCGATTTCTATTGCCAGCCTTGGCTGCGCGAGGGCGAGGATGCCGACTATTGCACCGACGGCCTTTCAAATGTCGGTGTCCTCTTGCTTAACTCGACCAAACAACGCATAGTGGGTTTCGCCTTGACAAGAAATGACGGAGGCTTCCGCTTTAATAACTTGCCCTTTGGCACTTATCATCTGATGGCCGACCTACCACGTTATGGTCGTGGCATGTGTGAGGAAATCACGCTTTCAGTGGAACGGCCATCGGTAACAGACTTGCACCTCTTTGTCAGTGAGGAAGGCAGGGTGGATATGCGACGCTCTGTCGATGTTGATTCACCTTCGGATTTGTTGGTGTATCCCAATCCTGCCGAGGAAAGGGTTTCTGTCGGTGGATTGAAGATTAATGAAGAGTATAAGGTTTGTGTCTTGAATGGCTTGGGCATGATGGTCCTTCCTGAAACGACGGTGAAAACTGATTTGTTGGGAGAGATTTCATTGCCAGTGAATGAGCTTCGTGCAGGTCTTTATTTCATACAAGTGAAAGGTCACTCGACCTTCGTAACTACAAAATTTGTGAAACGATGAAAGGGCAGGCTATGAGAAAGATGATGAGGATGATGGCCGTTCTTGCCTTTCTGCTGATGGGGGTGAGATTTGCCATGGGCCAAGTCTTGGTTTATGGCGAAGTGGACGAACAAGATTGGCAAACGCCAATAGAGAATGCCATTGTGACTTTCTCTGGTGTTGATGCCATAGGTGATACGGTGGTTTATCATCTTGCTACCGACTCCCTTGGCTATTTTTCCGACAGCATCAATGCTGGTATCTATCGGGTATGGGCTTCAGCCGATGGTTATCAGACGGAATATCAGATGGATTCCTTGGAAGTCGAGGATGGGCAGTATTTCTCCGGATTGTATTTTGTTCTGTATGAGATCTATCACCCTGTTCGTTATGTGGCAGCACGGCAGTATATCGATGATCTGGTTCGCATCAGTTGGTCAATGAACGACCCTTTGCTGGTGGAAGACTTTGAGTCGGGTAGCTTCAGCCGTTTTCCTTGGAACAACAATATGAGTGATAATCCTTGGACTATTGATTCCCTACATGCCTACGAAGGCAATTATTGCATGAAATCGACTTGCGAGGGCGTGGAAAACGGTATGTCTCAAATTGAGGTCTCTGTTTATGTGCCCTTGGAAGGAAAGATGAGTTTCTATAGCAAGATCTCATCCGAGAGTCCTTGGGACATGGGGCGATTCTATCTTGATGGCGTCAAGAAGATGGAGTGTTCGGGCGAGGAGGAATGGACAGAGCACCAAATCGATATCACCGTGGGCGAGCATGTGTTCCGTTGGGATTATGTCAAGGATGCAAGTACCGATCTGGGCGAAGATTGCTTCTATGTGGACTGCATCCGCTTCTTCCTCGAGGATAGTGCAAAGCTGACGCGTTCTTTCCAGTATTATGATCTATTCCGTAGCCGCTTTGAAGAGGAACCTGTGATGATGGCTTCGCATCTTACCGACACTGTGTTTATGGACATGAACTGGGGTAGTCTGCCTTGGGGACAATACCGTTGGGGTGTGAGCGCCTATTATGAGGGCAACCGAGGCAATTCTGATACCATTTGGTCAGCTTATCTCGACAAGGACATGACCACAACGCTTGAAATCCTAGGCTCGACCAATGTCGGTTTGCCGCCTGCGGGAGCTTTGGTGACGCTCACTTCACACAATGGGCAAGGTCACGACTATCAAGCAAGCTTGGATGCCAACGGTCATATCCTCATGTCCAATGTCTACCGTGAAGAATACGATCTCCGTGTGCATCTTGACGGTTTTTGGGACTATGTCTCCGATTCTGCACTCTCGGTTTTTGAACCTGCGCAAGTTGAAATCGAGTTGTTTGAGGCAACGAATGGCGTCGATAGTTTGTATGTCTCCTCTACAGGTTGGGCTATCTGGTCAGTCGAGAATGCGCAAAATCGTGATTTGCAGTATTTTGAAATCATGGTGAACGGAGAGGTGGTCGGTACAACTACTGACTTTGAATATCAGTTGGATGTCACCTCCTTGGCAGAGGGTGACACCTGTATGGTTCAGGTGCGGCCTGTTTATTTTTCAGCATCTTGTGAATGGAAGTCGTGTATTTGGGTATATCGGCCATGTTCTGATTTCGCGGGGCCCACGGCCTTGACATGGTTGTTGCATGGCGAAGCGCTGCAACTCACCTGGGAGTATCCCGAAGGTGACTTTGTGGGCGCCATGTTGATGCGCGATGGGGATTTCCTCGCTATTACCGATGCGAACACCTTCGTGGACGAGACTGTTCAGTTGCATGGAGAAGTGGAGTATTGTCTGCGACTCATCTATGATGGCCCGATGGACGGCACCTATTATTCCATGTCATGCGAGGTGTGCGCTACGGCCTCGTTCCCTGCCTATTGTGACCCGCCGGCGAAACTGGATGGAACGGTCTATTATGAAGAAGAGAATGACCATGGTGCTTTGGTTTCTTGGGGTGAACGCCCCGAGCCGGTCAACCAATGGCTGTATTTCGATGACGGGGTTTTTAAGCGCTCGTTGGGTGGCGAAGAGCCTCGTATCTTCTGGGCCATCCGCTTCGAAGCTGAAGACTTGGCAGAATATGTAGGTAACTCGTTGAAAAAGGTATCACTCTACGATGCCGGTGCTGGCACCTATCAGTTGTGGATCTATGTGGGTGGCGATACGGCACCGCGCACCTTGGTCCGCTCCCAAAACATGTCATTGACCAATGCACAGACATGGCATGAGGAAGTCATCAGCCCGGCTTATGAAATCCCAGAAAACGAGCCGATTTGGATTGTGGTGGGCCAGCAAGGTCTTGCCCGACCAGCCGCCGCCTGCCAGGATATGGGCGATGCCAACGGGCGTTGGGTGTCGTTGGATGGCGAGACTTGGACCGATATGCACACCTTCAATATGCATTATACCTGGATGCTGCGTGCTTTCGTCACCAACCAATCAGGTCGTTGGGAAGCCATCGCCAAGGATGGCTACATCTTACAACAATACAACCTGTATCGTTCGTTTGACAATGCGGATTACCAACTGGCAGCTTCGATACCTGCCGTTGACGGTCAACTGTATTATGAATATCGCGATAACCTTGCCGAGGAAAGTCACCCGGATGTCTATTACCGTCTGACTGCTTTTTATCAAACGGACGACGGCGAGACCTGTGAGTCGGACTTTGCCGCCTCTTTGAACGACCCTGAACAAAACTATGTGGCCATTGATCTCACCTCGACCGACGAATACCAAGCGCTTGATTTCAAGCTCTATCCTAATCCCACCAACGGGCTCGTTACCATCGAATTAGAGGAATTACAAAAAGTGATGGTTTACAATGCCTTGGGACAGGTTTTGATCAGCAAAGAGGCTGACGGTAATTCTTTGCAACTCGATTTGTCGGGCTTTGAAGGCGGTTTGTACTGGGTGAAAATCATATCTCAAAACAGAATAGCGGTTAAACCTTTAGTCATTTCAAAATAAGCCATGAAAAAAGGTATTATAGGCATAGTATTGTTATTATCAATACTTGGATTGAACGGAAAAGCAGTTGCTCAATCAAGGCTATCACTTTGTGCCAGGTTTGATGTGACTCTGCAATTGAAAAGCTATTACAATTCCTTGGATAGTATTCTCCAGACTCGTTTAGGAGACGATTTTCTTTTCCGATTCACAACCATGCCATCATTTGATCCTGAATATGCATTACAAATAGAATCCGTTGAAGAGCAGTATTTCTTAAAGGTAATCTCGTTTGACAAAAACCTATGGTATGCAAAAGACGCTGCGGGCATCAATATAGATGAATGCTTCGTTGAGTTGGAAAAGGAGCTTGCGGAACAAGTGTTGTATTTAAGCAAACAATTCATTGATAATAAAATAGATAGTGTTTCCGTCGGGAGCGCTATTGATGGAGATCTGTATCAATTTGAGATAAACGAAAATGGGGTGATTTCTTGTGGGCAAATTTGGGAACCAGCCCCCGAAAGTCCTTTGGATCATTTTTGTTTATTATGTGCTCGTCTTAAGGATTGGTGTTTGACTGAAAACAAGTCTAAAAACCAATAAAAAACTGTACCTTTGCGGCCTAAAATCGGCCTACGATGATTTCAATCCAAAACCTAAGCATGCACTTCACCGGTGAGGACCTCTTCACCGATATTTCCTTCTTGATTCGCGAGAAGGACCGCATCGGCTTGGTGGGCAAAAACGGCGCGGGCAAGACCACGCTGTTGAAGCTTATCTGCGGATTGGAACAACCTTCTAAAGGAGAGGTTGTTATCCCTCAAGGCGTTACCATTGGTTATCTGCCCCAGGAAAAGAATGTGAACAGTGCAAAGACCGTTTTGGATGAGGCGCTTTCCGCTTTCGATGAATATCACCAACTGGAATGTGACTTGGAAAAGATGCAACAGGAACTGGCCGAACGCACAGATTACGAAAGTCCTCAATATGAGAAACTCATCGTCAGGATGAACAACTTGAACGACCGTTTGGCTTTGCTTGGTGGCGACTCCATCGAAGGTGAGGCGGAAAGGATTTTGGTCGGACTGGGGTTCGGTCACGAAGATATGCAGCGCCCTATGCGCGAGTTCAGCAATGGCTGGCAGATGCGTGTGGAGCTGGCCAAGATCCTGCTGAAAAAGCCCAACTTGCTTCTTCTTGACGAGCCGACCAACCATCTTGACATCGAGTCCATCCAATGGCTCGAAGGCTTCTTGAAGGCCTATTATGGGGCCATCCTGATGGTCTCTCACGACCGCGCTTTCTTGGACAACATCACCATCCGTACGGTGGAGATCAGCAATGGGAAGATCTATGATTACAAGGTGCCGTATTCCGACTATGTCAGCCTGCGCGAGGAGCGCGTCGACATGCAGCGCTCGGCTTACGAGAACCAGCAGCGCGAGATCAAGAACATCGAGGCGTTCATCGAGCGTTTTCGCTATAAAGCCACCAAGGCCAAGCAGGTGCAGAGTCGTGTTAAGCTCCTTGAGAAGATGGATGAGATTGTGGTGGATGACATCGACAGTACGGCTATACACTTTAAGTTTCCGCCTGCACCACATTCCGGCAAGGTCACACTGGAGTTGAACCATGTCGGCAAGTCTTACGGTGACCAAGTCATCCTCAAAGACATCAACCTGTTGATTCCGAGAGGGGAGAAGATTGCCTTTGTGGGACGCAACGGCGAAGGTAAGTCGACTTTGTCTAAAATCATTTGTGGCGTACTCGATCACGAGGGCGAAGTGAAACTCGGTCACGAGGTCAAGATTGGGTATTATGCCCAGAACCAGCAGGACATGCTCGACATGAACAAGACTGTCTTTGAGACCTTGGACGATGTGGCCGTAGGCGACATGCGCCTGAAGGTAAAGGCTTTGCTTGGCTCGTTCCTCTTCCGTGGCGATGATATCGATAAGAAGGTGAAAGTGCTTTCGGGTGGAGAGAAAGCCCGTCTGTCTTTAGCAAAGATGCTCCTTTTCCCGACCAACTTGTTGGTCCTCGACGAGCCGACCAACCACTTGGACATGCTCTCGAAAGACATCCTGAAGAATGCCTTGATTCAATATGATGGCACTTTGATTATCGTTTCCCACGATCGAGACTTTCTGCAAGGGTTGACTAACAAGGTCTATGAGTTTCGCAAGCCCAACATCAAGGAGTATATTGGCGACATCTACGATTTCTTGGAACAGAAAAACCTCAACCACTTGAAGGAATTGGAAATCGCTGCCAAATCACAGCCTAAAGTTGCAGCCTTTGAGCCTGTTTCGCAAAACAAGGTCAATTATGAGCGGAAGAAGCAGATTGATGCCAAGTTGCGTAAGGTGGACAAGGAAATCCAGCGTCTAGAGGAAGCCATCGGCAAGTTGGAAGTCGAATTGGCGGAGCAAGATGCCATCATGTCCCATCCTGACCAGCATCCCGAAATCAAGATTGACAACGACTGGTATTGGGCCTATGGCCAGAAGAAAGAGCAACTCCAAGCCTTGATGGATGATTGGGGAGAGAAGCAAGTGGAGCGCGAAGAGGTGATGTCGGAATACGAAAAATAAAATATGCGGGACGAATGAATCGCCCCGCATATTTTATAGTCTAGTCTCAACTATTATTCGATGACCATGTCAAACGGCATTCTTGCTTGGATGCCCGTGTTCTTTTGCAGGTTCTCTATGCCTTTCACATAGTCATAATAGGCTCCTAGCTTGCTGCGCATGGCGGCATCGAGTTGGTCTTCCGTATTGTTCATCGACTCCATCATACGGGTGAAGAAGTCCTTCTGCTTGGGCATCTCTACCACCTTGTAGTCGCTGCCAAGGTTGGCCTTTTGTGCGGCATAGGCGATGGCGTCTTCCATGTCGCCCAGCTGGTCAACGAGGCCGATTTCGATGGCGTCAACGCCAGCCCAAACACGGCCTTGGCCGATGCTGTCGACATAGGTCTGACGCAGGCCACGGCCTTCGGCGACGCGGCTGGTGAACTGTTCGTATGTCTTCACCACATTCTCCTGCAACTTGGCGTATTGGAACTCGGTGAGAGGTTGTGTTATAGAACCGAAGTCGGCGTTTTCGTTGGTCTTGGCCACATCGAAGGTCAGACCGATTTTATCGTTGAGGAAGCCCTGGGCGTTGGGGAAGGTGCCGAACACGCCGATGGAACCCGTGAGGGTGGTGGGGTCGGCGTAGATGTAGTCAGCCTTGGCCGAGATCCAGTAACCACCCGAAGCGGCGTAGTTGCCCATCGAGACGATGATAGGTTTCACTTCCTTGGTCAGGTCGAGTTCGCGGCCGATGATGGCAGAGGCTACGGCACTGCCGCCAGGTGAGTTGACGCGGAGCACAATGGCCTTGATGTTTTCGTCTTCGCGAGCCTTGCGGATGGTCTTGCTGAGGTTCTCGGAATAGATGTTGGCCGTTTCGTCGCCCTTGCCGTCAAAGATTTGGCCAGAGGCATAGATGATGGCCACCTCGTTCTTGCTATTGCTCTTGTCTTTGTACGACTTGGCATATTTTGCGTTGCCCACGGCATTGATGCTCTTATTGCTGCCGGTCAAGCCTTTCAGTTCGTCCAAGACTTGATCTTTGAAGTACAAGTTGTCGACCAGCCCATACTCCAAAGCCTTGTCGGCATTGAAGATGGTCTCGAGGTTGTCGGCGATCTTGTTGAGTTGTTCAACGCTGATGTTACGGTTCTGGCTGATGCCCGTAAGGATTTGTCCCCAAACAGAGCCCAGCAGCTTGTCCATCTGTTCGCGGTTGGCCTCGCTCATCTTGTCCAAGAAATAGGGCTCAACGGCGCTTTTGAAGCGGTTGTTGGGACCACGGACAATCTGCATCTCGATGTCGAGCTTGTCAAGCAGGTGCTTGTAGAACATAATCTGTGATGCCATGCCGTGCAAGTCTAAGGCACCTTCCGGGTTGAGGAAGATCTTGTCGGCGACAGAGGCAATATAATAGGCGCTTTGTGAGTAGCTCTCACCGTAGGTAACGATGAATTTGCCAGATTCCTTGAACTCGAGGAGTTTGGCGCGAATCTCTTGTAAGGTGGCAGTCGAGGTGGGGATGCTGCTCAGTTCCAAGTAGATGCCCTTGATATTGTCATCGGTCTTGGCATGTTCGATGTTACGCAGGATGTCGTTCATGCCCGTCATGTCCTGCGACTCCATAGTGTTGAAGTTGATTCCACCAAAAGGATTGTCGGTAGTACGGTCCGGAATGGCATAGTCGAGCTTCATCTGAAGCACAGAGTTCGGCTTGACTGTAGTCGATGTCTCGGTCGGTTTCGACATAGCGGATATCATCGATGAAACCACTCCTAACTTGATGAAGAATGTAGCTACTAAAGCGATCAATGTGCCTAAAAAGGCTGCCAATAAGACTTTTGAGAATTTCATGATGTTGTGATTTTGTTTTGATTAGGCTGCAAAAGTAATTATTTTGTTCAAACGATGGGTTGTTTTGTGATTTAAAAACGCTTACCTTTGCAAAAAAATAGGCGGCAATGGAATCGTGTTACGTGCTTTTCGGGTCGAACATGGGCGACAAAGAAAACATCTTTGCCGAGGCTTGCCTATTAATTAATAATAGGTGTGGAGCCATCAAGGCCGTTTCGTCTTCTTACGAGTCGGAGCCATGGGGCTTTGAGGCCGACGAGTGGTTTCTTAACCGTCTTATTGTGGTCGACACTGATTTGAACCCTGAAGCGATGCTGTGTGAGTTGTTGGCGATTGAGACTGAATTGGGCCGTGTACGTCATCCCGAAAAAGAGGGCTACACTTCGCGTACCGCCGACTTGGACATCTTGTATTTTGGTCAGCGTGTCATCGTGACACCCATATTGACGGTCCCGCATCCTCGGTTGCATCTCCGCCGATTTGCTTTGATGCCGTTGTGTGAGGTGGCGCCCGAACTGATGCATCCTGTCTTTCAGGTTACCCAGCGTGAGTTGCTACATAGATGCACCGACCAATCTATCGTTAGAGTAATGCAATGAACTTATGAACTACAATTATATCGCCATAGAAGGAACCATTGGGGCTGGCAAGACAACTTTAGCCACCCGTATTGCTGACGATTTCAACGGGAAGTTGGTATTGGAGGAGTTTGAGGGCGACAAGAATCCCTTTCTCCCCAAGTTCTACAAGGAACCCGACAAGTATTCCTTCCAGTTGGAAATGACCTTTATGGCTTTGCGCTACCAGCAGCTGAAGGACAAGCTGGGCGTGCTTGACTTGTTTCACGACTTTATCATCTCGGATTATTATGTGGCCAAGTCGTTGATTTTTTCGAAAAACAACCTTCAAGACGACGAGTACCAGCTGTTCTCACGGTTTTTCAACATCATCTTTTCCGATATGCCCAAACCCGAGTTGCTGGTCTATCTCTATTCCGACGTCGACCGGTTACAGGCCAACATCCGCAAGCGTGGGCGTAGTTACGAGCAGGAGATCAGCGATGCCTATCTCGACAACATCCAGCAGGGCTATTTCGACTTTCTGCGTCAACAGCAAAACAATATGCGCATCTTGCTTATCGACACCAACCGTCTTGACTTTGTGGCCAACGAGAATGACTATCGCCGTATCATCGAAGTGATTGACCAGCCTTACGACATCGGACTGCATCGGGTTTCACTTTGATGGTTCAGTTATGTAAAACAAAAAAAGCCGCTCATTGAGCGGCTTTTCTGTTACTGGTGAAAAGGATTATTCACAGGGAACTTCAACTTCGATAGTTCTGGTAGTGATCTTCATTTCAGGCTCGTTCACCATGATTTCGGCGCGACGAATCTGAGGCAGAATGTCCTTCTCAAGTTGTCTTTCGTAGGTGCGGCAGGCATCCTCGACAGCTTGTCTTTGGTTGCTCGAGCTGTTGATCACATTGAGGATGGCATCCTTGTCCTTAAGGTTGGAGTCTTTGACGAGTTGCTTGAAGAGCTCGATGTCTTCGCCATTGCCACCACCCTTCACAGTGATTTCAACTTTCTTGCCCTTGGCCAGATCCTTGATCTGCTTCTCGGCAGCGTTGTAACGGTTGGTGGAGAGCTCGTTGTTGTGGCCCTCTTCGCCTTCGGGTGAAGCCCAAGCTTCGATGCGGAAGTCGGTCACGCCAGCGTCCAGCAATTCCTTGAAGGCCTTGTCAGCGGCGTTGTTGAGGCTCTTTCTGTCCTTGATGTTGTACTTGTCCTTGTTGAAGAAATAGGTGCACTTGGCAACATACTTGTCAACATAGGTGGTGTCAGTGACGGTCTTGGTGGTAGTGCAAGGCCCTTTGGCCAAGACGCCGTCGGCAAGGTGTTCAGTAGCGCCACGGGTGAAGTAGGTGTTTTTCACGATCTCTTCCTGGTTGGGATAGATGGTGCCGTCGTAGACATAGAACATCGGGTCGCCCTTGAGTTCGCAGTTGGCCATTTCCTTCTGGTAAGGCATGCAGTAGTGCTTGGTGAACTCACCGCCTTCTTTGTAGTTGACGCGGAAGTCGCCTTCGCCCTTGACCTTTTCACCCACGAAGGTGATGGGGTCGATGTCGATTTGGCCACCTTCGTAAGCCAGATAAGGCTTCAGGTTCATGACGGCCTTCTTCTCGAAGTATTCACCAGGGATGGTGACGATAACGTCGAAGCAAACATTGCCATCTTCGCCTTCCTTCAGCGGGTCGGGATTAACGCGATAGGTGATCTTCTTCGACTCGCGGGCCATTCTCTCGATGTCGCAAGGATTGTTGAATTTGTAACGGAGACCCAGGTTGAACTGGCTGTACATATCCTTGTCGTTGATGATGTGCTTGTCTTCCTCGCTCTTGATCTTGGCCACTTGGTCGAGATTGTCGGTGCCAGTGAAGAGGTAGGTGTAATCCAAGAAGATGTCGAACTTGGGGGCCACGTTGAAGGTGATCTCCATACCGGCAGGAACCGTGAAGCTCAGATCGCGCTTGCTAGCGGCTTCGGCCAAAGCGGGAGTTTCAGCGTTGTCGTCGCCATCGAGGTGCTTAACGGCATTGGCTTGGTAGTAGATACCACCGATACCGACGTGAGGCACCAGGTTGATGACTCTTCTCGGGTTGTACTTGAACATGTTGAACAGGTTGAAGGTCAAGTTCAGGTTGCCTTCAATGTAGTTCGATTGGTCAAGGCCGAGGTTGTAACGAGTGTAGTCAGGAGCGCTGTTCAACACAAGGGCTTGGTTGTGCTTGTGACCGGCATAGGTGCCGTAGCCGCCCTTGAGGTTCAAGCCAATGACTTTACCGAATTGGTAACCAATGCCAAAGTGGGCATCCCAGTTGGGCTGGAGAGCCATGGTCTTAAAGTGGTTGAAGTCATCCCAAATGCCACCATTGTAGTTGGCCAAATCGCCGTGGTAGATGGAGAGACCACCGTCGGCTTGAATGTACCAGTATCTCTCAACCGGTTTCTTGTTGTTACCTTCCTGGGCAATCATGCTGAAAGGAAGGAAAGCCATGATGACGAGCATCAGCAGCTTCGAAATAGTCAAGTTTTTCTTCATAACGCAATTGTGTTAGGTTTGTAATTAAATTAGTTGATTTATTGTCTTTGTCTTATTATTCATTCTTATTAGCGAACAAAAATAGGAAATATTTCAATTGTCAACACCAAAATGTTGATTTTTTTGCTTTTTTTTCAACTTTTTCGCCAAAAAATGGCATGAAACTGCATTATTTCCTCATCAAATATAGCTGTTCGAAGGCTTTCCACATGACGATTCCGGCACAAACTGACACATTAATGGAGTGCTTGGTGCCTATTTGAGGCAACTCAATGGCCCCTTCGCAATAGGGTAGCGCTTCCTCGCTTACGCCATCTACTTCATTGCCTAAGATATATGCGGTGCGTTCGGCAAACTCGAAATCTTGCAACGGGATGCTGCCTTCCACCTGCTCTACGGCATAAATGCGGTAGCCCTCCTCCTTCAATTGTTGGCAAGCAGCCTCGGTGGTCTCGAAATAGCGCCACTTCACGGTTTCGTCGGCTCCCAATGCTGTTTTGTGGATTTCGCGGTGGGGCGGACAGGCAGTAATGCCACATAACAACAATTCCCCGATTCGAAAGGCATCGGCGGTGCGGAAGAAAGCCCCGACATTGCTTAAGGAGCGTATGTTGTCGAGCACTATTATAATAGGTAGCTTCTCCGCCGTTTCAAAGTCTTCTTTGCTGATGCGGTTCAGCTCGTCCATACTGAGTTTGCGCATGGTGTTACGATTTGGTGGCAAAATAAGCGAAAAAAGACATTCCCCTGTCAAGAAGGCGGAAAAAATTGGATGAATAGGTCAATTGTTTCAAACAAAATGGTAATTTTGTACCCCTTAATCCGTGATTTTTATGGCAGAAAAAGCGACCGAAACCCCTTTGATGAAGCAGTATTTCTCCTTCAAGGCGAAATACCCCGATGCCATGCTGTTGTTTCGCGTGGGCGATTTTTATGAAACGTATGGCGAGGATGCCGTGAAATCCTCCGAGATTTTGGGGATTGTGCTCACCAAAAGGTCGAGTGCCATTGCCGATTCTATCGAACTTGCAGGTTTCCCTCACCACGCTTTGGATACCTATTTGCCCAAGTTGGTGCGTGCCGGACTGAAGGTGGCAGTGTGTGAGCAGCTTGAAGATCCGAAGCTGGCCAAGAAACTCGTGAAACGCGGTGTGGTGGAACTGGTGACACCTGGCGTGACCTATAGCGACAGCGTGCTGGAGCAGAAAGAGAATAATTTCTTGGCTTCCGTTCATCTTGACAAGGAAGTTTCGGGCATCGCTTTCCTCGATGTGTCAACGGGCGAGTTCTATCTGACACAGGGCTCCAACGAATACATCGACAAGTTGTTGCAAAGCTTTAATCCTTCCGAAGTGTTGCTGCAACGCAACAAACGCAAGGATTTCATCGACCTGTTTAGCGCCAAATACTATCTCACGGTCTTCGACGACTGGGTCTTCACCGACGATTATGCCAACGAGATTCTCAACAAGCATTTCCATACCGTCTCGTTGAAGGGCTTCGGTGTCGATGACTTCCCGAAGGGTATAGTCGCAGCTGGTGCTGCCATCCATTATCTGATCGAGACGCAACACGATAAACTGAACCATATCACCTCGCTTTCGCGCATCGACCAAGGACAGTATGTATGGCTCGACAAGTTCACCATTCGTAATTTGGAGCTGTTGCACACGTCCAATCTCAATGCCAAGACCTTGATCGATGTCATCGACAAGACGGTGTCGCCTATGGGCGGACGACTGATGCGTCGCTGGTTGAGCCTGCCCTTGAAGAATAAGGAACAGATTGAAGCACGCTATGAGGTGGTGCGTTTTTTTGTGGAGCATCGCGAACAGATCCAAAAATTCCAGGATGCGATACGACAGGTGGGCGATTTGGAACGTTTGATTTCCAAGGTTTCACTGTCGCGTGTCAACCCGAGGGAGCTGTTGCAAGTGGGTCGAGCTTTGGACCAAATCGAGGTGCTGAAAAATGCCTGTGAAGAAAGCCAACATCCTGCTCTGCAGCGTTTTGCCGAGCAGTTCAACCCCTGTGCCTCCATCCGCGAGCGTATCAAGAAAGACTTGAATCCCGATGCGCCGGCTTTGCTGTCGAAGGGTAATTATATAGCAGAAGGTGTCGACCCAGAGTTGGATGACCTGCGCAACTTGTCGCGTTCGGGCAAGGAATACCTCATGGGCATACAACGCCGCGAGATGGAAGCCACGGGCATCACCTCTTTGAAGGTGGGTTATAACAATGTGTTTGGTTACTATCTCGAAGTTACCAATTCCCACAAGGACAAGGTGCCGGCGGAATGGATTCGCAAGCAGACGCTGACCAATGCAGAGCGTTATATCACCGAGGAACTGAAGAAATACGAACAGAAAATCCTTGGAGCCGAGGAGAAAATTAGTGTCATCGAACAAAGGGTCTATAATGAACTTGTCACCGCCGTGACCGAGTATGTGGAGCCCATCCAGGTGGATGCCTCCATCGTGGCTCGTATCGACTGCTTGGTGAGTTTTGCCGACATCTCGCTGAAAAACAACTATGTGCAGCCTGTCATCGACGACTCGTTTGTGTTGGATATCAAGGATGGCCGTCACCCAGTTATCGAGCAGATGATGCCGGTAGGGGAGAGCTACATCGCCAACGATGTCTACCTCGACCGCGACAAGCAGCAAATCATCATCATCACGGGCCCCAATATGTCGGGTAAGTCGGCCTTGCTGCGTCAGACAGCATTAATTGTGCTCTTGGCGCAGATGGGTTGTTTTGTGCCAGCGGCTTCAGCACGTATTGGCTTGGTGGACAAGATCTTCACCCGCGTAGGTGCCTCCGACAACATCTCGTCGGGTGAGTCGACCTTTATGGTGGAAATGAATGAGACGGCGAGCATTTTGAACAATGTGTCGTCCCGAAGCCTTGTTTTACTCGATGAAATCGGGCGTGGCACCAGCACTTACGACGGTATCAGCATCGCTTGGGCTATCACTGAGTTTTTGCATGATCATCCAGTGAGTCGCGCCAAGGTGATGTTTGCCACGCACTATCACGAACTGAACGAGATGGAGGACTCTTTTGCCCGCATCAAGAACTACCATGTTTCGGTGAAGGAAGTCGGCAACAAAGTGGTGTTTTTGCGCAAGTTGAAGCGCGGCGGCAGTGCCCACAGTTTCGGTATCCATGTGGCCGAAATGGCGGGTATGCCGCGCAAGGTCATCGAACGCGCCACGGCATTGCTTTCGGTGTTGGAGAAATCGCACACCAGTGAGGATGTGGAGAAGGCTGCGGCAAAGAAACAAGACGATGCCATGCAGCTGAGTTTCATCCAGTTGGACGACCCGTTGTTGCTCCAAATCAAGGAGGATATTCTCAACACGAACATCGACACTTTGACTCCCGTTGAGGCTTTGATGAAGCTGAATGAAATCAAAAAACTACTTTCCAAAGTATAGTTTTAGCGTAATTTTATGCTTTGGAAAGCAGAAAATGTATTGTTATTTCGCCATTTACGACGTGGAAATAGGCCATTTGAACCGTATTCCCTTGTGGATGTTTGGGATGCTGTATTAGGATAGGATGGTAGAGACGGTGTGCACACCGTCTCTACAAAGACACCATAGGATTCAAACCTTTTCCTCCAATTGCTCGATGATTTCGTCGCAAGTGGAATAGATTTTCTTTTGGCGGGAAGTAACACTCCAAATCCCTAATGGGATAAGCAATGCAAGACAGATAGCGTAAATAATAAGCCCTTGTTTTGAAAGAATCTGCGAGGCCCATAAGAAAATGGAAATGAAAGCTATCGCCGTGATTCCCCATTCAAACGTGAGCAAAATCTTATGATACTTCTTGAAATCTTTGAATTTTTTAATTGAATTGACTACATTTTCATTTGTGAAGCTATTCAAATTCAATTTATTGAAGAGGACAAGCTGAGCGAAGAAATCAAATGCGGTTACGGCAATGGCTAAAAAGCCTAACCAAATGGGGAAGTTATACATTCTAAGGTACCAAATCAAAGCTGGGCCAAATACCATACATAATCCATCAACGACCAGGATAAAGTATTTGTTTGTGTTGACGAGACGCGTTTTGTTCCTAAGAGTTTCTTTCGTCAGTTTTTCATTGACAATGTGTTCCTTTTCCAATTTCTCATTCAGCAGGGCCAGTTGCGCCTTCATTTCTTCCAATTCCTTGTTTTCCATTGCTTTGCGTTTTTATTCGTTTGACATTTTCTTCAGTTGTTCCTTGATTCTGACCAATTTGACGGAGATGTTCTTGGTGGAGATGCCGATGATTTGTCCGATTTCCTCGTAACTCATATTTTCTAACCAAAGCAAGATGATGGCTCTATCGACCAGCCCTAATCTGTTGATGCGACTGTAGAGTTGCTGGATTTGCTTTGTGTCATCGTCGGTGTCGGTGAAGAGGTTGATGTCCATCGAGAGTGGCACGGTTTCCACGCGGCGTTTCTTCTTGCGCTCGGCGGTGAGGCAGGTGTTGAGGCTGACGCGCCAAATCCAAGTCTTCACGTCGCATTGCCCCTTGAACGAGTCGAAGCCTCGCCACAGGTTGATGAGCGTCTCTTGGAACAGGTCGTTCACCTCGTCCTGGTCCTTCGAGAAGAGGTAGCACACCGTGTAAATGGTGTTTTTGTGTGCTTTCACGATGTCAGTAAACTCTTTTTCTTTCTCCTTCATGTCTATAGAGCTTGTCGAGGTTTGGTCGGATCGTTTGCCAATTAGACGCAAAACTCGGCGTAAAACTACAAAGAATTACACGAAAAACTCAATTCGGTTTGCGAGAAAGGAATGTTGATGAAATGCAAATTGTTGATTTTCAACATAAATTTCCACAAATTGAACACGAATTATTCAGAAAAACAATTTATGTCAAATTCGTGACATATTCATGGTAATTCGTGTCCAAGAAAGAAAAATGGAAATTTTTTCTCAAAATTGCTTGCGGTATTGAAAAAAGTTGTACTTTTGCCGCGCAATTCGCAAGCGGAATTCTTGAAATAGAATACCGATTCGTGAAGCGAAGCGGAAATAGCTCAGTTGGTAGAGCACGACCTTGCCAAGGTCGGGGTCGCGAGTTCGAGTCTCGTTTTCCGCTCCACTTTTTGCGGAAATAGCTCAGTTGGTAGAGCACGACCTTGCCAAGGTCGGGGTCGCGAGTTCGAGTCTCGTTTTCCGCTCCACAAGGTCCCGAGTAAAATCGGGATTTTTTGTGTAAGTGCCTGAGTGGTGGAATTGGTAGACACGAGGGACTTAAAATCCCTTGCCCTTTAAAGGCGTGCCGGTTCGAGCCCGGCCTCGGGTACAAACTCAACCAGTTGCTATTCAATTGGTTGAGTTTTTTTTTGTAGCGGTTAGGCCAATTTGTTTCTATTCTTGCTTAAACCGCACCAACCTCAGCGGCATACCTTCACAATTCTTCAGCACTTGAACACCATAGTAATACCCGCCGTGGCACACGAAGCGCTTTTTGGTTATGGCAAGGTCGTAGTCTTCGCATTGGAAGGAACCAGTTGAAATACTTTGTCCTTTGCTGACCGAATAGACGTGGAACGTATTTTGGCCTGCCACTTCGGCATCGCCGAAGAAAAGGATGTTGTCGTCGTTGCCCCTGATGGCTATGGTGAACCAACCCATATTGATAGGCTCCTTGATGTGTTGGATGCCATTTTCGTAATAGGAAACCAGGTTGTTATAAAATCGAAGCACTCTCTCGTCGGTTTCTCCTGGCAACTCGTCTTTCAAGTCCTTGATTCGTGCGTTCTGCAAGGCAATCTGCTCTTCAACAGACAGGGATTGCGGTTCCCAATCCAACAGTTTTTCTGAGATTCTGTTGCCGTTGAAATCGTATGTTCTCACCAGTCCGTCTATCGGATTGGAAACGATGAGTTTGCCGTTGACTTTCGCGATTTGCCATCGGCCTTTCATGTCGTTCCTTTTGCTTTCAGTGTAAATGAAGTAACCTTTGCTTTTGAGGTCTGTATTCATGTCTTCAAACGCATCGCAAAGGATTTTCTCCTTGCCTGTTTTTGTATCCAATAGGGATACCAAGTGCCTGTATTTATTAGTCCACGATGTGCCTCCGTAGATGGCAATGTGGTAGTCGTCCAAAGCCAGCATTTCCAAGGCTTGGTATTTGATTTTAAGTTCCTTGACAATCAATCCTTTGTCGTCAAACAGGTAAACGTCGCCTGTGTTGTTAGCTTTAGTGAAATACAAGTTACCCAACTTCCCTTCCACGGGCTGGAGATTACGAGGCTTCTTGCCTTTGTCGGAAAAATATAAAGTAATGTCTTTCAAAAACTTGCCATTTGAATCAAATAGGGAATACTTATTTCTTGTGGCATGGCTGACAATGGCTTTGCCGTCATCGAAAACGATGAGTTGTTTCCGCAATCCGTTAGGACGACCGTCCAGGGTGTCATAATAGGTGTCAAAGATTTTGTTCCAATCGTTTCCCACTCCGTAGGTTTTGTCAGGAACGAGTTTGATCACTTGTGCGTCAACTTGAAAGCAAGTTGCAATGGCTAATACAATAATGAAAAGCAAGTTTTTCATGGCTTTGATATTTTAGAGATTGGTATCTGTTTCTTCTGTTTGTAAATGCATCTTGAACTCAGCAAATTCCTGTTCGGCAGAAGGTTTGTTGGCGTCGTAATCTTCGATGGTGTAATAGTCGAAGATGTAATCAGTTGGTTTGGGCTTCGACAAAAGGTTGACCAGTACCGCGATAAGTGCAATAGAACAAGCCGTCGCCAAAGAGGAGATAAGGACAATTCGGTTGACGTTCACTTCGGGTCTTGTTGCCCTACCAAAACTGAACTCTGGCACCTCGACATCATTCGGAATCAAGGTTTCCAACGACTTCTTCATTTTTCCAGAGAAAGTGCGTTGTGTTTCGACTCTTTGCCTGCACGATGGGCATTCTTTTAGGTGCATTTCCACCTTCTTTCTTTCGCTTTCCGGCAATTCATTGTCGATATAGCTTTGTATCGTTTTGTCATTCAAATGTTTCATAGCAGGTGTTTTTTGATTTTATCCATGATTCTCGACAAGGTTTTTCCGATGGAAGGTAGGTTGCGTCCCGTCATTTCCGCGATTTCCTTGTAGGAATAGCCTTCACTGTAAAGTATGACCAACGTTTGTTCCTTCTCATTGAGATGCGCTATCGCGTTGAGGATGTCGGAAGCCTCGTCTTGGGGACTTCCATTTGTTTCGGGCAAAGTGCTTTCCATCGTGACGGTTCTTGCCGTTTTCCGTTTGTAGTCGATTCCTTTATTAATGGTACTCCTGACGAGCCAGTTTTTCGTGTCGCGAATGACTTTCTCGTTGTTCATCGCGAAATAATACGCCGTGAACACGTCTTGCACGACATCCTTTGCACCCTCCGTGTCTTGCAGCATCTTGGCCGCAATCCTGAACAGTTTCGGGTAGTAGCTTCGATATGTCTTTTCGAATTCGGGGTCCATCTTGGGAACTTTTCAATCATAAGACGAATGAAGAGGCCGTTTTGTGACATGGGCGACTCAAAAATAAGGAAAGAAATTGCTGTGGATACAAAATCAACAAAAAGTATTACTTTTGTCCCCAACAAATTCTATCAAAAAATGAAAGCAGACAAAAAAACCGTATTAATAGAGGTAAAACGCTATGTCATCATTACTTTGGCCTTGTTCGTGATGGCTTTTGGCTGGACGGCGTTCCTTATCCCCAACCATGTGCTGGGCGGTGGCGTTAGCGGTATCGCCACTTTGATTTTCTATGCCACAGGCATTTCGACGGGTATCTCCGTTTTCGTCATTAATGCCATCCTGGTGCTCATCTCACTTAAGATTTTGGGCCCCTCTTTTGGCATCAAGACGGTGTATTCCATTATCATGGCATCACTGTTTATGTCGTTTTTGCAGCATTATATTACAGAACCAATGCTGTTGTATCAAACGGATCCTACTGCTGTGGGTGCCTTGAAACCTTTTGTCGAAGAGAAGATTCTTGCGGCCATATTGGGCGGTGGCCTAGCAGGCTTGGCCATTGGCGTGGCCTTTACTCAAGGAGGTAGCACAGGCGGCACCGACATCGTCGCAATGATGATATGCAAATATCGCAATATCTCACAGGGTAGGGTCATCTTGCTCATCGATATTGTGATCATCTCTTGTTCCTATTTCGTCATTGAAAATGACAAGATACAAGCCATCATCTACGGTTTCATTGTAATGGGCGTGTGCAGTTCTTGTATCGACCTGGTATTGACGGGTAACAAACAGACTGTGCAAGCCTTCATCTTTACCTCTGAACCCGACAAGGTGGCTGAACGCATCGCCAATGAGATGCAGCGTGGTGTGACGATGATCAACGGCACTGGCTGGTACACCAAGCGAGAAGGCCCCATCCTGATGGTGGTGGCTCATAAGCGCGAGTCGCAGCAAATTTTAAGGATTGTGAAAGAGGAAGACCCCAAGGCATTCATGACGATGAACACCGTAATGGGTGCTTACGGTAAGGGCTTTGAGCAGATTAAGCACTAAAGCTATTGGAGATAAGGTGCAAAGTATTCCGTCAACGCATTAAGAATATGCTGCGCTTTTTCTGTCGAGGCTTCGTCATCGCTCCGACCGCCCCAACGGGCGATGTCTTTTGAGTCGTAATCAGTGAAGAGATGCCATGTGGAGTTGCCCATGAAATCGTCCTTGGCTTTGTCAAGACCGAACGATTCCACCAACTTCTGTAGTTTCAAGACGTCTTCCTTGTCCATCTTGCCTTCACGATGCTGTCCTCTCTCGTCATAATAGCTGAGAGTGAAACCTTCGTCCTCCTTGATGACGTAGTATTTGATGTCGCGGAAGTCTGTGACACTATAATTATATTCAAACCTGACAAGGTTGCCGCGAAGGGGTAGCCAATGGTCGAAAAAGCCCAAAAAAGGTTCAACTTGTCCACTCACGAATGTGGTATAGTAACCTGTGAAGTCTATCGTGTCGCCTGTGTTGTAGCAAATGAAGAAGCGGTATACCGAAGCGCTGTCGTCATCGGTGGTGCGATTATATTCGTCCTTTAGGCGATACATGTTGACCAACTCTTGTAGTTCAGTCAGATAGTCTTTGCTTACAGCAACCTCCTTGTCTGTGTTGTATTCAGCATTGCGGATGAAAAGCTTGGCTTCCTGTTCGCCGCGTTCGAGGCGATACTCGATATCGCGTCCTTGTTTGTTTTTGCATGTGTACTGGAAGAGGTTGATTTCCTTGTTGGGGATGGGATAGTCCCTCCACTTTTGGAAATATTCCGAAATGGCTTGACGAGCCGCGTGATAGTTGTCGGGCCATGCCATATAACCGCCCGAGCCTTTGCTTTTTTCAGAACCATACTTGAAATAGAGCGACCAACTGTCACCATCGAAGATTTCCATTTTAGGTTGGTATTTATCATGCCATTTGTGCATCTTGAACGCCTTGATGAGGGAATCCAATTCGTCAAAAATGGTGGTGTCGTCGATGTAGAAATCTTTCTCCTCTGGGAAACCTTCGTCGATGATGATATGTATCCTACCATCTTTCTCGGTACTGACAGTGTATTTCTCTCCGGAATGCCAGACCATCGTGTTGTGGTGGTCGAAACTAAAGTAAGTCAGGCGTTCTTTTTTCATCTCCTTTGGGTTTTGTGCAATGCAGGATGCGAGGCTACACATCAGCACCAATAGCAATAAGTTCTTTTTCGTCATGTTTTTTTTTGTTTTTTAGAAACAATTAAGGGAAAGTCAAAGGCTTTCCCTTAATTGAATTTGTTAGGTGTGATTATTTGATGCCTAGCTTCTTGGCGATGTCTTTCGGCAGGGCGTCCTTGTGGACCACGATGTTCAAGGTCTTGTAGCGGACGAAAGCCTTGGAGACGTACCAAATGCCATTGTACTGGCCGGCGTCGCCCCAGCTGTTCTTCACGATGAAGTACTCGTTGCCGGTTTGGTCTTTGGCGGTGCCGTAGATGAGCATGCCGTGGTCATCGCCCGTCTCGTAGTTGTCGTAGGCGATCTGACGTTCCTTTTGTGTGACCCACTTCTGCGGGGTGGGACCATTCATGGCCTCTTTCTTGCGGTCGGCGGCACTCATACCCAGCCAGTGGGCCATGTCGCTGCCTTGGAGGTCACGGCCTTTGGCTTCGAGGTCGGGCAGCACGGCCACACCGGCCATCTTGCCACGGAGCCAACCAGCTTCGCTGACGTCGGAACCCCAAGCAATCGGGTAGCCATTGTCGATGGCGTTGTCCATCACCTGCATGAGCTCGTCGATGGGGAGGTTCCAAGCCTGACCCCAGCGCCAGTTGTCTTGCACTTCGATGACGAAGGGCTCATAGAAAGGATGGTGCGTGAACGAAGTCAGGTTGATGTAATCATTCATGTTGAGGCCCGTCGACTCGGCGAAAGTCATGGGCGTGTACTTCTTGCCTTTGTAGGTGAACTCGGTCGGAGGGACGCCAAGGTAAGCATCATAGATGCCCGCCAGGCCTTTCTTCCAAAGGGCGTTGCCGTCCTTGTCCATCTGGATTTTGCGGCTCTTGATGACACCTTCCACATAGGGGTCGGTAACAGCGGAGAGCTCGGTGAAGTTCGACAGTGAGTCGCCGTGCATGGCGCCGGCAGGCATCAGCTCGTCGGGGACGAGGCCGTAGTGCTTGATGGCATACAACACGTCACCGAAGGAACCACCTTGCGAGAAGGAGACGTCGCCGTGGGTACGGACAGCGGCTTCAGCGCGGTCGAGATAGGTCTTGTAAACGATGTACATCTCGGAGAAGTCGTATTCGGGCTTGCCCATACGGAGCAGCTCGGCCTCGAAGAAAGCCAATGAACTGTAGCACCAGCAGGTACCAGCTTGGTTCTGGTCTTTCACGGAGGTGACAGGTAGTTCTTTAATGGTGGTAAACTTGAAGCCTTCTTCATCCTTGGCTTCTTCTTTAGCCTGCGGCTGGGCAACAACGCTGATGCTGAGCATCAATGCGGTGGCGGTTAATAGATGTTTGAATTTCATAATGTTATGATTTAAAGATTAAGATTTTACGATTAAAGACCAAGATCTTTCTTCATGGCCTTCGAAAGTGCCTCTTTGTTGAGCGTGAAGAAGATGGTGTATTGGCGCAGGTATTGTTCTGAGCAGTACCAGTAGCCTTTATAAGGGCCTCTGTCGCCCCACGAGTTCTTGATCTTGTAGTATTTGTTGCCGTTTTGGTCTTTGGCGATACCGACAACGAGCATGCTGTGGTCATCGCCAGCATCCCAGTTGTCGTAAGCTCTCTGGTGGTCCTCGTCGGTCACCTTTTTTTCGGCGACAATCTCTTTCCAAAGCTGCTCGCTTTCGGGGTCTTCGGGAACGATGCCAATGCCTGTCTTGCCCGAGAAACCCTTGTTGCTGACGTCCTGTGCCCAACCGAGGGTGTAGCCATGCTCAAGGGCATAGTCGACGGCTTCCATCAGCTTGTCAAGGGGCAGGTTGTAGGCAGGGGTCCAGGTCCAGTTGTCGGGGATCTCAACCATGCAGGGCTTGTTGTATTCCTCGCTGGTGAACGAGCAGATCTCGATATAGTTGGCGGGGTCGATCGGATACTTCTCCGCAAATGACTTGGGAGTGTATTTCTTTCCGTCGACGGTGAACTCTTCAGGCACTTCGCCGAGATAGGCATCCAAGACGCCTTGAATGGCTTTTGGGCCAGCGGGCGAAATCTTCTTGTTGCCGTTCTTGATGATGCCGCGGGCCACCGAACTGATGACTTCGTTCATCTCGGCGTGCATGTGGCGTTCCTCGCCGATGACCTTGCCGCTGTAGTCGGCTTCGGGCATCATGCCGTATTTGTCGATCATATAGAGCACATCGCACACCTCGCCGCCTTGGCTGAGCGTGTTGTTGCCGTGCATTCTGGTAAACTTGGCGACTTTCTCGGTCCATGCATTGCGGACGACAAACATCTCGGAGAGGTTGAACTCCTTGCCGTACATGCGGAGGATTTCCGCCTCGACGAAACCGATGCCAGCGAAGCACCAGCAGGTGCCCGAACTACCTTGGTTGTCAACGGGCGTATGCTTCACGTTGACGGTCTCGTTGATTTGGTAGACGGGTTCCTCCTTGTCTTGGGCAAAAAGCGTTGATCCGGTTCCCAACAGTAGCGCAACAGCTACCAATTTCAAGATTTTGTTCATATTATTTTGATTTATTGGATTTTAACCACTTTTTTGATTTCGTTGCGCGTGCCTGTCAATTTCAGGAAATAGGTGCCTTCTGGAAGCGAGGTCATGTCGATGGTGGCTTGGCCGTCGATGACGCTCTGGTGCATCATCTCTTGTCCCATCAGGTTGAAGACGCTGACTTCTTGCAGTCCGTCGCTTTCAAGGTATACGATGCCAGAGGTGGGGTTAGGATAGAGTATGGTCTCATTTGAGCCTTCTGTTTCATCGATAGCAGTGGTCCAGTCAACGAAGACTTCGTTGGAATGGCTGGATTCGAGGCCATTGCTCATTCCAGTCACCGTGTAGTGGTAGGACTGGGTGGAATTGGCCGAATAGTCTATGAAATCAGTCCCTGAACTATGCCCGATACGCTCGCCATCGCGATAAATGCGATACTTTTCAGCCATTGAGGCTTCGTCCCATTGCAGGATGACACGGCCTTCATGGATGAGGAATCTGAGGTGCTGCGGGATGATTGTCTTGTTGACCGACAGGAAATACTGGTTGGGGTCGGCTTGTGTGGGGGCATAGCCAGAGGTGCAGTCAGTGTCCCTAAAATAAGCTGCCACGGCATATTCGTAATGTTGGTCAATTTGGCCGGTGATAATGTCGGTGACTTCGGTATTGGAGGTCGATTTGACGCGCCTGAAGTTCTCGCCTCTAGTGCGGCGGTATAGGTAGTAGCCAGTAGGAGCGGGATCGGGAGCGTCCCATGATAGTTTCACTTTTGTAGGTGTTGTCATCTCATAACGGAAGTTGACGGGGGTGTCGCAAGGCGATTCGGGAATCACGTTGCAGAGGTTGGAAGCCATGGTCTCACCTTCTGCGCTAAAGGCAGTGACATAATAGTTGTGGAAGATGTCGCCCACTTCGGTGTCGGTGAAATGCGTGTCGGTGACGACAGCATAGAGGATGTTGTCGCGATAGACGTGGTAGTTGATGACACTTGGCATATCGGGTGCATTCCAGTTGAGTTCAGCATCTTGTCCTGTGACGGTAACCGTGAGGTTAGTGGGGCCTTCGACTTCGCTGTCCTTATCGCTGCAGGTGTTGTTGAGGATATAGAAAAGACCTTTGGTGATGTTGCCCGATGGTCCATGGTACTGGGCTTTGACGGTACCATTTTCGTTTTTGACGACAAAGCTTATGTTTTCAATGTTTTGCGTGGGTAGATTCCAGTGGATTTCCACATGGCCGAGGGGCAGCATGATGTCACGGTCGGCATTAGAAGCATTGAGAGTGACGTCGGCTACTACGTTGCCAGCCTCATTGATGAATGACAATGAACCTTCGTGCCAACCTTGGGCATCGGACGAACTCATCGTCACTGTCCAACGGCAGTTGGGACCAACAAGAACGTCAGGCTCGATGGCAGGTAAACCCATGGCGTTGTGGGCTACTGCATAAACTCCGTAGGTGACCATGGCGGGCATATAGTGGTCGGTGAAGGTCATATTTTGGCCAGGGGTTACATCGTTGAAGGTCTCAATGATGACGCCATCGCGAGTGATGACGATTTGATCGAGAGACGAGAGGTCGTTGAGATGGATGTTTTGGGTAGGGTTGGTCCAACTCAAAGTGGCGGAATAGTCAAAGTCGTTGCTGGCTTCCACGGTGAAGTTGTCAGGCTGCAAGGGTTGGTAGTTGTATACATCCGTCGGTACGTAGTTGATCACGGCTTGGGCCCAACCGGCATAGTCGATTTCATCGATGACGAACCAACCATCGCTGCTACCGCCCCAACCCCAGTTGAAGTGGAAGAGGTCGTTGTCATCATAGCCATCGCACACGAAAGCGTGGCCGCCGCTATTGCTGAAGCCAGAATAGTAGACGGGCCATCCAATGTTGAATTGCTCCTTGAGCATGTTCTGCCAGTTGGTGAGAGAATACTCGTCGCGGTTCTTTAAAGAGGCATTGTTGGAATAGGAGAAGTAGTGACGAATGGCATAGGGCACATCCCATGAGTTGGCACCGCTGCCAGAGGGGGAGAATTGCATGTCGACAGACACACCGCAATGGTACATAAACAACGCTACAGCCTCAATTTCCTCTTGTGAGGCACCGGCGAGACGGTCGGGCATGTGGTCCCAATCGTAGGTGGTGTTGCCGAAATTAGCGCTTTGCATGCCATAGCCTTGGCAGTAATAGGAGTGGCTGCCCGTTCCTTGCAACGGGTGGTTCCATCTTTTCATCACTTGGCTCATAGCAGTGGCTACACAGCCGGCATAGCAGCGGCCGCCAGAACCGCCACTGGCCTCGGGGGCGTATAGGTTATAGGGTGAGTCCTGATTCCACAGGGTGGTGCAGATGTAGTCGACACCGCGGCCACCATTACGTGAGAGCAACTTGCCGGTGGAGGTCACACTTTGCCATTCCTCGGCAGTGCGGCTGTCGAGCACGGCAGCACGACTCGTGCGTGCCTCGATGATTTTACCGAGGTAGAACTCCAACTCGGGCGACATATTTTCGGTCTCAAAAGGACCCTCGTCAGAGTAGCCCACGATGGGACGGAAACGGTCATCGGCACTGACGATGACGAAGCCTTCCTGACCTACGTTGAAGGCATAGAAGCATACCTCGTTGCGGTCGGAGGTGCCTGTGTAGACCAACTGCAAGTCGTTGGCTCTTGAAATATGATTGAGATTGGCGCAGGCAAATTTCTGTCCAATGTCCTTGGCTTTGGCCGCATCGACGGGATGGGCGTTCAGCATGGTCACGCTGGCAAGCATGACGATAAGCATGAATAGGAGTTGTTTCTTCATTGTGAATATGTGTTTCTAAAAGGGCTCAAAAATAATAAAAATTTGGAAGTGCAATGCTGTAATGGAAAAGAAATCATAGAAAACAGGGGTTAAAGTGTGATTATCTCGTCCATACGGATGTCGAACGGCTCTGTGGGGATGGTGTCAACACATTGAAAGTCAAAGCAGATACCGATGCGTTTCACCTCCATGTGTTGGCAAAGGAAACGGTCATAGTAGCCCTTGCCGCGTCCTAATCGGTTACCTTGTCGGTCAAAGGCCACGCCAGGGACGACAATGAGGTCGAAATCACCGGTGTAAGGCTCGTTCTGCGGCTCCAAAATGTTGAAGTCGCCCACGGCAAAAGCGGTGTCCTTGCCGTATTCCACGGGGATGATGTCGTCGCCGACCACGGTGGGCAGGATGATGGTCTTCTTGAGATGCCATTTCTCAAGGAAGGCTTGTGTCTGCACCTCATCGGGCAAGGCACTGTATAGCATTACTTTCTCGGCTTTGATGAATTCAGGATGCTGTTCCAACTTGGCTAGAATCTTCTCTGACTGATCGAGAAGTTGTTCTTTGGTATGCTGTTTTTTCAAGCCCTTGATGTAGGCTCGCAGTTCTTTTTTGTCCATAGGGTAAAATTTGTGGCAAAAGTAAGAAACAAACTCGAAAACACATAACCGAAAAGGAAAAATCGTATTTTTACACCCGAAAAAAACGAACAATTTGAGAAAGTACTTTTTATTGTTTTTGGTGTCTCTCTGTTTTTTGGGCATGGCTGTTGCTCAAGAGAATCGCCGTTATGCTTTGATTTGGCATGACGAGTTCAATGAGAGTGTCTTGGACAAGAATGTATGGTCGAAGATTTGGCGAGGCCGGGCCGACTGGATGATCCACATGTCGTCGGATGAACGGCTATATGCCTTGGAGGAGGGCGATCTCGTGCTTCGTGGCATGGTGAATGACTTCCTCCCGAAAGACACCGCATCATTTCTTACCGGAGGCGTGTGGAGTCGCAACCGAAAGGCCTTTGGCTTTGGCATGGTGGAGGTTCGGGCCAAGTTTGATGTGGCGCAAGGCTTTTGGCCTGCCATCTGGATGATGCCACAAGTCAACCAGTCGATAGATTGGCCCTATGGGGGCGAGATTGACATCATGGAGCATTTCAGGGACAACCCTTTTGTGAACAATACAGTCCACAGCCATTATACGGTCCACCTCGGCAAGCGCAACAGACCTTCACATGTGGCCTATCCGAAATACAACGAGGGCGAATACAACACTTATGGCATGGAACGCTTCCACGATAGTCTTGTGTTTTTTGTCAATGGCAAAAGGACGCTCCACTATCCTCGTTACCGTAAGGGTGTCGATGGCCAGTTCCCTTTCGACTTGCAAGACTATTACCTCATCCTTGACGCCCAACTGGGCCGCGACCGCTCGCCTTACATCGACACCACCAAGTTGCCGGTGGAACTGCGCATCGACTATGTGCGCTACTATGAGTTGGATACAAAGACCGATGTGATTCCAGAACCCAAGGAATATCAACAGTATACGAGAAGAAAGTATAAGTTCAAGAAGGTGGTGGTCGATTCGAATGAAACCTTCGACAATCCCGATGAATACCGTATTGTTGTGAAACGAGGCAAAGCTACGGTTTCTGGCAATGTGGTATGGGCACAAAGTACTTTGAATCAGTTAGTTGACGAACAAGGAAAAATAGCCAACCTTGAAGTCCATGACTGGGCGGAATATCCTTTCAGAGGCTTCATGCATGACACGGGACGCAATTATCAGACTGTCAGTAAGCTGAAGGAGACAATTGATTTGATGAGTTTCTACAAACTCAACTATTTCCATTGGCACCTCACCGATTATCCAGCATGGCGCATTGAGTGTAAGGTGTATCCGCAACTCAATGACGCTCGATACCAAAGAGAAGGGCGTGATGAGGGACGATACTATACCTATGATGAGATCCGTGAGGTGATTGCGTATGCCAAAGAACGAGGCATCACCGTGGTGCCGGAGATTGACATGCCTGGACATTCCACCTATTTTAAGAATGCCTTTGGCTTTACGATGGATTCAGAGGAAGGCCGTAAGGTGTTGGAGCGATGCCTCGATGAGTTCTTTCGAGAGATTCCGAAAAGCGACTGTCCGTACATCCATATCGGCTCCGACGAAGTTTGGATTGATGACCCAAAGGGCTTCATGCAATGGATAGAGAACTTGGTGGCAGGATACGACCGTCAGCCCATTGCTTGGGATCCGGGCTTGCCCGCTTCTGACCAGGTGATTCGTCAGATTTGGAATGAGGCAGCAGGTTCTAATGCAGCGGCGTCAACGAAGGCAGGGAAATACCTTGATTCTTTTGTCGGTTATTTAAACTATTATGACCCGATGTTGTTTACGAGTCGTTGCTTTCTACATACGGCTGCTGCGCAAACTACGCCCGACACCACAACGGCGATGGGAGGTATCCTATGCCTTTGGAACGATGTCCGTGTAGATGATGAAGAGAACATTTCACTTCATAACGGCATGATCAACGGCATGATGGCGTTTTCTGAACGCTTCTGGAATGGTGGCGATGCTGGCGAGGTGGAGAACGAGAATCTTTTGCCAGGTCCCTTGACGGAGGCGGGCTCGCGATTGGCCAATTTTGAAGAGAAGATGGCTGTTCACCGCGACCGATTCCATCGCCACAAAATGCGTTGGGTGGCCAACTCGCAGATGGAATGGAAGGTGAAGGTCGATGATAACCAGCCGTTTTTGACTTTTGGTGGAGTGGTCGATTTAGACATGTTTTGTCAGGTGCATCGTTTTAATGTAGGAGAGCGAGCTTTAGCCGTGGCGCAGACAGTAATCATAGCCGATGCGGACACTGATGTTGAAGCTTGGATAGGCTTTTGCACACCGGCTCGTTCCAATCGCAATGGTTACGGTATTGGAAAACAAGGACAATGGGAGGGTGGCTGCCAGTGCTTCGTAAATGGGGAAGAGGTCTTGCCGCAGGAATCATGGCTTGAACCAGGAAAATATGACTACCATTTCAACACTTGGGGCAAGCCTGAAGAGGAAGAGCCATTTACCGATGAGCAGCTTTATTGGATGAGGCAACCAGTAACCATCCATTTGAATCAGGGTGAAAACCTTGTGGAAATGCGTGTGTCAAAAACCTATCATGGCTTACGCTGGAGTTTTGCATTTATGCCCGTGAAATTGCATGCCGACGGCACCGTGACTGAAGTGTCGGGCATCCGCTATAAAAACTCTGCCGACTAATGACCCATACATAAAAATGACGATGACCACTTCGAATGGAAATGGTCATCGTCAAAGTCGATGGTTGTCGTCGAAAAATCAACGGCCGTTGTAGTTACCGCTCAAGGTCTCGATGAAGCCGTTGGCGGCGGTCTTCATGTTGACGAAATCGCTGCCTAGTGAGCTGGAGCAGTCGAGCACAAGCATGATCATTGCGCTCTTGTATTCGTTGACGATTTGGGTGTTGCCCGAAGGTGTGAACTCGCTGTTGTATTGCCACTGCGAGGTCGACTCGAGCCAGTTCCATTGCTTCACATAGTCGGTGCTGATTTGAGCTCCATTCTGGTCGGTGAGGTTCTGGAACGAGAACAGGTCGAAAATACCTTCGGTCGAGGCTGTCACGGCGATGCCCGACATGCATTCCAATCCGACATATTGAATGTCAGTCAGCTGGCCTTTGCCACCGTTTCTGATGTAGGTGCCCTCAATGTAGCATTGCGACTCGTTGACATCAGTCACATTGTCGAAGGTGAAACGGATTTTCGTGTTGGGCTCCTGAGCCGGAAGTTTGAGCGTGACATTATAGAAGGTGCTCTGGTTGTAAAGCTTTTGTGCGATTTGTGCGAATTGCTCGGAAGCCTCGCTCATGTTGCTCACCTCGAAGACATTGTTTGTGGGGTCGCTCGACAATTTCTTGAGGTTGTTGCGGAAGCCTTCGATGTCGCTCACGTCCGATCCGCGCACGCCGATGGAGTAGGCCGAGATGTTGGTTCCGCCGATGAGCTCATTGTTGATTCTTGAGTTGACGGCTGCCAGGTATTCGCTGCCCGAACTGTAGCTGTCGGAAAGCACATACGACCCTTGGTCGAGGCCGTCGGTGAAGGTCACGACGGAGACATTGATGAGATTCTCCGGGATTTTGGCTGCTGCCAGACTGTTGAGGCCAGTGTTGACGGCATGATAGAGTATGGTGCCGTTTTGCATCGAGAGGCCGTCAACGAAATTCTCAAAGTTGTGTTTCGTGTCTTGGTTGAGCAGGCCGAGTGGCATGGTGTATAGTTCGCTGTTGAACCCGACGATGCCGAGATAGAGGCCTTCCTTTGCAGGGGTGTTGTCTTCTGCCTTGGGTTTTCTGCAGCTACTGAAGGTGGTGAGGACGACTGCAAGTGCCAATACTGCCACCGATAAAATGTGTTTCTTCATATTCGATTATGTTTGTTTGCTCAATTAACGCGAGAATGTCTATAAAATTGCAAAGGCATTTAATTTATTCCGCCAATGCTTGTTTGATAGCTTTGGCAAGTTGGTCGGGACAAGAGGTGCCTTTGAAGCCGCAGTGGATGCCTTCCAATTTGGCAACGACATCCTCTGCCTTCATGCCTTCCACCAAAGTGGCGACGCCTTGCGTGTTGCCGTTGCAACCGCCGTAGAACTGTACATTTTTCAAAATGCCATCCTCGATTTCAAACTCGATGGCTTGACTGCAGGTGCCTTGGGTTTTATAAGTGTATCTCATCAGGCTTGGAAGTTCATGGTGATATTGACGATGACATCGGGGTGCAGTGAACGTCCCACGGGGCAGCTCTCAGCAGCGGCCCAAAGCAGGGCTTTTTGCTTCTCGGTATATTCCTTTGCGGGGAAGTTGAACACGATGTCGATCTGCCCGATGCGGCGTGGGTCGGTGTTCATGGTCTTCTTCACCGTGTAGGTGGTGCCGTCGATGTCGAATTTGTGGCCTTGTGCGCTGATGCCCATGATGGTCATCATGCAGCCGGCGAGGGCGCCATATTTGTGTTTTTAATTCGGAATGCTGAATGAGGAATGCTGAATGGGTGCGAAGCCCAGTGTCGCATTGCGACATTGACTCCGTCGAATACTTTGTATTTCCGCATTCATAATTCCGCATTTAGCATTTATTAATTTGTTCTAATATAAGTCCAGCGAGGCGGCTTGTGCCCACGCGGAAGAGGTTCGGGTTAAGCCACTGTTCGCCGAGGATGTTTTTCACCAAATAATAATAGGTGAGGGCATCGTCCGGCACTTTCATGCCGCCAGCAGGCTTGAAGCCGACCTTCTTGCCCGTGGCCTCGTAGTATTCCTTGATGGTGTCAATCATGACGATGGCAGCGAGTGGTGTGGCGGCCACTGGCACCTTGCCAGTCGAGGTCTTGATGAAGTCGGCACCGGCGAGGATGGCGAGCTCGCTGGCTTTGCGGATGTTCTCCACGGTCTTCAGCTCGCCCGTCTCAAGGATGACTTTCAATCTGGCCTTATTTCCACAGGTTTCCTTGATGGTCTTGATTTCGTCGAAGACCTCGTCGTAGCGACCAGCGAGGAATGTGCCGCGCGAGATGACCATGTCCACCTCATCGGCACCTTCGTTGACGCAATATTCCACCTCTTTGACTTTCAGCTCGAAGGGCATCATGCCCGAAGGGAAGGCACAGGCCACCGTGGCCACACGGATGCCACTACCTTCAAGCTGTTTCTTGGCCTGACGGATGAAGGGACTGTAGATGCAAATGGCGGGTACCGAAAGGTGCGGTTTTTGTTTCGGGAAAGCCAAGGCTTTCTCGCAAAAGTCCTTGATCTTGGCTTCGTTGTCGAAGGCTTCCAAGGTGGTGAAGTCGATGCTTTGGAAGATGGTGCGTAAGGCTTCCTTTTCGTGTCCTTTTTTCTTCTCTTCGTTGAGAATCAATGCGATGCGTTCGTTGAGCGCGGCTTCACTATGGTTGTAGGGTTTAAATTTCATAGTAGTTTGAATTTAGGCTTCAAAGATAAGCTTTTTTATTGGATGGAAGATAATAATGCCTCCAAATTCATCTTCATCCGCCATTTCCACTGGTTTTTGGCATTGGCTGGGACGTTGATTTGATCGTCCGCAGGGTTGGGCGACCAATTCTTTTCGTCCATGTCCAAAAGGTCTTGCAGGGGGTAGATGTTCCATTTTGAAGGGCTGTCCAAATGCTTGTCTATCACCTTTTTGAGGGTCTTGGAGGTGACTTTGCGGTCGTCGAGGTCGAGGCTGTCGAGGAATTGGCGGGTGCGGACGCGGTCTTCGGCCAGCCAGCCGCGCAAGGTGGGCATATCATGGGTGCCGGTGGTGTAGACACAGTTCTCGGGCAGGTCTTCATTCTGCACAAACTGATGGCCAAACACCTTGGGCATGCGTTGCACCTCAAGGCTCATGATGCCCAACTCCTGCATGACTTCAGGCACACAGGCGGGAATCATGCCGAGGTCTTCGCCGCAGGCAATCATTGGTGTCGCATTGATGAGGGCTGGCAATTTCTCCAAGGCTTTCTGTTTCCAAAACTCGTTGTGGCGGTGGAAATAGAAGTCTTCGTAAATGTCATCGATAGCGTGTTTCTGTTCCTCGTTGAGGGTTTGGTAGGTCTTGGTTCTGTGCAGCTCGATGCGCGGGATATACTTGTCTTTCTCGTTCGGTGCGGGTATGAAAAGCGTGTCAACACCTTTCTTCACATGCTTGCTTTTGACGAAATGGAAGCCTTGTTTTTCGATTTCTTCCACACTTAAAGGTAGGGCAGGAGAGAAGTGTCCCAACAGCCCTGACTTGGCTGTTTTTGGAATTTCCCAGATACGGAAGAAGCCCAAGATATGGTCAATGCGGTAGGCGTCGAAATAGCGGGCCATCACTTGCAGGCGGCGTTGCCACCAGGCGTAGCCGTCCTTGGCCATCGCCTCCCAGTTGTAGGACGGGAAACCCCAGTTTTGTCCTTCTGCAGAGAAGTCATCGGGTGGGGCGCCGACTTGCACATCAAGGTTAAACAAATCGGGATGCGATTTCACATCTACTCCAGAGGGATTTACCCCGATGGGAATGTCGCCCTTCAGCAGCAGGCCCTTGTCGTGCAAGGTCTTGATGGCCTCGCGAAGCTGTTTGTCGCAGTGGTATTGCAGGAAGAGATGGATCTCCGTGCCGTTGTTGTCGCGCTCGGCACAATATTGGGCATAGTCATGGAGCCAGTCTTCGTTCTCCTTGATGAATTGCTGGAAATCAGCGGTGTCTTTCAGCGATTCCCATTGCTGATAGAATGCGGTTTGGAAATATTTCCATTTGGCTTTCAGTACTTTGGGGTAATTGACGGATTCCTCTTTGTTGAGTATCGTCCTTGTTCGTTTGAAAGCTGTGTCTTCCTTGATGCCCAATTGCTTGAGGTTGAGGTAAATCGGATTCAGAGCGAAGGCGGAAATGGCATTATAAGGATAGGAATCGTGCCAGTCAAAATGCGCCGTCGTGTCGTTGACGGGCAGGATTTGGATGATTTTCAATCCGTTGGCCACGCACCAATCGCCCAGTTTCGGCAGGTCGGCATATTCCCCGATGCCGAAATCGTTCTCCGAACGCAGGCTGAACAGCGGCACGGCTACACCTCGCATCGTTTGGCGTTCGGTGAGACCGAACCAATCCCAAACGCGGTCTTTGCCCTCGGGCAGGATGCGGTTGGGACCTTCTTCCCAATGGATTTGGTTGTTTTCGCGGATGAAATATTTGTATTCCGTGGTCTGTAGAGACGCACGGCCGTGCGTCTCTACGGAAACGGACCAAATCCCAGGCCCCACATATTCCATCGGGACGGCCTTGTTAGGATTCCAATTTCCTAATTCAGGGATGTTACCCGTGAGGAACAGCTCCTCGCCCCAGCGGCTTTCGTATCTTAATCGGAATAAGGAGGCCATGATTCGTTAATCGAAGTATTCTTCGTCTTCCGGGGTGATGGAATCGATCTTGAAAGAGTCTCCGTCTTTGACAAGGCCAAGCTTCACGTGATATTCGTAGCTTTTTTTGCCTTCATAATAATAGGTGTTGGTAACCTTGTACGAAAGCCCGTCAGCCGGTTCAATAGTGCGTTGGCAGTCGCCGATCACATCACCGCCTCCCTGATAAAGGAAGAGCCATATCGCCATGCATTCGCCGTCACAGTCGTATTCGTATTGGTCTATCAGAAACTGCTTGGCTTTTGGAGTAACATGTTTATATACATATTGATAGGTTTCCTCTTGTTCTTGGTCAAATGCTTTCTCCAGCCCTTGGTAGAAGTTCTCCAAAAACGCTTTGCCCAACTCTACCGAGGCATCTGGTGTGCTGACGGTGTTCTCTGTGCTTGCTTTGTTGTCAGTGTTTTGTTTGTTGTTTCCGTTGTTGTTGCACGCCATCATGGCGAATGCGAAGGTTGCCATGGTGATAAAGGTGAATAGTTTTTTCATAATGAAAAGGATTTGATTGGTTTGACGGGGCAAATATAGATAAAAACCTAATTGTTGTCCCCGAAAACCTATTCAATCTTCATCCGACTAATCACTCCTCGATTGCTACCTGAATCGAAAAACACGCTGTAGGCATAGCCGCCATGCACCTTGAATACCCTTGGATAAATCTTCTTGCTGGCTTTTTGTCCCATACCCACTGCGCCCGCTTCGGGGTCATAGAGACCGATGTGGTTCATCCCGTCTTCCACAAAAAGACCGTAAGTTTTGCCTGTGGCTTTGTCGGTGAGGAACTCGTTTTTGAAACATTGCTCTCCCGAAGTGATTTTCAAAGGTTGTCTTTTCGCAATCTTGAAGTCGGGGCCGATTTCCACGATTTCACGGTTGTCGAGGCCGATGAGTTGAAGCATGCCGTTGACTTTCAAGGGGACAATCTGGAATTCCTTTTTGGCCAGCATGGAGCAATACCATTGTATCATCCCAAGCAAGGTTGGGGTTTCTGCCAAGCGTACCAAATTTCCGTCCCAAGTTCCCTCGTTAATGAGGTCAATGCCTGGGCTTCCTCGTTCCGCTTTTTTGATGCTCATGGAGGTTATGCTTTCTCCTTCACTGTTCCCGTTCTCATCGTAGAAGGACTCGAGGGTGAAGTTTTCCGCCATCGCCTGATGGTATTCGTTTTGAATCTTCATCCATTGCGACTGGCAGGCACGATAGCCAAGGGTGTCGATGAAACTGCATAAATATTGGGGCTTTTCCATGGAGCCGTCTTTCTTCATGTAAAGGAAATCCTGACTTTTGCCGTGGTTGAATTTGAGCCAGTAAAGTCCTCGGTCGTGAACGATGGTCCTTACGATGTAAGCCCCGTTGTACTCGCAAACGATTTTGAGGAGTTTGTTGCGGTAATCATCGCGTGAGAAGGTGGAAACGGGCAAAATGCCCTGCTTTTCATCGAGATACACTTGCAAGCAACTATCTTGTCCAACGAGAATGAGGTCATCGAAAGCGTCAATGTGGAACTTTTCAAAGAGTTGGTCGAAGTCCTTGCGGGCTTGTTCAATGCCTTCGGTGTCGAGGACGACCATCGATGAAGTCTTGGGTTTGTTCTCCAAAAGGTAGATTTTCCCGCCCAAAAACGCGATGTCGGCGATGTTGCGGTTGGAACCAGATCGGTAAAAGTCTTTGCTTGCCGAGACGCCCACTTCCTGAAGGTCATAACTCATCTTGCGCATTCGGAAACTGATGTTGATGGAATCGCGCTGTAATTGTCTTGGCGTAAGGCTCACTACCGTATCCTGATAGCCGATGCACGAATAATAAAGGTTGACGGCCTCCGAGCGGTCGAAAAGCGGCAGTTCGTAATGCCCTTTGGCATCGGTGCTGGTGCCGTAAGGCGTGTTCACGATGCTGATGTTCACGTTCTCCACGCCGATGTTGCCGTAAACGGTGGTTTTGGCGTTTTGCGCCACGGTGCTTTGAAATGTGAGTGCTGCAAAAAACAATAGAGTGTAAACCTTCTTCATGGAATGTGATTTTTGATGATTAAACAGTGTAAAATCAGTGTTAAATACCACAAAAATCATTCCAGATAGAGTTCTATTCTATCCTCACCTGATACAATGCCTTTCGGTGGTTGATGCCTGTAGGATAAATGAAATACAAAACGCCGTCGTGAACCCTCATATTCTGAGCAAAAGGATAGCCGCTGAGGTCCATCACGGAGGTGGCCGTTCCGGTTTTCAGGTCGATGCGCTTCAAAGTGTAGATGCCGTCGGTGACGAAAAAAGTGTAGAATTCCTTTCGCGCCACATCCATCATCATCTTTTGTTTCCAGCGGCGGTCGGGCACCATCTTGCCGTTCCATTTGCGGTATTCGTGGAAGGTGAGGGGATGGCGCTCCAATTCATTGCCGACGGCATCGAAGACAATGGTCTCGTGGTCGGTGTAGGCAAAGAGGTAGAATTTGTTGTCGATGGCATAGATAGGGTTGTAAATAGGGTCGGCCACCCAAAAATTGGCGCCGATGCCTCCTGTATGAGTCAGCAGCCAAATGTCGTCCCGCCCTTCTTCGTCAACGATGTAATGGAGCAATTCCGGTTCTTTATCGCTACCCAACCTGTTCCGGTAGTAGCCCAGTTCTTTATTGTAGTAAAAATACCGTCCTGTCACGAATATGCTTTCGGAAGCGGCCAAAATGGTCGAGAATTGGTCATAGAATGTTTTCCGTGACATGGAATTGTAAAAATTCATGAAAATCTTCTTACCGTCTATCGATTCTTGAAATCCAAGTTGTTCGACTTTGTAGTCGCTGATGGCATGGATTTCGCCGAACGCATCTTTGCTGAGGTATTTGTAACGCGAGGAGATGGGCATTTCGTGCAGTGTGTCTCCATCAAATGAGAGGTGGAGTAGGGCGGAATTGCGGCGACGATAGACAATCATATAGATGCCGTCTTCACGGAGGGTGTAATCGAGGACGGTCATCACGGGATTGTCGAAAACGATATGAGGAGCATTGGCTGTCACTTCCACTTCAAGCAACTCATGACTCTTTGTTTTCATTCTGATTGTCAGGTTCTTGCCGTTGAGGTCTTTATCCTTGATGGTGTAATAGGTCGGTTCGAAGACCATGTGGGCGAAACGGAGCTTCATGCCTGCCTTGGCAAGATTATAAGTGAAGCGGCCTTGCTCGTCGGTCACTGAAACGAGCAGTGAGTCGTGCACATACACGCTCACATTCTCGATGGCTTTGCCGTTCTCGTCTTTGCAGTAGCCTTGGATGATTTGGCGTTCTTGGGCGGTGACCTGATGGATGAAACCAAGGCCGAAAAGCAATAGAAATAGAGTCAACTTTTTCATGGTACTGATTTTTTGGCAGGACAAAAATAGAAAATATTCAATTCAAATGCGAGATTTTTTATTTCAGATGAAAAATTGCATTTTTAATAACACGAATTGCCAAAAATGGTTCACGAATTATCATGTAATTTTTTTTGAAAAATTCGAGGCAAATTCATGAGAATTTATGTTTAATATTTCTATTTTTGCCCAATCAATTCGACACCCATGACCGCTTTCGATTTCTTCAATATCCTCTGCTCGATTCCGAAGACGCTGCGCTTCAACCTGCATTATTTTCCGCTGAAGACGGCTTTGAAGCTGCCTGTCGTGGTGTCGCACCGCACCTACCTGCGCGAGCTGCACGGCAAGGTGGAGCTACCCGAAAAGGTGGAAAGGGCAATGGTGAAAATCGGTTTCGGCGATGTGGGCCACTACGACCGCAAACGCTCGCGTGGCATCTGGCAGGTGAGTGGAACGGTCAGCTTCGGTGGCAAGGCGAGCATCGGACACGGTTCGAAGATTTCGGTGCGGGGAAATGTGTGCTTTGGTGCGGATTTCAATATGACGGCTGAAAGTACCATCGTTTGTGCCAAGGAAATCCGTTTCGGCAATGACTGCCTGCTGAGCTGGGACATCCTCGTGATGGACACCGATGAGCATCCCATATATAGACACGAGACTAATAGACACGAGACGCGGGACTCTGGTTCTGTCCCGCGTCCCGAAGTCCCGCGTCCCGCGTCAAATGATATGGAAAACGAACGCATCAATCCCGACAAACCCATTCTGGTGGGCGACCATGTGTGGATTGGTTGCAAATGTGTTTTGCTGAAAGGTGCCGTGGTGCCCAACAATACAGTCGTGGCGGCAGGCACGCTGCTGACCTCCTCCTTCAACGGCGAGCATCAAGTCATTGGCGGCAACCCGCCAACTGTCCTCAAGCACGACATCCGCTGGGAACATTGAATTTCACGCGAATTTATTTCACGAAGAAGACGATATATAGGCACGCAGAATACGCTGAACTATATGAAGCGCAAAGCGATGCCAAGTTTGTGTCCGGTAGGCTTCAGCGATTTCAGCGGATTCTGCGTGAAAAAAATCACAAAGCGTCAATGACGGTGCAGAGGTTCTCGAAGATTTGCGGGATCTCGCCAACACCGTTCACCGGATGCAGGTTGCCCTTGCCTTCGTAGAAGTCGAGCACGGGGTGCGTCTTCTCGTTGTATTCCACAAAACGTTTCTTGATGGATTCGATGTTGTCGTCGGCGCGACCGCTAGTCTTGCCGCGCTCCAACATGCGCTCGATGAGAAGCTCCTCGGGCACTTCGAGACTCAACACGCCAGTCAGCGACATTTCGTATTTTTCCATCATTTCGTCCAGGATCTCGGCTTGGCGCACCGTGCGCGGATAGCCGTCGAAGAGGAAACCGGCCGAGTCCATGTTCTCGGAGAGTTTCTTCTCGATGATCTGGGCCACGATCTCGTCGGAGACGAGGTTGCCTTGGCTGATGATTTCCTTCACTTGCAAGCCCAACTCGCTCTCGGCGGCGATTTCCTCGCGGAGGATTTCACCGGTGGAGATGTAGGTCAGGTTATATTTCTCGCGCAGGAACTGCGATTGCGTTCCTTTGCCTGCCCCGGGAGGGCCAAAAAGTACGATGTTTAGCATATTGTTGTTTGTTTTTGTTGGCTATTGACTACTGGCTATTGGCAGCTTCGCCTTCGGGCCTCATTGCGGGCGAAGACCCGCAATCTCTTACAAAGACGGGGCTGCCAGAGGCCAGAAGCCAGAGGCCGTTTATTCGATGATTTTATAAATATCCGGTAGATTGCGTCCTTGTTGGTCATAATCCAAACCATAGCCAACGATAAACTCGTTGCCGATCTCCATTCCTTTGTAGTCGATGGGGTAGGTGTATTTGAAGTTGTCTGGCTTGAAGAAAAGCGTGGCGATGCGCACATCGGAGGCCTTTAGGTCACGAAGTTTTTGGGTGGTGTAGCGCAAGGTGTGGCCCGTGTCGACGATGTCTTCCACGATAACCACATGGCGGCCGTTCAGTGGATGGTCCAAGCCGATGAGCTCGCGTACGACGCTGGTGGTCTCGGTGCCCGCATACGACGACAACTTGACGAAGCTAATCTCGCAGGGGATGGTGATGCGCTTGAACAGCTCTGACGCGAACATGAAGGCACCATTGAGAACCACGAGAAACAACGGATTCATGCCTTCCATGTCGTGGTTGATCTGGTTGGCCACATTTTGGATGCTGCTCTCGATTTTTTCTTGGGGGATATACAGCCCAAATTCCTTGTCAATAACTTTTACCGTTTTCATTTTCAAAGGATTGTCTTTTTCTTTCCCGATTGTTTAGAGGTTACAAATATACAAAATGCTTCCATTGGGTCAACCGCATGGGGAAAAAAACTATTTTTGCAGGAGTTAATGATCACAAAACTAACAAAACATGTCAAAACTTCAAAGAGAAACGAGGGCGGCTACACAACCGTGTTGCCGCCAGAAAGCAGGCCAGTTGGCTGCTTTCCCAAATCCGCATGGGTTTTGTTAGTTTTGGAGGTTTTGTGACAAAAGTTGACAGTTATGAGCCCAATTGTAAGCATCATCATGGGAAGCACCAGCGATCTTCCCGTTCTCGAAAAAGCCGCGCAGTTCTTCGACGAGATGGAAATCCCGTTCGAGATGAACGCCCTTAGCGCGCATCGCACCCCGCAAGAGGTTGAAACCTTCGCCCGCGAAGCCCAAGGCCGTGGCATCAAAGTCATCATCGCTGCCGCTGGCATGGCTGCCGCCTTGCCGGGCGTGATTGCCGCCAACACCACCTTGCCTGTCATCGGCGTTCCCGTGAAAGGTATGCTCGATGGCCTCGACGCCATGCTGTCCATCATCCAGATGCCTCCCGGCATTCCTGTGGCTACGGTGGGCGTGAATGGAGCCCTTAATGCGGCTATCCTCGCCGCCGAAATGTTGGCCTTAGGCAATGCTGAAATAGCTGCCAAGGTGGCAAACTACAAGGAAAACCTGAAGAATAAGATCACGAAGGCTAATGCCGAGCTTAAGGAAGTGCAGTACAAGTTCAAGACGAACTGATTGGGTTGAAATAAGTAGAGACGTTGCGCGCAACGTCTCTACAAATCAACTAAAACCAATCATTATGAAAAAAGCACTTACTTTTTGTTCTTTCTGTGTTTAGACCCCGGTGGGATATGAGCTAGCATTGTGACATTGCGCATTTAGCATTGTGTTTTGTCGTTCAACGCTCTCGGGCTAGGCGCCGTCGTCGAAGCGGAGGGGTTGTCGGTCTTTCACGGGGTTGGAAGCAAAGAGTGAAGGGGTGTCTCGTGGTCTTGTTTCATGTCGTTCGTTTTTGGGTGAGCAATTTGGTAATTGTGTTTCATGTTGTCAGTTTTCAGCCTAGTCCCCTAAGGAATGTTATTTGCTTAAAGTTTAAATATTCCGTTTTAAACCAATTTTTGGTTGTTTTACATTGCAAATATACAACCTCAAGATGTTTTGTCAAGCTTTTTTTTCAATTATTTTTCATTAGGAGGAATAACCTCTTGTGTCACAGAGGAATAAAAAATGCTCTTTTTTGGTTTTAAAACAATTTAATTGATAAAATGGTTGTTTTAAACCAAATAATTCCGTTTAAAAGAAAACCCCTACGGGGTACTTTTAATGCGTTGGCGTTTGTCGGTTATGAAAAGGCAACCCCTACGGGGTAGCTTTTAATGTGTTGGTGCTTGTCGGTTATGAAAAGGCAACCCCTACGGGGTAGCTTTTAATGTGTTGGTGCTTGTCGGTTATGAAAAGGGAACCCCTATGGGTAACTTATAAAACGTTGGTGTTTGTCAGTTGTATAGGTTTGCCCCGTAGGGGCTATCTTTTAATTGAAACACCTTACTTTTCGACATTAACTTACCCCGTAGGGGTTTTCTTTCTTATGTGTTATTCCATCTCGTGGAACACATACTTTTCGTCATATTCGATACCAAATAATTTCAAGAAAGATATGTATTCGTCTTTAAATGTACGCTTTGCGTGATGGACTTCTTGGTTTTGGATGTATTTTACAACACTATCCACTTGAGATTTGCCGTACGAAAAAGCCCCGAAACCTTCTTGCCACGCAAATTGGCATCTGACAAATTGCTTCTCTTTTATCCACAATGATGATGCTCTTTTGATTTCCAACACCAGTTCTGATATGGCTTGTTTTGGGGAAAGGCTCACCAAAATGTGGATGTGATCGCTCATTCCTCCTATCGCATAAACTTTGTGCTTTCTGTTTTCAATCAGGCCAATCATGTATTGGTATAGCTCTTGTCGCCAGGATTTGTCGATGACGGCATCGCGATATTTTACAGCGAACACCAAATGGATGTATATCTGATTGTATGTGTTTGCCATCTTTAATAGAACTCCCTAAAGGATAGTTGATTCGTTTATATTTCTTTAGTTATGAAAAGAAAACCCCTACAGGGTAGTTTTTATTGTGTTGATGTTTGCCGGTTATGAAAAGAAAACCCCTACGGGGTAGCTTTTAATGCGTAGGGCTTGTCGGTTATGAAAAGATAACCCCTACGGGGTATCTCCTAGAAAAACAATCTGGCTCAATTGCCTCTTGTCAAACACTTGATTGGCGATCTCGAGAATGTCATCAGCCGTCACCGCCTCCACATTGCGGATGATGTCGTCCATGTATTCGATGGGCTCACCCATGAGTAGGGAACGGGTGGCACTCAAAAGTTCATTCATACCGCTCTCGTAGCTCAAGGCGACTTGACCGATGAGTTGCTGTTTGGCGTGATGCAACTGCAAAGTGCCTAACCTCTGTTGACATAGTTTGTCCAACTCCTTGTGGACCAACTCGATGGCGCGCTCCAAAGAATCGGGGTCGACACCCATGTAGACATTGATGAGGCCGACATCGCTATAAGCGGTATATTGCGACTCGATGCTGTAGGCAAAACCATATTTCTCACGGATGTTCAAGCCAAGGCGTGAACTCATGGCTGGACCACCTAATATGTTGTTGAGCATGACGATGGGCATCCTCATGGGACTGCTGAATTCGGGCGCCAGACCGCCAATGATGCAGTGACTCAAGTGGTTGTTGCGTTTGTCGCATCTGTTTTCTGGCTTGTAGCCCGTGAAGTTCACCCTTTTTTTATTAATAAGGTGCGCTGGCTGGCTTCCAAAATAGGCCATGGCCATCTTCTCGAACTCCTTGAAGCTGATGTCGCCGATGCTGGCCAAAATCATTTGGTCGGTGCTGTAGTTGTGCGCCATGAAGGCGAGGATGTCCTCGCGATGGAAGCCTTTTACTAATTCGGTGGTACCCAAGATGTTGCGTGCCAATGGATGCCCGTTGAAGACCATCTCTTCAAACAGGTCATAAATCTCGTCAGAGGGTGAGTCCAAATAGGAGTTGATTTCATCCAAGATGACTTCTTTCTCCTTGGCCAGCTCGTTTTCTGGGAAAGTGGAGTGGAAGGCGATGTCGGCGAAGAGGTCGAGGCTGCGCTTGTAGTGCTGCTTGAGGAAGGTAGCCTGGATGCATGTCTCCTCCTTGGTGGTGAAAGCGTTGAGGTCGCCGCCTACATTGTCGAGGCAGCTCAAGATATGGTAGGCCTTGCGGTTTTGCGTGCCTTTAAAGATGGTGTGCTCCACGAAATGGGCAAGGCCATTCTCGTGGGCCAATTCATCGCGAGTGCCGGTCTCCACCATGAGCACCAAATGGGCTATCTCGCCTGGCTTCTCCTTATGTATCAGTCTGATGCCATTGGGGAGGACGGATTCTGTGTATTTGTTTTCCAACATGGGTTAAAAATCGGGCTGCAAAGATACGACAAATCGAAAACATTCTTACATTTGCATCTTTATTATCGTAATACTATCCACTATGAGAAAACTATTATTCCTTTTATTGACGGCGATGCTGTGCATGAATGGCTTCGCCCAGAGTGTCATCGACCCGTTTCTGGGGGAAGAGATGACACGCCGTAGCGACGATGAGAAGATCAACATCATCGTCATCATGAAGGCACAATACGACCGCGCCCAACTGAACCGTCGCGCCGACTGGTTCACGACGCGTGCGGAACGGCGTGAGTTTGTGGTGAACGAACTGAAGGAGTTCGCCAATGCCACCCAGTACGACCTGCGCCATACGCTCGCCGAGATGGAACGCGTGGGCATGGTCACCTCGCCGCGTATCCTCTGGATGGCCAATGCCATGGGCCTCTCGGCAAATAAAGCCGCCATCAATGACCTTGCGCGACGCAATGACATCCAGATCATTGGTTATGATATAGAGCGCAATTGGATCCCCGATGGGGAAGTGGCCGCTCCTGCCTCTGCCACGCGCGAAATCACTCCTAATGTCACCCAAGTGAATGCCGACGATGTGTGGGCCTTGGGTTATACAGGTGAAGGCGTGGTGGTGGCCGTCATCGACACCGGCGTCAACTACAACCACTTGGATGTGGCGGATCACCTCTGGGATGGTGGAACCGAGTTCCCGCATCATGGCTATGATGTCTATAATAACGACAATGACCCCATGGACGATATGGGCCATGGCTCACATTGTGCAGGCACGGTGTGTGGCGATGGCTCGGCAGGCTCGCAGACAGGTATGGCTCCCAATGCCACGCTGATGTGCGTCAAGTGCTTGAACTCCCAAGGCGGTGGCGGCGCGACGCCAATCGCTGCAGGCATCCAATGGGCAGTGGAACACGGCTGCGATATGTTCAGCATGTCGCTTGGCATCGCCAATTCTACGATTGCCGAGCGTACGCTGCTGCGCCATATGTGTGTCGCAGCCTTGGATGCGGGTGTGGTGGCTGCCATCGCCGCTGGCAATGAGGGCAACCAGATGTGGCAAGCACCTATTCCCAACAATGTGCGCGTCCCTGGAAGCTGCCCGCCTCCCTATATGGATGAGGTGCAGGGCGAGAACCCTGGCGACCTGACCTGCTCGGTGTGCATCGGCGCCGTCAACTACAACGATGCTGCTGCCAACTTTACTTCGCGCGGCCCTGTCACTTGGACCAACACCGAGTTTGGCGACTACCCCTATGATCCGGGCATCGGCCTCATCCGTCCCGATGTGTGCGCCCCTGGTGTCGACATCAAGTCGCTGAACTATCAAACCAACACGGGCTATACTTCGATGAGTGGCACCTCAATGGCCACGCCGTGTGCGGCTGGTTGCATGGCGCTCATGTTGAGCAAAGACCCCAATCTGATGCCCGCCGATGTGTGCCGCATCCTTGAGGAGACTGCCGTTCGTTTGGCTGAAGGCAAGAGCAACATATACGGCTTCGGCCGTATCGATGTGCTTGCCGCTGTGGAAGCCATCCAACTGGGTGCTATCAAGTATAACACTTATGCCATCAACGACCCGCAAGGCAATAACAACCACAAGCTCAACCCGGGCGAGTCGGTCACGATGGACCTGACCTTGGACAATATCACCGACCAACCCGTGAACAATGTGAGTGTGGTCTTGAGCACCGAAAACGAACATGTCACCATCACCGACAATACCGTCGACTTCCCCAGCTTTGCCGCCAATGAGACGCTCACCGTTGCCGATGCCTTTGCGTTCTCTATTGATGACCAATTGCTTGCCAACGAAAGGATTCGTTTTAGCATCGAGATTTCTGTCGAAGGAGAGGTGACTGCCCACTTCAATTTCAATGTGGATGTCTATGACTATCTGCTGCAATATGGTGCCACCGTCGTCTTAAATGACGATAACGCCAACGGCCTCATCAATCCTGGCGAGACTGCCGACCTTCGCATCTTGGTCGATAATGTGGGTAATGAGTTGGCGCAGATGGTGGTGGGAACCTTGTCGACGGATTATGAATTCGTCACGCTCAACGAGACAGAAAAGCCTTACAGCACCATCGGTGCCAACATGATGGCCTACGCTGACTATAATGTCACCCTCGATGCCGCTGCCCCCGAGGACTTCGTGATTCCTTTCACTCTTGACCTTGTGGATGCTTTTGGCCGCCATACCGTATTGACCTTCAACTACAGGAATGCCTGTAACATCATCTTCTCGTTGGTCGACTCTTATGGCGACGGCTGGCAGGGCAACTATCTCACCGTGGTTTATTCCGATGGCACGCCCACCGAGCAGATGACCGTCAATAATGGCAGCACAGCCACCTATATCCGTGAAGTGGCTTCGGGCTCCACCATCTCGCTGACTTGGCATAACGGCCAATGGACTTCAGAGTGCAGTTTCGAGATTACTTACGAAGACGGCACAGTCATCTACCAAAATGCAGGTGGATTCAATGGCACCCAGACCTTTACCATCAACTGTGGTGGTGGCGGCGGTACGCCTGAATTCTGTGATCCTGTGCGTAATCTGGCTTACGAACAGGTAGGACATGATATTGTTCTCACTTGGGAGGCTCCAGAGACGGGTTTCCCCACAGGCTATGAGGTCTATCGTGAGACGGTTTTGCTCACTACTACTACCGAGTTGGCATACACCGATGCTGATTTGGATGATGGCCTTTACAACTATTGCGTCTATGCGGTATATGCCGATTGTCAGAGCGAATATGTGTGTGTCGAGGCGGAGGTGTTGATGTGTGGTCCTGTACAGCATCTCAACTATGCCTTGAGCGACGACTTGCTGCTCACCCTCACTTGGGAGGCACCCGAAGACCCGTCGGGATTGATAGAATACCAAGTCTATATGGATGATGAACTTGTGACGACAACCAACGAACTGACCTATGCCTTCACCATTACCGAAGGCCAGCATGACGTGGCTGTGAATGCGGTCTTCGAAAGTTGTGAGAAAGATGTCCATATCCCGGTTTGCGTAGTGGGTGCGGTTCAGAATCTGGATTGCAAGATAGAAGGAGATCAAGCTAATGTGACTTGGGACGCCATTGAGGGTGTGAGCCAGTATGAGGTCTACATTGATGGCGCGTTGGTCGCTACCGTCGACGAACCTGCCTATACCTTTGAGGCTGAGCCAGGTGTGGTCTCCATCACGGTGAAGGCAGTCGCCGAGAGTTGCTATGTGCTTGGTTCGAATGTTGAGGCCTGCTACATCGAACCTGTCGCTGATTTGAGGTTTGTTTCCATTAATTACGATGGGATTGGTTTCGCTTGGAATGCCGTGCCGAATGTGGAATATTATCTGGTGACCTACAATGACAGTACCGTCCAGGTTGCTCCCAGTGACACGGAATTTTCATTCCATCCTGTTGTTGGCGAGAATACCATTTGCGTGACGGCCCATTCTGTCTATGGCTGCGATTCGGAACCGGTTTGCTTGACGAAGGAGGTCTGTGCTCTCGTCGATGGCTTCGACTATTCTTTCGTTGGCAACTTGGTTACAGTGAGCTGGAACGGTGATGCCGATTCATACATCATCAGAGGCGACTTCACCGATACTCCTTTCAATGTGGAAAGTATTACTTATAATATCATGTTAGAAGAAGATGGAGAACACATTATTTTGGTTGAGCCTTACTATATCGATGGAGAATGTCTGTCCATAATGTCAGAATTTAGGTTTGTGGTCACTAATGTTGCTCCCACCATTCAGATTGCCGATGTTCGCGAAGGCCTTATAGCCACGGCTTGGAATGCCGTTGACGGTGCCGTCGCCTACAACCTCTATCGTGACGGCGAAATGATTGCCGAAAATCTCACGGAGTTGGCTTATGTCGACACCGAAATGGCCCTCAACGCCCAACACTGCTATGCGGTGCAGTCGGTCTTTGAGAAAGGCGTCTCCGACCTCTCTGATGAAGCTTGCGCTAACTATTTCGCAGGTGTTGGCGAGGATGACAGTAAGGTCGCCATCTTCCCCAACCCAACCACCGATAAGGTAACTATCCAATGCGAAGGCATGACTATGGTAGAGGTTTATTCTGCCGAGGGTAAGTTGGTGCAACGCGTCAAGGTGGAAGGCGACACCTATCAACTTGACGGCTTGGAGAGCGGCGTCTACACGCTCCGCGTCATGAAGGGAGAAAGCATCTTCATCCGCAGGGTCGTGAAGATGTAAAAACGCGTTCCGTTTATAATTCAAGGTCGCTTCGTTAACGAGGCGACCTTTTTTCGTATCTTTGCAGTCTCTATACTAAAATGACTTGTATTCCGTTCATTATAAAAACTGATGACAATGCGAAAACTCTTTATATCCTTATTGCTTCTGTTGGGTGTGTCGCTGCAGGTGGCCGCACAGACGCCTAAAGATATCATGAAAGAACCCATTCCTGTGGCCATGTTCCAGGTTAACTATGCCTTCCAGATGCCTGCCTTCGACACAAGGAAATTGTATGGCGTTAACCATAGCATAGGCGGCGGATTTGCTTACAAGACCGAAACGAACTGGCTCTTTGCGGCCAACGCCAATTTCATTATGGGCGACAAGGTGAAAGGTGACCGCATCGAGCTGTTTGGCGAGGGCATCACCACAATCCATGGTGAAATCATCGGTGGCGCGGGTAGCGTCGCTCTGCTTGATGTCAACCAACGTGGTTTCCATGTCCAGGCTGAAATGGGCAAGATGTTCTCCTTGGGTCCCAACCCCAACTGTGGCATCTTCGTGCAAGGCGGCCTTGGCTACCTCCAAAACCGCCTCCGTGTCGATTTCCAACAGACCTTGCTCAACCCGCCCTATCAGGTGGAAGGCGACTACCAATACGGCTACGACCGCTTGCGCGGTGGTCCGGCGGTGCATTTCGAGACAGGCTATCTCTATCTCAGCGATACCCGTTTGTTCAACATCTCCGTTGCCCTTGAGGTGACCTATGCCCGTACCCGCGACCTGCGCGACTACGACTTCCGCGTGTTCACTAACCCCGAGACGGGTCAGCTTGAGCCCGTGGGCCCCACCGACCCTCACAAACGCTACAACGACTTTTACTACGGCATACGCGTCACGTGGAGCATCCCCACCTATGAGCGTAAGCCTGATGACTACTATTACGATTAAATAGACCCAGACCATTGACCATGACCCTGACCAACCTAATTGTGGCAGGTCAGGGTCATGGTCTTTGGTCAGGGTAAGGAAAACATGCGAGTCCTCTATACCATAGGAATCCTTCTCTATTCCCTCGGCGTCCGACTTGCCGCCCTCTTTGGCCATGCCAAGGCGATGAAGTGGGTCGAAGGACGTAGAAAACAAGGTCTCCAGAGTCTTCAGGAACCTGAAAAAACTGAGGTCCCTGAGCCTGTCGAAGGGCCGACCATAAAAGAACCGGTCCTTCGACCTTTCGACAAGCTCAAGGCTCAGGAACCTAACGAGTCATGGGTGTGGTTCCACGCCGCCTCCCTTGGCGAGTTTGAGCAAGGACGTCCCGTCATCGAGGCGCTGAAGGAACGTCATCCCGAATTGAAAGTCTCCCTCACGTTTTTCTCGCCTTCGGGCTATGAGGTGCGCAAGAACTATCCCTTGGCCGACGAGGTGCTCTACCTACCTTCCGACACGCCCCGTCATGCCGCCCAATGGGTGCGACGCCACCCTTTCGTGGCCGCCGTTTTCATCAAGTACGAGTTTTGGTTCAACTACATGCAAGCGCTGAAAGATGCGGGCATACCGTTGTTCTACATCTCGCTCATCCTCAGTTCCGATTCCTATTTCTTCCGTTGGTATGGTACCTGGTTTCTCCGCCAACTCCATCATGTGACCCATTTCTTTGTACAAGACGATACCACGGCAAAGTTGCTTGCGACCAATGGTTTGTCTAATGTCACCGTGTGTGGCGACACCCGCTTCGACCGCGTGGCTGCCATTGCCCGTCAGGCCCAACCTTTCCCTGAGGTCGAACAATTCATCAAGGGACGCAAATGCATCATCGCGGGCAGCACTTGGCCCCCCGACGAGCGCCTGCTCCTCGACTTCATGCCCCAGATGCCCGACGACTATTGCCTCATTATCGCTCCGCACGATATTTCGGAGACGCATATCGCACAAATCAGGGCACAGTTCCCCAATGCGCTGTTGTATTCCGAATGGTCGTCGCTCTGCCAGTGTCCTAACGAAACGCAGCAGAGTGTATCTCTTGGCAAGTGTTCCAATGTTTTGGTGATCAATACGATTGGAATCCTTTCCCAACTGTATCAGTATGCACGCTTTGTCTACATCGGCGGAGGCTTCGGCGTCAACATCCACAACATCCAGGAGCCAGTCACTTTTGGCTGTCCTGTGGTATTCGGTCCCAAGTACAAGAGTTTCCGCGAGGCGGTCGACTTGGTGGCGCTTGAAGGTGCTTTCCCCATACGGAATGCAGAAGAGTTGCAGTCCGTTTTTCGTCGGATGATAGATGACGAGACTTTCCTCAATAAGGCCTCTGGAGTCTGTATCGACTACCTCAATGCCCAAGTAGGTGCCACACAAAGCATAATGTCGGGGCTGGAAAAGTCACTTTTTTCATAAAATTTCAAGTTTTTTTTGCTTTCTTGATTTTAATGACTAATTTTGAAGGCTGATTTCGTGTTGAAATTCAGTTTCATATAAAAGTGACGCCTATGCAAGACAAACCTACCCAACTGTTTCCCCGCATCGGGCTTTGCCCTGGCGACCTCAATGGCATCGGCTATGAAATCATCTTGAAGACCTTTGCCGACGCTCGTATGTTGGACGCGCTCATTCCTGTCTTGTATGGGCAATCCAAGGCGTTTTCCTATTACAAGAAGAACTTTGGCCTTGAGAGTCCCAACTATTCGCTGACGCGTGACGCACGCCAGGCATGGGACAAGAAGTTCAACATTATCAACATCGTGGAAAACGAGGTGAAGATTGATCCTGGCACGCCTACCGAGGTATCGGCCGAGATGTCGGTGCTCTCGATGAAACGCGCCACCGCCGACCTCAACGACGGCTTTATCGACGCTTTGGTCGTTGCGCCCGATGGTCCTGTGGTGGCCAAGAGCAACCTTGACTATCTGCTGTCGTTCCATAAGGCTACGGATCCATTGCGCGTGATGGTCAATGACTTGATGCGTATTGGACTGGCCACGGATGATATGCCGCTCAACGATGCTTTGGGTCTTCTCAATTCTCGTTATCTCGTGTCGAAGCTGACCGTCTTTGCCCAAGCCTTGTCGACGGACTTTGGCCTTAACGCGCCGAAAATTGCCGTCATGGGTCTCAATCCCCATTCAGGCCATGATGATCAGGTGGTGGCGGCTATTGCTGAAGCCAAGAACAAAGACATCTTTGCCTTCGGGCCTTTCTCGGCCACGCAGCTCTTTGCCACGGGATTGTGGAAGAAATACGATGCAGTGCTGGCTTTGCATTACGAGCAAGGCATTCTGCCGCTCAGGCTGATGACGACGGGCGGTTGCGCCTCTTATTGGGCTGGGTTGCCTGTGGTGTGTACCGCACCGCTGCATGGTCCCGCTTTCGACATCGCCAACACCAACCAAGCTGTGCCCGACGATTACCGCAAGGCGGTGTACCTTGCTGCTGATATTGTGAATTCAAGGAAAAGTATTTAAACTGCTTCTCGGATTTTACTTACTTACAGTAGATTCCCTGCGGGAATGGAGTTTCATCACCTATAATATGCGGCGGCTAGAGGGTCTGACGAATTGTAGATTTCACCAGCCGCCGCAAAATAATCAAACGCTTTTCTCCATTCCCGAAGGGAACCTCTGTTTCAAATTCTCGGAATTCACAGGTTTAAGGAGATTCCCTGCGGGAATGGAGTTTCATCATCTATAATATGCGGCGGCTAGAGGGCCTGACGAATTGTGGATTTCACCAGCCGCCGCAAAATAATCAAACGTTTTTCTCCATTCCCGAAGGGAACCTCACAAAAAAAGGAGGCTTTTGGCCTCCTTTTTTCATAGTGTGTGCTTAAGTGAATTACTTCACGATGAGCTTCTGCGTGTCGTTGCCGGCATTCACGAAGTAGACGCCAGCAGTGAGTTCGCTGATGTTGACGCTGTTGACGCCAGCGTTGCCCTTGACGCTCATCACGCTCTGACCCATCATGTTGTAGATCACGATGTCAGCGTTCTGGCTGAGGACGACTTGAAGCTGGTTGACAGCGGGGTTGGGATAGACGCTCATGTGCGTGTTGTGGCTCACTTCCGGAACACCAACACCGGCACCCGGGAAGAGTTCGTCCAGCTCGAAGGTCAAACCACGATAGAAGTTATCGTTGGCGCTTTGGCTGGCACCTTCTTCTGATTGGACATAAGTGCCGGGAGCACCGTCTTCTTGCACGGCCACAACGAGGGTGTGGCCGATGACAGTGGCTTGAGGATAGGCAAATTCACTGTTGGTGAATTGGAAGTCCCAAGTGAGGGGTTCGAAGTGCGACCAGGTGAGACCGCCGTCGCCCGAGTAGTTGGCGAAAAGTTTGAAGAAGTATCTGTCGGCATCCATGTTGTTTTCGTCCATCATCATCCACACAGCAACCATGTCGCTGCCGCCAGTGCCGGGCACCATGCTAAGGATAGGCATGGCGCAGATACCGCAGTTGTAGTGTCCGTGGAGGTCACCGAGGGCTTCGGTCACGTCAATGTTGAATTCAGTGGCTTCATAGGGATCTTCCCAGAAACCTTCGTCGGTCAAAGGTGCGAGGGAGCCGAAATACTCTGGCCACATCTCATGGTTGGCATCGCTCCAAGGCCACCATGAAGCAAAGAGGTCTTCATAGATATAGGCGGTGTCGATGATGAAGGGCTGACCGTGAGTGGGGGTAATCGGGTTGGTGGGGTCGTAACCATAACCGTAGCTACCGTCGTTATAACCTTGGAAAGGCAGGTATTCGCTCCAGAAAGCGACACCACCCATACCCGGGAAGTAACCGCCGTCCTCAGAGGAGGCTACACCGTTTGTGCCGTTCCATTCGTAGGCCATGCAGAGTTCACCGTTGGCATTCCATTGGCAGGAAGTCCAGCGGGGGCAGCCGAAGCCCCAACCTGATTCGGGATAGGTTCCAAACGGATCGGGGTGGTGGTAGAACAGCTTTCTATTCCAAGTCTCACCGTTGTCGTCGCTGTAGATGACCATACCGTCGCTCCAAGTGTTGTTGATGACGAGTGCGAGGCGGTTGTCTTCGGTGGTCTCCATCCAATAATAGGTGTTGGTGCCCCAGTTGACGCCGTATTCAGCAGTCGTGAAGGGCAGTTCGACGCACTCCTTGTCCCAGGTCTGGCCGCCGTCGCTCGAACGCCAGTAGCGGATGGGCTCATACACATTGCCTTCCCAAGCCGTGAACTTGGCAGCAGCCACGTGGATGATGTCGCGCTCGGGACCCGAGGTCATCACCGAGGGGTGGGTGTAGTCAGGGTTGTTGGTGTAAAGGACACCAGTAGCGCATTCAGGCGTCATGTTGTCCTTGTCTTCAGCAATGTAGATGCCGAGGTTGTCAGCAGTGTGGGCTGCAATGACGATGCCGTTCTCTTTGTAGCGGGCGATGGAACCGAAGCCGGTTCTCTCGTTTTCGATACGGCCACCGAGCGGAATCCATTCGTCTTTCTCACTGTCGTAGGTGGCGATGTTGGTGCCACGGTCGCTGTAGTTGGTGGTGCTGGCCCAAGTGGAGGCGAAGTTGGCGATGCCATCAGGCCAAGTGATCGTTCTAGTGATGTAGCCAGCGTTGGTCTGCCAGTCGTAGGTGCTGTAGTCCAACTCAGTCGGTTCGGCACGCATCATGGTAGGCTCGGTCTGCACATTCTGCAGCGTCTCAAAGCCATTGGCCTTTTGCATGGTGGCCACATTGTGCTTGACGTCTTTGTGAGACATCGTTCTCACTTGCGAGTAGCCAGCCATGGCTACCAACAAGACTAATGCTAAAGTAAATAACTTTTTCATTTTGTGTGGTTTTAGTTGATAATTGAGTTGATTGATTGTGTTTTCTTTTATTGGAAATGTGGAGCAAAGATAATGGTTTTTTCTAATACGCAAGTGGTTTTGGAGTTTTTTTTTCGGTTTTTATAGAAGATTCCTTTCGGGAATGGAGAGCTGTTTGTATTATAATTGCGGTGGCAGGAGGTTCCCTTCGGGAATGGAGAATGAGTTTCATCTATCAAGCGGCGGCAGAAAAGATTTGAATGTTGGAAACACGACAAGCCGCCGCGGATATACGAAAGATGAAGAAACTCCATTCCCGCAGGGAATCCCGATTCCCTTCGGGAATGGAGAATGAGTTTCATCTATCAAGCGGCGGCAGAAAAGATTTAGATGTTGGAAACACGACAAGCCGCCGCGGATATAAGAAAGATGAAGAAACTCTATTTCGCGAAGGGAACCTCACAAAAAAAGGAGGCCGAAGCCTCCTTTTTTCGTGTCAAGTTGTGTGAGTGTTGAACTTACTTCACAACGAACTTCATGGTGTTCTCAAAGCCGTTGGCCTTCACGGTGACGAAGTAGACGCCGCTGCTGAGGCTGCTGGTGTTGAGGGTCGGGGTGTTGATACCCGTGTTGATGCTGACGTTCTTGTCCATCACCTTCTGGCCCATGAGGTTGTAGACGCTGATGCTCATCTCGGAAGCCTGGGCGGCGTTCACTTCGATGGTCATTTGGTCGACGACGGGGTTGGGATAGATGCGGGTGGTGGTCACAGGATTGACGGCATCGTGGTTTTCGGGGACGTTCACCATTTCGGGATCGGCAAGCACTCTGACGGCATAGATGACGTTTTCAGAAGCCTGGGTTTGGGCAGCGTTGGAGCCCCACCACCAGCCGACGTCCGGGTCGGTTTGGAAGCCGAACCAGAATTCACCATCGTTGACGGTGTTGGGCACCGACATGGTGAAGGTGTTCTCTTGCTCACTGAATTCGAAGGCATCTTGACCATCGGAGATGTCGTCAATGATTTGATGCCAATAACCTTCGTCGACATTGCGATAGCTTACATAGACATGTCTGAAGAAGTATTGGTTGCCATTCATGTTGTAGTAGCCGCTATTCTCGGGATCCGAGCAAGGTGCTGAATAGGCGCAAGCCAGGTTGCCTTGGGGGTCGCACGAAAGGGCGGGTTGACCAGAAGTACCATAGAACTTGGGATAGTAGTCATCGCCGTGATAATAATAGTTGGTCCAGTTGCTCCAATCACCAAACTCCTCATAGTAGGGCATCCAACCGATCCATTTGGTGGTGTCGCCCACGATGGTGACATAACCCGGGTTTTCGGGATCCGGCCACCACAGACGAGCAACGTGGTGCGGGTTGGGATTTCTGAGGTGAGGATCTGTGTATTCAGGGTGCTCGGTGTCTTGCATAGGAGCCTCTTGGGTGTCGTTCCAATAGAGGATGCCGTCAACAGAGCGGCCATAGTACAAGGTGTAGTAGCCTTCCTGGTTATCCGTGGTGTGGATGATTTCGTGGGTGTTGAGGGCAACGTGGGCAGTGCCATTGTTGTCGACGGTGATGGCACCATTCATGGGGATGAAGAGGGTGTCTTCCATGCCCCAAGGCTCACCATTTTCGTAATCGAAAGATCTGCCTTCATAGGGGTTCTCCCAAATCTTGAAAGTGTTCCAGGTCAGACCGTCGTCGGTCGACTTGAACATCCAGACGCTGTTGGTCAGTTGGCCGGAATAGAGGAGGGCCACGGTGTGACCATTGGCAGCCAGGGCATAGTCGTCAGCCGAGAAAGTGCCGATGTGATAGTTGTACTCCTCGAGGGGACCATAGCTCACAGTCCAGTTTTCGGCGTCTTCCGAACGGAACAACACCGTACGGATGTCAGTCTCGTCGCTGCTGATGCTGTGTTGCAAAGCGGCAGCCACGTGGATGATGTTGTGGTGATCGCCAGTGGTGACCACTCTCGGCCAGGTCGGGTATTCATTGTAGGGATAGCCTTCGGGATAGTTCGGCAGAGCGCCACGGAATTGCCATTCGCCTTCACCGGCGTACTCTCTGGTGTAGCAGTTCAGAGCGCCATTGCCGTGCGAAAGGAGGATTTCGCCATTATCACCCCATTGGGCGATGGTCGGCCAACCTGATATCCAGCTCTCAACGCGAGCATCGGGGCCTTCACCATTTTCGACGGTACCATAAATCCATTCGCCAGTGGCAAATTCTTTGCTTTCCATGGGCTTGTAGAAGTTGTAACCCGTACCACGATCCGCAGGAGTGGCATTGTTGGGAGTCAGGTGCGACATGGTGGCGGTAACGGCAACCGAACCATTGGGCAGCTGATACATACGGTTGGCAACAAACTGGTTCGATTGGAGGTCGTAGAAGGTCATGACGGTACCAGCGTAATCAAGGTCGCCTTGATATCTGCTGCTCACCACGACGGGGGCTTGAGGGGCAAATTGGGCAGCAGTGGGTTCTGCCATGTCTTTGCCTACGGTAACTTTTTGGTCGCGGGCAACACCTGAACGGATGTCAGACTTTGCAACGCGATGTTGTGCGATTGCACTAAAGCCTAATGCAAGGCTCAAAGTTAGTAAAAACAATTTCTTCATGATGTTTTGTTTTTAAGGTTAATGATAATTGTTGTCGATATTAGGTCGCAAAAATAAACATTTTTGGTTAAATGCGGCCAAAAGAATGATTTTTTTTCTTCAAAAAGCAATTCTTCGCAAAAGATGTGCCAGAGATTCCCGTAGGGAATGGAGAATAAGTTCGGCGTGTAATGCGGCGGCAGGGGATTTCCTGCGGGAATGGAGAGGTGTTTGTTTTATGTTTAGCGGCGGCAGAAAAGAATTCATTGTTGGGAACGTCATAAGCCGCCGCGGATAACAACAGGTTGGAGAAACTCCATTCCCTTGGGAATCTCAAAAAAACACCTGCTCTTGTAAAACGGACAGTTTTTATTTCTACTTTTACACCCTCAAATATGGATTCTATGAAAAAACTATTCCTACCCTTATTGCTTATTGCCCTCGCGGCATGTACGCAGGAACCCAAGGCCGACTTCGTCACCGATGCGGCCCAATATGTAGACCCCTTCATCGGGACGGGCGGCCACGGCCACACCTTCCCGGGCGCCACGGTGCCCTTCGGCATGGTGCAGTTCAGCCCCGACACCCGCATGAACGACTGGGACGGCTGCTCGGGCTACCACACCTCCGACAACACCATCCTCGGTTTCAGCACCACCCACCTCAGTGGCACAGGCTGTTCTGACTATGGTGATTTTAGGTTTATGCCGTTTGTTAGCGACTTTGTTCCTGAAACGGATTCTCCCAAGGAAGTTAGTTCGTATTATTATGACTCGTTATCCACTCATGCTTTCTTTAACCACGAAGATGAAGATGCAAAAGCGGGTTTTTATTCCGTGGTGTTGGATGATGGCGTAAAGGTTGAATTGACCACAGGAGATCGAGTGGGTATGATGCGCTGCACTTACCCAGAAAAAGGCATACAGAATCTAATGCTTGATATGCAGCATGGCGTGAATGATGAGTATGTTTATGAATCAGAAATTAATGTGGAAAATGACCATGCCATTAGTGGTTTCCGCCGCACTCGTGACTGGGCCAATGATCAATACCTGTATTTTTATGCCGAGTTTTCAAAATCTTTTGAATTGGAGCTGGATGCGGAACCTAATATAGGTTATGATTATTGCGGTTACTTTGATGATCCTAAAAATGCAGGCAAGCCTATGCCTAAACCTAAGGCAATGTATGCTTATTTCCATTTCCCTGATTCTAATAGAGAACCTGTCGTCATGCGCATCGCCCTCTCTGCCGTCGACGTGGAAGGAGCGAAGAACAACCTGAAAGCGGAACTCGCCGAAAACGACTTCGATTTCGATGCTCTAAAGCAAAAAGCATACGACAAGTGGAACAAGGAACTGCTCCGCTACGAGGTGAGCGACCCCAACGAGTCGAACAAGACGGTGTTCTACTCTGCCCTCTATCACTGCATGGTTGCCCCCAACCTCTTCAGCGATGCCGACGGCCGCTATCGCGCCCACGACTTGAAGATCTATAAGTCCGAAAGACCCGTCTACACTGTGTTCTCTTTGTGGGACACCTTCCGCAGCCTGCATCCGCTCTTCAGCCTCATGCAGCGCGAGCGTACCCTCGATTTCATCAACACCTTTATTAATAAGTACGAGACCAACCCGCACCACATGCTGCCCATCTGGGAGCTGGCCGCCAACGAAACCTACTGCATGATTGGCAACCACGCCATCCCCGTCATCGCCGACGCCTATTTTGCCGGCATCCGCGACTTCGACACGGAGAAGGCTCTCGAGGCTATGGTGGCCAGCCAGAAAGACGACTTCCGCGGCATGGGCGCCTATATGAAATACGGCTACATCCCGATTGAGGTGGAAGGCGAGGCCGTTTCCAAGACGCTGGAATATGCCTACGACGACTGGTGCGTGGCCCGCATGGCAGAGGACATGGGCAAGCAGGACATCGCTGATGAGTTCTATGCGCGTGCACAGGCTTACAAGAACATCTACAATCCCGAGAACCAGTTCTTCCAGGGCCGTCGCAATGGCGGCTGGTCGCGTCCCTTCGATCCCGCACAGGTCAACTTCACGCTGACCGAGGCCAACTCCTACCAATACGGTTTCTTTGTGCCGCAGGATGTGAACGGCCATATCGACTTGATGGGTGGCTGGAACGCCTACGAGGCCAAACTCGATGCCCTCTTCAACGCGCCTTCCAACCTGACAGGCCGCGAGCAACCCGACATCACGGGCCTCATCGGACAATACGCCCACGGCAACGAGCCGAGCCATAATACGGTGTATATGTATAACTTTGTCGGTCAGCCGACCAAGACGCAGAGATATGTGAAACAGGTGTTGGATGACTTCTATACCGACCGTCGCGATGGCTATGCCGGTAATGAAGATTGCGGTCAGATGTCGGCATGGGCCGTGCTTTCATGCATGGGCTTCTATCCCGCCACACCCGCTTCGGGGTATTATGTGCTGGGCGTGCCGCGTTTCGAGCGCATCCGTCTGACCTTCGAGAACGGCAAGCAGTTTGAGGTTGTCGCCAAGAACTTGAACAACAAGAACTGCTTCGTGAAGTCGGTCAAGCTGAACGGTCAGCCTTTAGAGCGTAGTTTCATCACCTTTGAGGAGGTCTACAATGGCGGCACTTTGGAATTTACCATGACCGACCAGTCCAACTCCACTTGGGCGACGCAACCCGAAAACTGCCCCGTGGTGCGTACTCATGGCGAAAACATCGTCATCGTTCCGACCATCAACGCCCAATCCGACACTTTCTTCGACAGTCTCATGGTGAGCATGAGCCATCCTGTGGAAGGTGTGAAGATCTACTATACTATGGACGGTACAGACCCAAGGGAGAACGGCCAGCTGTATGAACAGCCGCTTTGCCTCAAAGAGAATGCGACCCTATGTGCCGCAGCAGAGCAAGACGGTCGCTGGAGCCTGCCCATCGACGCGCAATACTATCTGATTGATGCGCGTCACAGCGTGAAATTGGAGAACAAATACAACGAGCAATACGAGGCAGGTGGCCTCAAGGCCCTCATCGACCATCAGCGGGGCGGTGAGAACTTCCGCACGGGTTCGTGGCAGGGTTATTATGGCGTCGACCTCATCGCTACAGTCGACTTGGGCCAAAGCAAGAAGATCAACCGCTTGGCGGGCAGCTTCCTGCAGGAGATTTACTCCTGGATTTGGATGCCAACCGAGGTGGAGTACTTTGTCAGTGACGACGGCAAGAGTTTCCGCAGCGTGGGTAAGGTGAAGAACAATGTGCCTACTGATGCCGACGGCGCTTTCGTCCAGGAGATGGAAGTGCGGCCGCGCACCAATGCCCGCTATGTGAAGATGGTGGCCAAGACCATCGGCACTTGCCCCGAAGGCCATGTCGGCGCCGGACAGAAGGCTTGGATCTTCTGTGATGAACTGGTGATAGAATAATAGTCTGGGGAGGACAAGCCTACCCCCTGAGCGTCATGGCGGAGGAACATCCGCCATCTCCTGAACGCAAAGGATACTCCAATGCTCAGGAGATCGCGGATCAAGTCCGCGATGACGCTGAAAAAGAGAAACAACGAACTAACTAAACAACATAACAATGAAAGAATCCATCGTAATCCTCGCCGGCGGCGGTCCGGCACCTGGAATCAACACGGTGATCAGCACCGTAGCCAAGACCTTCCTCAAGGACGGTTATCGCGTTCTCGGCCTCAACGAAGGCTACAAGAACCTCTTCAAGCCCGACCCCGATGTCATCGAAATGGACTTCCTCTATGCCGATGCCATCCTCAAACAAGGTGGTTCTGCCTTGAAGATGAGCCGTTACAAACCGAAGAACGAGGAGTTTAACACCGAGTTCTTTGTCAAGAACAACATTAAACTGTTGGTGACCATCGGCGGCGACGACACCGCCTCGACAGCCAACCGCATCTCCAAGTTCTTGGCCAACAGCGGTTTCCCCATCCAAAATATCCATGTGCCCAAGACCATCGACAACGACCTGCCCTTGCCTGAAGGCAGCCCCACTTTTGGCTATTATTCAGCTAAAGACGCTGGCGTGCATTTGGTGCAGACCATCTACGAAGATGCCCGTACCAGCGGCAACTGGTTTGTGGTCTCCGCCATGGGTCGCGAGGCGGGTCACCTGGCTTTCGGCATGACATCGGCCTGCCACTGCCCGATGGTGGTCATCCCCGAGATGTTCAATAATGCCCAAGTGACTTTCGATTCCATCATCAAGATGGTGGTGAGTTCCATCGTGAAGCGCAAGCTGTTGGGCGTCAACTATGGCGTGGCTATTATCAGCGAGGGCGTTTTCCACTTCATGAGCGACGAGGAGATCGAGAAGTCAGGTGTGGCCTTCACCTACGACGAGCACGGCCATCCCGAGCTGGGCAATGTCAGTAAGGCACACATCTTCAACCTCTTGTTGCAGCAGCGCCTGAAGGCATTAGGCTTGAATGTGAAGAGCCGTCCTGTCGAGATTGGCTATGGCATCCGTTGCGTCGAGCCCAATGGCTACGACCTGACCTATTGCTCGTTGTTGGGCTATGGCGTGAAGAAACTCTTCGACAAGGGCGTGAGTGGCGCTATGGTCACCGCCAACCCCAAGGGTGAGATCGAGCCGTTGTATCTCAAGGATGTGGAAGATGAGAACGGCAAGATCAAGCCGCGTTTGGTCAACTTGAGCGGTCCCAAGGCAGAGCTCATCTTCAATGAGGGCTTGCAGTACATCGGTCCTGCCGACTACGAAGCAGCCAAGGCCTATCTGCCGAATCCCGAGGACTATGACTTCAAGAAGATCTTGAAATGGTAATTCCGGTGTGACATCCCTACCGAAAACAGAAAGCCGCCTCGAATCGACGAGGCGGCTTTCAACATATATGAAAACAAAACCTTTATTATCGTAAATTGACCTTCTGTATCGTTACGCCATTTTCAGTCTCAATGCGGATGAGATACATGCCCGATTCGAAGCGGCTCATGTCGAGGGTAGTGTTGCCCTCGGCTTTCGTCTCTTGGAGCGTCTGACCCAAGAGATTGCTTATGCTAATGAGCATTGTTCCTTGGCCTTCGATGTTGAGTAGGCCGTTGGTCGGGTTGGGGTAGACTTGTATGTCGCCAGAGTTTTCAGCAAGGTCGGTGATGATGATGATGATTTCTTCTTCTTCCGACTCGCAGTTTTCGTCGCCTCTGGCATAAGTGCAGGTTACCTCATACTTGTATCCGCCCATCCATTGGCTCGCCATGTTGTCAAAGTATTCATAGGTGGACAAGCCGTCGTAAGGAATCTCGGCAATGAGCTCGCCTTCAGCTTTATATGAAATCAGAGTACGATAGACATTGAAATGGTCTAAGTTGTTGGTGATGGTGGGCGTGTCCCAATGGAGATGGCCACCAAGGTTCTCTTCACCGGTGTAATAGTATTCGCCGTCGAGGTTCTGCACGGGATAGCATGCCAACGGGGCTTCCTCGCAGTTGTTCTCGTAGGTCATGAAGATGCCGTCTTCGAGGTCGCCAGAGGCATAGAGCTCGTTGCCATCATAGTCGAGGATGGTGAATGAACACTCACCATCGGTGTCGTGTTCAGGATAGGCGTGGTACCAGCCATGATTCCAGATGAAGTTGAGGTTGCCTCTCAACAAAGGCAGGTCGACGACCAACTCTGAGCCTTCCGTCATGCTGACCACCGCAATGCGCTGGCCGCTTTCGGAGGCCACGCTGATGGCGGCGCCTTTCCAGCCGTCGCCACCGTCGTCGTGGAGTTGGAAGACGACGTTACATTTCTCGCCGACGAGCACGCTGCGGTAGGTGGTGCGGCTGATGCCAGCTTCATTGGTGACAAAGATGGCATATTCGTAAAGACCAGGCTCGAGACCGTTGTCTTCGTATTCCATGTCGGCACCCACTTGGGCGTCGGTCAGTTCGGCGATGACCTCGAAGTTGCGGCGGATAGTAATGGAGGTGATACCTGTCAAGGTGTTACCGTTGAGGTCGAGGGTGGGGTTGGTCCAACTGAGTCGTACGGCATCCAGTGAAGCTTCCTCAATGGCGACCATTTTGTCCACGCTGTCGGGACGGCTATAGTAGACATCGCCTTGCGGGATGATGTGACCCGTGAAGCCGTTCATTTGGTTGAAGGCATAGCGGGTGGTGTTGAGGGCTCCGATGGGGCACCAGGCGTTGTCGCGACCGCTCCAGCCCCAGTTGAAGTGGAAGTAGTCGTTCTCGTCGTAACCGTCGCACACATAGGCATGACCACCAGCGCCGCTGTCGTCTTGACCGCTGTAGTAGAGGGGCAGGAGTTCGTCCAAACCGCCATCTTTCAGCATCTGGGCCCATTCCTCGTTGGTGTAGCCCCAGCCTGGCCACCAATTGCCGTAGTTGGTCACATGATCGTTACAATTATAACGGAAGTAGCTGCGCAAAGCTGAAGGCACGGCATCGGAATAGGCACCACTACCACTACCGCTGTACATCATGTCGACGGAAATGCCAAGATGATGCAGCAGCTGTGCTATTTCGAAGTATTCCTCTTCAGTGCTGGTGGAGTCCAAAGTGTTGGGCATCAGTTCGAAGTGGTATTCGGTTTCGCCGAAGTTGGCTGACTGTTGGGCATAACCATCGGGGTGGTAGCTGTGCGATCCCACGCCTTGTGCAGGCCATTCCCAGAATTTCATCACCATGCCCATGGCCGTGGCCACACAACCGGCATAAACGTGTCCACCACTGCCTTCAGGGTCTTCTGGGCATTGGCTGTTCCAAGGGAAGTTCTGGTTCCAAAGGGTTTGACAGAGCGGTCCCACCACGGTACGAGTTTGGCCGCCACGGTTGAGGCTGCCTTTTTCGTTTACCGAACGCCATTCAGCGACAATGTCGGGAGTGGCGGTGAGGTTGTGTTCACGCACATATTGGATTTCCTCGCAGAAGCCGTTGAGGGTGAATTGGAAGCCTTCCGACATATTGTTCGGGTCGAATGAGCCCGTGGTGGAGTAGGCGAGGATGGGTTTCACGCGGTCGTCGCCGGCCACGATGACGAAGCCTTCTCCGTTGCTGACGTTGAAGACGTAATAGTCAGTGGCGTTGCGGTTGGCGGCGATGCTGGCCAGTTGGAGTTGGATGTCGGCGTTTTTCTGGCTGACAGCAGTGGTGCTCAAGAACTTGGCACCCACTTTTTGTGCCTTTTGTTGGTCGACGGGGCCAGCCAACAAGTTGCCCAAGGTGAGGGCGGCAAGGCATAAGGTTAGAATGGTTTTTCTCATTGTTTCAACTATTGTTTGTTTGACTATTGTTTGACTATTATAGACTGGTTTATTATTAGGTGCTTTACAGCATGAAGAAATAACGACTATTTAAATAGTTTCAGTAACCTTCGCTGATTGCTATGGCAATGAGGGTGAAGTAGAGAATCCAGAAAGGAATCATCACGATGCTTAGGATGAGCCCTACCTTGGAAGTGATGCGACCAGCGTTAAGCATGCCTTCTCCTGAATAAACATCAGGGTTGGAGGCAATGGCATCGTAGCCTTCGTTCGCCTTACGTTTACCTATGGCTGCTAAGATAAAGCCAGGGATGATCAGCGAACTGAAATTGATGGAAAGGATGCCAAGGACCAATGAGGCGACGGCTGTAGGAGCGAGAAGTTTGGCTTGTTGCTTTGCTGGTTTTGTCGGCCCTTCGACTCCTTCGCTTGGCTCAGGGGTATTTTGAGTCTGCTTGAGGGGCGCATAGCATTGAGGACAGACTTCTTCTGTTTTGTCAACCAAAGTCCCGCAATAAGGGCATGGGGTTTTTGTATCTTCGTTCATGATATTGCTGTTTTTTTCTGTGTTATTCTTTCAGCTTCTTGTATCTGAAACGTTTAGGCTCTACATTGCCGAGGCGCTTCATTTTGTTTTCTTCATATTCCGAGTAGCTGCCCTCGAAGAAATACACTTGCGAGTTGCCCTCGAAGGCGAGGATATGGGTGGCCACACGGTCGAGGAACCAACGGTCGTGGCTGATGATGACGGCACAGCCAGCGAAGTTCTCAAGGCCTTCCTCCAAGGCGCGGAGGGTGTTCACGTCGATGTCGTTGGTGGGCTCGTCCAAAAGGAGCACATTGGCTTCCTGCTTCAAGGTCAAGGCAAGGTGCATACGGTTGCGCTCACCACCAGAGAGCACGCCCGCCTTCTTCTGTTGGTCGTTGCCGCCGAAGTTGAAACGGGAGACATAGGCGCGCGAGTTGATGCTGCGCTTGCCCAGCTGGATCAAGTCGTTGCCGCCGCTGATGACCTCCCAGACGGTCTTCTCGGGGTCAATATCGGCATGTTGCTGGTCGACATAGCCGATTTTCACGGTCTCGCCAACCTCAAAGGTACCCGAATCGGGCTTTTCCAAACCCATGATGAGGCGGAACAGCGTGGTCTTACCTGCGCCGTTGGGACCGATGACGCCCACGATGCCGCCTTGTGGCAGGCTGAAGTTGAGATTCTCGAACAACAGTTTGTCACCGTATGCCTTGGTGACATCATGTGCTTCAATGACTTTAGTGCCCAAGCGATCGCCGTTGGGGATGTAAATCTCAAGTTTCTCTTCTTTTTCCTTCACATCCTCATTGAGCATCTTCTCATATGACTCTAGACGGGCTTTTCCTTTGGCGTGACGCGCCTTCGGAGCCATGCGCACCCATTCCAGTTCGCGTTCGAGGGTCTTGCGGCGTTTGCTTTCGGTCTTCTCTTCCATGGCGAGGCGGGCGGTCTTCTGGTCGAGCCACGAGGAGTAGTTGCCCTTCCACGGGATGCCTTCGCCACGGTCGAGTTCGAGGATCCAGCCAGCTACGTGGTCGAGGAAGTAACGGTCGTGGGTGACGGCGATGACGGTGCCTTTGTATTGCTGCAAGTGGCTCTCCAACCACTGGATGCTCTCGGCATCGAGGTGGTTGGTGGGCTCGTCAAGGAGCAGGATGTCGGGCTCTTGCAGCAGGAGTCGGCACAAGGCCACACGGCGACGCTCGCCTCCCGAGAGGTTACGCACGGGTGTGTCGCCATCGGGACAGTTAAGGGCGTCCATGGCACGCTCCAACTTGCTGTCGAGCTCCCAGGCGTCATGTTGTTCGATGAGTTCTGTGAGTTCGCCTTGACGGGCAATGAGTTTGTCGAAGTCGGCGTCGGGCTCGGCGAACTTGTTGTTGATTTCCTCGTATTCCTTGAGGATGTCGACAATCTCCTGCACACCTTCTTCCACCACTTGGCGGACGGTCTTGTTGTCGTCGAGTTGCGGCTCCTGGTCGAGCATGCCAACGGAATAGCCGGGCGAGAAGACCACTTCGCCATTATAGGACTTCTCCTTGCCTGCGATGATGCGCAGCAGAGTGGATTTACCTGCACCGTTCAAGCCGATGATGCCGATTTTGGCGCCATAGAAGAAGGAGAGGTAGATGTCTTTCAATATTTGTCTCGACGGCGGGATGATTTTGCTCACGCCTACCATCGAGAAGATGATTTTTTTGTCGTCAGTTTGTGCCATATTCAGTTGTTCAGTTGTTGTGTCATCGCGTGTTCCATGATGGCGGTCGCTTTGCCCCAATCATACACGCGGTTGGTGAAATTGTATCCTGCTTGCCCAATTCGTTCGGCCTTTTCTTTGTCGGTCAGCAGGGTGATGATGTGTTGTGCCATCTCTTCGGCGTTGTTACCGATGAGGATTTCTTCATCGGGCTTGGCGCCCAAAGAGGCATTGGCCAAGGGCGAGGTGATGGCGGGCAGCCGCATCGACATGGCTTCCAACAGCTTGTTTTGCAGGCCTGTGCCGATGCGCATGGGTGCGATGAAGACACGGCTTTGCGCATAAGCGTCGCGGATGTCGTCGAGCCAGCCGCTGACGATGATCCTATCTGATGCGACTTTCTTCACCTTGGGGTCGGGGGTGGCGCCGGCGATGTACATCTTCGCTTCAGGCAGGGTCTTCCACACGATAGGAAGGATCTCATTGGCCAGATAGTCCACGGCGTTCACATTGGGTGCGTAGCTCATGTTGCCTGTGAAGACCAGGTCATATTGCTTCTCGCAGTCCATCGGATGGTATTTCTCGTGGTCCACGCCGTTGGGGATAATGAGAATCTCTTCTCGTTTCTCATGAGGGAACAAGGCCCGGTCGGGTTCGCTGATGATGGTGCGCACATCGAAGTCGTCAAAGATGGCGGCCTCGTAGCGTGCCAAACGGTGGTATTCCATGTTATATATGGGTCGGGTGACGAAGGAGGCGATGTCGGCGCGGCGTTTCATGCCGTAGGAGAAGATGTCCTGATAGTCGATGGTTTTCGGAAGGTCTTTGTGCCTGATGTATTCTGCCACGCGGAGCAGCTGTCCGAAGAGCATGTCGGGTTTGTGCTTCGCAATCAGCGCATTGACTTTTTTGGCGGCCTTGCGGTTGTAGAAATAGCCGCATTGTAAAGGAAGGCCGTTGAAGAAGGCGCGGATGAGACCCAAAAGAATCTGCGGCTTCGTGATTCTGATGAAGTTGATGGACTGACAATAGGGCTGCAAGGCGCGAAAAGCATCCTGCTCGTTCACATTGCCGTTGTCGTTTAAGGCACAGAGGACGATCTCATTATGCTTCGCGAGTTGCTTTATCTGGTTAAAAGCCCGCAACTTGTCACCTTTCTCAAGCGGGTAGGGGATGCGGGGCAAGAGGACAAAAATCTTCATTTTGGAATGAATTGAGGGACAAAAATAGGAAAAAAGTTCAAATGTAAGAGTATTGGAGGTGTTTTTGAGATTCCCTTTCAGGGAATGGAGTGTGACATAATTGTAAAATGCGGCGGCTTCATGCATATACTGACATGTAAATACTCGTGCCGCCGCCTGTTATACAAATGACAATACTCCATTCCCGAAGGGAATCTTTTTATAGAAACGAAATTTTGCTCCCTGGCTTAATCTGCTCGTAAAACATCAGCAGTCGGGCGATGATCTTGCGGTTGTCGTAAGTCTCTTCGACAAGTCGTCGCGCCGCTTGGCCTATCGTGACGGCAATCTGCGGGTTCTCATTGATGGAGCGGATGGCCTCCACCATCTTGGCCTTGTTTTCGGCGATGATGATGTTGACATCCTCGTCGTAGAGAATGCCCTCGGCACCCACGCGCGTGGTGATGACGGTCTTGCCCATCGCCATCGACTCGATGATCTTGATGCGGATGCCGCTGCCCGAGAGGAGCGGCACGATGGCCACATCATTATTGGCGACAAAAGCCTTGGCATCAGGCACTTCGCCGACAACATCGATGTGAGGGTCTTTCATCGTAGTGAGCCATTCGGGCATGTTGCGTCCCGCCAGATGGTAGACGAAATCATACACTTTTTCCACGGTCTTGGGCAGCACCTCATTGATGAACCATCGAATGCCTTCCTCGTTGGGCATCCAGTTCATGGAGCCGATATGGTAGAACTTGGGTTTGCCTTCTATCTCGTATTTTGGGGTGAATTCTTCGGGATAAACGCCAAACGGGATGTCGATTACGGGCTTGGAACTGTATTTCCTGAAGAAGGCGGCGTCTTTGCGTGTGATGGCAGCGATGCCGTCGACGGTCTCCAAGGCGTTGAGTTCGTATTCCTTCAAAGTCTTGGCCAGATGGTTGATATACCAACGCTTCAATGGCGATTGGGTCTCCTTGGCGATGCGTTCCCAAATTTTGTGCTCTACATTGTGGGCACGCAGCACAATCATGGCCTTCGAGTGGGCGCGGATAACATCGACATAAGGCGCCATGTAGAGCATCTCCAATTGCACGATGTCGAACTGTTCCTTGTCGAGCACTTCGATGAGTCTGGCCTTGAAGTCGTCAGAGATGAAACGCTCCACATGATACGATTTCTTGGTGAAAAGGTTGAGGAAGGCGTTCATGGGCTTGACGCTCAAGTCGACATCGATGAGTTCGATGCCCGTCTTTTTCTTGTAGTCTTCAGGGATGTCGCTCTCCTTGACGTTGAACTTCTCACTGTTGACTGCCAATATCTTGACATGGTGTCCCGCATCCAGCAGTCCGGTGATGATGCTGTTCATCGCCATGGGACCGCCTTCGGAGGCAGGGTAGGGGGGCTTGTTGCAAAGAAGGAGTATTTTCATGGTTTTCCTAATATGGCTGTCGAATCTCGGCTGCCGATTGTTTATGTAGGTATTCCAACCTCGGGTTTACGCTTTTTCTTGAATAGTCTCTGGAAGAATTTTTTCCAACTGTCGCCGTCGAATAGCGCAGCATCGGTGGTGGCCTTGAAGGTGAGGAAGAGGCCGACGGGTGCTAGTACGATGGAAGACAACCATACGCCGACAAACATGTTGAGGTCGCCAAACACGGCCATGCGCTCGCCGATGGTGGAGATGATGTAGTATACGACGAAGAAGAGCACCGAGACGACAACGGGCAGGCCCAGTCCGCCTTTGCGGATGATGCTTCCGAGTGGCGCCCCGATGAAGAAGAAGATAAGGCACGCGATGCTTAAGGTGAACTTCTTGTGCCACTCTTTCCGGTGCTTGTTGATGTTTTCGGTTTGTGTGCCGAGGTCCAACTTGTTGAAAGTGATATTGTCCTTGGCATTTTGTGCGCTTCCCATGGCTGTGGCGAGGATGGCCGAACGGGCTTCGCCTTCATACAGGTCTAACAAGGGCCAGCGTAGCCTCCGACTGGTGTCGGCCGCCATGTTGACACAGGATGTGTCATTCTTCGTGCTGTTGTAGTTGGCCCACCTCCTCGTGAAACCTTCGTTGAAGGCCTGCTGCTTGTCACTGTATCGTATCTCCAACGAGTCCAAGGCAGTGGAGAGCTGTCGTATGTTCATCATCTGTTGGTACGACTTGTACATGTCCTCGCTCGAACGCGTCATGTCGAACGAGGCCAAGCTGAACTTGAGTTGTTCCTGCTTGAACGACATCCTTTCGAAAGGCCTTTTTTCCTTGTAGTTGTCGGGGGTGAGGTCGGTGTAGTTGTGGCCGTTGTACAAGGTGAAAATGATGCTGCGTTGGTTGGGGCTCATCGACATCATGCCCGAGTCGGCAGCGATGACCTTGGTGCAGCCGTTATGATCGGTGTGGTCGTAGATCTTTACCCCGTAGATGTGGCTGCCGTCTTTGCCTTTGCGGTCGACGAAGATGACATAGTTCTCAATGTCCTTGTAAAACACACCTTCCTTGATGTTGAACGCTAGTTTCTGCCGCTGTATATCAGTTAATAAGGTGCGCCATTTGAGTGTGGCAATAGGGATAAGACTGTTGGAGATGAAGAATGCCAATACGCTGAGGATCAATGCAAAATTGAATAACGGACGCATGGCGCGCCACATGGAGATCCCCGAGGCTTTCATGGCCACCAACTCGTAATGTTCGCCTAGGTTACCGAAGCACATCAGCAAGGCCAATAGTAAGGCCAAGGGCAACGACATGGGAATGGCGGTGATGGAGGTGTAGAATAATAGCTCTGCTATAATTTTGAATTCCAATCCTTTACCGACTAAATCATCGACATATAGCCACACAAACTGCATCACCCAAATGAATACCACAATGAAGAAGGTGAGTACAAAGGTGCCCAAAAACGACTTGGTGATATAGCGGTAAAGTTTCTTCATTTTTGTAAAAACAACGCTGCAAATTTAGAAAAATTCTATCTTTGCCGAAAAAATACGCACAATATGAATCAACTCGATTATTTCAAAGGGCTTAATTTAGCCATTACGATCAGCGCCAAGGACGGCGAAATCCTTTATCAAAACGACAGCTCCATTGAGGTGAACGGCGACGCCCGTGGGCGCGACCTGATGAAGTGCCACAACGAGCGTTCTCAACAAATCATACGTCACCTCCTGGATGATGCTGCCACCAATGTCTACACCATCTCGAAGAAAGGTAAGAAGAAACTCATCTACCAGACGCCTTGGTATGAGGACGACGCCAAGCAAGTTGTCGGTGGACTCATCGAGTTTTCCATCATCCTCCCTGACGAGATGCCACACTATGACCGTGGTTAACTTTGCCAATTATCAAACAGTTAAACATTCAACACTACTACCCATGAAAAAAACACTCATTCTTTTATTGATGGTTCTTTCGTTCATTGGAGCGAAAGCCAACGATGGCGTGTACTTCACGTCGGGCAACCAACTGATTCCGATTACCGAGACCGAGATTTCGGTGAAGAAGGAAGTGCTTGACATTACGAGACGAGATCAGATGATCCATGTCCATGTCTATTACGAGTTCTTTAATCCAGGCAATGAAAAAACGCTTTTGGTGGGTTTCGAAGCCATGCCGCCCAGCGGTGCTTGGGATATTTCTGAAGAGGAATACAAAAGACTTGTAGACCACCCCTACATGCATGACTTTACCGTGTACATTAATGGCGAGCGCTTGAACTATCAGGTGTCGCATGTCGAAAGCACTGAAGCTGGTTATTACCACAATGGAAAGTTCGACGAGCTCTCGAAGCAACGCGAGCTTGAGCTGGGACGCGAGATGGAATTCTCGGAAGGAATCCCGTATTTGTTTGTCTACCATTTCAATGCCACCTTCAAGAAAGGCCTCAATATCGTGGAACACACCTATGTCTTCGACGAGTCGACCTATGTGGGTGCCGAGTATGATTTCGACTACGTGCTGACCGCCGCCAACCGCTGGGCCAACCATCAGATCGATGACTTTACATTAAATGTCGATATGGGTGAATGTGAGTCTTTTGCCATTCGTCCTACCTTCTTCAAGAGCGCTAGCGAATGGACCATGAAAGGCGTGGGAAGACAGTCGAACGGAGGTGAGTTATATAATAATGATCCTTTATTCCACATGCAGAAAGGTGGCATCTCTTATCATAAGAAGAACTTCCATCCTGAAGGGGAATTGGAAATCTATAAGTTTATCCCTAATATGATGTTGTGGGGTGGCGATGGGAATGCTTCGGACGTGATGAATGCTGTCAAACGGCAATATGCCAAATGGTATTTATGGACCTTTGAAGACGAAGATTTTGGCCTGACCAAGGAAGATAAACGCATCATGAAGAACCTTCCGTTTGCCTATCGCGGCCATGTGTTCAAGGACCAAGGGCTGAAGAAGTTCTTTGAGTCGACGGATTGGTACATTCCCAACCCTGACTACATTGACGACATGAGCAAGATGAGCAAAGATGAGAGGGAATGGATTGAGTTCTGGTCGAAATAAAAGAAGAACACGGATTTCTCGGATTTGACGGAGCCGATCCGTGTCATCCGTGAAATCCGTGTTCAATAAAAACACGATTTCCGTATTTTCTTATTTCGTCACCAAGTTGTAGGTGTCCTGGGCGATGACGAACTCTTCGTCGGTAGGATACACCACCACTTTGACCTTGGAGTTAGGTGTCGAGATCACGCCGGCGTCGCCGATGGTTTCCTTGTTCATTGAGGGGTCGAATTCGATGCCGAGGCCTTCCATGTTCTCGAGGATGGCTTCACGCATGAACCAGGCGTTCTCGCCGATGCCACCCGTCATCACGATGAGGTCGGCACCGTTCATCACGGCCATGTAGCCGCCGATGTACTTCTTCACGCGGTGGGCAAACATGTTGAAGGCATAGGTGCAGCGCTCGTCGCCTTCTTCCTTGCCGGCACGCACGTCGCGCATGTCCTGCTTGCCGCCCGTGATGCCCACGAGGCCCGACTTCTTGTTGACCAGGGTGTTCATCTCCTTGGTCGTGTAGCCTTCCTTGTCCATGATGTACATGAAAGCGCCGAGGTCAAGGTCGCCGGTGCGGCTGCCCATCACAAGGCCTTCAACGGGGGTGAAGCCCATCGAGGTCTCCACCGACTTGCCGTACTCGACGGCGGCAATGGAGGCGCCACTGCCGAGGTGGCAGGTCACAATCTTCGACTTCTTCCAATCCATGCCAACGAAAGCGGCAGCCTTCTCAGCCACGTACTTGTGGCTGGTGCCGTGGAAGCCGTAACGGCGCACGCGATATTTGTCGTAGTACTCGTAAGGTACGGCATAGAGGTAGGCCTCAGGCGGCATGGTGCTGTGGAACGAGGTGTCGAACACGGCAGCCATCGGGATGCCGGGAAGCACTTCTTCCATGGCGTGGATGCCTTGCAGGCTGCCTGGGTTGTGCAAAGGAGCGAGGTCACAGAGGTCTTCGATGCCCTTGATGACTTGGTTGTCGATGAGGACGCTCTTGGTGAACTTCTCGCCACCGTGGGCCACGCGGTGACCGACGGCGTTGATTTCTTTCAGGTCTTTGATGACACCCATCTTCGGGTCGACCAGAGCCTTCAGCACCAACTTGATGCCTTCGGTGTGGTTCGGGATGGGGAGTTGCTCGTAGTATTTCTCGCCATTGTATTTGTGGGTGAATTCGCCCATTTCGAGGCCGATGCGCTCCAAGAGGCCTTTGGCCAGCAGGCGCGATGAATTGGCGTTTTCCATCTCCAGCAGCTGGTACTTGATGGAAGAACTGCCGCAGTTTAAGACTAATATTTTCATGTTGAATTGTTGATTGTTTTGTTATTGAAAATGAACCGGGAATAATAATCCTTGCTCTTTTACCCTCATGGCGGAGGCACATCCGCCATCTCCCAAGTGCGGAGATGTATCCATGCAGCTTGGGAGATAGCGGGTCAAGCCCGCTATGAGGGTTAAAGGCGGGTTCTTGTCTTTATTTCTGTTTTTGTGCGATAGCCTGATTGCAAGTGATGGCGACCAATTTGTAAACGTCATCAATCGAGCAGCCGCGGCTGAGGTCGTTGCAGGGCTTGGCGAGGCCTTGCAGCACGGGACCGACGGCTTCGGCACCAGCCAGACGCTGGACGAGTTTGTATGCGATGTTGCCGACTTCGAGGCAGGGGAACACGAGGGTGTTGGCCTTGCCGGCGACATCACTGCCGGGAGCCTTGCTGGCACCCACCGAAGGCACGATGGCGGCATCGGCTTGCAACTCACCGTCGAGGACGAGGTCGGGACGACGCTCCTTGGCGATACGCGTGGCTTCGATGACCTTGTCGACCACCTCATGCTTGGCGCTGCCCTTTGTGGAGAAGCTCAGGATGGCGGTGACGGGGTCGATCTTGGCGATGGCCTTGGCGGTGTCGGCGGTGCAGATGGCGATTTCAGCCAGTTGCTCGGCCGTCGGCATGGGCGTGACGGCGCAGTCGGCAAAGACCATGCGGCCATTGGTGCCGTAGGGGCATCCCTCGGGCAGGAACATCGTGAAGGCACCGCTGACGCAGGTCACACCAGGCACGGTCTTGATGATCTGCAGGGCGGGACGGAGCATGTCGCCGGTGGTGCTGCGGGCACCGCTGACGAGACCGTCGGCCTCACCAGCCTTGACCATGAGGATGCCGAGATACATGAAGTTCTGGGCCAGGTCGTCGGCTTGCTCGGGCGTCATGCCCTTGGCTTTACGCAGTTCGTAAAGCAGGTCGGCATATTTCTGCTTGTCGGGGTTGTTCTTCGGGTCGACGATGCGGGCCTTGCCGATGTTTTGGAGACCGAACTCGGCAGTCATCTCTTTGATCTTCTCGGCGGGACCGATGAGGATGATGTCGGCGACACCGTCAGCCAAAAGACGGTCGGCGGCTTTCAGGGTGCGGGGCTCGTCGCCCTCGGGGAGCACAATGCGCTGTTTGTTAGCTTGGGCATTGGCAATAATTTCTTGCATTAAATCCATGTTGCTATGTTTAATTGTTGATTGATTATTGTTGAATTGTTCATTTCTAGATAAGACTGCAAAGTTAGTAAGTTTTTGTGTCGGTTTGCAAATAATCCATTATTTTTGCAGCGGAAAAAATGACCTTTCATGCCGCAGTATACCGACATATTCTACACGCCTCCCTTTGTAGATAAGGTTCAACCTGTTGACACGCTGCAAGTTGCTGACACTTTGCAGGCTGTTGACAGCGTGGCGCTCGATAGTGTTGTGCCTAGTTTTATCACATCGGGATTCCAAGGCTCGCTTATACCGCTGCCGAGGATGTCGTATGAGGTACTTCAGGGATGGAACTTGGCGTTGTTGGGTGTTTTGTTGTTACTCATCGTGCTCAACAAGCAGCTCTATCCCCGCCAGTTCCGTCAGGTGTTGAGCGTGCCGGGAGGGGTGGCGCACACCAACCAACTGCTCAGGGAATGGAACCCGCAACGCAGTTTCCTCTGTGTGTCGTTCATGTTGGGCTATATTCTCCTCATTGCGCTCTTCGTTCAGAAGAGTTGCGTGGTGCTCTCGCACGATGTGTCCACCTATAATGTGATGCGTGTCTTTGGCATCATCTGCGCGGCCATGACGGGATGGGTGCTACTTCGGTTTGCCATCCTGCATATCGTCAATTGGCTTTTCGACACCCATGAGACAGTCGACCGACAGATGACGGTTCAATTCTCAGTGTCCATTTTTACCCTTATCATCATGGTCCCATTGATGTTGTTGCTGCTCTACAACCCCTCAAAATACTTCGTATGGGCTGGCGTTGGCGTGTTGGGTCTGGCGGCAATTGTGCGGCTTGTTATCGGGGTGATTGAAACGAGAGTTTCAACAAAGATACCTGCGTTTTATATTTTTTTGTATTTTTGCGCCCTCGAAATCGCACCCGTTGCAACGCTCGTGACCGCAGGCTGGCGATACTTTAGTCAGGGAACTGTATTTTAATGAGTTATACAATTCAGAGGTGGGAAAAATTGAGTGTTTTTAGTTCTTAAAAAAGAAGAAAAAAGATGAAGATTAAGTCGATTTTGGTGTCGCAGCCCAAGCCTGCAGACATTTCGAAAACCCCCTTTGCCGACATGATGAAGAAATATGGCGTGAATTTCACATTCGAGAAGTTCATCAAGCTTGACGATGTCACGGCAAGCGAGCTCCGCCAAGAACACATCAAACTTCCGGAATATACAGCCATCATCCTCACCAGCCGCAATGCCATCGACCATTTCTTCCGCGTTGCCAAGGAAATGCGATATACTGTCCCCGAAACTTTGAAGTATTTCTGCATCAACGAGTCGACCGCCTACTATCTGCAACGTTATGTGCAATACCGCAAGCGCAAGGTTTTCTACGGCAACCAGACTTTGAACGACCTCATCGACATCATGAAGAAGCACAAGGACGAGAAGTACCTTTACTGCTGCTCTGACATCAGTTCAGATGCCACCATCGACCTGCTGACTGCCGCCAAGCTCAACTTCACCAAGGCCGTGATATTCCGCACCGTGCCTGCCGACCTGAAGAATGTGGTGAAGATTAATGACTATGACATGTTGGTCTTCTTCAGCCCCATGGGCATCCAGTCGCTGAAAGAGAACTTCCCCGATTTCCAACAAGGTGATGTGGCCATCGGTGGTTTCGGTGATGCCACATGCCAAGCCATTGTCGATGCTGGCTTCACGCTCAGTTTCCGCGCTCCCACGCAAACAGCCCCTTCCATAACCATGGCCATCGAGGAATATGTGGCTGCCGAAAACAAAAAGACCAAGAAGAAATAAAACGCGTTGCCAACCAAATCGTTTTGCTCTATGGTCGCCCCCGAAGGTTTACCGAAATACGAGCGCATTTGCAAGGAAAACGACATCCAGGCGCTCTTCGACCGAGGTTCGGGCATTTCAGTCTATCCTTATCGGGCCATTTACCTCTTCCGTCACGACGATAGTCGACCGCCAACGGTCCGTCTATTGGTCTCGGTGTCGAAAAAACGCTTCCATCATGCTTTCAAGCGTAATCGCGTGAAACGCCTTATCCGTGAGGCTTGGCGCAAGAACAAGTCGGCCCTTTATGAAATCTGCCAAAGGGATAATATTTCCGCTGATGTTGCGTTAGTCTATACGGCTACGGTCATCCATAACTACGAAGAGATGCTCAAGAAGACTGAAAAAGTCGTTCTGGAAATTGCCAAGACCTATGAAAAACATTGCAAAACTACCCGCTAAGTTCCTGATCCTCTTGATTCGGATTTATCAGGTGACATTGTCGCCTTTCATTGGCAACAGCTGTCGCTATACGCCCACCTGTTCCAACTACGGCATCGAGGCCATCGAGAAATACGGTTTCTTCAAGGGTGGCTGGCTCACCTTCAAACGCATCCTCTCGTGCAACCCTTGGGGCGGTAGCGGCTATGACCCAGTCCCGTAGGGGATTCCCTTCGGGAATGGAGGAGGGACAAGTCTATATTGCGGCGGCAATAGAAGCCAAAGGGTTGGATGTTGTTTGAAGCTGCCGCGAAAACGAAAAAAAAGAGTACTCCATTCCCGAAGGGAAACTCTTGATACGAATAATAAATAATTGAAAATGAAAAAGATACAAATTATTACCTTCATCCTCGCTCTGCTCCTTCCCCTTGGACTCCTTGCCCAAGAAAAGCAGAACAACTTCGAAATCGCCAAGAGCATTGACATCTACAACAGCCTTCTGCGCGAACTCAACCTCAACTATGTTGACGAAATCAACCCAGGCGAACTCAATGAGACTGCCATCAAGGCCATGCTCGACGAACTCGACCCTTACACGGTCTTTATTCCCGAGTCGGACATTGAGAACGCCAAGTTCATGACCACGGGCGAATATGGCGGCATTGGCGCCCTCATCCAATATGACGGCGAGCTGACCCGCTTTTCCGACCCTTACGAAGGCTGGCCTGCACAGAAGGCCGGAATCATTGCCGGCGATGCCATCCTCGAGGTGAATGGCGTTGACTGCAAGAAGAAAAACACCCAAGAGGTCAGCAACTTGCTGAAGGGACAACCAGGTACCGAGGTGAAACTCAAAATCAAGCGCTATGGGGAAGACAAACCGCTGGAGATGACCTTGAAGCGCGAGAAGGTGAAGATTGACAATATACCTTATTATAAGGTGTTCGACAACGGAGTTGCCTATCTTGCGTTGAGTGGCTTCACCCGTGACGCAGGTAAGGAAGTAAAGGATAAACTGTTGGAAATGAAGAAGAACCATACGCTGAAAGGCTTTGTTCTCGACTTGCGCGGCAACGGCGGCGGCCTGATGAACGAGGCGGTCGACATCGTCAACTTGTTTATCCCCAAAGCCAAAGCGGTGGTGTCGATGAAAGGTAAGGCCGCCAATGCCAACAGCATTCATCCTACCACCAACGACCCTGTCGACTTGGAGATTCCCTTGGCCATCCTCGTCGATGGCAACAGCGCCTCGGCTAGCGAGATTGTGGCAGGTGCCATCCAAGACTACGACCGTGGCGTCATCATTGGACAAAGGACTTTCGGCAAAGGGTTGGTGCAGAACATCCTGCCGTTGAGCTACAACACACAGATGAAAGTCACTGTCGCACATTATTACATCCCCAGCGGCCGCTGCATCCAGGAGATTGACTATTCGCATAAGAAAGACACCACGCAAACGAAGAATGACACTCTCGGCAAGCCTTTCAAGACCCTCGGCGGACGCACCGTCTATGAAGGCCATGGTATTATGCCCGATGTGAAAGTGAAACGCGATGCTTATGCCACGGTGACTGCCTATCTCTTCGCCAAGAACTATATCTTTGACTACGCCAATAAGTTCCACCACGAGCACAAGAGCATCGCTCCTGCCGAGTCGTTCCAGATTGACGAGGCCACTTATCAGGACTTCATGAAGTTCGTGAAAGACAAGAAGTTTGCCTATACCACCGAGAGCGAAAAAGCCATTGAGAAGTTGAAGAAGACTGCCAAGGAGGAAGGCTATCTCGACAAGATCAAGCCTCAAATCGAACTGTTGGAAAAGAATCTTGCTGCCGAGAAGGAAAATGATCTGATCAGCAACCGCAAAGATATCGAAGAGTTATTACGCTCCGAGATTGTGGGCCGTTATTATTACCAAAAAGGCCGTATCATCGCATCGCTTAACGACGATCCTGACTTGAAGCGCGCCTTTGAGATTCTGCTCAACACCAACGGCAAGGATGAATACCATAGCATCTTGAGCGGCAAGTAATGACCTCCAAGGCTTCCATACGACCCTATGTCAACCAAGCCTATCTTCTAGGCCTGTTGATGGTGGCCGTGGGACTCACCCTCTCGCCCTTCCTCATGGGCATGTCGCAGTTTTGGCTGGCTCTCGTCTGGCTTGTTGATGCCCTTACTCCCCCTTTTAAGGGGGTCGGGGGAATTAAAACAAAACTCTCCCGTTTTTGGCACAACAAAGCCGCCGTCCTTCTGGTAGCCTTTTATCTTATGCATGTTGTGGGTCTATTGTGGACCTCCGATTTCGAGTATGCCCTTAAGGATTTGCGTGTCAAGCTACCTATTTTGGTCATGCCTTTCGTCCTTTCGAGCATGTTACCGTTGGACCGCAAGCGTTTCGATTTCGTGATGCTCGTCTATGTGCTTTCGGTCTTCATTGCCACCTTGTTCAGCAGTGTGTCCTATTGGAGACATGACTACGAAGATGTCCGTGAAATCTCGCATTTCATCAGTCACATCCGCTTCTGCCTCAACATCGTATTCAGCATGGCCGTCATCGGCTATTATATTTTCAAGATGCGCGTTCCGAGGGGGAATGGCGTTCCTGCTTTTGGGGTGAAAGTGGCTGTGAATCAGTTTTTGATGTGGTTCATTTGGCTGTGGCTCGCTTATCAGATCTACATCTTCGAATCGCTGACTGGCTATGTGATTTTGGCAGCGGTTGTCCTTGTTTCGGCCGTCTATGCCTTCTTGCGTTGGCAAAAAGCTTGGGGTTGGCGCATTGCCATCGCCGCCTTGTTAGTGGCTGTGGTCGTCACGGGGGCTCTCGTTGTGTGGCACGAAATGAAGCCCTTGTTGAAGGTTGAGCCCGTTGACTTCGCCACCTTGGAGAAGAAGACGGCCCAAGGCAACGACTATTGGCACGATACCATACACAACCCCGTGGAAGACGGGAAATATGTCGGGCTTTACTACTGTCGCAAGGAACTACAGGAGGCATGGCAGCAGCGTAGTGCGCTTCCTTTGAACGATTCGGCTGGTGTGATGTTAGAGCCTACATTGGCCCGTTATCTCACCTCGAAAGGTCTGCGCAAGGACGCGCAAGGTGTCATGGTCTTGACCGACGAGGATATCCATAACATCGAGCAGGGGGTGGCCAACTACAACAACTGGCAACATCCCGGCCTGCGGGCCCGTCTCTCGTCGACCTTGTTTGAGTACGGCCTTTATCGCAAATACAACAACCCTAACGGAGGCTCGCTCTCGCAGCGTGTCGAGTTCACGAGGGCTTCGCTGCACCTCATAGGTCAGCATCCGTGGTTCGGTGTGGGTACGGGTGATGTGCCACAGGCATTCAGTCAAGCCTATGATGAGATTCATTCGCCTTTGCAGGAGGAGTATCGCTTTCGCGCACATAATCAATACTTGGCCATTGCCGTGGCCTTTGGCCTTGTAGGCTTGGCGTTTTTCCTCTTTGTGCTGTTCTATCCTTGGTTTGCTTCTCGAAAAAACCATACGTATTTATACTTGGTGTTTTTCTGCATCATGTTACTCTCGATGTTCCCCGAAGACACCCTTGAGACCCAAGCGGGTGCCACCCTGTTTGCCTTCTTTATGGCCTTGTTGCTATTTGCCAAGCCTCAAAGAAGTGTGGATTTCAATTAATAAGGTTTTTTTCCTTATCTTTGCAGCATCATGAATGAAAAATGATGCCATCATGAAAAAAGAACGCTTTATTTGCCCTTACACTGTTTACGATCATCTTGAGGAACTCGACCCGAGCGATGCTGAATTGTTGCGGCTTGCCCACGAGGCGGCTCGCAATGCATACGCGCCCTATTCCAAGTTCAATGTGGGTGCTGCGGTGCGTTTGGCCAACGGCGAGGTCGTGACGGGCAACAATATCGAGAATGCTGCCTATCCCAGTGGTTTGTGTGCCGAGCGTGTGGCGATGTTCGCAGCCATGGCCAAGTTTCCCAATGTGCCTTTCGCAGCCTTGGCCGTGACTGCTTATTCGGCCAGCAAAACCATTGATGAGCCTGTTGCCCCTTGCGGTGCCTGCCGTCAGGTGATGGTGGAGGTGGAGCAGTTGTCGAAGCAGCCGCTGCGTGTGCTATGCCAAGGTGAGACGGGTCCCGTCTTTGCCTTCGATGGCATCGAGTCGTTGATGCCATTTATCTTTTTGGATAAGTTCCTTGGTTAGGCAAATGTAAACAGCAGATTTCCGAAGAAATTCCACAGTGTGGAGGCGCCCACGGCAAACACCTTGCTGAGGTAGAAGTTCCATTTCAGCTTGCCGTTGAGCAGATAGACTGTCAGCGTGTCGATGCCCAAGCCGATGAGCGCAATGACAAAATATTTGAGGTATTCCACCCCGATTTGTGGGTTGGTGCTCTGGAAGGTCCACACCCGGTTGAGGATGTAGTTGGTGGTGGCGGCAAAGACGAACCCTAGGATGTTGCTCAAATACTTGTTCCACTTGAACCATTCCTTGCAGACATAGGTGACGCCGAAGTTGACGAATACGCCTGACAGGCCAACCACGCCGAATTTCAGGAACTTCAGCAGAAACTCACGGGTCAGTTCTATTTTTAGGGGCAAGGGGACCATCTCTTTTGCTTTAACGGCGCAAAAATAGGAATAAATCCCTACTTTTGCGCAAAATTTCAACGATGAATATGGTAAAAGACATTTCCATTGAAGCCTACGACTATCCCTTGCCCGATGACCGCATCGCCAAATACCCTTTGGCAGAGCGCGATGCTTCGAAGCTGTTGGTGCTGAAAGACAATGTGATAAGTGAATCCCAGTTCAAGCATGTGGGTGAGTATCTGCCCAAAGATGCTTTGTTGGTCTTCAACGAGACCAAAGTCATCCGTGCGCGTCTTCAGTTCCACAAGACCACGGGATCGCGTATCGAGGTGTTCTGTCTTGAACCCGAACAAGACTACCAGATGGCGTTTTCGGCTTGTTCGCCCGTGCGGTGGAAATGCCTGGTCGGCAATGCCAAGCGTTGGAAGGAAGGCAAACTTTCGATGGAGTTGTCGGTAAAAGGGGAGAAGGTTTCCTTATTTGCCGAGCGTTTGGCCCATAATGACCAGTATTCCGAGATCGAGTTCTCATGGCTTCCTGAACACCTGTCGTTTGCCGCTGTACTCGAGGCAGCTGGTGAGATACCGTTGCCGCCCTACCTTCATCGCGATGCCGAACCTGACGACCGCGACCGTTACCAGACCGTCTTCGCCCGTTATGATGGCTCGGTGGCTGCTCCCACGGCTGGCCTGCATTTCACGCAACCGCTTATCGCTGAACTGCGCGACGAAGGTTTTGGCTTCGATGAGGTCACGCTCCATGTAGGTGCGGGCACTTTCCGTCCCGTGGCCACCGAGACCATTGGCGAACATGCCATGCATTCGGAGACTATCATCGTTCGTAAGTCATTGATTGAAAATCTAATACAACATTTTGGAAAGCCCGTCATTCCTGTGGGCACCACTAGTACCCGTACCTTGGAAAGCCTCTATTGGATAGGCGTGATGCTAAAGGAGCAAGGGGATGCATTGCGGCCTTTGCATGTGGAGCAATGGTTCCCTTACGAAACACATGCACCCTTGTCGGCCACAGAAGCCCTGCAAGGCATTTTGGCTTATCTCGACAAGCATGGTCTCACTAGGCTTGAAGCCAGTACAGCCTTGATGATAGCGCCGAGTTACAAGATGCGTATCATCACGGGCTTGATTACCAATTTCCACCAACCGAAGAGTACACTGTTGCTGTTGGTTTCAGCCCTAATCGGTGAGCGATGGAAGGACTGTTATCGCTTTGCCCTCGACCACGGCTTCCGCTTCTTGAGTTATGGCGACAGCTGCCTCTTCCTGCCTTGATTTTTGGAACGATTTTTGCTAGATTTTCATTTGTAAACTTAATTAAACCCTATCAACATGAAGAAATCAATCTTATTTGGCGCTTTGGCTTTCTTCGCCATTAGTGCCTTGGGCATCCAAGATGCGACCGCACAAACTGTAGAAGTGAAAACCAAGAAATCGGAGACGACTGCCGTAGTGGAAAAGAAGGAGAAACCTACGCTTTCGACGGACACTCAGAAGCCTGTGGAGCAAAAGAAGGCCGAGTGCTGTGACACCAAGAAGGTAGAGAAAAAGCAAGGCGATTGTTGCGCCGACAAGAAGGTGGAGAAAAAGCAAGGTGATTGCTGCGCCGAGAAGAAAGTGGAATGCAAGGATGGCAAACACTGCGCTGAGAAGAAAGCTTTGAAGGAAGAGAAGAAGGCTCTGAAGGTCGACAGACAATCCAAGAGAGCCGCGCGGAAACCGGAACTCAAAAAAACCGAAAGTACTGAAAAGTCTGAAAAATAGTCTTTCTTGACGAGTAGCTAAAACAATGAATGCGGAATGGAGTTTTGAGTCCTCTGTTCCGCATTCTTTTTTATTGTTATTGTGGTCTTATTTTTTCCTTCCCGACAGTAGTTCCGCATAAGTGCGAAGATGTGTTTTCCTTTCTTCAGGCAAGTCGACGGCTTCCAAGGCCGCGAAAGCCTTGCGGTCGTAGTCGAGCATGACCTGCTCGACAGCCTCGCGCACCTGCAGACGATCGTAGATGGATTGCACTTCCTCTATTTTTTCCTCTTCGTCGTGGTCCATGCGTAAGGTGAAGAGTTGCTCGAGGCGTTTGCGGTCGCGTTCCGAACCTAATTCCAAAGCCTTCAAGTAAAGATAGGTCTTCTTGTTGTCGGCAATGTCGCCGCCATGTCGCTTGCCAAACACGGCCACATCGCTGTAGAGGTCGAGGATGTCGTCCTGCAGTTGGAAGCTCATGCCCAGGTTGATGCCAAAGTCGTAGAGGTGTTGTATGTCAGTTTCTTTTGCTCCCGCCACTGTGGCGCCCATCTGTAAGGCCGTGGCCAAGAGGACGGCGGTCTTCAGACGGATCATCTCGAGATATTCGGGGATGGTGACGTTGCCGAGGGTCTCGAAGTTGAGGTCCATCTGCTGGCCTTCGCATATCTCGATGGCTACCTTGCCAAGTTGTCGGGCGAGTTCGGCGCCTTTATCGGGCTTCAGCGCATATTGGAAGGCTTGGGCCAGCATGGCGTCGCCGGAGAGGATGGCGATGTCGGCGTTCCATTTCTGGTAGACCGTCGGCATCCCGCGGCGCATGGGTGCCTTGTCCATGATGTCGTCGTGGATGAGGGTGAAGTTGTGGAAGGTCTCCAAGGCCAAGGCGGGCCAAAGGGCTTGCTGCTCGTCGCCGTCAAATAAGTCGTTGGCCAAGAGGCAGAGCATGGGGCGGAGGCGTTTGCCGCTTTGCAAAATGGTGTAGGCAATGGGTTCGTATAACTCCTTCGGTTGTCCGTTGAAGTTGGTGTTCGCCAAGAATTCAGCGAAATCCTGTTGCAGTTGCTTGATTATTTCCATGAAAATTGAGGTTTCGATGCCACAAAATTAAAGAATTATTCCCGATTGGACAATTTTGGAGCGGAATTTGTGGTTTTTCTTTATTGACGCGAGACTTTGAGACTGCGTGACTACGAGACTCGACAGCCGTCATTGCGGACTCGATCCGCAAATCGAAGATTCGACGATGCGGAGCAAGTCAATCTCCTAAAGCAAACGAGTCTCTCTTCTTGCTTAGGAGATGGCGGATGTCCCTCCGCCATGACGATGAAGACATGGAGTCACGTATCCCATATAGCGCTATATGAGTAAAGTAATCAATAATTGAATCAATGAAATACCTCCGACTGATTCCCGCTTTGTTGCTCGGCGCGATGCTCACCGCCTGCAACACGACCAAGAAACTCTATGAAGCCCAAGAATATGACCAGGTGATCCAGCGCGTGGCGCCCGACATCTGCGACGGCGACATGAACGCCAAGCATATCAACTATGTGGCGGCTTCCTATCATAAGGCCAATCAGGCCGACCACGAGCGCATACAGGCCTTGAAGGCCACGGGGCAACCCGATGTGTGGCCCGAAATTTACCAGCGTTATTGCAGCATGAAAGGCCGCAACGACGCCTTGGCCTGCTTCCCGACCCAAGTCAAAAACGGCATGAACTATGTGCCGCTCGACCTCGATGACGACATGACAGTGGCACGCAACCACGCCGAGGCGTTCTTGGTGGCGAAGGCCAACCAACTGCTTGATTCAGGCTCAAAAGAGGATGCCGTAGAGGCGGAACAGTATGTGGAGCAGCTATGGCGTACCAATCCAGAGAGCTCTAAACTGTTGGATTTAAGAAAGAAATGTGCTTTATATATAAATGAATGTGTCGATTTTGGATACTACAGAAACGGTTCTGACTTTTACTCTTTTCGAAAAGTTGTGTTTGATTTTGATGAAGGAGAGCTTCCTGCCCAAATTTCAAGAATTTGGATACAAAACGACCCTAGACCAAGGCCGAATCGAGAGTCGATTGTATGTGTGTTTGTAGATGATGTAACTATTTCACCAAGTCGATTGGACGAAGTGACTTTCAAGGAAACAAAAGGTAACCAAACCGTCGAAGTGACGGACCATTCGCAGACGAAGAGCGTAATGATTTCGGGACGCATTCAATACCGTTCTGAAAGTTATGGCAAGGTGTTGGGCTCCGTTCCCTTCGAAGTGACCTCTACCTTCAAGAACGACTACACCACCATCAAGGGCGACCGCGAGGCCTGTTCAGCCGAGACCTTGAGCCGCCTGAATACGAAGCCCGTGCCAGTCCCGACAGACGAAAGCATGAAATTGGATGCCGCGAAGAAACTCAATGATTTGATTGCTACTGAGCTGAAGAAGTAATGGGAACCCCGAAGGGGTGACAGCCTTGCAGGCAGGCGGTGTAAACCCCTGCCGAAAAAAAACGGCGAAATGGGGTGTAAACCCCTGCCGAAAAAAAACGGCAAAACGGGGTGTAAACCCCTGCCGAAAAAAATGGCGAAATGGGGTGTAAACCCCTGCCGATGAGAATAATGATACGTTATTAGAACCCCGAAGGGGTGACAGCATCAATCCGAAAACGCATACCGTTCGTCATATTCAATATGGTATGCATCCAAGAATTGTTTGTATTCATCGACGTAGGTTTGTTTGTCGTGATGTGATTTCTGGAATTTGATATATTTGGCGACTTTGTCCAACACTGAAGCGCTGACGCTGAATGCCCCATAGCCTTCCTGCCACATGAATGGCTCATAATAGCTGTCCAATGTTTTCACCCACTTGCTGCTGTTGGATTTAATGGTTCTGACAAATTCGGCTAGGCTCATGGTTTTTGGCATGGATGCCAAAATGTGGATGTGGTCGGGACGACCACCCACCTGTATGGAAACTCCGTCGATGTTTCGAATGATGCCCCCTACATAATCGAAAATACGCCCTAAATCCTCTTCACGCATGGTGATGCTTGTGCATTTCGTATGGAATACAATGTGCATATATTGCTGGACTAATGTGCTGGCCATGATGATGTTTTATTTCATTTGATAATGTTTGACATTATTAACACAACGAAGGGCAGAGGTTGACACCGTCTCGCCCCTTCAGGGCTCTGCCTGTTCCTTCATCAGCCGCTGCATCACCGAGTCCATGATACGCTCCAAGTCGGCGGGATGCTCGGTGTAGTATTGGAGGTTCTGTGTGAAGATGCTGTCGGTGATGCCATAATGCTCGAAGAGCTGGGCGTAATAATCCCTTGAAATCGCCACGTAGTCTTTTGGCTCGACTTGCGTCGTGTCGTTGAGGTCGCGCTCACGTTCCTGCGTCTTCTGGCGGTTGATGTCGGCCTCGATGATTTGCACATCGGTCATGATGGCGATCATCTCCTGCTCCGTGAGCAGATGGGCGGGCACATAACCTTTGTCCTTGCACCCAACGAGGGCCGCAAGGACAAAGAACAAAACAATGAATGCTTTTTTTTTCATTTACGATTAGTTGCCAACATCGGATAGGAACTTGATGCGCATCAGGCGGACTTCCTCTTCCTCGTATTCGTCTTCACCGAGCTCACGAAGGGCGGCCTGCACATCATCGGATTCGGCCTCGTGGAAATACTCGAGGATGTCTTCCTGGTGGTAGATGTCCACATAGTCCTCGATGAAATAGTTGATGTCGAGGTGCGTGCCCGACGAGACGATGCTCTCAATCTCTGAAAGTAGCTCGTCGAAGCTCAAACCCTTGCCATAGGCGATGTCATCGAGCGGGATCTTCTTGTCGATGTTTTGGATGATGCCGATCTTGAGCGCCGAGTTGTTGACCACCGATTTCACCACCATGTCGTTGGGGCGGGTGATCTCGTTTTCTTCCACATACTCCTTGATGAGCTTGATGAATGGCTCACCGAACTTCTCGGCCTTGCCTGCTCCGACACCCGCGATCTGGGTCATCTCCTCTTTGGTGATGGGGTATTGGATGGCCATGTCTTCAAGCGACGGGTCTTGGAAGATGACGAAAGGCGGCAACCCGTTTTGCTTGGCGATGGTCTTGCGCAGGTCTTTCAGCAGGGAGAAGAGGGTCTTGTCGGCACCACCGTCCTTGCCGGCGCCCAAAGCTGCCATGGCTTCGGGATCGTCCTCGTCGGAGTTCTCATAGTCGTGGTCTTTGACGAGCATGATGGTGTACGGCTTCTTGATGAAGGCCTTACCATCTTTGGTAATCTTCAGGATGCCATAGTTCTCGATGTCTTTCGAGAGCAGCTTGTTGACCAAGGCCTGACGGATGACAGCAGTCCAATATTTCTCGTCGTGTTCGTCGCCGGCACCGAAGAACTCGTTGTTCTCCTGTTTGGCCGCCTTGATGTCGCCAGTAAGCTTGCCGGCGAGCAATTCTGCAATATGTTTGGTCTTAAAGAGTTGCTTGGTGTCTTCCACAGCTTCGAGGACAAGTTTGAGGTCTTCTTTGCCGTCGAATTTCTCTTTAGGATAGCGGCAGTTGTCGCAAGAGCCGCAGTTTTCCTTTTCGTATTCTTCACCGAAGTAATGGAGCAGGAGTCGGTGACGGCACACGGCCGACTCGGCGTAGGTCACCGTCTCATTGAGCAGCTCGCGGGCAATCTCCTGTTCTGCCACGTTCTTGCCTTTGTTGAACTTTTCGAGTTTGTGGATGTCCTCATAGTCATAGAAGGCGATGCAGTTGCCTTCGCCGCCATCGCGGCCGGCACGACCTGTCTCTTGATAGTAGCCTTCAAGGCTCTTCGGGATGTCATGGTGGATGACGAAGCGCACGTCAGGCTTGTCGATGCCCATGCCGAAGGCGATGGTGGCTACGATGACGTCGACCTCCTCCATGAGGAACTTGTCTTGGTTCTCCTTACGGGTCTGGCTGTCGAGGCCGGCATGGTAGGGCAGGGCACGGATGCCGTTGACGGCCAAGGTCTCGGCCAACTCTTCCACTTTCTTGCGGCTCAAGCAGTACACGATGCCCGACTTGCCTGGGTTTTGCTTGATGTATTTAATGATATCCTTGATGACGTCTTTGGTCTTGGGACGTACTTCGTAGTACAGGTTCGGACGGTCAAACGACGACTTGAAGACCTTGGCATCCATGATCTCGAGGTTCTTCATGATGTCGTTCTGCACCTTGACCGTGGCGGTGGCCGTTAGTGCGATGATCGGCAGGTTGTCGCCAATGGCATTGATGATGGGACGCAGACGGCGGTATTCAGGACGGAAGTCATGGCCCCATTCAGAGATGCAGTGTGCCTCGTCGATGGCGACAAATGAGATTTTCAGCCCACGAAGGAAATCGACGGTCTCGTCTTTGGTGAGCGACTCGGGTGCCACATAGAGCAACTTGGTCTTACCGCTCTTCAGGTCTTCCTTTACCTCCAGCAGTTCGGCTTTCGAAAGCGACGAGTTCATCACATGGGCGATGCCCAGCTCGGTGCCAAAGTTACGGATCATGTCGACCTGGTTCTTCATCAAGGCGATGAGCGGCGAGACGACGATGGCCGTGCCTTTCGACATCAGCGCAGGCAGTTGGTAGCAAAGTGACTTGCCACCACCTGTCGGCATGAGGACGAAGGTGTTGTTGCCGCCAAGGATGCTTTTGATGATCTCTTCCTGGTTTCCCTTGAATTGGTCGAAGCCGAAAACATTCTTCAGTAGCTTGTGAATCTCGAGGTCTGCTTTTTTTGCCATGATTTCCTTCTTTTGGTATTGTCCGATTTTTTGCGTTATTTTGCAATCTCTTACGAGAAATTGCGTTTTTGTAGAGAGCCGGTTTGAGCTCTTGTCGCAAAGACAAAGTTATAGGTTTTAGGTCATACGAAGCAAGAAAAAAGCGATAAAAAATGAAAAAAAATGACATAATTATCGAATTGGCCACTCAAATTATTGAAAATGAGGCTAATGCGATAATTGGATTGAGGCAAAGAATCGATGACGATTTCCGAAAAACGGTGGAACTGATGCTTGAGAACAAGGGAAATCTGGTCTTTACCGGCATCGGGAAGAGCGCCATCATCGCGCAAAAGATTGTGGCTACCATGAATTCGACTGGCACTACGGCCGTGTTTATGCATGCTGCCGATGCCATCCATGGCGACCTAGGCATCGTTCGCGAAGGCGATGTGGTGGTCGTGCTCTCGAAAAGTGGCGAGACTCCGGAAATCAAGGTGCTGGTGCCGCTCATCAAGTTGCGTGGCAACAAGATTGTGGCCATCGTTGGCAATCGCGACTCTTATCTTGCTGCGCAGGCCGACTATGTCCTTGATGTGACGGTTGGAGAGGAGGCCATCCCTGGCAGCCTTGCCCCTACGAGTAGCACCACGGCACAACTCGTCATGGGGGATGCCTTGGCACTTGTTTTAATGCATTGCCGCGGCTTCTCGACGGAAGATTTCGCCAAGTTCCACCCGGGTGGAGCCCTTGGCAAGCAGCTCTACCTTCGCGTGAAAGACCTCTACACCCGCAACGAGCGCCCCGAGGTGGGTCCCGACGACAACCTCACTCGCGTTATCATCGAGATGACACACAAACGGTTGGGTGCCACCGTGGTGATGCACGACGAGCGGATATTGGGCATCATCACCGACGGTGACTTGCGTCGCATGCTGATGAACACCACTGACATCGAACATGTAAAAGCATCACAGATCATGACCTCCAACCCCAAGACCATCGAAGAAGATGCCTTGGTGGTCGACGCCTTGCACAAGATGCGGGAGAACAGTATTACGCAATTGCCCGTGGTCAAGGATGGCAAGTATCTGGGGATTATTCATTTGCATGATATTTTGAAAGAAGGAATTTTTTAATGCTACTGGCTATTGGCTCTTGGCTACTGGCTACCTTGCCCCCGAGGCGTCATCGCGGACTTGATCCGCGATCTCCTTAAAGCAGGGGGAGGCCAAAAGCCAGAAGCCAGAAGCCAAACTGAACAACTGAATAACTGACAACTGAAGATGAAGCTGAGAACTGAAGATCTGGTCAAGAAATACGGTCAACGCACCGTGGTCAACAATGTCAACATCGAGGTTGAACAAGGCGAAATCGTGGGTCTGCTCGGCCCCAATGGTGCAGGCAAGACCACGACATTCTATATGGTGGTGGGCCTCATCAAGCCCTACGCAGGTAAGGTCTTTCTCGATGAGAGGGACATCTCGGAGCTGCCCATGTACAAGCGCGCCCAAATCGGCATCGGCTATCTGGCACAGGAAGCCTCGGTGTTCCGGCAGATGAGCGTCGAGGACAACATCATCTCCGTCATGCAGTTTAAGCATGGCTTGAGCAAGCAGCAACAGCAGGAGAAGTTGGAAGCGCTACTTGACGAGTTCGGCTTGCAGAAAGTGCGCAAGAGCAAAGGCATACAACTGTCGGGCGGCGAGCGTCGTCGTACCGAGATAGCCCGTGCCTTGGCCATCGACCCCAACTTCATCCTCTTGGACGAGCCTTTCGCTGGTGTCGACCCCATCGCCGTCGAGGACATCCAGCGTATCATCTTCAAACTGAAGCGGAAAAACATCGGTGTGCTCATCACCGACCATAACGTGCACGAGACCCTCAGCATCACCGACCGTGCCTATCTGCTTTTCGACGGCAAGGTGCTCAAGACTGACACGCCCGAGAATCTGGCACAGGACGAGCATGTCCGCGAGGTGTATCTCGGACATAATTTCGTCTTCCACAAGAAGGAGTTATAAAGGTAATTCACGATAGAGAATCCCTTAAAAAGCGAATCCCGCAGCAAAACTTTTTGCTGCGGGATTCATTTATATTACAACAACCATTATTGCTGTTTTACGAAGCGCAAGGCGGCGTTGCCGCAGCGCAGCAGGTAGAGTCCCGAGGCGAGGTCGCGGATGCCAATTTCTTGGTCGGGACCGACGCTCAAGACCTTCACCAATTCGCCAAGGCTGTTGTAGATCTCAACTTGGCTGTTGGCCTCAATGCCGAGGATGCGGATGCTCTCCTTGGCAGGGTTGGGGTATAGGGTGATGGTTGTCCCGTCGTTCTCGCCGACGCCTGTGCCGAAGAAGGCCACAAGTGTCAGGTCGCTGTTCATCGTGATGGTGCGCGGGTTATCCGTGTTACCGTCGCTCCAGTTGGAGAAGGTGTAACCGGGATTCGGGAAGGCTTGGATGGTGGCCGTGGTGCCTGCGACATAGGTGCCGCCGCCGCTCACTGTGCCTTGTTCGGTGTTGCAGACCACGTTCAGGACGTAAGTGGTCACGCTGCTTTCGACGAAGCGTGCCGTGTAGGTGGCATCACCTGTCACCGTGATGGTGCGCGGGTTCTGTGTGTTGCCGTCGGTCCACTTCTCAAACATATAACCCTCATAGGCCACTGCTGCGATTTCCACCTCGGTGCCTTCTCTGTAGCTGCCTCCGCCGAAGGCTTCGCCTCTTTCGGGGTTGGCGCTTTCAACGGTGATGGTGTAGAAGGACAGGCCTCCGAACTCGGCGATGAACTCCATGTTGCTGTTTACGATGACGGTGCGCGGGTTCTCCGTGTTGCCGTCGTTCCACTTTTGGAAGTAGGAGTAGGGAGTCGGGAAGGCGCTAATCTCTACCGCGGAGCCGGCGGGATAGGTGCCACTGCCGTAGGTCTCGCCGAGGAAGGGGCTGCTGGGTCTCACCGTCAGGGTGTACATGCTGCCGCTGCCGTTGGAGAAGAGTGCGGTGTAGGTGGCGTTTTGGGTGACGGTGAAGGTGCGTGGGTTCTGCAAGTTGCCATCGCTCCACTGCAAGAACTCGTAGCCTGTGTTAGCCGTAGCTGTCAGCGTGGCTGTGGCGCCATAAGGATAGGTGCCGCCGCCTGTCACCGTGCCAGCGCCTGCGGGAGCGACATTCGTGGTGATGGTGTATTGGTTGGCGTTGAAGTAGGCCGTGAACGACATGTTGTTGTTCACCGTGACGGTGCGTGGGTTGGTGGTGCTGCCGTCGTTCCAATGGTCGAAGGTGTAGCCGTTGTTGGCTGTGGCTGTCAGCGTGGTGGTGGCGCCAGCAGGGAAGGTGCCTGTGCCGCTCACTGTACCAGCGCCTGCGGGTGAGATGTAGGCCGACACGGTGTAGTAGGTGGTGCCCGACTGCGTGAAGGTGGCGGTGTAGGTGGCATTGCCTGTCACCATGACCTGGTGCGGGTTCTGGCTTGAGCCGTCGCTCCATCCCACAAACTCATAGCCGCTATAGGCCGTGGCCGTCAGCGTGGCGTATTCGCCATAGTGATAGGCGCCGCCGCCGCTCACCGTGCCTGCGTTGCTCGGGTTAGCCACCACGGTGATGGTGTATTGGTTTTGGGTGAAGATGGCTGTGAACGACAAGTCGCTGTTCACCGTGACAGTGCGCGGGTTCTGCGTGCTGCTATCGTCCCATCTGTTGAAGGTGTAGCCTGGGTTGGCCGTGGCGGTGAGCACGATGACGGAGCCGGCCTCGTAGGTGCCGCCGCCCGTGACGGTGCCTGCGCCGGCGGGGCTGACGCTGGTGGTCACATTATAATAGGTGGCGCCCACCTCGCTGAAGATGGCGGTGTAGGTGGCGTTGCCCGTCACCGTGATGGTGCGTGGGTTGTTGGTGACGCCGTCGCTCCAGCCTTGGAATTCATAGCCGCTGTTGGCGGTGGCCGTCAGTGTGACCTGTTCTCCGTAGTGGTAGGCGCCGCCGCCCGTGACAGTGCCTGCGCCAGCGGGGCTGACATTGGTGGTGATGGTATATTGCAGTTGCGTGAAGGAGGCGGTGTAGGTGGCGTTGCCGTTGACCGTGATGGTGCGCGGGTTGGCGGTGCTGCCGTCCTGCCACTGGCTGAAGGCGTAGCCGTTGTTGGGTGTGGCCGTTAGGGTGACGGAGGAACCGGCAGGATAGGTGCCGCCTCCCGTGACCGTACCGCCGTTGCTCGGGCTGGCGTTGACGGTGATGGTGTAGTAAGTGACGGGCTCTGCGCTGAAGTAAGCCGTGTAGGTGGCGTTCTCGGTGACGGTGAAGCTATAGTTGGGATTGGTGCTCACCACCGAGCCGTTCTTCTTCCAGCTGTCGAACTGATAGCCGCTGGCCGGTGTGGCATGCAGGGTGCAGGTGGCGCCCGCATTGTATTGTCCGCCGCCGCTCACCGTGCCCCATGCGTTGTTGTTGGCATTGACAGTGATGGTGTATTGCGTAGGTGCCGCCTGTTGGAAGTAGGCCGTGTAGGTGGCGTTCTCGGTGACGGTGAAGCTATAGGTGGCGTTGGTGCTCACTTGGGTGTTGCCCTTCTTCCAGTAGAGGAACTCATAGCCGCTGGCAGGTGTGGCTGTGAGGGTGCAGGTGGCGCCTTGGTTGTAGGTGCCGCCGCCGCTCACCGTGCCGCCGCTGGTGGGATTGGCATTGGCTGTGATGGTGTATTGGGTGGGGGCGCTTTGGGTGATGCTAATATCATCGATTAACCAATCATAACGGTTGCTTGAAGTTCCAATCTTAAAAGCAATGTAGATAGATTGCCCATTATAGGCCGAGAGGTCGACGGTGACAGTCTGCCAAGAGGTGTTTGCCGTATTTATGGACAGCACCTCGGTAAATGATGGAATTATAGGTATAGTCTCTGTGGATACCATAACCTTGCAGCCCCCTGATGGATATGACCCTGAATACATATACATTTTTGATTCAAAAGTAAGCGTGGTGGTGCCGCTTCCTGCTGGAATGTTGAGTTTAGGGCTCTCGAGCCAAGAGTCACCATCGCTCCAACCATACCCCCTTGCGATAACACGATTAAGTTCACCAGTACTACGACTTCTCTCCCATGAGTTTGAGGATCCAGCATTAGTCCAGCAAGGCCAGTGGGTACTACCGTATTCGAAATCTTCAGTGAAGGGAAGGTTGTAAGTGGTTTGCGTGCATGTCGGATTCTGAATATACATGTCATAGATATAATTGCAATTGGAAGGGGAATACAGCACGCTGCCGTCTTTCCAAACCTTGCCTTGGTTGTTGAGTTGTCCTGCATAGTAGATTCCTTTAGGGTTGGCCACTACGGCGCGCAAGGCATTGTTGCTTCCACTTGTTGTATGAGAAAAGATTTCTGCAGAGCCCAAACCGTACCATACTTTAAGTTGATTGCCTTGATTTCCAACCTGGTAGAACATCTGTGGATCCCAGTCTATGTCATATCCGTGGCTGGGACTAGTTAGCCGCCAGTCCGTCCAATCCGCTGTGGTATTATAGGTTCCAGAGAATCCTTTAAGATAATAATTTGACGATTCATAATAATCACCTATAACTCTAAGATTGCCGATATAATTACTTATTCCATAGGGTTTATAATTCTGTCCCAAATCCACAAACTCGACACCGTCTTTCCATAGGACGCCTCTGTAGGAGTCATTGCCTTCAGACATATATTGGATACCTACAACAAATATATGCCCATTATATTCAGTAATGGCATAGGCCTCACTATCGTAATTGGTGTTGCCCATGGTGTAATAGGGAGAGGTGCTGCAAGAGGATTCCGATGCAGTTCCCCTCCAAACCACGGCTCTCTGTACACCATTAATTACCATGCTGCCCACTGCATAGATATTGGAGTAGGCACCGCCAAAATACAAGTCGTTGATGTGGCGGTATTCGTTGGTGGCACCTTCCAACCAGGGGTCATCATCCTTATAGACATCGGCAAAAACATAATAACCGTTAGGTGCAGTGGCATTATTAGACCAGAACACATGGTTGTCGGCATACACAACGCTTGTGGATTCGCAGTTATTACCACTTGAATATGTCTCATAAAGTTTTGTGTTGTTTTTGTAGACTGCGGCCCTTTTCAGCCCCGTCGTGGGGCTGGTGTAGTACCCAGAGTAATACACATCCTGTGCCACGCTCATGCCGGCGAAAGCCATCACCGCGAGTAATGTTAGTAGAAATCTTTTCATAATGGTTGAATTTTGAGTTAGACTTTTATTTGATTTGAAGATTTATGATTCAGGGGTTTGGGGACGCGAGACTGCGAGACAAGGGATGCGAGACGCGAGACAGGGGATGGGCATCGGAAAAAAACGGAAGATCCGGAAAGGCTTTTCGTGCCTTTCGGTTTTTTGATGTTGAGAAATAATGTAAATTGCTGATTATCAGATGATATGATGGGGGGGGTAAGACGCGCAATGCCCTTTGCCCAGTGTGGCAAAGCGGAGGCCAAGTTTCGGTATGGAGCGCAACGCGTAATCATGGGATTGGCATTTTTATGCAAATCACGCTACAAATGTAATAACAAAAATTGGAAATGCTATAGGTAAAATTACCTATTTTCAGAAAATTGTTCCATTTTTCCAGCGAACAACACCGACATCAGCACGTAAACCATCATGATGAACGGCAGTGCGACGAGCCTGAACGCGGCCAATCCCGTCACGGCGATGATGAGGAAAATCCACCGCACCTCGTTGCCTTTCCATTTTGCCGATTTCATCTTGAACGAGAAGAAACGCAGACGGCTCACCATCATGAACGAGAATACCATGGTGATGCCAAGGCAGGCCCAATAGCCCAAGGCGCCATCCGTGAGATGTCCCACTTGGCCGAGCGCCAAAGGCAGAGAAGCGATGAAGATGGCCATACCAGGGGCGGGTAGCCCACGAAACGAGGTCTTTTGCGTGTCGTCGATGTTGAACTTGGCCAAGCGGATGGCAGAAAAAACAGGCAACAAAAATGCCAAACAAGGCAACACGCTGATGCCCAGCCATCTGAAATCGGGCAGGTCGGCGGCATGCGCCATCAGCCAATACATGATGAAACCGGGTGCCACTCCCGACGAGACCACATCGGCCAACGAGTCCAAGTCGGCCCCAATGGGCGAATGCGCTTTGAGCAGCCGTGCGGCAAAGCCGTCGAGGAAGTCGAAGAGACCTGCCACGAAAATCATGACAGCCGCCTTGACGGGCATGCCGCAGGCGACTAAGAGGATGGACATGCAGCCCGAGACGAGGTTGCCGCAAGTGAGGGCGTTGGGGATGTGATGCTTGAGTGACATGGTGTTAGGTTTTATTTTGTGCAAAGGTAGCGCTTTTTTCAAAAAAGCGCTACCTTTGCACAAAATCTCTAACAATTCCATGCAGCATCAATTCTATTCCTTATATGAAATAGCCGAGATTGTCAACGGACAGTTGGTGGGAGAGGCGACCGACATGAAAATCAGCGACCTACTCATCGACAGCCGCCACCTGATGGACGCTCGGCTTGCCTTGTTTTTTGCCTTGACGAGTGCGCGCAACGACGGCCATAAATACATCAAGGAGCTCTATGACCGCGGTGTGCGTGCCTTCGTGGTGAAAAGGCCCATGCAGGAGCAGTGTCCCGAGGCCGTCTTCATCGTCGTGGCTGACACGCTTAAAGCTTTGCAGACTCTGGCCGCGCACCACCGCCAGCAGTTCGACATCCCCGTCATCGGCATCACGGGCAGCAACGGCAAGACCATCGTCAAGGAATGGCTCTACCAGATGCTCAGTCCCGACCACAACATCGTGCGCAGCCCCAAGAGCTACAACTCGCAGGTGGGTGTGCCGCTCTCGGTGTGGCAGATGAACGACAGCTACGACATGGCCATCTTCGAAGCGGGCATCTCCGAACCCGACGAGATGATGGCGTTGCAAGACATGATACGGCCCAACATCGGCGTGTTCACCAATATCGGACAGGCACACGAGGAGAACTTCATCAATCCTGCGCAAAAGGCAGGAGAGAAGCTTAACCTCTTCACCAAGGCCGATTCGTTGGTCTACTGCATGGACTATTCTGAGATCCAGCAGGTCATTATCCGCTCGGGCATGGCCTCGAAGTTGAAGTTGTTCACTTGGAGCCGCAAGTTTGCGGAGGCCGACCTCACCATCACCTCGGTGGTGAAAAACGAGAAGACTTCTACCATACAAGCCGCCTATCAGGGCGAGAGTATGACCTATGTCATCCCGTTTATCGATGACGCTTCCGTCGAAAATGCCATCCATTGCATCGCCGTGGGCCTGCTGCTTCAGATGCGCCCTGAGGTCATCGCCGAACGGTTGATGGCGCTGACGTCTATCGCCATGCGCCTCGAGATCAAGGCGGGCATGAACAACTGCACCATCATCAACGACTACTACAACTCCGACATCAACTCGCTCTCCATCGCCTTGGATGTGATGCGGCAGCAACACCAGCACCAGCGCCGTGTGGTCATCTTGTCCGACATCCTGCAGAGCGGGCGCAACGAGATCGACCTATATACGGAGATTGCCCAACTGCTGAAGAACAAAGACGTTGACATGCTGATCGGTATCGGTGAAGGCATTTCGCGCCAATCCAACAAGTTCGACATGGAACGCTATTTCTTCCCCAATGTGGGCGACTTTTTGGCGCATTTCCCCTTCTCGAAGTTCAGCAACCAGACCATCTTGCTGAAAGGTGCGCGTGCGTTCGAGTTCGAGCAAATCGGCATGGAACTGCAGGAGAAGGCGCATGAGACCGTACTTGAGATCAATTTCAACCACTTGGTCAACAACCTCAACCATTTCCGGTCGAAGATCAAGCCCGAAACCAAACTCATGGTGATGGTGAAAGCCTTCGGCTATGGCAGCGGCAACCTTGAGGTGTCCAATGTGCTTCAGTTCCATAATGTCGACTACCTGACGGTGGCTTTTGCCGACGAAGGCGTGGAGTTGCGCCGTGCGGGCATCAACCTGCCCATCATGGTGATGAGCCCGGAGGTAAACAGCTACGACAATATCCTCAAATACCATCTCGAGCCGGAGGTGTTCAGCTTCCGCAACTTGGAATGCATCGAACGGGCCATGGAGAACATGGCGTTGCCCGAGGCACATCCCTTGAATGTCCACATCAAGCTCGACACGGGTATGCACCGTTTGGGCTTCTCTCTCGACGAGTTGCCCGAGCTTATTCGTCGCATCAAAGCCAATCCTATGCTGCATGTGAGGAGCGTATTCTCTCACCTCGCTACTGCCGACAACCCTGCCGAAGATGCGTTCACTTTGAGCCAGATACACAATTTTGAACAAGGAAGCCAGATGATTGTGGAGGCCTTCCCCCACAAGGTGTTGCGTCATATCCTCAACACGGCGGGCATCACGCGTTTTCCGCAATACCAGTTCGACATGGTGCGCTTGGGCATCGGCCTCTATGGCGTGCCCACCTGCGATGTCGACAAAGGCGCGCTGCAGCCCGTGGTGTCGCTCAAGACGACCATCAACCAGATCAAGATGGTGCCTGCGGGCGACAGCATCGGCTACAACCGTCATGGCTATGCCGAGCACAAAATGCGTATCGGCATCGTGCCCATCGGCTATGCCGACGGCCTCTCGCGCCTTCTGGGTAATGGCAACGGCAAGTTCTATGTGAACGGCAAACAGGTGTCAGTCGTTGGCGACATCTGCATGGACATGTGCATGATTGACTTGACGGGTGTCGATGCCGTTGAGGGCGACACGGTGGTCATCTTCGATGCCGAGCACGACATCGCCGACATTGCGCGAGCCTGTCAGACGATTCCTTACGAAATCATGACGCGAGTGTCGCAGCGGGTGAAGCGCGTCTATTATCAGGAATGAAATGAAAAAAGCCAGCGTCGCGACGCTGGCTTTTCTTTTTTGCTTCAGGTGTGGCTGCTATTACTGCAGCTTGAAGAACACCGGGATCTGGTAGGACACACGCACGGCCTTACCACGTTGCTTGCCGGGCTTCCACTTGGGCAGCGACTTGATGACGCGCATAGCTTCTTCGTCGCAACCACCGCCGATGCCACGGAGCAGTTTCACGTTGGAGATGGAACCGTCAGGCTCGACGACGAAGCCGACGAACACACGACCCTGAATGCCAGTCTCACGGGCGATTTGGGGATACTTGATGTTCTTGGCGACATACTCCATCAGTTTGGCTTCACCACCGGGGAACGAAGGCATCTCTTCCACAATCTGGAAGATCTCCTGTTCTTGGACTTCCTCTTCTTCAACCTCGACGGGAACATACTCCTCGATGACTTCCTGCTGGTCGACTTCAGCGTTGATTTCGATGTCTTCTACTTCAACGTCGTCTTGCACGATTTCGAGTTGCGTGGTCTGTTTGGGCAATTCCACAGGCTGGGGCTTTTGCTCCTCCTGCTTGGTGATTTCCGTCATTTCGAGGTCTTCCACAATCTCACGATTGAGCAAGCTCTCGTCGATTTCGCGCTTGTCGTAGTTCTTGTGCTCGAAGGCGAGCCATGCGATGAGAAGGCTGATGACCATTCCTATCTGGATGAACATCAACTTCTTGTTCTCAAGGTTGGCTTTTGGTGATTTTTTCTCTTCCATGGTTATGTGTTTTTAAATATTTTGCTTCTTAATTTGGGTGCGAAAATAGGAATTATTTTCTTATGAAACGCAAATAAATCGAATTTTATTTTTTGTGACGGAAAAAAAGGTAAAAAACGAGGATTCCGACCAAGACCCCTAGGCTGTCGGCGAGAAAATCCAACCAGTCGCCTGTCCGTTGGGGTACGAGATAGTTTTGCATCAGCTCTGTCAGCCCGCCGTAAGCGATGCCGATGGCAAGGGTGATCAGCATGGCTTTCTTTTTGTATGCGACATCGTTGAAGACGAATGGCTCGCGGTAACCCCAGAGGCAGGCAAAGGCGAAGCAGGCGTACATGAGGAAATGCACTACCTTGTCAAGGCCTATGATGGGTTTGGGGTGGGGAAATAAGGAACCCGGAAATCCAGTCAGAATCAAGATGATGATTCCACATAGGATTCCCGGGTAGCTATTTTTGGTGATTTTTTCTAAGCCCATAGATTTCTTCGCCTTTTAAAGGCATGTCATTCCGAACCTAAGGAGTGTGTCTATGAGGCTCGAAATGACATGGGCTAGTGGTATTAACCGATCTTGGCTTCGTAGGCAGCGGCATCCAAGAGGCCGTCGAGTTCGGCGACGTCGTTCACTTTGATCTTGATGATCCAAGCTTCGCCGTAGGGGTCGCTGTTGACGAGTTTGGCGTTCTCTTCGTCGGCCAAGGCTTCGTTGACTTCGAGGATCTCACCAGCCACGGGCATGAGCAGCTCGGCAGTGGTCTTCACGGCTTCGATGGCGCCGAATTCTTCTTGGGCGTCCAAGGTCTCACCGACGAGGTCGGGGTCGACGTCGACGAAGGTGATGTCGCCAAGTTCGTGTTGTGCATAATCGGTGATGCCGACGTAGGCTTCTTCGCCTTCAAGGCGGATCCATTCGTCGTCGTTGGTGTACTTCAGGTTTGCTGGAATATTCATTTTTGTTTGTATTAAAGTTGTTTCTGTTAAGGCTGCGAAATTACGTATTTTAGTCACTCGCTCGGCATTTTCCTGAAAATTTTATTGTGCCAGGCTGAATCTTAAGGTGATGCCGCCGTAGGTGGTGGAGTTACGGAAGGTGTTGGCCACTTCAGGAATTGCCAGGTCGTACTTGAAGAAGGCCTGTGCACTCAAGCGTTGGCTGAAGTTGTAGTCGGCGGTGAAGTAGAAGTTGATCTTGTTTTGGCCGGCCGACACCTGGTTGTTGTTCTCGTCGATACGGCGCAAGATGGTGATGTCTCTCTTGTAGCCGATGTCGAGTTTGAGCACGAGGTCGTTCTTGATGGTCTGCGACTTGCCATTGCCTCCGATGGGCGTGAAGTTGAAGCTGACATTCTTGATGCGGTAGCCGGCTCCGATGACAAGCTCACGTCCGTTGACTTCTGTGAGTTGGTTGTTGGCGAAACTCAATGTCAAGGTGCGCGACTTCTTGAGTTGGAAGTTGGCGGTCATTGAGTTCTGCAGGCCCAAGTCGATGCCAATCAAGGGAGCGTATTGTTCGCTGAGGACGATCTGTCCCATGTCGTATTTCGGGACGATGATGTCGGAGTTCTCGAAGGTTTGGATGGTGTTGTCCTCATCGTAATACACGTTGCTGGCCCACGAACTGATGGCATAGTTCGACTTGTAGCTGTGCGTGATGCTCACGGTCTTGAAGAGGCTACCGATGGCCGGTATGTTGGTCAGGCCGTTGTAGGTGAGGCTCCAGTTGGGTAACGGGAAGCGCGGGAAGGGGTTCAGGCTCATGGTGTTCGGATCCTTGCCGGTGTAGGCAGCGATGAATGAGTAGAGCAACACATCCATCGAAGAGGAGTTGTAGCCTTTCGGGAAGTAGTCGCCCGCGATGCTGTCGAAGGTGTATTCGTTGACTTGCTCGATCCATTGCGGGTTGTTGCGTGCGATGCGCTCAGCGATGATCTTACGATTCTCCAGCAGGTTGTTGAACAGTCTCGAGTGGATGGAGTCGGTGCGCACAAACGAGGTGCCGCCCATGAAGTAACTCATGCTGAAGCTACCGTTGTTGGTGGGGGTGAACACGTCGAAGTTGTTGGTCGCCTCGTTGTAGCGGAAGTAGTGCTGCTGGTTCTCGGCATAGTTGCGGTTACCCGTGAAATCGATTTTGATGCCAGGCAGCGGCTCTGTATTGACGCGGTAGTTCATCGTCTCGGTGCTGCGTCGCGTATAAGGCTGGCTTATGATGGAGTCGGTGGTGAGCCAACGTTTGGCGTTTTCCACATCGATGCTGTTGGCGACTGCCTTTTCAAAGATGTTGGCGTCGCTGCCATAGGTGCTGCCAAACACGAATCCAACTCCGGGTGCCCATGTGTCGCTGTTGAGGCCTATATATTGTGCCTTAGGCATGAAGCCAGGCAGCGACTGTCCGTTGTTGAGCGAGTAGGTGCCCGACACTTTTTTGACCAAGGTAAGCACGCGCAGCGAGTTGTCGAGCACGATTTTGCCGTAGTTCACCTTGGGCGTTGTCTTGGTGGAATCGGCGGGCTGGTCTCCCTCTTTGTCTTTCTCTCCCTTCTTCTCCTGGTTGCCCTTGCCTTTACCGTTGTTGTTGCGCCGTTGCGGGGTGTTGACTTGCTTGAGGTAGGGCACCTTGTTGTAGAGTTTGGTGAGGTCGAGAGTGGCGTTACCTTGGATGTTGTTGGAGTTCTCGATGGTATTACCTAAACGGGGTTGTATCGACTGTGCCGAGGCGGTCCAACTGTAAGTGCCTTGGTAGTTGGCGCTTGCGGTGATCCAGTTGAGGATGGGTATCTTGTTGATGGGCAAGGTGTAGTTGGCGGTGAGGTTTTGCTGGAATCGTGACATGGAACCAAGGTGCTTCAACTCGTTCTTGATAGTGTCTTGGTTTTTCTGCCAACGCTCGGGGTCGACGTTGCGGTCGACGAAGCCGGCAGGCTCATAGATGTAAGCCTGGGCTTGGGCCGAGTAGTCGAAGGTGAGGCCTTTGGTGAGGTCGTAACGCAGTTGGTAGTTACGGTTCCAATCCCATTGCTTCGAGTAGGTGGGCTTGATGTCGACGATGCCGCCACTCTTGTTGCGCATCTCGCGTTCCGAGAAGTAACGGTACATCTCGGTGTTGAACATGATGCTCTTGGGGGCATAGTAGAAGTTGATGTCCTTGAAGAACGCCATGGAGGGTTTTGAGGCCCATTTGGCTTTGGCGAAGGGGGTCACATTCTTGGGGTTGCCCGCGTAGTTGTAGCCCAAGCCACCGCGGTAGCTCTTCACCATATAGTACTTGATGTCGGTGTTCTCTTGGAAGGTCTCGTTGTAGCTGAACGAGGCGTTGAAGTTCTCGATATCCCAAATGTGCACCTTGGGCATGTTGCCACGGCCGCTGCCGAGCGACCTGTTGGGATCTCTCGGGTTCTCTTTGGGCTTGCTCTCGCCTTCGTCGTTGTTGCGTTTCCTTTGGACACGCTCTTTCCTGACATTCATGAAGTTGATGTTCTTCTGTCGGGTGAAGTCGTGGATCATCGAGGTGAGCGAGTCGCGTTCGTGGTCGGTGTTGAGCATGGCCAAGGCGTCTTTCATCTTGATGTCGGGATCGTAGGGGTTGTAGAGCGGCGTGACCCTGGTCTCTCCATAGTCGAAGTGCATCGGGATCTTCAGGCCGTATTCTTCGAAGAACTTGCCGAGTTCGAGGTCGGTGGCCACGTTGAAGGCCGAGTTGGCCTCAAAGGTGTTGCTGGTGATGTCGCTGTCCAAGGCGCCAAATCCGGCGGATTTGTAGGAGCCGTTCACGCTGACGCGACCCAAGTCGGCCAAGGTGGCTTCTAAGCGACCGGTGGCTGCGATGCCGCCGTTGCTGCTCAGGTCGGTGAGTCGCAACTCGTTGACCCACACGATGGCGCTCTTCGGTTGTCCGTCATCGGCGTCAGCCAGGTTTTGTCGTTTCGGGTTGCGGATACCGATCATCATGGCTTCCACATCGCTGATGCTCGGGTTACCGATGACCTTGATGGTGTGGTAATAGTCGCGTCCGTCGATGTTGTCTTTCCTGACTTTCTCGGAATAGATGTAGTTGAGCCTGACATTGCTGTTGGGCTGGTTCATGGCTTCGTTGCGGCGTTGCTTCACCTCCACGAGGTCCTCCAGTCGGATGTCGATGTTGTTGATTTCAGGCCAAATGGCGTCTTTGTTGGTGTATGATGTCCCCCAAGGTGTGACTTTCACTGGCACTTCGTATTCGTAGTAGTTCTCGGTGAAGTCGGTACCGATGCGCATGAACACGGTGAGGTCTTGGTCTTCCAAAGGCTCATCCTCGTGCGCTGCTTCGGCGTGGACGAACATCTTGAGGTATTTGTATTGTCGGAAGTCGAAGTCGGCGGTCTTGTAAATGGCGCGTCCGTCGCCGTCGACGAGGTTTTGCACGGTCATCTGGAGCGACTGCTCGTTGATGCGGGTGGTTTGCGTCATGCCGATGACGGTCTCCTGCTGGATGCCGGGCGGGATGACATAGGGGATGGGCTGACGGCGGCTGTTCTCGTCGATGCTGACGGCCGAGATGTCGAAGGTGGTCTCGTTGTTGATGTCGTTAGGCTCGTATTCGCCAGGTGCCTGGATGCTCTGCGAATAGGTGCGCCATTCGCCTTTGACGAGGTCCAAGGTGGCGAAACGCAGCACCACGGGACGTTGGAAGTCGGTCATAAACATTCTCATGAAACGGATCGACGAGAAGTCGTCGATGTGGCCGATTACCTTGTCGGGCTGTCTGACCGGGATGCGGAACTGATACCAGGTGACGCTACCGAAGGTGCTGTTAGGCAAGGCGATGTTGGAGGCCTCGAAGATGTCGGCGATATGGTTTTGTCCGACCACCATCTTGGCAGGGTCGAGGTCGATTTCATATTGGTAGTAACGCTCTGTCTCGCTCAAGGTATTGTCTCCGTTGATGTCTTCGGCATTGGGCAGGGTTGAGTTACTATTGGTGTAGCCTTCGGTCTGTTGGATGTCGGAGGGCGAGTTGCCGTCGGGGCCGTTGAACTGCTTGTAACGGGCCAGGATGCTGCGGTGTTCTTGGTCGTCGGGCGAGTCCCAGTCGCCGGAGCGGAAATAGTGGTAGTTGTCGCCCGACGGGTCGTTGTAGGCTTGTTGGTAGGCCTCCGAGTCTTCGCCGAAGCGGTTTTTAACGAGGTTGAGGTAGGTGTCTTCGAAGAAGGAACGCTCGTCGACATCGCGCAAGCCGTCATAGCCCACATCTTGGTATTGGCGGGCTTCCGAAGAGTTGTTGAAGGTGCTGACGAGGTCTTGCATGGTGGGCACACGGCCCCAGATGGTGGTGTCGACGTTTTCGACGGTAGCGGTGGCGGGCAAGCCGTTTTCGTAGAACTTGCGTCCGTCGCGCAGGATGTCTTCTGAGACATCGCCCAGGTTGATGTAGAGTTTACCGGGGTTGTTCTGGTATTCCTCGTCGGCGAAGGGGTCCATCAGCCAAAATTCGATGTATTCGATGTTGGTGGCTTCAAAGTCGGTCGACTCCATCTTACGCATGATACCGGCCCAACGGCTCTTTGGGTCGTTGAGCTTGCCGTTGGCATCGATACCGGCCGAGTAGGGCGATGGGTCTACATCGTAGTTATAGGGTCCACGCTCGTCGGGATAATAGGCCAAGTTGAGCACTGAGACGTTGGTCTGTGTGCCGGCCGCGATGTCCTTGGCGGGGAAGAGCTCGGTCTCAAGCACCTGTCGCACGGTGTTCTTCGAGAGTTCCTCGTTGTCGACGTTACTGGGACGATAGTTGGAGTTGCGGTCGTAGAAGATGGAGTTGTCGATGACATACCACGACAGCTTTGCGCGGTTCTTTCCGTAGTCGAGGTCAGTGCCTGCCGCAGCCTCGGGGAAGAGGTTGGTCTGGTTTTGGGGTGTACTGGCCATATACCACAAGGTGGGCAGACGCAGGTCGATGGTCGACTTGGCGCCTTCAAAGTCGTCGATATAGGAGGTGCCGCGCTCACTTGCCGACCTGGAGAGGCCGGGGATGAAACGGGCAAACTCGCCGTCGACGCTGATACGCGACTGCGCCTTGGTGCTGATACCAGGCAAGGCGTTGATGAGGCTTGTCAGCCAGCGTGCGTCGGTGCGGTAGCTGATGTCGGCGCCGTAGATGGTGTTGGCGATGGCTTCCTCGCCGTAGTTGATCTTCTGGGTGTACGACTTCTCACCGAGGTAAAGCACCGTACCGCCCATGCGGAAGTCACGGTTGAACTCATGCTCGACACGGGTGCCCAAGAAGGTCTTCTTGATGGCGCTGAAGCCCGAGTTCGACTCCAAGGCGATGTTGATGGGTGTGCCCGAGTTGAGGATACCTTCGTTCAAGATGGTCACACGTCCCAAAGTGTAGTCGACGGTGTAGTCGACATTCTCGACGAGTTGCACACCACCAGCGGTGACGGTCACCGAGCCTTGTGCCACATTCATGGCGTTGAGGCTGATCTCGCTGCCCGATTGTGACGAATAATAGCCCTTCAAGCTGAACTTGTTCTTCTCCGAGTATTGTTCGGCAGAGGTCTTCGTCATCGTGTAGAGGGAGTCGTAGGCGTATTTGTTACCCAACTCGGGTTCATCGGGGAAGATCTTGTTGTGGATGTGCTTGCCGAAAGGCTCCAGCACGGGGAAGAAGATGCGTCCGTTCGACGAGTTGATGGTACCGCCTTGGGTGGCCGCGTTGTCCAAGAAGTCGAACACGCCATCACCGCCAGCGATGGGGTTGTTTTGCGTGGTCAAGTTATCCAAGCCCATCAAGTGCAGCATCGAGACGCCTTTCACCGAGCCTTCGGTGAAGTAGCCGTAAGGCGTGCTGTTCGAGTTGCCGTTGTAGAAGATGTTGAGCATGAAGTCTTGGGAACCGATTTGGTAGGCCCTGATGTTGTAGACATTCTTCATCATCAGGTTCCAGATGGGCATCTTGGTGTTTACCGTGGTGCCGCGCAGCAGCTTGGCCACCAAGACTTTAGGCGTGTTGATGCCTTGGTCGGAGAACTCGCCCACTTGGTAGACCTCGTCGGAACCCACGATGGTGTATTGGTAGGCGACGGCCAGGGTCTGGTTGGAGTTGAGGCTGACATTCAAAGAGATAAAGCCCAACTTCGAGTTCACCGAGAATTCGGTGTTGCTCAAGCGGCGGGCATTTTCGATCTTCTCGAAGTCGCGGCCCGCTGTCATGTAGCCCGACCTGCCGATGCGCATGGGGTCGTTGCTCATGTAGTTGGTCACCGTGCTGATGCTGCGTATCTGGGTGGTGTCCATGCGGGTGAGCAGGTTGTTGGCCGAATTGCGCGGATAGGGCTGGCTGTTGGTAGGGCTGATTTCGTTGTTGTAGATCCAAGCGTCTTTTCCTTCGCCCAAGTCATTCAAGGCAAGGATGTTACGTGTATTTTGCGTCGAGGTGTTGGTGTTGGTGATCCACACTTCGATTTTGGTGATGTTGACGCTTGAGGTGATTGTGGGCAAGGTGGCCAAGGCCTCTTCGTAATGGTCCCTGAAGTATTGGCTGAGGAAGAAATGGCGGTTCTCTTCGTAGTCCAGACAGCTCAACTCGAACTGGTTGGTCTGTGCGCCGCCTTGCACGGTGATGTTTTGCGACTCGCTCTCCTGATAGGAGACGATGGATGAGATGGTGGTCTTGCCGAACTTCAGTTTGCTTTTGACACCAAACAGTTGCTGTGTACCCGTGATGAGGGTGCTGTTGAGCGGGAAACTGACATTACCAGCCTCGAGCAGTTGGATGATCTCGTCTTCCTTACCTTCGTATTTCAGGTCGAGTTTGTCTTGGTAGTTGAAGGTGGCCTTGGTGTTCTTGTTGATGTTGAAGTTGATCTTGTCACCGATTTTGGCCATCACGTTGAGTTGCATGTCGGGGTCGAAGTCAAAGTCGGTATGGCGCTTGCGGCGTTCGCTCAACGAGGGGTCGTCGCGGAAGCTGTGCTTGATGCCGAAGGTGAGGTCGACCGAGCCTTGGGGACGGATGTCGACGGTGTTGCTGCCGAAGATGGTCTCAAAGGCTTTGCCGCCGATAAACATGGGAGGGATGATGGAACTGCCGTTGGTGGTGGAGCGGGCGTTTTGGCTGCGGCGTTGTTTCCAGTATTCTTGTATGCCTTTTTTGTTCTGATAGTCAAAGAATTCGCTCTGCGTGAGGGTGGTAGGGGTGTCGTAGTAGAACTGCCCGATGCGGCGTTTGAAGGTGTATTGGCCGGTGAGCGGGTCATAGATAATCTCGGTCTCGTAATTGTCGGGGTCGTTGAGGTAGAGGGGTGACTGGTTGTTGAGGTCCTCGATGGGGTTGCCTGTCGGGACGGGGATGGGGTAGATGACTTTGGTGGTGTCGGGTTCCACCTCGTAGGGATGGTAGAAGATGTCGTAGCTTTCTGCTGCTGTCAAGCGGAGAGCGGGGAATAGGGTAAAAGCGAGGAAGAGAAGAATTAGGAATGCTGAATGCTGAATGCTGAAATACGAAGTATTCGACGGAGTCAATGTCGCAATGCGACGCTGGGCTTTGCTTTCATTCCTCATTCCGCATTCCACATTCTGCATTTTTATATCTCGTTTGTAATATAGATTCATTTGATTTACAAAATCTTAAGTGCTTCTTTGATAAGGGTCTCGACGTTGGCGTCGGGCATTTGCTTGAGCAGTCGGTCGAGGGCTTTGTCGACGGCTGCCTTGCTGAAGCCCAATATCGTCAATGCTGATAACGCTTCGGCTTTGATAGTATTGTTTGAAGAGGTAAAAATTTCGGTGGGGAAGTCGTTTTTCTTCAGTTTGTCCTTCAAGTCGATGACGATGCGTTGGGCGGTTTTGGCGCCGATGCCTTTCACGGCTTGAATGGTCTTCACATCATCGTTGGCGATGGCGTTGCTCAATTCGTTGACGGTCAGCGAGCTGAGTATGAGTCTGGCCGTGTTGCAGCCTACGCCTGAAACGGAGATGAGCAGTTCGAAGAGGTCGCGTTCCTTGGCGGAATAGAAGCCGAAGAGGTTGTGGGCGTCCTCAAGGATTTGCTCATGGGTAAACAGCCTCACTTCTTCCTTCTCGCCGATGGCGGTGAAGGTGTTGAGCGTGATGTTGATGTAATAGCCGATGCCCTGATTGTCGAGAACGACGAATGTGGGCGACTTTTCGGCTATTTTACCAGTGATGTAGGCGTACATTTGGGCGCAGTTTGGATTAAACTGCAAAAATACAAAAAAAAAGAGAAGGGAAGCAAATCTTTCGCAAATCTGTTGCAAATAACAAAAACGAACACGGATTCCCTGGTTTTGCACGGAAAATAGCATCCGTGTCTATCCGTGAGATCCGTGTTCGCGATACAAAAAAAGAGGACTTTTCAGCCCTCTTTTTCGTTGTTTCCTGTGTATTAGGATTACTTGGCAGGAGTCTCAGCGGGAGCTTCGTGCTTGCAGCACTCTTTCTCGCCACCGCAGTTCTGCAGACGGCTCATGATGAGGTCCTTCTGCTCGTCGACGGTCATGTTGGCGAAGTTGTCCCAAGCGGCTTTCATCTCGGCGCACTTCTTCTCGCATTCAGCCTTGGCCTCGTCGGTCATCTCGGCCATTTCCTTGCAGACTTGTTCGCCGGCGGCTTCCATTTCAGCCTTCTTGGCGTCCATTTGGGTGAACAGTTCGCAGGCCTTCTTGTTGAGTTCAGCCTTGGCCTCGTCGGTCATCTCGTCCCACTTGGCATACTCGTTTTTCAGAGCATCCATGGGGCATTCGTGCTTTTCTTCAACGACTTCAGTCTTTTGTTCCTCGGCGGGAGCAGCAGGCTGCTCGGGTTGCTTAGGCGTGTTGTTGCAGGCCACCATAAAGAGGCTGGCCAATCCTAAAGTTAAGAATAACTTCTTCATTTTTAAGTAGTTTAATGTTGTTGTTTGAGTTGTTTTCTGTTTTTGAGCGTGCAAAAGTACAAAAAATTATAATAAGTGCTCATTATTCCTGATTTTTTTGCTTAAAAAAATCTTTTTTAAATAGGGTTGTTTATTTGATGCGGAATACCTAATTTTGCGGCCTATTCCATGAAGTGGAACAGAACAATGCTAAAATTCATAATTCATTCAATACTAAATTATTAAAAAATGGCAGAAAAGAAATTTTTGACATGTGATGGTAACCAGGCTGCGGCCCATGTTGCCTACATGTTCAGTGAAGTGGCCGCCATTTATCCTATCACTCCGTCGTCGCCGATGGCCGAGTATATCGATGAATGGGCT
>ONJF01000010.1 GCA_900318085.1 uncultured Bacteroidales bacterium
CTACTATGTGACTCAATGTTTTCACGGCGGCAAAATTAATATTTTACCTCATTCCACTTCTATCTCATCCACAAAAATCCAAGCAGGATTGCCAAATCCACTATGGTCTTCAGGCAGGTCGTAGCCTGAAATCACAACCTCGACAAACTTTGCCGTGACAGGTTCAAAGTCCACTTCGTAGGCGAAGATGCCGTCTCTGTCCTCCCAAGTGGAAATCGGGATGTCCTTCTGCGCCACCTCGCGGAAGGTCTCGCCGTCATCAGAGACCAGCACCTTGAATTGGCTCGGGTTGTAAATCCAAGCACCTTTGTTCACCAAGGCATGGAAACGGACATGTTGCATCTCAGCAGGTTGTTCCAAATCGATAATGGCATCCAGAGGATAGCCGCAGAAGCCCAGCCAACGTCCTGAGTTATAGGCTCCCCTACCCAAATTGCCGTCGTTGAGCAACGGTGCTCCTTCGTAGGTGTATTTCTCTGCAGGCTGCTGGCGCAGCGTGATGGGTTTGTGGGTGGCCAGATTGGCTTCCACCGTGTCGGCCCAGACCTGCGGGTTGAAAATGTGGTCAGCGTAGGTGTAATGATAGAGGTCGTAGAGTTGCGCCATGTGACGGCAACGCTCCACAAAAGCGTCAAAGTCACGCTCCCGTGGATTGTTCCACTGTATTTCCGTCAAGGCCTCCATGCGCGGCAAGGCCATGTACTGCACATGCCAGAAATGGGCGATGTATTCCGTCCAGATGTTGGCTTGCACGCCAATGATGTGCTTCTGCTGTTCGGGTGTCAGCTCCTCAGGCAGGGGCTGGAACTCATACACACGCTCCACGGGCAGATAGCCACCGATGCACATAGGCTCGCTGGCGATGTCCTCGCTCTGGTAGTAGTCGAAATAAAGATGCGACGACGGTGCCATAATCACATCGTGACCTTTGCGTGCCGCCTCGATGCCGCCTTCAGTGCCACGCCAACTCATGATGATGGCGGTCTCTGAGACGTTGCCTTCCAGAATCTCGTCCCAGCCGATGACGCGTCTTCCACGGGCCTCCACCACCTTGGCCATGCGGTTCATCACGTAGCTTTGCAGGTAGTCTTCGGCGGAGAACTTGTCGTCTTTCTTGATGCCCAATTCCTTGATTTTGGCTTGGCACTTGGGGCACTTTTCCCAACGCACCTTGGGACATTCATCGCCACCAATGTGGATATAGGGCGAAGGAAACACATCCATCACCTCGTTCAGCACATCCTCCACAAACAACATGGTCTCCTCGTTGCCTGCACAAAGCACGTCTTCCGACACGCCCCAGCGCTTCCACACCTCGTAGGGACCGCCCGTGCAGCCCAACTGCGGATAGCAAGCCAAAGCCGCCTGCATGTGACCCGGCAAATCGATTTCGGGGATAATGTTGATGTGACGCTCGGCAGCATACTCGATGAGGTCGCGGAGTTCGTCTTGGGTATAGAAACCACCATGGCGGATGGTGTCGTAGAGGTTCCCGTTATGCCCGATGACCGTGCCGTTACGGTAGGCACCAATCTCAGTCAGTTCAGGGTATTTCTTGATTTCGATGCGCCAGCCTTGGTCGTCGCTGAGATGAAAGTGGAACTGGTTCATATTGTGCATGGCCAGCATGTCGATATAGACTTTCACCGAGTCCAAGGGGATAAAAGAGTTTAGAGTTGAGAGTTTAGAGTTGAGAGTCAGTTGAGAGTTTGAAGTTGAGAGTTGAGAGATGGGCAAGCTCTTGCGGAGGGTTTGGATGCCATAGAACACACCGGCAGCATCGGCGCCTTTGATGGTGACTTGCTTAGTGGTAATGTTGATTTCGTAAGCCTCGGATTGGTCGAAATCCTCGGGAACCACTTTCAGCACAATGCCGTCGGGCTGGCTTTGGTATTCCTGCGTCTTCATCGCATAGCCCATGATATCGTTCACGTATTCGCTAAGGAACTGTGCCTCGCGTTGAAGTCCCGATTCGAAATAGACAATAGTCTTTGGGCCTAGTTCGAATGGCTTCTCTTCATTCAGTTGAACCTCTTTGGGCTGCGGGATAATGTCGTAATTGGCGACAGGGAGTTGCTCTTTTGTGCAAGCCGACAGTAAGAGTGTGGCGAGGCAAAGGAATAGGATAGACTTTTTCATGTAGGTTCTAGTGTTGATTTGAAAAAGCAAAAATAAAAAAAGGACGGCTTTCACCGTCCTTTTTTGTTGATTTTGTGAAAATCAGGCTTATTCGCCCAACTTGATACGCACAAAGTTCACCACAGTGGCTTCCTTGTCGGCAGCCTGGATGTATTCGGCGACGGTCTTCGGGTCGGCGACCAGAGAGACTTGGTTGAGCAGGCAGCTCTCCTTGAAGAACTTGTTCAGACGGCCTTTGGCGATGTTCTGAATCATGCCTTCGTTGAGGTTCACCGTACCGGGGACGGTAGCCTTGATCTCACGAGCCTGAGCACCTTGCTCGGCGGTGATGTAACCCTTGGTGATGTTGGAGTCGATGTGATCATCGCTGTCGACATGGTTGGGGTTGATGCCAGCCTTGCGGAGGGCTTTCTCGACTTCCTTGCCGATGAGCTCTTCCTTGGTCTTGTCGACGGCAACGGCGAACTCGCGGTCCTTCACCTCTTGCGGGATGGAGGCTTCGCTCACCGACAGCGGGTTCATGGCGGCGACGTGCATGCACACCTCGTGGCTCACTTCTTCAACACCGGCGAAATTCTTGTTCATTTCGACGATGGTGGCGAGGCGGTTGCCAGGGTGGTTGTAGTTGGCCACATATTCACCTTCAAGGACTTTGAAGGCACCGAGTTCGGTCTTCTCACCGGTGACGGCGCTCTGGTTGGCGACGAGGGCTTCAACGGTCTGACCGTCGAGCGTCATGGCCTTCAGGGCTTCGATGTCCTTCACGCGGTTGGCAACGGCCATGTCAAGCACATCCTTCGTGAACTTCACGAAGTCGGCGTTGTTGGCCACGAAGTCGGTCTCGCAGTTCACCATGATGATGGCGGCGTACTTGTGGTCTTCGGTAGCCTTCGACAGCACGCAGCCTTCGCTGGCGTTACGGTCGGCGCGCTTGGCAGCCTTGGCCATACCCTTCTTGCGAAGGATGTCGATAGCGGCCTGGATGTCGCCATCGGTCTCGACGAGGGCCTTCTTGCAGTCCATCATGCCGGCGCCCGTCATTTGTCTCAGTTCATTGACTTGAGAAGCGGTAATATTCATTGTTGTGTGTTGTTTTTAAGGTGATTATAATATAATAACTCTGGCTACTGGCTGCTGGCTATTGGCAGTCCCTCAGTGTTCAGGAGATTGCGGTTCCCTCATTCCGCGAATGCGGAACCGCAATGAGGCTTTAAGGGAGGATCTGCCAGAAGCCAAAGGCCAGAAGCCAGAAGCAAATTTAGTTCTTAGCGACGGGGCGACGAGGACGACGGTTGTTGCGCGGACGGCGTTCGTCCTTGTTTTCCTCTTCCTCGCTGCTGTCTCTCATCTCTTCAACTTCTTCCTCTTCCTCTTCTTGGACGAGGTCCTTGTTGTTCTTGCGCTCGGTGATGCCTTCCTCGATGGCGTCGACCATCTTGCCGACGATGAGGGCGATGCTCTTCGAAGCGTCGTCATTGGCCGGGATGGGGAAGTCGATGAGGTTGGGGTTGGTGTTGGTGTCGACGATAGCGAAGGTCGGGATGTTGAGCTTGCGGGCTTCAGCAACGGCGATGTGTTCCTTCATGATGTCGACGACGAACAAGGCCGAAGGCAGACGGCTCAGGTCGGCGATGGAACCGAGGTTCTTCTCGAGTTTCTCGCGCTCACGCTCGATCTGCAGCTTCTCACGCTTGGAGAGGCTCTTGTAGGCATCGCTGCTCATCATCTTGTCGATGCTCGTCATCTTCTTGACGGCCTTGCGGATGGTGGCGAAGTTGGTGAGCATACCGCCGGGCCAACGTTCAGTCACGTAAGGCATGTTGACTTTCTGGGCGAGTTCGGCGACGACGTCCTTGGCCTGTTTCTTGGTGGCCACAAAGAGGATGCGCTTGCCCGATTTGGCCAGTTGGCAGAGGGCGTTGGCAGCCTCGTCCATCTTGGCTTGTGTCTTATAAAGGTCTATGATGTGAATGCCATTGCGCTCCATGAAAATATAGGGAGCCATGTTCGGATTCCATTTTCTCTTCAGATGTCCGAAATGACAACCGGCATCCAGTAATTCTTCAAATGTTACTTGTGTCATGAGTTTTCTTTTTAATGTTTACATTCGCTAAATACAATCGCCGAGTAGTCTTAACAATAAGAATCTCAGCAATTTGGATACTAAACAAAATCGCTTTGCTTCTGAGGGCTTAACGTTTGCTGAATTGGAACTTCTTACGGGCACCGGGCTGACCGGGTTTCTTACGCTCGACCATACGCGGGTCGCGGCGCATCAAACCTTTAGCCTTCAGGGTGGGACGATACTCGGGGTTGATCTCGCAGAGAGCGCGGCTGATGGCGAGACGCAAAGCCTCGGCCTGGCCGTTGATGCCACCACCGTCGAGGTTGACCTTGATGTCGTATTGGCCGAGGGTCTCGGTCAGCATCATAGGCTGTTCAACCACATAGTGGAGGATGCTCGTCGGGAAGTACTCCTTGTAGTCGCGCTTGTTCACCGTAATGTTACCACTGCCGGCCTTCATATAGATACGGGCAACGGCGGTCTTTCTTCTACCTAAAGCGTTGATAACTTCCATGATTACTTGTTGTATTGCTTATGAGTGTTGATTTTAAGTTCTTGGGGCTGTTGTGCCTCGTGCTTGTGCTCAGGTCCCTCGTAAACGAAGAGGTTCTTGAAGATGGCATCACCAAGACGGTTCTTCGGGAGCATGCCGCGCACGGCGTGTTCGATGACGAACGTGGGCTTGCGCTTCATTTGATCCGCAACGGTCCTGATACGCTGGCCACCCGGGTAGCCCGTGTAGCGCATGTAGTACTTCTGGGTCATTTTGTTTCCTGTCAGCACGACTTTCTCTGCATTGATGATGATGACATTATCACCACAATCACTGTGGGGAGTAAAGCATGCCTTCCTTTTGCCACGCAGAATCATGGCAACCTCGCTTGCCAAACGGCCGAGGATTTGTCCTTCAGCGTCCACCACATACCACTTCTTGTTGGCATTCTCTTTGTTGACGCTTACTGTCTTGTAACTTAAGTAGTTCATTTTGTGTTTAATATGTTATCCAATTCTATAAGACACTACCCTATTTTAGGGCGTGCAAAAGTACAACTTTCTTCTTTACGCTCCAACTTTTTTTAATTCATGTTCGCCCATAAATCAATGCGTTAGCGCGTTCAGAAGACAGACTTTGGATGATTGAACGAGGCGGCAAAAGTACTACTTTTTTATTTACCGACAACACATTAATTGATTTTTTTGACTGTGAGTCGTGGAGATTCCCTGCGGGAATGGAGAAACTGTCGTCTGGAAATCGCGGCGGCGGATGGTGTCTACGTACAGTCAGCATTACCTGCCGCCGCATTATTAATACGACTCACCTATTCCATTCCCTGAGGGAATCTCCTCCCCATTCAATTTTTTTCCTAATTTTGCAGCCAAAATCTAAAGCAAATGTCCATCCAAATCAACCATATCACCAAGCGTTACGGCGAACAACTCGCCCTCAACGACGTGACACTCACTATTAATAAAGGTATCGTCGGACTGCTCGGCCCCAACGGTGCGGGCAAGTCGACGCTGATGAAAATCATCACCTGTTTCATCCCGCCCACCTCGGGCACGGTGAGCGTCGAAGGACACGACGTCATCGACGATCCGATGGCCGTCAAGCGCATCGTGGGCTACCTGCCGGAACATAATCCGCTCTATCTCGACATGTATGTCCGCGAATACCTTGAATTCGTCGCCGGCGTCCACCAACTGAAAGGCGAAGCAGCCCACAAGCGCATTAATGAGATGATTGATGAAACGGGACTGGGTCTTGAGGCACACAAGAAAATCGGGGCTTTGTCGAAGGGCTACCGCCAGCGCGTTGGCCTCGCCCAAGCCATGATGCACGACCCACAAGTGCTCATCCTCGACGAGCCCACCTCAGGCCTCGACCCCAACCAACTTATCGACATTCGCAACCTCATCTCTAGCCTCGGCAAGGAAAAGACCGTGCTGCTCTCCACCCACATCATGCAGGAGGTGGAAGCCATCTGCGAACGCGCCATTATTATTAATAAAGGTGTGGTAGTGGCCGACGACAAGATCGAGAACCTGAAACAGGACAACGCCACAAGTAATGTGGTCATCGTCGAGTTCGAGAGTGAAGTGAGCGAAGAACTGCTCCGAAGCATCCCGCAAGTAGGTCGCGTGCAACATGTGAAGGACAATCACTGGATCCTCGAACCCCAAGACGACACCGACATCCGCGCCAACCTAATGAAGTGGTCGGTGGACCGTGACCTTATCATCAAGACCTTGCAGAAAGAGGATTTAAGCATTGAGGAAGCTTTCCAAAAACTGACAAAATAATGCTGAATGTGGAATGCTAAATGCGGAATGCAAAAATAATTCAGCATTCAGCATTCAGCATTCATAATTTATTCGTACTTTTGCACCCGCAAACGTGGAAAGATTTGATTTGATTGCAACCACAAGAAAAAATGCTAAACCAATGCTTTTTCCTTCCCTTTCAGTCAACTACTTCCCACACAAATTTCTTATTAACTAACTAATAAACAATTTGTTATGGGTTACTATTTCACTTCAGAATCCGTCTCCGAGGGTCATCCCGACAAGGTATGCGACCAAATTTCGGATGCCGTATTGGACGAGATTCTTCGCTATGACCCCACCTCAAAGGTGGCCTGCGAAACCTTAGTTACAACCGGCCTGGTTGTCGTGGCCGGAGAAATCCGCACCAACGCTTACGTTGAAATCCAAGACGTGGCACGCCGTGTCATCGACCGCATCGGTTACAACAAGTCGGAATACCAATTCGACGCACAGTCGTGTGGTGTGTTGTCCGCTCTCCACGGACAGTCGAACGACATCTTCCAAGGTGTCAAGCGCGAAGCCGACGAGAACCAAGGCGCCGGCGACCAAGGCATGATGTTCGGCTTCGCATGCAAGGAGACCGAGAACTACATGCCACTCACCATCGACCTCGCTCACATGCTCTTGCAAGAACTGGCCAAGATCCGTCGCGAAGGCAAGAAAATGACTTACCTCCGTCCCGACGCCAAGTCGCAGGTGACAGTAGAATACGGCGAAGGTTGGAAGCCTTTGCGCATCGACACCATCGTCATCAGCACACAGCATGACGAGTTTGCCGACGACGCAACCATGCAGAAGAAGATCGAAGCCGACGTGCGCGACATCCTTATCCCAAGGGTGAAAAAGCAACTGCCTGCCCGCGTGAAGAAACTCTTCGGCGACGACATGAAACTCTACGTGAACCCGACGGGCAAGTTCGTCATTGGCGGACCTCACGGTGACACAGGCGTGACGGGTCGTAAGATCATCGTCGACACCTATGGTGGTCGCGGTGCCCACGGTGGCGGTGCCTTCTCGGGCAAGGACAGCTCGAAGGTGGACCGCTCGGCTGCGTATGCCGCACGCCACATCGCCAAGAACCTCGTGGCAGCAGGAGTCTGCGACCAAGCCTTGGTACAGATTGCCTACGCCATCGGCAAGGCCGAACCTGTTGGCTTCTACATCAACACCGAAGGCACCTCACACGTCAAGATGAACGACGCTGAGATTGCCTTGAAGGTAAAGGAATTGGTTGACTTAAGACCATATTTCATCGTGAAGCGCTTCGGCCTCACCAACCCCATCTTCGAGGAGACGGCTTCCTACGGCCACTTCGGTCGCAAGCCCGAAAACAAGCCTGTCGAGGTCTACTACGAAGACAAGGACACCTACGTCAAAGACGGCAAGATCTACAAAGACGTGGAGTTCTTCGGCTGGGAGAAACTCGACCTTGTAGAAAAAATCAAGAAAGCTTTCGGCTGCTAAAACAACCACCTCTTGAAAACGAAAAAAAAACCTGCAAGGATTTGCAGGTTTTTTCGTTTTATATTCTCATCCAAGAAAATGCTTTCTAGTCCTCCTCTTCCATCTGCGACATCAGTATCATGTTCAGTTTCTCTTCGTCGGTCAAGCCCAAACACTTAATCAGGACTTCTGCATCACTGACCAAATGGTGATTAGGATATTCGTCAATGAGTCTCTGATAGGCCTTATGTGCCAATGCCGTATCTTGAAGCTGATCCTCGTACACATAGGAGCCAAGAAGTATCAGCGACCTAGGCGACCAATCTGATTCTGGATACTTGTCAATCAACTGATTACACAGTTCTGCACACTTGTCTGCGTTTTTCAAGTTCACATTGATCTCCATGGCATGAAATAGCCAAGTCGGGGCAGTAGAGTCATTAGGATTCTGCTCGACAAACTTACAATAGGTTTCGGCCACTTGGGATGCCTTATCCATATTCATGGTCCAATTTTCATCCATCAGCGTTTTTTCGGCCGCCTTCACATCGTCTAATGTAAGTTTCTTTTCTGTTTCACTACAAGCAAACGAGCCCAATGCCAGTAGGATGACAAACAACAGTTTGAAAGATTGTTTCATTGTATTCATATTTATCTGTGTTTCTTCTTATGAGGAAAGATCATGCGATAGTCGACATCACATTTGCCTTCGGAGATGGCCCGAAGCTTACCTTGCAATAAGGTCTTGCGCAACGGGGCAATGCGGTCGACATGAACATGGCCCTCCAGATGGTCGTACTCATGCTGGATAATGCGCGAGCGGATGCCCTCGAAGACCTCCTCGTGTTCTTGGAAGTTCTCGTCAAGATAGCGTAGACGGATCTTGTCTTTACGGACCACTTCCTCATAGATATTGGGCAGGCTGAGGCATCCTTCCTTAAATGTGACATCGTCGCCGAAGGCCTCGAGGAGTTCGGCGTTGATGAACACTTGTTTGAAGCCCTTCGCGTCAGGATAGTCGGGATAGAACGGGTTGCCGTCGGTGATGAAGAGACGGATGCTCTTGTTGACTTGTGGTGCAGCCAAGCCGACGCCCTCGGAATGGGCCAATGTCTCCCACATGTCAGCCAGCAGCTTTTCAAGCTCGGGATAGTCGGGCGTGATGGGCTGGGCTATGGCCTTTAGGGTGGGATGACCGTATGCTACGATGGGTAATATCATTTTTAGTTGAGAGTTTAGAGTTGAGAGTTGAGAGTAGTTGAAAGTTTGTAGTTTAGAGTTGTTAGTCATTCAGCATTCCGCATTCATCATTCATCATTCATCATTTTTGCTTACTTCCGCATTTCAGGGATTCCATAAAGGATTGCAAGATGATGGTGGCGGCGATGGTGTCGACGAGTTCCTTATCCTGACGACGTGATTTGCTGAGACCCGCATCAATCATGGTCTGATGTGCCATCACCGAAGTGAAGCGCTCGTCATAACGGACAATCTTCATGTTGGGAAGCACCTTCTTCAAACGGTTGACGATAGGCTCAATGTACTTGGAGCAGTCGGAAGGGTTATTCTTCATGTCTTTGGGTTCACCGATGACAATTTGCTCGACCTCTTCCTGCTCCACATAGTTGAGCACGAAGTCGACGAGTTTATGCGACTCCACGGTCGTCAACCCATTCGCGATGATCTGCAAAGGGTCGGTGACAGCGATGCCGCTGCGCTTGCGTCCAAGGTCTATTGCCATTATCCTTGCCATGTCCTTCAATTTGAGGTGCAAAAGTACACATTTTTCCGCAAATCGCGGGAACCAACAAAAAAAGAGGCTCTCACAAGCCTCTCTTGCTTTGGGTGGGAGATGGGATTCGAACCCACGACCCTCGGAACCACAATCCGGTACTCTAACCAGCTGAGCTACACCCACCATCTGTTCCGTTTCACGGAAATCGGCTGCAAAAATAGTACATTTTTCTGAATTGGTGATGCTTTTTGTACAAAAAAATCATTTTTTATCATTTTACCACGAAATCAAGGGTGAATTCCGTATTTTTGACGGCGCAAACAACAGGTCGCACATGGACAAAACAAAGCCACAGAACCAATCCCCTAAAGCGCTGGCGTGGAAGCGATTCCGAAGCAATAAGCTCGGAATGGTCTCCTGCGGTTTCGTGCTGCTTTGGGCATTGTTGGCCTTGTTTGCATACCTTGTCATTCCCGACAAGACCCCAAACGCCAATCGGCAGATTCTCGAAATCAGCACGAAGAAACCTGGCTTCGAAGTCGACATGCTGATGGTGCCGAAAGAGACACCACCTGCAAAGATATCTTTTTTCCAGTTCCTCTTTAACGGGCGTCCCGACGATTGCATATACTTGCCTTTTGACAGTCTGCAAATTAATAAAGAGACGACGACGGTATTTCTTTATCAGGCAGAAGGGGCATCAAGTGTAAGGACAGAGGTTATTGATAATACAGAACTATTGGCAAGCGGCGTTTCGACAGGCTCAACGACCGCGGGTTTCAACTCTACTGAGGAGGCGGATAACTATATCAGAAGCCACTGCGTGAAGCATCGCAAATTCATATTAGGCACTGACCAATTCGGGCGCGACTTTCTCAGCCGTCTGGTGTTGGGCAGCCGCATCAGCCTGATGGTGGGCTTCATCGCCGTGCTGCTCAGCCTGATGATCGGCATCGTGGTGGGCAGTTTAGGCGGCTTCTTCAGAGGCAAAGTCGACGATGCGGTGGTATGGTTCATTAATGTGGTATGGTCTATCCCCACCCTGCTCTTGGTCATCGCCATCACCTTTGCTTTGGGCAAGGGCATTGCCCAAGTGTTCATCGCCGTTGGTTTGACCATGTGGGTCGAGGTGGCGCGCATCGTGCGCGGTCAAATCCTCAGCATCCGCGAGACCACCTTTGTGGAAGCTGGCAGGGCCTTGGGATTCAAAGACCTGCGCATCATCTTCAGGCACATCCTGCCCAATATCCTCAACCCCATCATCGTTGTGTCGGCGGCCAACTTCGCTTCCGCCATCCTGCTTGAAGCTGGCTTGAGTTTCTTGGGCATTGGTGTGCAGCCGCCCATGCCTTCGTGGGGCAGCATGATCAAAGAAAACTATGCTTTCATCATTCTTGACGCGGCTTACCTTGCCATCTTGCCTGGAATCGCCATTATGCTATTGGTTTTGGCGTTTATGCTTATCGGCAACGCGTTACGCGAAGCGCTTGATGTGAAGAATTAATGCTGAATGTGGAATGCTGAATGAGGAATGAGGAATGACATTCATAATTCCACATTCAGCATTCAGCATTAAAAAAAATGTTGTATCTTTGCGCCCTCAAAAGCCGACCTGTATGCGGGTGTGGCGGAATTGGTAGACGCGCTAGACTTAGGATCTAGTTTCTCACGAAGTAAGGGTTCGAGTCCCTTCATCCGCACAAGTTTAAGAAAATCAATCACATAGAAATGAACATCACACAAAGCACAAAAGGAGAGAATCTTATCTCCATCAAGATTAGTGTCGTAAAAGCCGACTACGAAGAGAATGTTGAAAAGACTTTGAAGCAAATGCGCCAGCGTGCCAATGTGCCTGGATTCCGTCCCGGTATGGTGCCCATGGGCATGATTAAGAAGATGTATGGCGCCAGTGCCAAGATGGAAGCCCTGAACACCATCGTCTCCGACAGCCTCAACAAGCATATCATGGAAAACAAGCTCGACCTCATCGGATACCCGCTTAGCGACAACGAAATGCAACAGCCCGCCGACCTTGAGAACCAGGATGACATCGACTTCTACTTTGAAGCCGCTCTGCGTCCCGAAATCAACGTTGATTTCACCAACACCATGGTCGACTTCTATCATATCGTCCCCACCGAAGAGGAAGTGGACAAGGTCGTCGCCGACCTGCAGGAGCGCTATCCCAACACCAGCCATCCTGAGACCGTGGGCGAAAACGACCGTCTGGAAATCAAGATCCGCGAAGCCAAAAACGGTAAAGAAGTTGAAGGTGGCTTTGAGAAAGACGGACTTTACTTCAACATGAGCCAAATCAAGAACAAGACCCAACGCAAGAAATTCCTTGATAAGGAAGTGGGCTCCGAGTTCATCGTCAACTTCGCCAAGGTGTTTGGTTCGGAAGAGGATGCCGCCAAGATTTTGGGTGAAGGCGCTCCCGCTGGCAGCGACTTCAACATCATCATCGACGACGCCATCCGCGACGAGAAACCCGAACTCGACGAGGACTTCTTCAAGAAGATTTTCCCCGACAAGGAAATCAAGGATCTGGACGCCTTCAAGCAAGCCGTGAAAGCCGAGATGGAGAAGCAGCATGAGGCCGAGACCGACCCCATCCTCTTCAACAAGATGGTTGACGAGTTGGTGGCAGCCGTCAAATTCGACCTGCCCGACGCCTTCCTGAAGCGTTGGCTCGTTGAAAACAGCCGTGGCCAACTGACCGCCGAAGACATGGAGAAGAACTACGAGAAAGACTATGTGAAGGGTCTGCGCTGGCAACTCATCGAAGACGCCATCGTGAAAGCTAACCCTGAACTTATCATCAACGACGAGGAGGTTAAGGACTTCGTGTTAAAACAGATCTTCCCCGGCATCGACTATGCCTCTCTTGAGGATGACATGAAAGCCAACCTCGACAAGATTGCCGCCAACTACCTCAAGGACGAACGCCAAGTCGAGCAGATCAAGAACCAACTGGCCGACGTCAAGATGACCCGTTTCCTGAAAGGCAAGATGAACATCAACTTCGCCGAGACCACTGCAGCCGATTTCATGAAGAAGCTGGAGGAAGAGCGGAAAGCCAAGTAAACCATAACTCAAAACTACTCAACCAACATGAATAACGAATTCTTCAAGTATGCAACCAAGCACGTAGGCTTGAACACCCTTGGGCTTGAACAGTACATCTCCAAAATCAACAACAGCGGATACATCAGCCCCACCGTCATCGAGGAGCGTCAGCTCAACGTGGCCCAAATGGACGTGTTCAGCCGCTTGATGATGGACCGCATCATCTTCCTTGGTACCGCCATCGATGACTACGTGGCCAACATCATCCAAGCCCAACTTCTGTTCCTTGAGTCGACCGACTCGAAGCGCGACATCCAAATCTACCTCAACTCACCTGGCGGCAGTGTGTACGCCGGTTTGGGAATATATGACACCATGCAGTTCATCAGCCCCGACGTGGCCACCATCTGCACCGGCATGGCCGCTTCGATGGCCGCAGTGCTGATGTGTGCTGGCACCAAAGGCAAACGTTCAGCCCTGCCCCACTCGCGCATCATGATCCACCAGCCCATGGGCGGCGTGGAAGGTCAAGCTACCGAGATTGAAATCACGGCCCGCGAGATTCAGAAGCTGAAGAAGGAACTGTACGAAATCATCGCCCTACATTCGGGTCAGACCTACGACAAGGTGTGGGCCGACAGCGACCGCGACTATTGGATGACCGCTGCCGAAGCCAAGGAATATGGCATGATCGACGAGGTGCTCATCAAAAAGGCTTAATCGATGGCAAAAAAGACAGGTGTTTGCGCGTTTTGCGGACGGAAAGCCTCGGAAGTGAGACTACTCATCCAAGGTATCGACGCCGAGATTTGCGACAGCTGCGCCGAACAGGCCCATCTCATCGTCAAAGAACAGTTTGACAATGGGCGAAAGGAATACACTCCATCAGGGATGACCCTGAAGAAGCCTGCAGAGATCAAGGCCTTTTTGGACCAATACGTCATTGGACAAGACGACGCCAAGCGTACCTTGGCAGTGGCCGTTTACAACCACTACAAGCGCATCAGTCAGCGGGTGGAAGCCGACGAGGTGGAGATTGAGAAGTCAAATATCATCCTCGTGGGCGAGACAGGCACGGGCAAGACCCTTTTGGCCCGCACCATCGCCAAGATGCTCCATGTGCCCTTCGCCATCGCCGATGCCACGGTACTCACCGAGGCCGGCTATGTGGGCGAAGACGTGGAGAACATCCTCGTCAAGTTGTTGCAAGCTGCCGACTATGACGTGGCTGCCACCGAGCGTGGCATTGTCTTCATCGATGAAATTGACAAGATTGCGCGAAAGAGCGACAACCCCAGCATCACCCGTGATGTTTCTGGCGAAGGCGTGCAACAGGCCATGCTGAAGCTCTTGGAAGGTTCAGTCGTCAACGTGCCTCCCCAAGGGGGGCGCAAACACCCCGAGCAAAAGATGATTGCCGTCAACACGAAAGACATCCTCTTCATCGCAGGAGGTGCCTTTGATGGCATCGACCGCATCATTGCATCTCGCAAACGTACCAACGTCATCGGCTACGGCAACGGAGGCAACGAGACCATCGACAAGGACAACATGCTTCAATACCTCTCGCCTGCCGACCTCAAGAAATTCGGTCTCATCCCTGAAATTGTAGGCCGTCTTCCTGTCATCACACACCTCAATCCCCTGGACAAAGAGGCTTTGAGACGTATCCTCGTCGAACCCAAGAATGCCTTGGTGAAACAGTTCCAAAAACTCTTCGCCATGGACAAGATCAACTTGGTCATCAAAGACGAGGTGCTCGACTTCGTGGTGGAGAAAGCCATCGAGTTCAAGGTGGGTGCACGCGGACTTCGTTCCATCATGGAGGCCATCCTTAACGACGCCATGTTTGAACTGCCCTCCGACATCAACGTGACGGAGTTCGTCGTCGACCGAGCCTATGCCGAACAGAAACTCGAAAAATCGGGGCTACAAAAACTGCATGTCGGCGATTAATTGCACTAATGACTGTAAAAAAGCATCGGGTTTGAACTCGATGCTTTTTTTTGGCACAATACTTGCATATCCCCAAGCGTTAAACAAAAGAAAAAAGTAAACGCCATGAAAAGGATAGTTTTAGTTGCGCTAATGGTTTTGATGGGCTTTTCCGCATCAGCCCAATTGGTTCCCAAGAGAGGTCTCGGCTCGGGAACCGTAATCAAGAAGCAAGAACCACAATCGGCAGTGATTGACTTTTCGACCCCCGCCGAGCCGACCCAAAGCAGTGTGGTATACGCTCGTATCGAAGAAAACGGTGATACCACGCTGATGGTCTTCCTGCCCGAAGTCGACATCGACTTGATGCAGCGCTACCTGCAAATCACCGACACTTGGCAGGGTCGTCGTCTGGCCTCAAACGTGAGGAAAGTGTTTCCCTATGCCAAACTAGCCGGTGCCAAGATGCAGGAATACGACTCCATCATTGCCAACACGCCCAACAAGGCCGAGCGCAAACGCTTGATGGAACAAGCCGAAGATGAACTCACAGCGCAATACACCGAGGAGCTGAAACATCTCACCATCTCGCAAGGCCTTATCCTCGTGCGCCTCATCGACCGCGAGACAGGTCACACAACCTACAAAGTGCTGCAAGAATTTCGCGGTAAGTTCAGGGCCTTCTTCTACCAAGGCTTTGCAAGACTATGGGGCTATAACCTGAAGACGGAATTCGACCCGCACAACAACCCGGAAGACGACGAGATCGATACGATCATGACTCTGTTGGAACGTGGGGCGATTTAAGAACACTGTCCTATTACGAACACAGATTGACACGGATTAGCACAGAAAGAAAGAGCGACGCTTAGGCGTCGCTCTTTTTGGTTTAGAATGCTACCGAGGTAGTTTTGGGCGATTCGGTGCTTTCCTCTTGCTCGGGGAGCATCTCTTGGGTATAACCTTTCACCAGGTCGAAGCCTCTGTATAGATACGGTACGGTCTTCTCCACATAGGGATAAAGGAAAGACTTCTGCCTCACCTCTTCCTTAATGATACCCGTCCACTGCAGGTTGTTGAACACCAGCACAAACGTGCTGCACAGTAAAACACCTTTAAGCGCACCAAAAAGAAATCCACCCAATTTATCGAAAAAGCCCAAATTCAAGGATTTAATGGCTTTAGAGACAAGATACCCGATGAGGTTAACCACAACCACCAAAATGATAAAAGTCAACACAAAAGCGATGGTATTGAGATATTCGGGCTTGATTTCCATGAAGTCTTGCAAATGCTCTGCAGTGAAGTCAGAAAAACGCATGGCGCCATAGATGCCGGCGCCAAAGGCGAGCAAAGCCACTACCTCTCGGATGAGACCCTTACGCAAACCCCTCCAGCCGAAGATGAAGAGAATGATGGCAATGATGATGTCCAAATAGTTCATAGCTAATAATTATGAATGAGGAATGTGGAATGTGGAATGAGGAATGAGGAATGAATGACAGGGTTCATCATTTGGAATAATAAAGGATCATCCGTTCGATGGCGCGTTGGCATACGGGACAGAACTCGTGACCTTTAAATGTCTTCATCAAGCAGTCCATGTGTGGGCTGTACATGCCTTTGGGTTCATAGCCGCCACCTTCAAACACACCGATGGTCTGTTCGTATTTCTTCTCACGAGGTGTGGGCACAGGCGTTTTCTTGTCGAGCATGTCGCCCCACTTGTTACTGAAGTCGACGAGCGAGGTGATGTTGGGTTCCCAAGGCTCCACTTCGAGGTTGTACATGTGGTCATAGCCCGTCTCGTCGTTATAATATTCATCGGCGAGGCCTGCAAAGCCGTGACCGAACTCATGGATGATGACATCACCCGAGAAGCTGTTGCTGCTCGCACTTGAGCAATAGAAGTTGTAGATGCCTCCTCCTCCGTATTTGTCAGTGTTGACGAGGATATAGATCTGGTCGTAGGGCACCTGACCCGCCAAGTCGCGGATGTCGCGGTTGTCAGTGCTCATACAGTAGCGTTCCGAGTCGAAGGTCCAGAAGCTGAAGCGCATGGCCGTGTTCTTGTAGATATGGTCGCCGGGCATGGTACACCCGCTCTCCTCGGAAGGCACCATCACACCTCTCACATTGAAGCTCTCACGGTAGCGGTCATAAGGCGCATAGTCGAAAAGACTTTTCACGAAGAAGTCACAGTCCTTGATGAACTTGCCCATCTCGGCCTGCGTGTAGCCTTCAGGCAGGATGACAATGTCGACGGCATGGGTAATGTCCTTGTTGCCAATCCAAGCGTCGTAGACAGGCAGGTCAAGCTTGTCGTACTCGCGGATGAAATAGTCGCTGGGGTTGACGGTGAGGCGCATCCCCTCTACCAATTCACCTTCCCAAGTCTTCCGGTACAAGGCAATGTCGATCTTCACCTTGGGGAAAGGCAAGACGACCGATTCCTCAAAACTCTTGGTGAGTTTCAAGGCTTCGGGCGTACTGGTCCACTCGCCGTAGAGGTTCTGATAACCTTTGGAGAACAGGAGATGGTCAGTGCCCGACTCAAACACCTTGACGATGTAGTTGCCAAACTCCAAATCATCAATGAGGTTGGTCTTCGAGCCGCTCCAATAAGGCTCATGGATGAGTTCCTTGAGCGAGAAGGTGGTCGTCTTGTTGTTGCCTGTCAAGACGTAGTCGACTCGCAGTGACGACTCGGTGAAATACTGGTCAAATTGAGCCCAAGCCGTCATCGGTAGCCAAGCCTGCAGACCCAAAAGCACCAACATGAGAAGCGTTTTTTGTTTCATCATTGGATAATTTGTTGGTTAGTATTACGCAAAAGTAGGCATTTTTCAAGAAATTCGTATCTTTGCCATGCAAAAAACACCAAATTATGAAGGCAAAAGCATTATTCTTTGCGATGGCCGTGGCATTGGCGGCCTGCAACAACGGCAATCCACAGGACCAAAAAGCTATAGAGCCCGAATCAACAACCATCCAGGCGACAAATGGCAATCTCCCCAAAAAAGACATTATCACCAATGAAGGCCTTGGGGAATTCAAGATTGGCGACACCATTCCCGACTCGCACCCCGATTACGACATCAAACCAGTCGTTTCGGTCGATGAGGAAGAGATGGAGGAAGTCACCGTCGAGTTCAGCAAGGACGGCGTGGTACAGTTTATCATCTACCCCTCCTATATTGATGAGACCGACGCCCAGACGAACGAAATCGGTGGCATCATGGTGGTGTCGGACCAATTCACCCACAAAGGCATAGGTGTCGGCAGCAATGTCAATGACATCTTGAAAGCCAACCCTAACTTGGAAGTCACTTTCTATGATGACCAATTTTTCCGGATCAACAACGGTGGCATCACTTATCTCATCAGCAGCGAAGCCTACGATGGCCCACTGCCGGAAGTGCCTTTCGACATCCCTGCGCCCGTCGAGAATCCCACTTTCAAACCTGACGCCAAGGTGTCGTCCATCTGGATCTCACCGATGTTCTAGCAGCAACGCCATCGTAGCAAGTCTTTTCATGGTTTTGTCTTTTTATTGGTAATACTCAATATTGCGAGTTTCTTCAACGGTATCGATGTAATCAATAATGGCGTCTATACTCTTCACATTTCTACGGGTCCAGTTACCGTGGTTGTCGAAGTCAAGATAGGTGTATTCCATCGTAGAAAAAAGTTCCAGATCCGCATCGTCTTCGGCATCCTCATCTCCGTTATATTCACTCCGTTTTGCCAAGTGCCCATTGGAGTCATATTCTAATACGGATTTCCACAACTGACCTTCATAGTAACCTAGGATGGTCTCCACCCGACCATTGTTCCAGGTCATTTCCTCATAACTCTCAAAGCAAGTAATGGAGAAAATCCTCCCTTGCTCGTCGCGAGTCCATTGGCAAAGATCACTAAACATACCCGTCACTGTGTCATAGTCCCGGCTAGGAGCCTCCAAAACAAAGGGGTCATAATTGTCAAGTCGTACCATCTTGCCTTCGCGGTCGAATTCGACATAATCGCAACGCTTCACAGGACCTTGCAAGTCCCAATAGGCCAAGTCGGGCGATACAGTCACTGAGTTTGCTTTCTTGTTTTCATTTTCCTTCTCATTTTGGTTTTGGCCATTGCCACATGCAGCGAAAACGAGAAACGACGCACAGGCGACCAATAAGAGTTTAATGCCTTTCATGATGTTATATTTTATTTGTTAATGATAATCAATTCTCAAAAGTACCTTCGTAGGTCTTGCGCATCGTAGTGCCGTCCCAAGTAAACTCCACGCCTTGCATCTTGCCGTTTTCAGCAAAACCAGTGGACACCGTCATCGTACGGTCATAGAAATAGATGTTAGAAACCGTAGAGAAATGATAACTGTCTTCTTTCAAGGGAAAGTCGTTCAACTCGGGTTCGGGTTCCACCTCGGTCAGTTGGCCATTCTTATAAATATAGGCACTTATCTTGGAGAAACCACTATCGGAGTCCTCCTCTTCCCAACCGGGTTGCCAATTGGCTGTCTCATACACCTTAAAGCCACCGCTCTTCAGTGGATAGCAGTGCAAGTAGTAATTGTACGAATCGCACCAACCCTGACAGCTATCGTTGTACATCTCGCGATAATACTCGAAATGGTTGATTCCGTAGATGGGGTTGCCTTGGTCAAGCATGGCATCTTCCAGTGCTTCCCTCAACGCTCTCATGTCGCAGGTGTCTTTTTCCCATTCATTGAGTTTGTAGATTCTGACAAACTGCACCGTGGCATCAGACTTAAACTTGGGGTTTTCAATAGGCCCTTCCACGAAGGCTCCATCGATGGCGTCTTTCGGTCCAACATAGTCGATGCCATGACCGCTATCGTTCAACGATTCCGACACAACGAAGTTGCCGTCTTTGAAGTAAGCATTGTTTTCAGCAGCGCCCTTATAGAGCAACCTGTTGAGTGTGTCTCCAACCTTGCCTCTATAATAGACCAAATCCTTGGCATAGACATCGATAGCTTGTATTTTGCCCTCTCCATCAGAGTGAAGCTTGAAAAATGGCTCTCCATCTCGGCTGAAGGCAACGAGTTCGCCTTCCATGCGTTTGTTAAGTCCAGGTAATTCTTGGGGTATGGTATCATCCAAATGGAGTCCACCCAAACCATCGCGATCGATCAGGTGATAAGAATGCGCCTCATTGTTGTGGATCGGGACAAAATCCTCACCATTCCACACATACATCCTCGTCGAGAGCACCGACAAAAACTGTTCTTCGTAGTTGAGGGTTTCAACATTCACGCATAGTGTATCATCACCCATGACAGCATAGAGCAACCGATCGTTCCACTCCGACTTGAACTCACTGATTTGTTCATCACTAATGCCATAAATGAGGAATGGGTAGGCCACCATCTCTTCCATGACAGGCATGGGCAACATACCCTTCGCAAAGTTCAAGATACCATCCTTGTAGACATAAGTCTTCACATTCTGTTCGCAGCCGTCAAAGCAGCCCTCGTTGACTAGCATCGCCAACCAACCACCACCTTTGAGCGGGAAGCAGTCGACGGTAAACATGCGGTTGCCTCCGTTTTCCAGATACAATTCCGCGTTAGCGTCATTGCCCTCGCTGTCGCCAAAATGGCGGTAACAGTCGTCTGGGCAGGTGTAGGTTTTCTCCCTAAAAAGCACATCAAGGTCTTCTTTGGGAATACGTTGGAACACTTCGAAGGCGATGCCTTTATCATCAATCTGTTGCGTTTCCTCGGTGGAAATTGTTCCTGTGAGGTTTTTCTTTTTACCATTGCAACCATTGCCAAGGAGTAACAAGGCTACCGCCAAAAGTGTAGTCTTCCAAAGGTTCTTCATAATTATTCTATTTATTTACTGTTTTGTATTTCATTCATCGTCATCATACTCAAACAACACACCGTCTTTATACCAATAGATTTCAGTATAAGATGATTCCTCACCATCTTCGATTGACTTCACCGTTACCACCACCTTGAAGACTCCTTTGGAAAAGGGTGTGCATGACACATCCAAAGATGCCGAGTAAGCGTCCATTCTCGAAAAAGTCCAGCCATGCAGGCTATTTCCAGCATAAGTCACCTGAGATTCATAGTCTCTGTACATCTCATCCTTATCGCACAGCGCCATATACAAAGCCTCCATGTCGCAGATGGGGTCCTGCCTGATTACGGGAGCGACTTTCTCTTCCTCATTGTCATCGCCATCAGCGACGCCCTCCGCATCGACAGCGGGATGAGTATCACCTACAGTGTCGGTAGTTTCGTTTTTGTATTGTTCGGTGGACAATTCCACAAAACGCTTTCCATCCCATTTGTAGGTCGTCTCCTGGGAGATAATCTCCTCACCCCACTCATCGGTTTCGAAGCCAGCGACAGCGACATACATCTTATCCTTATCGCAATGCCGTCGGTAGAAATCTTGCGCCAATTCCTCTCCTTCGTAAAGCGGCACAGGTAGCATATCGGGGGCTCCGTTGAGAACACCATCCTTATAGATATAGGCCTTGCCTTGTCCGTAACTGCAATAATCGAAGCAGCCATACTGGCTGAGCACGGCTAACCAACCGCCGCCATCCATCGGGAAACAGTCGACGGCAAAACTCTCCATACCATGGTTGCCATAGTCATTATACTCGACCTCGTCGCCAAAATGTCGTGTACAGTCCTTGGGACAAGTGTAGTCCTTGCCATGGAAATGAAAGTCGAGGTCTCCTTCGGGAATGAGTTGGAAAACCACAAAGGCAATGCCCTGCTCTGAGGTAATGGCCGCATTGCCGCCACACGATAACAGCATAAATGCCAGCGAAACATATACTATTACAATCAAAAACCTTCTAACACTCATAGCTATTCTCCTTGTATTCGAATTAGTTTAAATAATGATTATCCTCCGTATGCGCCAGCAGGATTAAACGGAATGGGGACATTCATGCCTTTGTTGACAAAGTCGATGCCCTCGAGAGGAACAACAATGTGCGTCTCGACATCGAAGTTAGGACGCTGGATCTCAAAGACACCTGTATGGTTGATTTCCTTGGTTTGGACATCTTCTCCCGTATAGCCAATGTCAGTGGTCAGTTCGTATCCAAATGTGAAGATCATCTTGTCCCAATCCTCCTTAATGGGCCAGAAACGGCCTTGCATCTCCTCCACCTTCTCGCCGAGGTAGTAACCTACCACATATTGCATTTTCCATGCATCACTGAGATGAAGTTGGTATACCACATCACTACCATTGACATTTTCAACAAACTCCAGGTCGTTGTCAAGCAGATACAGGGGGATTTCGTGCTCGACACCTTTGGAGTCAATGCCATAGATGGTGGTGTATTCATAGTAGGTGGTGCCATCTTCGTCCTCCCAAGGACCGCCAGGAGCAGCCTTGAAGCCAATGATGTCGTCCATGGGTAATTCCGCGACCTCAATATCGCCAGTGGAAACGGTATTCCACAGGTTCAATATCTGCACCTTTCCCTCGGAGGTGAGTACGCAGAGAATAGGGTTGTAATCTTGACCGATGTCTGCAATAATGAAGCTTTTGGGTACGCCTATCAGTCCCTCCATCTGGATGGGTCCATCAGCCAGACGATACGAGTCCTCGTCGACAATGCCAACGGCCAGAATCTGGTCCTTATGAAAGGTCAGCCATAAGCTTCCGTCTTTGATTTCCCCCGTAATAGCTGGTTGTTCATCCTCCATGGTGTAATAATCCTGCAACAACTGAGGCTTAATGTTGGTCGATGGATTTTCAACAGTTTGCCCCTCTGGGGTTTCTTTCTTGCCGAGCACTCCATTACATGCCGTGAAAAGCAGAAGCAAGGAGAATGCTAACGCGAAGCAACTATGTTTCATAATGTGGCGTTTTTAAGAATTTGATACTACAAAAGTAGTAAAAACCCATAAAGCCCACAAAAAAAACGCTATTTTTGCAGCAAATCTTCTGTTATGTCTGAGCCTCTGCTGACGATAAGAAACCTCAAAGTCTCCTTCAAACACGAGAACCAATGGTTGGAAGCTATCCATGGTATTGACCTTGACGTGATGGCGGGTCGTACCTTGGGCCTCGTGGGAGAATCGGGATCGGGCAAGTCGGTGAGTTCGTTGGCAGTGATGCACCTGCTCAATGAGCGGGTGAGCCGTATCAAGGCCGACAGCATCTGCATCGAAGGTGAGGAAATCAAAGGCTACTCCGAGAGCCAGATGGCCGAGGTGCGCGGCAAGCGCATCGCTATGATCTTCCAGGAGCCGATGACTTCTCTCAATCCCGTTTACAAGTGCGGGTTTCAGGTAAGTGAGATGATAATGCAACACGAAGGAAGGACGGCCCTTCGACCCTTCGACGAGCTCAAGGCTCATGGACCTGGTTTTGTGGGCAAGAAAGAAGCCAAAGAACGCGTCATCGAACTCTTCAAACAGGTGATGCTTCCCCGACCAGAGGCCATATATGACAGTTATCCGCACGAACTCTCGGGCGGACAGAAACAACGAGTGATGATTGCCATGGCCATTGCCTGCCATCCCCAACTGCTCATCGCCGATGAGCCGACCACTGCCTTGGACGTCACCGTCCAACTCGAAATCCTGAAACTGCTACGCAAACTGCAAAATGAGACCGGCATGGGCATGATCTTTATCACCCACGACCTCGGGGTAGTGGCCGAGATTGCCGACGACGTGGCAGTGATGCACAATGGTGAGATCCTTGAACGCGGCACTGTACAAGAGATCTTGAATCATCCGCAACACCCCTATACCCAAGGCCTCCTCGCCTGCCGTCCCCCCATGGACATTCGTCTCAAGCGGTTGCCCATTGTCAAGGAATTTCTTGACGGACAGTGGCAAGGCGGAAAGGCACAAATCCTGCACGACCTACAAATCACCGAAGAGGAGCGTAAGGCACACCTTGAACAACTTTACAGCAAGCAACCGCTCCTGAAAGTGGAGCACCTACAAACATGGTATCCTCTGCGCAAAGGCGTATTCAACCGCGTGTACGGCCATGTGAAAGCCGTCGACGATGTCACAATCGATGTCTATGAAGGCGAGACCCTTGGTCTGGTGGGCGAGTCGGGTTGTGGCAAGACCACGCTAGGGCGCAGCATCTTACGCCTAGCCGAGCCCACTGGCGGCAAGGTTTGGTTCGATGGCATCGAGGTGACCGCCTTGAAGGGGCAGGCCTTGCGTGACTTCCGCAAGCAGGCGCAGATTGTCTTCCAAGACCCCTACTCTTCCCTCAATCCCCGCATCACCATTGGCGAGGCCATAGCCGAACCGATGCGGGTGCACGGCATTGAAAAAGACGGCAGCAAACTGCGCGACACAGTTTGCGACTTGTTGGAGCAAGTGGGCCTCAAGGCCGAGCATTACGACCGCTATCCGCACGAGTTCTCGGGCGGCCAGCGTCAACGTATCTGCATCGCCCGCGCCTTGGCTGTTAACCCAAGGATAGTCATCTGCGACGAGTCGGTGTCGGCTTTGGATGTAAGTGTGCAGGCCCAGGTACTCAACCTGCTCAACCGACTAAAGGCAGAACGTAACCTTACCTACATCTTCATCTCCCACGACTTGAGTGTGGTGCGTTTCATGAGCGATCGTGTCGTCGTGATGTATAATGGCAAGCCCGTAGAAACGAACGAAGCGGATGCTCTATTTGAGCACCCGCTTAACGCTTATACCAAGAAACTGATTGATGCCCTACCAGGCAGAGAGCATCACTTCAGCAACACTTGAGGACCCATGTTGAAATAAATGTCGGTGGGGATGCCAGCAGCATTCACTTTGTCGAGGTCAGCCTGAAGCGTGGGTTGGATGACGGTCATCTCACCCATCCAGGTCTTGGTGGCTTCATAATCGCCATCACCTTGGTGCTTGAGGATGTCGCCTGCCAGTTTCTCGACAGCCACTTTCATCTTTTCAAAGTCGATGGCATATTTTCCTTCTTCGTTGCGCACGAAGGCGCCTTCATTTTGGAAATAGTTGAAGGTAAGCATATTGGCTTTGCCATGAGCGCTAGCAGCACCAAAACGCACTGAGCGGAAGATACCTGCCATGAAGGTTGTATAGTTGTCTTCCATGGTGGTGTTGGTGTACTCGCCCATCTCAGCCAACTTGGTGACGAGATAGAGACCGAGCACATCGGCTTTGGCTTCTTCGAGGGCATTATATTGGTTGCCGAGGGCCTCGCGGACGGTGCCTTTGCCCGTGATGGTGTTCTTGATGCCCATGCCGTGAGCGGTCTCGTGGAACATGACATTGGCGAAGAAGGCGTCAAACTTGATGTGTTCCATCGATTCGGGGGTCATCAGTTCCTTGGAGATAGGTTCAAGAATCTTGTCGAACTTGGCTTGCATGGCGTTTTTGAGTTGGAGCTTGCGGGTGCCGCGTTGCAACTGCACACGCTCATCGTTGGGCAGGTTAATGGCGATGGTCTTGCTGTTGGCGTTGCAGTCACCGGCATAGTACACCACATCGTAAGCGGCCAAATCGACATCGCTACCAGGCACTTCCTTCTTATATTCTGCGGGCACGGGCAATTGTTTTTGCAGTTCAGGCACGAAGGCTGCATAACGGGCCAGTTGTTTGGTCCATTCTTGGTCTTTGACAAGGATGAAGGCTTCATGTGAGGCCTTGATGCCGTAGCGAGCGTCAGTGTAGTTCTCAATGGGGCCAATCACCATATCGATGTTGTTGTTGCGGACATCCATCCACTGCATGTCGCTCTCAAGGTAGTCATCGGTACGGAGGGCTTTGGCACGGAGGCGGAGATATTCAGCGAACTCCTCATCGCCAGCAAGTTCAGAAGCGTCATCGAGTAACGAGGCGGCTTTCTTGATCTGTTGTTCGAAGTAGTCATGATACCACACGCACTTCAAGGCTCCATTCTCGTCACGGACAATCATGGTGTATTGGCTGTTCTTGTCGGGGTCGGCAAAGGCATTCCATTCCTCCTCGGTCATATCGGCTGGGTAGAACTGTGCACCGGCAGGTTTTTCACCAATGCCTTCCACAAAGGGTTTGTTGCCGTCGAGACCATCCCAGGGGCCGTAGGCGATGGTGGCCAGTTTCTTGATGTCGGCGTTGTCGCCAATGCGGTTCATGAGCTCTTCCTTGTCACCGTAGTTCTCTTGCCAGAAGAGGTTGTCCATGATGTCGGCAGCTTCAAAGAGCAGGCCGAGCATCTCGAGCTCGCCCTCGCTGAGGTGGTCGATGCTGGTGGTGAGGGTGTACTCGGCGTATTTGTCCGAGAGGTTAGTAGTTTGCTGAACTGGCTCTTGGGGTTGTTCAGGCTTGGGAGTGTCGCAGGCAGTGGCGATGAGGGCCACGATGGCGACTAATGGTAAAAGTTTGATTTTCATGATTATAAGAATTATAATTGGATAATCTGATTATAGGGTTTAACAGTTTGCAAAGATAGGTTTTTTTTTAAATAATTGGGGATTCCCGCTATGCGGGAATGGAGTGTGCTTTGTGCCTAATTATTGCGGCGGCATCGGGAACCTACATTCAGTAAGTACCTACTGCCGCCGCTATTTAAATCTCGCATAAACTCCATTCCCAAAAGGGGAATCCCCTTTTTCATCAGCATCCGATGGCGCGTGAGATCACCAAACGGAGAATTTCGGAGGTGCCTTCACCGATTTGGAGGATTCTCTGGTCACGATAGAAGCGTTCCATGTCGAACTCCTTCAGCAGTCCGTGACCACCCATTACCTGAACGGCATTGTCGCACACTTCGGCTGCCACTTCCGAGCAATAAAGCTTGGCCATGGCGGCTTCCTTGCCGAAGGGGCGGTGTTGGTCCTTGAGCCAGCAAGCATGGTAGAGCAGGTTACGCGCTGCTTCAATCTTCACGGCCATGTCCGCCAACTTGAAGCTGACAGCCTGAAACTTGCACACTGGCTTGCCAAACTGCACACGCTTCTTGGAGTAGGCCAAAGCCATCTCATAGGCGCCTTGCGCACAACCCAGGCCCATGGCGGCGATGGAGAGTCGGCCAGAGTCGAGGGTGGCGAGCATAATATGAGAACCTTCACCTGGCTTGCCAAGGATACAATCATCGGAAAGGCGGACATCATTGAAGACGAGTTTGCCCGTGTTGGAGGCGCGCCACATCATCTTGTCGTGCATGGGCGTTTGGGTGAAGCCTTCCTTTTTGTTCTCAACCAACAAGGCTGTGAACTCGGGTTTTCCGTCCTTCTCGCCCGACACGGCCTGCACCGTGGTGCCCAGGCTGATGGGTGTTGCGCTATTGGTGATGAAGATCTTGGAACCATTGAGATGCCAGAAGGTGCCGTCGTATTGGGCGGTGGTCTTTGTCCCTCGTGAGTCGCTGCCAGCATCCTCCTCGGTTAGACCGAAGCCCCAGAGACGGTCCTTGCAGAGTTGAGGCAGGTATCTGCGTTTCTGTTCCTCGGTGCCGTAATCCTTGATAGGCCCAATGCCTAACGAATTGTCGGCAGCGATAGTGGCGGCGGTGGAGCCGTCAACTCTTGCCAGCTCCTCAACGGCGATGATATAGCTCAAGTTGTCGAGCCCTTGACCGCCATAGTCTTTCGGCACTGTCATGCCCAATAGGCCAAGTTCGGCCATTTTCAGTGTCAGGCCGACATCAAAATGTTGGTCTTCATCATTCTCGCGGGCAACGGGTTTCACTTCCTGTTCGGCGAAGTCGCGCACACGCTGGCGGAGGACTTCCTGATCGGTTGTTAGGTCGAAATTCATGTTTGTATTTATTATGAGACGCATGCGATGCGTCATTGTTATTCGGACGCATGCGATGCGTCATTGTTATTCGGACGCATGCGATGCGTCCCTACAGGTTATTCTAACTCGATTAACTGCATTTTATTGTCTACCATCTGTCCTTCGGCGACAAGAATTTTCTTCACTCTTGCCACGCCCGAGACCACGATGTTGTTCTCCATCTTCATGGCTTCCACCACCATCATAATCTGTCCTTCCTTCACCTCATCACCTTCCTTCACGTTGATCTTCACTACCTTGCCAGGCATGGGTGACACAAGACGTGACTTGTCATTGACCTGTTCCTTGCAGGCATAGTCGAGGGTATCATTGAGTTGGTCGGTGCGGTAACAGGTAAAATTGAGACCGTGGAAATTGACGATGGTCTTCTGCTCATCATTGACGGAGCAATAGACCGTCTCGGTACGGCCATTGAGCATGACTTTCATCTGTTTGTTTTCGTAATGGATCATCTCCACCGCAAATGGCTTGTCTCCAATTATGCCACTTGCCTTACCTGCCTCGGCATTGTGGATGCTCACTGGCACATGGACACCTTCCACATCAACTGTTAACTGCATATGATAGCGCCAATAGCCTATCTCTTCCCAAACGTTGTCGGGATGTTGTTCGATATGTTTCTTCGCAAAATCGAACATCAAGAACGCAGCTACGATGTCGTTGACACTTTGGCTACTGCGACTCTCTTCCATGGCTTTCAGCAGGGTCTCTTGGTGGGTGGCACAAAACGAGGTGTCAATCTTGTTGTTAATGAAATCATCATTCTTTATCACTTCCCAAAGATACGCCTTATTCGTAGTGAGCCCTTGTATGATGAAATCCTTAAGGGCATGGCGTGCCGTCTCAATGGCACTTTGACGGTCTTTGGCGTGACAAGTCAGTTTGGCGACCATAGGGTCATAGGCTTCAGAGATGAGGCAAGGCCCATCTATGCTACTGTCAACACGGGCACCGCGCACCTGGGGCTCATGATAGGCTGTCACCTTGCCCGGTGTGGGCAGGAATCCATTAGCAGGGTCTTCGGCATAGATGCGTAGTTCTATGGCATGACCTTGCGGTTGTATCATGTCTTGAGTCCAGCCCATCTCCTTCCCTCGAGCGATGCGAATCTGTTCCTCCACGATGTCAATGCCTGTACGCATCTCGGTGACAGGATGCTCCACCTGAATGCGGGTATTCATCTCCAAAAAATAGAAGGCCATATTCTTGTCGACAAGGAACTCGACCGTTCCCGCGTTGTGATATCCAATGGCTTGACATAACTTGACAGCAGTGTCGCAAATCTGTTGGCGTTTCTCCTCTGTCAATGTCGGCGAGGGCGACTCCTCGATAATTTTCTGATAACGCCGCTGAATGGTGCATTCACGCTCATGCAAATGAATCACATGCCCATGAAGGTCGGCAAGCACCTGCACTTCAATATGGCGCGGGTTCTCAATGTATTGTTCGACAAAGACGGTACCATCGCCGAAGTATTTTTCTGCCTCGCGAGAAGCACGTTGCAACTCGTCCTTAAGGTCGGATTTATCCCAAACGATGTGCATGCCCTTTCCTCCTCCACCGGCCGCTGCCTTAATCAATACAGGATAAGGCAATGTGTCTGCCATCTGCAGGATCTCTTCATGGCTTCCCATCGTGCCGAATGCGACGGGGATGCCGTGTTCGACAGCGGCCTTACGGGCTGCTATCTTATTGCCCATAAGACGCATCGTGTCGGCATCGGGGCCGATGAAGATGAGATTGTTGGCCTGGCATGCTTCGACCAGTTCAGGACTCTCAGAGAGAAATCCATAGCCGGGATGTATGGCATCCACACCAGCATCCAAGGCAGCATCGATAATCTTACAGACATTGAGATAGGTGTCTTTTAGCGTGCCGTTGCCCAAGGGATAGGCTTCGTCGGCCATGCGTCGGTGGAGTGCGTTGGCGTCGTTGTCGGCGAAGACGGCCACAGAATCTATGTGTAGCTTCTTGAGGGTCTTGATGACGCGCACGGCAATCTCACCACGATTCGCTATCAGCACCTTATTGATTCTTCTTGTATTCATAGGGTCGTTATAATACCGCAAAAATACAAAAAGAAAGACAACCTTTGCAGATTGTCTTTCCTTTTTTGCGATTGACCATAGAGACGTGCCTTGGCGCGCCTCTATAGAAGAAATCAATAGACCAGGAACTTCACGCTGGCATTGTTGGCACCTTGGTTGAGGCGCAGGATGTAGTTGCCAGTGCTCAGGTTTTCAGTGTTGAAGTTCACTTGGTGTTCGCCAGCATTGAGGCGGCCCATGTTCTGGTTCATCACCATGCGGCCAGTCATGTCGAACACTTGGTAGCTGACATTGGTGCTCTCTTCGACATTGAAGCTAATCGTGGCTTGGCTAGCAACCGGGTTAGGATACATGCTGACAGTGATGGCGTTGACTTCTTCGTTCTCGGGAACGTTATCAAAGTCTTTCTTATAGTTCTCGCAGCGGAACACGCCCCTGCCATAGGTAGCGGCATAGATGACGCCCGTGTTATGGACACCGGGATAGTTGGTGTAGAATGTGCCTTCTTCCGTCACATTAATGGTTTGTTCGTCCTCATGGAACAACAGCTGTTGCTTGAGATCCAAGACAGGCACTTCACCAAGAATGTGACTATTGGCAGTCCATTCAGGATTCGATGAACTGATGCGCTTGGTTCTGTAGATGCCGCGCTCGGTACCAAGGATGACATCGCCAGTCTCCATTTCAATCAGCGAAGCGTAGACGGGCATAGCAGGCAGGTTGCCTTGTTTGGCAGTGAAGGTGGGTTCAGCAGCCGTGGCATTAGTGGAATAGAACACATAGTTGGTGTTGCCATAGTTACCGAGGGTAACAACAACCTTGTTGGCATCTTGAGGATCGACAGCGACGGAGGTCACGCACTGACCACTGACTTCAGGAAGGATAATCTCGGTGGTGGTGACAGCGAACGTCGAGTCGGTGATGGTACCAGAAGCTTGGTCGAGGACGGTCTTCAGGTTAGACACGCGGAAGAATCTTCCTTCCTTGGTGCCGACGAACAGGTGGTCACCATCGGCTGAAACGGCCATGCCGAGAGGCTCGCCAGCGAAACCAGCGTGGCTCTTGTCGGCCACTTTGTACCAATAGGTCTCCACAGCGAAATCAAGCGGAGTAAGAGTCATATAAATAGCATCCTTGAAGCCCACGAACAACTTGGCGCTGATCGGGTCGTGAACGAGGATGGAGTCACCAGCGTGCAGTGAGTGTTCCAATGTGTAATTGAAGGGGAACTTGTTGTGGCTCATCACTTGAAGGACTTCGCCAGCTGCCAAGTTATGGCCAGTTTCGTTATAGCCCCACACTTCAACGGGATTCAGGTCATCATTGTAGTTTTCAAGAAGGATGATGGGGGTGCGGAAGGACGAAGTGCTGAGGCTGATGCTCGAGCTGGAGGTGAAGTTGGTCGACACCCAGTCTTCGCCAGCAGTTTGTGTACGGGCTAAGCCGCCTGCCTTATAGGTCACGATGAAGGTATTGGGGTTGATGGTGGAAATGACGCTGGGGCCACCATGTGAGTCATCGTTGAAGAGACCCATATTGTTGCCATTGGGGTTAATCCACACACCGGTATTGGTGCTCAAAGCATTCTCGTTGCCTTCAATCTTCACAATGCCGTGATCGAGGCCAGAGGCGAGAACGCGGGTGTCCTTGCCAGAAGGAGCCACGCTGAACATGCGAGTGGTGACATAGTTTCTATTGCAGTTGGCAAATGAGAATCTATCGGTGCCTTTATAGACGCCACCATCGGTACCCACATAGCACTCGTTGGCGTTCTTGGGGTTGAAGACCATGGTGTGGAGACCGCAGTGCAGGTAGTCGTTGAAATAAATCATAGATTCTGCAGACAACTTGACGCAGATGTAATAACCATGTCCTGATTCGGGTTTCTGGAGTTGCCAGAGGTTGTAACCCAAAACGTAGACGATGCCCTCATTGCTGGGGTCGACAACAAGACCATGGTTGTTAAGGCCAAAGCCTTCGAACACGTTGTGACCTTGGAGAGCACTGATGGCGGGCAACACCACCGTCCAAGTCTCACCCTTGTTTTCGGAGACATAGATGCCAGTGTGGACACCGCTAGCATCAATGCAAGCGGCATAGACGACATTGGGGTTGGAAGGGGCGATACCGACTTCGAGAAGACCAGCGGCAGCCGGCAGCAAAGTGTCAGCAGTCGCATTAGTGTCTTCGCTCGAGTGGCAAGTCAAGTGGTTGGCGTTTTTGCCAATGTAAAGCATACCGTCGACAGAAGCGAAGATGGTTTTGTCGCTACCGACTTTCACCACATCAGCTCTGCCTGCGACAGCTTCGTGCCAAGTCTCACCTTTATCGGAAGAATACTTCAGACCGTTATTGGTGGCTGCAAGGATAACATCACCAGCCAAGGCGATGTCGTTGACATAGAGCCAATCGTCACCATCGGGGGTGACAACGGGAGTAAAGACATCGTTGACGAGCTTGTAAACGCCCGTACCGACGAAGCTGTTATCGTAACCTTGTTGGCTCAAACCATTGTAAGTAGCAGCGCGGCCACCGTCGCCGGTACCCACATAAATGACACCGTCGGCATCCTGGGCCATGCAACTGACCATCAGGTTCATATCACCCACTTGATGCCAAGTGACACCAAAGTTGTACGACTTGTAGACACCGCCGCCCTTGGCGCCGATGTACACTTCATTCGACTTGTTGTCGAAAACGACAGCTGTCGTTTGACCACCCATATTGTCGGGGCCCATGCTAATCCAATACAACGGGTCATTGGCTGCATTTCTCATGGCAGGAGTTTGCATTGCCTTGAGCATGTCAGCAGGGTCGACCAATCCAGTGTGTTGGTTCGCGCGGAGGCTGCCCATGAAGGCTTCCGCGTTGTTGGTTTGCTTGCGAGGGACATAATGTCCACCTTGGTCAGCGATTGCCATCGTTTGACCTAAGACCATGATTACCAGAAGTAAACTGAAAGGTAAAAATCTCTTTTTCATATTGTGAAATTTTAATTAATTATCTTTTTATGCGTAATTTGACAATTTTTCACTTTAAATATGGTCTGCAAATATAGGACATTCTTTGTAAGAAAAAACATTTTTACGAAAAAAAATGAGTTTTTTTTCTCAAGATGTTCATTTTGAGGCGAAAAAAATATCAAAAAATCCGCATTTCGGACGTTTCAAGCCATCCTACGCTTCCATTGGCGATTCGGATTTGTGCCCATTCGCCTTGGGTGTCCATCACCTCAATTTTAGTGCCTTCATGGAGCACGAAAAGGTCGACGCTATTGATACTAGGTGAGCTTTTCACGGTCACAGTAGGCGTCATTACAATAGCTTGATCTTTGGTGTCGGCAATCTGTTTAAGTTGTAAAGAGAAAACCACCGACAATGCAAAAACGACAAGGAAAATCAAGCCCATGAAGAAACCCAACTTGCGCAACCCCACCTTGCGAGCACGGAAGAAGAGGAAGAGCATAAGCAAAAGCAGGGCGAAAGCCGCTATGGAGCACCAGGCCCATTGGTTGCCCGACAAGGTCGATCGCAAACTGCGCCACCATCTCACAAAGAACGATTGGGGCATAGGCTCAATCTTGTCGACGATAGCGGCATTTGCTATGGCCAGGTTGACCTGAACGTCCTCGTCCGATGGGTCAAGTTTCAAGGCTTTCTCATAGCAGTAAATAGCCATAGGGTACTCGCGCAGCTTATAGTAGGCATTACCCATATTGTAATAGACTGGCACCGACTCCATGCCCGCATTGAGAATCTTTTCATAGACAACGACTGCCGTATCGTAATTTCCTGAATTATAAGCAGTATTGGCCTGCTCAAACCAAGCATTTGTGTCGTCTTGGGCAAAACTCATACCCATAAAGGCAAATAGCCCTATTAATAATAAGGTGTATCTTTTCATGACATTGTTCCTTCCATTCGTTATAAGACTTTTTCGGCCCTCGAAATCACATCGATGCCTTTCTGGTACAAATCATCCATCTTCTCTTCCGCACTGCCGGGAGCAAAGCGGGCGAACTCACAACTATTGAGTGTGTCGACAAACTGTTGCGTCAGGTCTTCGGGAACATTTTTCTGGCGCATCGTCTCGCTCACCGTTTCCATCGAAAGTTTGGAGCGTTCGATGCCTGTCTTGTCGGCGATGTAACCCCAAAGGGCTTGCGACATCTCAACATAGAACTTCTCCTGGTCTTTGGCCTTCAGGTACTGAAGGGCTCTCTTCAGTCTGCCACGAGCCACCTTGTCGGCTTTACGGTTGCGGTTGGCAGCGGTGTCTTGTGTCAGCTGTTCGCGTTTCTTCAGCACAAGGAGCATGATGATAAAGAACAACAATAGGGCCAGAAGGGCCACATAATAGGCTGCCGAGCCGAAGAACGACGAATTTATGGGGCGTAGCTTGGCATCGTCGCGTTTAATGTGGCGAATGTCGCTACCGAGGTATTTGATGTCCTCCTGATTGGAAGTGTAGACACCGCCTCCTTGTTCAGAGTCTTTGCCTTTTTGCACATTGATGCTGTAGGCGTCAGATGTCAGAGCTTGATAAGCCCCCGTTGCAGGGTTAAAATAAGAGAACTCGGCGGCAGGAATATTGAAACTTCCAGCACGGCGCGGGATGACCAAATACTCGGCCTTCTTCGTGCCCGTGAGGCCTTGAGCGTTGTGGTCGACCGACATGGATATTTTAGGGTCATAAACCTCAAAATCAGGCGGGAGCACAGGCGAGGGCATCTGCAAGAGTTCGACATTACCTTGTCCCGACACGGTATAGGTCAGCGTAAATGCGTCATTGGTACTTAATTCAGTCTTGTCAATCTCCGACTTGAAAGAGTAGTTGCCCACTGCACCAGCAAAAGAGTCGGGTTTGTCGGCCATGGGCAAATTCTTCACATCAATAGTGAGCGATGACGAAGTAAGCGTTTTCTGTACGTTCTTGACATTACGGTTGAAGAATGGGTCGTTGAAGAAGATATCGAAGGGGTCGTTGCTACGGCGGTTGCTCTCCGTCCTAATCTGGGCAATGCATTCAATCGACATGGGATCGAGGGAAAGGCTGCCGCTACGCTGGGGCACGATAACAATCTTGTGAATCTCTGCCACAGTGTATTCGACGCCATTGATGTATTCATTGGTCTGGCGCAACGCACCTCCGTTATTGTCAGAGATGTCCTTCGTCCAAAAACCAGCATAAGAGGGCATCTTCTCGACCGAGAGCGAAGAGACGGGCACACGGGTATAAAGTTTGTAGGTCAGCACCACCTGCTCTCCGACATAAACCGATTTCTTGGAAGGGATGACTTTGAGGAAGAGATCCTTACCGCTGACTTCAGGGTCGCTGGTATTCTGTCGCAATTGGCCTTGTCCAGAGTCGCCACCCGAATAGCCTCCCCCACCGCCACTGCTGTTGCTACCATCGTCGGGCACCACCTTGATTTCAAATGGCTCGCTGGTAATCTTTTCGCCTTTCACAGTCAACGAGGCCGAACCAATACGAAAGGTTCCTTCCTGATAGGCCTGCAAAGCGTAGGTGTATGAGTTGCGCACAGTACGGGTCACCCCAGAGCTGGTCATCGAGATGCTCGAGCTCGATGAGGTGAGGGGGCCACCCACCACATTGAAGCCTTCAAACGAAGGCGCTGTGAAGTTCTTGCCTTCGGCATTGGCTTCAAACACCACTTGGAAACGCTCGCCCACCACGACTTGCTTCTTGGCATTGACGGTAAGCCTGGGGTCTTCGTCTTGGGCCCATAATGCCATGGGCATCAAACATGCGATGAATAATGCTAATTGAAATATTCTCTTCATTGATTCGTTGTTTTCACGATGCAAAAATAACAATTCTACATTTACAATCTAACGGTTTTGGGTTACACTCCATCCGCCATTTTTCCGGCAGGGTTCACACCGCCGTTGCCGCTTATTTCGGCAGGGGTTTACACCGCCGTTGCCGCTTTTTTATTCGGCAGGGGTTTACACCCCCGTTGCCGCATTTTTATTCGGCAGGGGTTTACACCCCCGTTGCCGCATTTTTATTCGGCAGGGGTTTACACCCCCGTTGCCGCTTTTTTATTCGGCAGGGGTTTACACCCCCGTTGCCGCTTTTTTATTCGGCAGGGGTTTACACCGCCTGCCTACAATCTGTCGCCCCTACGGGGCTAGGGTTATATGATTACCAGTCTTTATCACTCCTCTTTTTAGGTTGTTGACGGACCTTCTGTTCGTTGACCTTCTCCATGGTCTTCTTTTCTTGGTTTTCAAGGGCATCGAGCATGCGTTGGGCGTCTTCCTTCGACATCTGCTGGTTCTGCTGCTGTTGGTTTTGTTGCTGTTGTTGCTGGTCTTGGCTTTGCTGGTCCTGCTGCTGCTCTTGGTTTTGTTGATCCTGCTGGTCCTGTTGCTGGTCTTGCTGCTGTTGGTCTTCACCTTCGCTCTTTTCGAAGATGGCTGAAACCTCCACATCAAAGTCGGGCATAGTGAAGTAGTTGCCGAGCGGCTGCACCTTCACGGCGGTGTCGCCCACCTGATGGATGGCATATTCCTTGAACTGATAGCCAGGTTCGGGGGCATTATCCAGTTTCACCGTCTCGCGACGCGTAGCCTCGCTTTGTTCAAGCAGCACATGACCACCTTTCAGCGTAGTGTCGGCTGTCACCTTGTAATAATCCGTTGCCTCTACGAAGTTAGCCTTGACCGTCACATCAGTGTCGAGCATCTGGAACAAATTGTCGTCGCTGACAGGTGCCGACTCGGTTGCATCCCTATCGCTAACCACGCGCAAGTCGCCCAACTGATAGCCTTTGTCAGGTTTCACGATAATCCCCACATTGTCGCCCGGCTTCACCAAGCTATCGGTCACCGTAATCTTGCCGTTAGCGACACTGTCGACGCCGACTCGCAGCGCACTACGGAATGTGGCAGTCACCGTCACATCAAAGTTGGGCATCTTGAAGGTAGTCTTGTTGACAGGTACCGTGTCGTTGCGATTGCCCGTGCGGTAGACGGTGAACTTATCGAGCACCCAATCGTTCTCGCCTTGTGCTTCAAGGTTCACCTGTTGGCCTTCGACGGCTTTTTGGCGGTCGGCACGCACTGTTCCATTCTTGATGTTGGGATCTATGTCAATCCTATGCGCCTGCTTGAATTCGGCCGTCACTTTCACATCAAACTTGGGCATGACGAAACTGCTGCCATTCACCTGCACTTGTACTTCAGGGTTGTCAGCTTTCACGACGACATATTGTGCCAAAGCATAATCCGTGTCGGGTTGTGAAGTTAGTGTGACACGTTGTCCGTTGAAGGCCTCTTTCTCCTTGGCCTCCACCCTACCATGTTCGGGTTGCACCACAATGACCTTGCTCTTGACGAGATGGGCGCGGCAATACTCGAGATTATATAGGGCATTGGCATTGTCAGGGTTCAGCTTCAGCGACACCTTATATAGATTAAAGGCGTCATAGAACCTGTCTTGGGCGAGAAGGCAATTGCCCATGTTGTATACTGCGTCAGACTTCAGTTTCGCATCAGGCGACATCTCCACGACCTTCTGAAACTCGGTGTAGGCCGTGTCGTATGACTGCTTGGCATAATAGGCATCGCCAAGGTTGAACTGCGCCTTTGCATTGTTAGGCCTAATCTCCAGTGCCTCCCTATAGCGTGCTATGGCTTGATCATAGTTTCCGCTTCTGTAGTTGCGGTTGCCGCGACGTATGGTCTTCTCGTCGCTTTGCGCCGAAACGGTCACCGCGGAAGCCAAGAACAATACGAGAATTAAATATTTACTGAACCTTTTCATCTTTCATCTCAAAAATGTTAAACTTCCGTTCCCATCTCCGCTTGCCCGAAGAGATAATTACTTCGATAAGCAGGAGAACGATAGCGCCACCGACGAACCATTGGAACTGGTCCTCATAGTCGGTGAAGACCTTGGCTTCGATCTCCGTCTTGTCCAGTTTATTGATGTCATCGTAGATCTTCTCCAATCCCACATTGGAATTACTGGCGCGGACATAGATGCCGTTGCCTGTCGAGGCAATCTTCTGCAACATCTGTTCATCAAGACGGGTGATGATGGTATTGCCATTGCCGTCCTTGCGATAGCCCGTCTGCTGGCCATAGTGGTTGTATTCCGGGATAGGAGCGCCTTCGGCGAGGCCCATGCCTATGGTGTAGATATGCACGCCTTGTTTTGCGGCTTCTTGGGCTGCCTTCAAGGCAGCATCGTTTTCGTGGTCCTCACCATCGGAGATGATAACGATGGCCCGGCTGTGGGTCTCATCAGGGAACGACTTGAGAGCCAAGTTGATGGCTTCTGCTATGGCAGTACCTTGTGAAGCCACAAGGCTCGTATTGACCGTGGAGAGGAACATGCGGGCAGCCGAATAGTCGGTGGTAATGGGCAACTGTACAAAAGCCTTATCTGCAAAGACGATAACGCCAAGGCGGTCGCCGCGCATCTCGCTAATGAGTTTGTTGATGGCTTGTTTCGAGCGTTCCAAACGGCTCGGGACAATGTCTTCGGCATTCATGGAGTTAGAGACGTCGACAGCGATATAGAGGTCTATGCCTTCGCGTTTCACCTCCTCCATCTTACTGCCGCTTTGTAAATTGGCCAATGCCAAGATAATACAGGCAATCATCAGCAGGAAGACGATGAACTTAAAGTGAGCGCGGCGGTTGGAATGGCTCGGCACCAGACTCTCGCGCATCTCAATCTTGGCAAAACGCTCGAAACGGCGTCTTTGCGCCAGACGAAACAGGATATAAATGATGACCAATACAGGTATGACAAGCAACCAGTAGAGGTATTCTGGATGTTCAAATCGCAATACGTTTTCCATGGCTTTAATCGGTTAAAGTTCTGAAAATAGTCTTACGCAGGAGGAACTCAATGAGAAGCAAGGCCAGAGCCCAGGCCACCAAGGGATAGAACTCCTCGTGGAGGCGGCGGAACTCGGTCACTTCGATCTTAGAGCGTTCCAACTTGTCGATTTCCTGATAGACTTCGTCCAACTTCTGGTTGTTGTTGGCACGGAAGTACTTACCGCCCGTCGAATTGGCGATGGTGGACAACAGTTTCTCATCGATTTCGACCTTCACTTGCTGGATAACCGTGCCACCGAATGGGCTCTGCACAGGCATAGGTGCTGTACCATAAGTGCCCACACCGATGGTATAGACACGGATACCATAGAGTTTGGCAATTTCAGCCGCCGTATAGGGGTCGACTGAACCGGCATTGTTCATACCGTCAGTAAGCAGGATGACCACCTTGGAGACGGCCTCGCTGTCCTTGAGTCGACTGATGGCGGTAGCCAGACCGTCACCGATAGCGGTGCCATCGTCGATAAGGCCGTTCTTCATCTCGGCCAGCATATTGAGCATCACGGCGTGGTCAGTGGTCAGCGGCACCTGAGTGAAGGTCTCGCCAGAGAAGATGACCAAACCCATGCGGTCGCCCGGACGTTCTTTGACGAAGTCGGAGGCCACTCGTTTGGCAGCCGTAAGACGGTCAGGTTTGAGGTCGCGTGCCAGCATGGAGCCCGAGACGTCCATAGCCATCACGATATCGATGCCCTCGATATTCGAGGTGGAGTTGGTCGACGAGCTTTGAGGACGGGCTATGGCCACAATGAGCAGCGCCAGTGCTGCCATCTTCAAGGCAAAGAGGATGTGACGCAGATAGGCTTTCCATGTCTTCGGCAGTTTGGCCATTCCCTTCAGGTCAGAGAAGTTCAACGCAGCCTCTTGCTTCTTATGGCGCAGGATATACCATACTATTAGGGCTGGTACCAACAATAAGAGCCACAGCAGCTTGGGATTCGCAAATTCAATGTTATCAAACATCTTTCACCTCCTTCTTCATTGTCGCTGACTGCGTCTCGCTGTCGGCATCGCCCATCTGCGGGGACGCAGATGGCGACAATGTGTTTTGATATTGCTCGTAGCTCTCCTTGACGAACTCTGTCATGCTCGTCATGGCATTCTCGCTTTCCAAACTAGAGGTCGTATACTTGGCGAACTTTACCAAGTCGGCCACTTCCATAGTCTCCTTCAACTTACTGTAGGTCTCTTGCGAGAAATGCAGCGGCTTGACTTCCTCCAGGATGTCGTCGGTGGTCATTTCAACGGCGTTAACTCCAAACTGACCTTCGATATATTCGCGGGCGATGTCGGTGAGCGAGGAAAAATATTCCTTCACCTTACCCGATTGCCAGAGCTTCTGCTGACGCAGGTTCTCCAAGTCGCTGACAGCCTTGTCGTAAGGTGGGATGACGGGACCTCGGACAATATTGCCGTTCTCATCGACCCTACGCTTGCGTCGACGCACAAGAAGCCAAATGCCCAATACGAGCAACACAAGCAGCAGGAACGCCAGAATCCAGGGGAAGACCTCCTTCATCGTAACAGGTGCAGAGATAGGATCCACAATGGGCTTAAATGCTTGTGTCGTGTCGACAGTCATTGTGGTCGAATAAAGACGGATAGGATTGGTATAAGCCTTCAAACGATTTGGGTCATCAAACGAACGAGCATAGGTAAGGCCAACAGACGGCACTTGGATTTGGCCCGTGTCGAAAGTCATCAAGGTCAACTGCTGCTTCACGATGACATTGCTGTCGGCATCGGCGGTGCGTTCCACCTCGCTGCGTTTGATGATGTCGAGTTGCTCCGACAAGGTGTCGCTGGTGAAGTCGTTCCATTCCACGAACCAGCCATAGGGCACCTTGAGGCTCAAGTCGAGCGTGAAAGGCTTGCCGACTTGCACATCAGTGCTTTCGACCTTGCCGTCCACCTCCACATTTTGGGATAGGTTATTCCCTATTTGGATTTGTGGAGACGCAAAGCATTGCGTCTCTACAACCCAAAACAATAGGGTTAGCACAAACAAAACATATTTCTTCATCTTCTTGCCTCCCTTTTCTTAAAGAGTTGCATCAAAGGTTTCACATAGTCTTCATCGGTGTAAATCAGTGCGTTGTCGATACCGTGTTTGGTAAACTCGCGATTTAGAGACGCTGATTTATATTGGATCATCTCCTGATAGGCACGATGCCAAGCGCGACTCGAGGTGTCAACCCAGCGTTCCTTGCCCGTCTCCGAGTCGCGGAACTTCACCAGACCCACCTTGGGGATGTCCATCTCGCGGCGGTCGGTAATGCGCAAGGCGACAAGGTCATGCTTGTTAGCCGCAATCTGCATCTCTTTCTCAAAGCTCTTGTCCGTCATGAAGTCGGAGATGAGGAAGGCCGTGGTGCGGCGCTTGATGGCCGAGGTCAGAAAACGCAGGCCCTCGCCGATGTCGGTGCCGCGTTCTGTCGGCTTGAAGTCGACAATCTCGCGGATGATGCGCAGGATGTGCGAACTGCCTTTCTTGGGCGGGATGAACTTCTCGATCTTGCTGCTGAAGAAAATGACACCCACCTTGTCGTTGTTCTGGATGGCAGAAAACGCCAAGACGGCTGCCAATTCGGCCGTCAGGTCACGCTTCGACTGGCTCTGCGAGCCGAAGTCGTTGGAACCCGACACGTCGATGAGCAGCATCACCGTCATCTCACGCTCTTCCTCGAAGATCTTGACGAAAGGCTTGTTGAAGCGGGCGGTGACGTTCCAGTCGATATTGCGGATGTCGTCGCCGTACTCGTACTCGCGCACCTCGCTGAAGGTCATACCACGCCCTTTGAAGGCGCTGTGGTACTGTCCCGAGAAGATGTGGTTCGAGAGGCCTCGCGTCTTAATCTCGATTTTGCGGACTTTCTTGAATATTTCTGTTGATTCCATATATAAATCAAACCATTATAATTTTTGTCGGACGCACGCGGTGCGTCCCTACAGCGGCTGCCACGGTGTGACAGCCCTACAACCAATTACGGAACCTCGATGGTATTTAGGATTTCGTTGATGATTTCTTCGGTGGTGATATTCTCAGCCTCTGCCTCGTAGGTCAAACCGATACGGTGGCGCAGCACATCGGGGGCAACAGCACGGATGTCCTCGGGGATGACGTAGCCACGGTGCTTGATGAAAGCGTAGGCCTTGGCTGCCAGTGCCAGGTTGATGGTGGCACGCGGCGAGCCGCCGTAGCTGATCATATTGGCGAACTTCTTCAGTTTGTAGTCGGAGGGATAACGTGAGGCGAAGACGATGTCGGTGATATAGTTTTCAATCTTCTCGTCGAGATAAATCTCGCGGCACACCTCGCGGGCACGGATGATGTCTTCAGGCTTCACCACAGCGTTGATTTTCGCGCCAGTGCTGGCAATCTGCTGACGCAGAATCAATTTCTCTTCTTCTTTCTTGGGGTAGTTGATGACCACCTTCAGCATGAAACGGTCCACCTGAGCCTCAGGCAACGGATAGGTACCCTCCTGCTCGATAGGGTTTTGGGTAGCCATGACGAGGAAGGGATCCGGCAGTTTGAATGTCTCGTCGCCGATGGTCACCTGATGCTCCTGCATGGCCTCGAGCAAAGCGCTCTGCACCTTGGCAGGAGAACGGTTGATTTCGTCGGCCAGGACGAAGTTGGCGAAAATGGGGCCGCGACGCACCACGAACTCCTCCTTCTTCTGGCTGTAGATCAGCGTACCGATGAGGTCGGCAGGCAACAGGTCAGGAGTGAATTGGATACGGGCGAAGTCGGCATCGATGGCACTAGCCATCGACTTGATGGCCAAGGTCTTGGCCAGGCCAGGCACACCTTCAAGCAGGATGTGGCCGTTGGCCAACAGGCCAATCAAAAGGCGTTCGGTCATCTGCTTCTGTCCGACGATGACCTTGTTCATTTCGAGGTTGATGAGGTCGAGGAATTGACTCTCACGTTGGATTTTTTCGTTCAGTTCACGAATGTCAGTTTCTATCATTGCTTATTTGTTTAGTTTGTTCAATTAAAGCAGGTTGTCGAGTGCTGAGCTTGTCGAAGTATCGAAGCACCGTCTTTCTATCTGTCGGCCCTTCGACGAGCTCAGGGGCCTTGGCCCCTCGTCAAAAACCGTGCAAAAATAGCGGTTATTTAGCTTGAATAACTCCTATTTAATAATTTTATTGCAGGAAAAGGGTTGCGGAATCGAAAAAAAACTGTAATTTTGCAGGCAGTTGGTCGCGGAAAACGGAACGAAAAACAAATGAATTATCAAGACGAGAGGGACGGGCCATTAGACACGACACCCCCCGCGATAACAGATTAAGCCCATGCTGCGGATAAGGTTAAGCTTTGCTCCTTTCAAGCGTGGGCTTTCTTTTTGTTGATTTCGATATTGTAATAATACTTGCCTCCTTTTTGGAATTGAACTGCCAGACGGACATTTTCTTTTTTCCCATCAATCATACACTTACATTTAAAATTCAAGTATCCAATTATGTTTGGCCCATCAGTTTCCTTGGAATTTCCCCAATTATTGTATTCAGCGTATTTGATGAGTTCTGGTAACATAAGCGTTGCGGCGACTTTTTTGAAATAGATAGCCTCGCCAAAAGCAGTTTTCCTTGCCGAAGTCACTGAAATCGTTATTGGTAGCCCGGTATCTATGTTTATAATTGTCATTCCAGAATACTTATTCTTAATGTATTCGAAAACAAGTTTGCGTAATTGCTGTAGTTTAAGACGGGACCATTCGTTTGGCGTTTCTGCTTTTGGAATAACTGATTGTTTGTACTTATTAGATTTCATATCATTTGCATTATACGACGCAAAGGAAAACCATCTGTCAAAACCTATCCATTGATTAAACATTTGTAGTCGACAGTAGTCGTTTGCTGTCGGATATATTATTGAATATCGGTAAAGTAATTAAAACCATTTAGCAATTCAAATTATTCGTTATTTTTGCATTTTCAAAACCAGAATCAATGATCAAGAAAATCTATAAATTCGGTGGCGCGTCGGTGAAAGATGCCGATGCCGTGCGCAACTTGGCACAAATTGTCAGTCAGCACAAGGACGAGGACATCATGTTGGTGGTCTCTGCCATGGGCAAGACGACTAATGCCCTCGAAAAAGCTTTGGCCAACTTCCGCGAACAAGATGGCAACCTTGGCATGGATGCCCTGCACGAGGTCATCGCCTACCACGACGGCATCATCCAAGGCCTTTTCGATGGCAACACCGACCCACGTTTCGACGAAAACATCGCCAGTCTCTTCATCGAACTTTGGGAAAAACTGCAGAAGACCGATACACCCTATGACTACCAATACGACCAAACCGTTTGCTATGGCGAACTCATCTCGACCAGCATCATCCACGAATACCTCAGCAAGTGCGACATCCCGACACGTTGGCTCGATGCCCGAAAATATGTCATAGCCGAAGACGAGGCTCACTACCGCGCCGCCAACCCCGATTGGGACGAGACAAGACTCAAAATCAACAAATTGAACGATGAGCATATTCGGGGCATCGTATGCCTGACGCAGGGTTTCATCGGTGGTACAGCCGACGGCAAACATAGCGTCACCCTAGGACGTGAAGGCTCTGACTTCACCGCGGCCATCTTCGCCAACTGCCTCGATGCGGAGGAGGTCACCATCTGGAAGGATGTGGACGGCCTGCTCAACGCCGACCCGAAACGCTTCGCCGACACTGTGCAACTGCCGCACATCCCCTACTCCGAGGCTATCGAGTTGGCTTTCTACGGTGCCACCATCATCCACCCCAAGACTATCAAGCCGTTGCAAAACAAAGGGATAACGCTAAAGGTGCAGTCATTCCTCCACCCCGACCACGAGCCCTCGCTCATCGACGGTGGCCATCGTAAAAACGACGAGAGCATCCCCTCTTTTATCGTCAAGGACAACCAAACGCTAGTCTCCATCTCGCCCCGCGACTACTCGTTCATGGACGAACGCAACCTGAAGACCATCTTCGAAGTCTGTGCCGATCTGAACATCCATGCGAACATGATCCAGACCTCCGCCTTGATGCTCTCGTTCTGCTTCGACAGCAACGAACAGAAGCTGAAACAGTTGAGAGCCAACCTTAAAGACGGTTTCAGTGTCAAATACAACGACGGCCTGCAATTGTTCACCATTCGCCACTATCAAGACGGCTTGGAAAGCGAGTTCATCAAAGGGAAGAAGGTTTTGGTGAAACAAGGGAGTAGGAGTACAATGCAGTTTGTATTAAGCTGTTAACACCCAACAACACAGAAACAACTCCCCCTGCCGTCATGGCGGAGGGACATCCGCCATCTCCTGAACAGGAAGGAGACGCCTTAGCTTCAGGAGATCGCGGATCGAGTCCGCGATGACGGCCTATGGGTCGGTGTCACCCGTAAAAGCACCGTTCCTTTTAGTTGGCCCTTCGACAGGCTCAGGGACCTTTGTTCTGACATTTTTTTCAAAAAATCAGTTAAAAGGAATAACCTTTCTTTGTTTTTCCTAAATTTGCGCCCGCATTATAAGACTCAAAAACACATTCTATATGTACAAAATCGAGAAACACCCCATCTTGGACATCCCGCAGGAAGACCTTGTGGAATTCCAATATGAAGGCAAGACCGTCAAAGGTCAGCGCGGCAAGACCATCGCCGCCGCCCTTCACCAAGCCGGTTATCCCGTCCACAGCCACTCGCTCGACGGCCGCAACCGAAGCCTCAACTGCGGTATCGGCAAATGCGGTGCCTGCGAGATGCTGGTCGATGGCAAGATCCGCCGTATCTGCATCACCAAAGTCGACGGCGTCAAGGAAGTGCGCCGCATCGACAAGGAGGACACCATCCTTCCCGAGCCCAAGGAGCAGCAGCCCCGTGAGGTGAAGGTCTACAAGACCCAAGTCGCCATCATCGGTGCCGGCCCCGCGGGTCTCGCCTGCCGTGAGCAACTCAACGCCTTCGGCATCAGCAACATCGTCGTCGACAACAACGCCAACATCGGTGGTCAGTTCAATATGCAGACCCACCAGTTCTTCTTCTTCGAGAAAGAGAAGAAATTCGGCGGCATGCGTGGCTTCGACATCGCCAAGACCTTGGCGGGCGACAACCACGAAGGCATCCTGCTGAACAACACCGTTTGGGACCTCCTTGAAGGCGGTCGCGTGGCCATCAAGAACATCGTCACTGGCGAGATTGGCTACATCGATGCACAACATCTCGTGGTTGCCACGGGTGCCGTGCCTTTCATGCCGACCTTCGAGAACGACGACGTGCCGGGCGTTTATACCGCTGCCGTGTTCCAGAAGATGATGAACCAAGAGCACACCTTGTTGGGTAAGAAAGTCCTCACCGTGGGCGCTGGCAACATCGGCTACCTGACCTCGTATCAAGGCATGCAAGCTGGTGCCACCATCAAGGCCATCATCGAGGCCATGCCCCGCGAGGGCGGCTTCCCGGTGCAGGCCAACCGCGTGCGCCGTCTCGGCATCCCGATCATGACCAGCTATGTCCTGGTGCGCGCCATCCCCAACGCCGACTACACTGGCATCACAGGCGCCGTCATCGCCAAGTGCGAGAACTTCAAGGCCATCCCTGGCACTGAACAAGTCATCGACGACATCGACATCATCAACATCTGCACTGGCCTTATTCCCGACAACCAACTGTTGGTGAAAGGCCGCGAGGTCTTCGGCCTCAACACCTATGGTGCCGGCGATGCCATCCGCATCGGCGAAGGCACCAGCGCCGTACTGCGTGGCAAACAAGTCGCCTACGAGGTGGCCCAAGCCATTGGCGTGCGTTTCAACTACGACGATTATCTTGAGATTTCAAGACAATATATCGACTCGCAACAGCATCCTGTGCGTCTCCTTGAGAAGCCCAACCTGCCCACGCCCGAGCGCATGATGCAGAAGGCTTTCGTGCAGGCTGACTGTCTCTACGGCTTCGCCTGCAACCCCTGCTCGTTCAGCTGCCCGCAAGGCGCCATCACCAAACCTTCCACCAGCAGCACGCCGACCATCGACTACAACAAGTGCATCGGCTGTATGCTGTGTGTCTCCAGTTGCCCGGGTCTGGCCATCTTCGGCTACGATGTGCAGAAGTCGACATGCTTCCTGCCCATCGAATATGAAGCACAAGAAGGCGCAGAGGTCTATCTCGTCGACAACGACGGCCAAAAGATTGGCGAAGGCGTCATCGAGAAAATCCTCAAGAAGTCGAACAAGACCAATGTGGCCCGCGTGAAAGCCCGTTCTTCACGTCCCTCTGGAGAGGCCAGCAGAGTGTTCGAGTTGACCGATGTCAAAGGCTTCATCCTGAAAGACCGTTACAACGCCAACAAGGAACTCACCACACCGATTTCACCCAAGAAACTGGCCGAAGGCGAAAGCGAGACCTACGTCTGCCACTGCGAGGACATCAAACTCGACCGCGTATTGCGCGTCATCGGCAATCGCAAGACCATATCCGTGGATGAGCTGAAGCACATCACCCGTATGGGTATGGGTCCCTGCCGTGGCAAGCGTTGTATCCCACGCGCCCGTCAGATCCTGCGTTCCTACGGCATCGAGTTGGTCGGCGACGCCACACCGCGCGCCCCGCTGTCGAACCAAGTCAGCCTTGGCGACCTCTACAACCCACACACCAAAGAGACCTTCATCTTCCCCGAAATGAACGGCGTGAAAAAAGAACAGGTCGAGGTGTTCATCGCGGGTGGCGGTATTGCAGGTAGCGCCTTGTTCCGTTACTTCTCGGAAGCCGGCAAGAAACCCGTGATGATCAACTACAGCCGTGGCGCTTCGTGGCGTTGCATCGGTGGCGGCCGTCCGGCCTTCTCCAACCCCGACATCGCCGACATCGCCGTGCACAACCACGAGATCTTCAAGAAGATGCAGGCCGAGCACAACATCAACTACCACCCGACGCATTATGTCAACTTGGTACACGATGAGGCCACCTACAACTCCTTGGATGCCTCACGCGCTTGGAGTGACGCCTACATGATTGAACGCAAGGACTTCAAGAAGGAGATTTCGCCGCTGTGGGACGACAGCAAGGACACCTATAGCCATGCCCTCATCACCCGCGACTGCTGGCAGGCCACGCCTGGCCGCGTCATCGACTACATCCGCTGGATCGGCGTGCAGCAAGGCGGTCGCTACTTCGAGGACTGCGAGCTACTCCATGTGCAGAAGGTGGGCGGACTCTATGTCACCTTGGTGCGCACCCACGAAGGCGAATTCATCGAGTACACCTGTGACCACTTCGTCAACGCGATGGGTTGGGGTGCCGAGAAGTTCAACGACATGCTGGGCTTAGACACGGGTCTCTATCCTGTGAAGCACCAAGCCTTCATCACGCGCCGTCTGCCCATGATGGGACCCAACGGTGGCCCGCTCGACATGATCATCGACCGTCGTCACTACAAGGGCTTCAGCGCCGTCTACGGACAGCAGTGGGCCCACACTGGCCAAATCATCGGCTGTGCCAGCCCCGACACCGACGCTTACGAGGCACGCCAGAACATCAAGTACAACAGCAAGGAGTTCTTGGAGATCGTCTCCGAGGTCTTCGCCGAGTGGATCCCCAACTTGGGCGAAGTGAGCTTCTTGGCTTGCTGGGCCGGTCGTTACACCGAGCCGCGATACATCGTCGACCCGGAGGTCGGTATCCTCACCGGATTGCGCGGCCACGGCTTCATGCTCGGCCAATACCTCGCCAAGTTGTATGTGGACAAGTACCTCGGCAAGGAGGTGCCTGGCTACATGAAGGATTTGGCCTTGAGTGGCAAGGGGTTGAGTGAGAACGCGTTCAAATAAGAATGCTGAATGCTGAATTAGGAATGATGAATGAGGCTGTCGCAGGTTTGCGGCAGCCTTATTTTATTATATTATATTTCAATCGTTTGCAGTCAAGTGTTCTCTGTTCGCGAACAGAGAACACTAAAAAAAGTAGGGAGAAAATATATTGGTAGGGAGAAAAGTTGTATCTTTGCGGCAAAAACAACAATATGAGCATCTGGGAAGAAATAGAAAAACTGATACAAACTTACGAGAACTTGGGGATTGGGCAACAAGTGGACTACGACAAGTTCTATTTGTACTCACTTATCACCCACTCTACCGCCATTGAAGGCTCAACAATCACTGAGGTGGAGAACCAACTCTTGTTTGACGAAGGTTTAACTTCCAAAGGCAAAAACATCAATGAGTATTTGATGAACTTGGACTTGAAGGCGGCTTACGAAGCCAGTATTTCAATGGCAAAAGCCCACACTGAGATAACGACAGAATGGATAAAAAAGATGGCTTCCTTGGTGATGAAAAGCACTGGCAGCACTTATAAAACCGCTTTGGGTGAATTCTCATCCGCCAACGGAGACATAAGATTGGTGAATGTTAGTGCTGGTATCGGAGGCGCATCGTATATGGATTTCCACAAGGTACCCGATAGATTACAGAATTTCTGCAACAATCTGAATGACAAGCGAAAAAGCATTAGCAAAGAAGACAAAAAAAGCCAATACGAAATCAGTTTTGACGCTCATTATGAATTGGTGACTATCCATCCATGGGTTGACGGTAACGGCAGAATGGCCCGACTGCTCATGAATCATCTTCAATTTGAATACGGCCTAATACCCACAAAGATCCTGAAAGAGGATAAATCTGAATACATTCAAGCGCTTATCGACACTCGAAGAGATGAAAACTTGCAGATTTTCAGAGACTTCATGTTCAAAACGCTAAGAAAAAACCTCCAGCAAGATATCCAATCCTTTGTTGATTCGCAAAACGAAGTGGGGAGAAAATCCTCAAATAGTAGGGAGAAAAACAAAGGAAGTAGGGAGAAAATCCTTGAGCTGCTGCGTGAGAACCCCAAACTCACCACGGCAGGTTTGGCACAAGCAGTGGGCATCTCATCCAAAGGTGTAGAGAAGCAACTTGCACATCTAAAGCGAGAAGGATTGCTTCGCCGCATCGGTCCCGACAAAGGAGGCCATTGGGAGGTCGTTGATTTGTAACAAACAAAAAAAAGCCCAAGAATCGCTTCTCGGGCTAAATTATTAGGCAAAAGTCGCTAATTACCACTCGATGCCGATGCGCAAGGAGATGCCTGATGGGCTGATCTGTTGTATTCCATGATGATAATTATCATTCTCGTCATAGTATGAATAATCATCATCAATTTTGTCGTAGTAGGTTCCCGCGACCATCACATTGATGGCGAAGTCGCGCTTGGAGGCGAAACGCACGCCGAAGGCAAGATCGCCATAAGCACCTACCTCGTTACCGACGAAGGATCCAAGGCGCAGGCTTACGATGGGACTTACAATTTTAGTGTTGTTGAACTGGTAGCGCACATTGGTGTAGATAGGCACAAGGGCATGATCATTATTGAAATCGATGCCGAGTCCGATACCCGCATAGATGTGGCCGTTGAAATAAAAGCCATGAGTGGTCGACAGGTTGATGGTGTTGCGCATGTTCTTGTCGAAATGCCAGGAGTTGCCATATTCGAGGAAGCCTTGGTAGCCGTTGGGGACGCGGACCTTTCCTTCTTGTTCTTGAGCGAAGACGCTCGTTGCCATGAACAACATGACAAACGCTAAAACTAATTTCTTCATGATTGATAGATTTTAAGTGTTAGTTACTCGTTTTCAATTTTGTATTATAACGCTAGGCCCTTGGTTTTATTATGTATTGGACCTTTTCGCAACAATGGATTTGCCACAAAAATTATGCCGTTTTGCTTGTCTTGGGTCTTATTTAGTCGGTTTTCTGCGAGACCTCATTCCCTCACGAATCCCATGATGGAATGGACATCTTGTCCTATGTCGTTAAGTTCGGCGGGATTGAGGAAGTCGATGGTCATATTTGTTTCGGTCAAAGTTGTGATGGTGCCAGTCATATCATATAACATCACTGTATCGTTGACCTTGTGACGAATGCCGTCTTTTATGATCATTTTGTCTCCCTTCAAGGTATAATAGCCACCGTCCTCTTCATTGTCGTCCGCGATCGCTGTTCCATCCTTCCTGAATTCGACGGTGTGACCGACCACTGCCTCGGTAAGAAACTCATCAAAGTCATCGAAAGACTCGCCACCTATGGTCATCGACACTTCGGTGATTGTCCATTTCCCATAGACCTGGGGTTGTTTGTTGCAGGATGTCATCGCTGCCATGGTTGCCGCCACCAGCAGCAAGACCATGATTTTCAGTGTGTTTTTCATTGTATTGAGGTTTTGATTATTTGTTTGTTTTCCGTTTCGGTTTGTAGGGCTGTCGTACCACGGCAGCCGCTTATTGTCATGGCTGCACAGGCGGCTGCCACGGTGTGACAGCCCTACAGGACCGCGTTTTTATTTCACCACAAATTTCTGTGTCATATCGCCGACGCTGATGAAATACACACCTTGCGGCAAAGCCGATACATCAATCTGTTGGGTTTCGGCGGTGATTTGGCCTGACATCAGGGTTTGACCCATTATGTTGGTGATGCGGTAGGTTTGGGTCGGTAGAGATGCAAAATTTTGCGTCTCTACAACGAGGACGCCATTGGTCGGATTGGGATAAACCGCAAACATTGCATCCTCATGATCTTCGATGCCGCTGTGATATTCCTTGTAAACGGCATCGCAGTCCTCGTCGCCGTATTTAAAGAACAGTTCGCCCTCGCGCCAATAGCAGCGCATGCCTTCCACGCGGTAGTTCTTACCACGGTTCATCAGCCTTTCGGGGAAGAAGCTGGTGAGGTGGCCGATGCCGCACACAATGCTGCCACTGAAGATGTCGTTCTCATCGCTCACCTCTAACAACCTAAACGTTTGGTCTCCGTAGTGGTAATAATCCACCGCGTCCACATGCATCGTGAGGGTTTCCGTGCCGACCTTGATAACCCAACTGTCGCCTACTTGGGCACCAAGGTCATAAAGCACGGTAAATTCCTGCAAATCCCCGTTCCACCAATACACCAAGCCGTCTTCCTCGTAAATGTATTCGCGTGTCACCTCGGAATGTCCGTCCTTATCATATAAGGTGTTGGTGCGGATGATAATCTGAACATCCTTATGGTTGACGGTGGTGTCGGCGGCATATTCCAGATGCTGGTAGGTGATGCTGCCATTCTCGTTCTCGATTTCATAGTACCATTCGGCGCCACTGAATCCAACCAAACCCGTGCCGCAATCTTCGATGATGTTGGTAAAACCACTCCAGTTCTCATCGTTCTGGTAGGCTTCCAAAGTGCCACACGGCACGATGATCGGAATGCTGTCAGAAAAATGCCATACTCCAGAATACGGATTAATGAGCAAATCAGGTGGAACTATGGCTTTGATGGCAATTGAATCAAACTGCGTATTATCAAAGGCAGATTCGAAAAGTCGATTCACAGACAATCCCAAAACCAGACGATTATACCCGACACAAGAATCAAAAGCACGCGCATCAATGGTTTCTACAAAGTCTGGAATCCTCAGTTCTCCATCTAGTCCAATGCAGTGACTAAATGCTCCAACACCAATACTCACCAAACTATCAGGGAAAACGAACTCTTGGAGATTTGAGCAATTCTCAAAAGCAACTCCTTTAATCTCTGTCAAGCCTTCAGGAATGTTAATCTCAGAAAGACTGGTGCAATTTTTGAAACAACCCGATTCTATTATCTTCAAACTCTGAGGGAGATGTACTGATGTTAAATTGGAGCACATGAAAAACATATAGTCACTTGTCTCTTCCCAGCCTTCAGGTATTTCAATGGATGAAAGGCCTGTGCATTCGGAGAAGACATAATCGCCTATCTGTTCCACAGTTTCAGGAATCATAAGATTACCAGTAAAGCCATCACAGCCTGAAAAGGCATAGTGTTCTATTTTGGTCAACGATGAGGGTAATATCAATTCTCCAGTGAAGCCCTTGCAACTCCTAAAAGCATCTTCCCAGATTTCCTTTAGTCCTTCGGGAAGAACAAGTTGCCCCGTAAACTCGCAACCTAAGAAACTCGAGTAGCCTATTTTTTGCAACGACTCGCCCAAAACAAGGTGCGTAAAGCCAGTGCATTCTGAGAAAACGCCTCCGTATGTGTGTTGTGTTTGATCAGTTCCCAATTCGATTACGCTGTTGGGGATGACGAGGGTTCCCGTAAAGCCCGTGCAATAGGCGAACGCTCCAGATTGGATGGTGGTCACTGTATTGGGAATCACTAGTTCACCCGTCAATCCTTCACATGAATAGAAAGCCCTATTGGAGATGGTTGTTACTGTATATATGCCTCCATTATACTCCACTGTTTCAGGGATGACAAGTTCGCCTTGGGCGTTTTCGCCGTCAATATGACCGTTGAGGCTCACATGAGGCGGGTCGTCACTTAAAATGGTATACAGCAAGTCTCCTGATTGGAAATCATAAGCCACGGCTTGCATGGCAAAACTGACCAAAATCACCAAGGTTAAAACTATCTTTTTCATTGTCTTATGTTTTTGATTGTTATTTATTCACCACAAATTTCCTTGTCACGTCGCCCACGCTGATGAAATACATGCCCTCGGGCAGGTTGGACACATCAATCTGCTGTGTCTCGGCAGTGAAGGTGCCAGATTGCAGGGTTTGGCCCATGAGGTTGATGATGCGATAGGTTTGGTTTGGTAGAGACGTTGCGCGCAACGTCTGTACAAACAAAACGCCGTCTGTTGGATTAGGATAAACCGTTAAGATTCCTGAACCCGTCGAAGGACCGTCTTCCCCAATTCCATGGTGATATTTTTCATACATGGCATCGCAGTCCTCACTGCCATATTTGAACACCAGCTCATCCTCGCGCCAATAGCAGCGCATGCCTTCCACACGGTAGCCTTTGCCGCGGGTCATCAGCCTTTCAGGGAAGAAACTGGTAAGATGGCCGATGCCGCAAACAATAATGCCGCTGAAGAGGTCTTCATCATCGCTCACCTGCAGCATCCTGAACAGTTTCCCATCGTATTCGTACAACTCCACCGCGTCGACATGCATGGTGATGGATTCCGTGCCGACCTTGATGACCCAACTGTCGCCTTCTTGGGCACCAAGGTCATAAAGCACGGTGAATTCTTCCAGTTCTTGGTTCCACCAATACACTACATTATCCTCTTCATAGACATATTCACGAGTCACTTCGCTATGCTCGCCTTTGTCGTAAAGGGTATTGGTGCGGATGATGATTGTCACATCCTTGTGATTGACGGTGGTGTCGGAGGCATATTCCAGATGCTGGTAAGTGATGCTGCCGTTCTCGCCCTGGATCTCGTAGTACCATTCGGGATTGCCTTCGCCGATGGGAAGGTATTCAAAATCAGCGACAATGGTCACATCGAAATTGGGCATGACAAAGCGGTTGTCCACCACAGGCACTTTGAGGGTCTCGTCGTCGGTCTTGTAGGCCACAATCGAATTGAGCATATAACTGGGTTCAAGCGTGACAGCACAAGTGACCTCGTCACCCATCATAACCGAAGAGACAGAAGGTATGACCTGGTTGCCGTTTTCGTTGCCTACGACATTGATATTATAATGGTTGCAGTCGTCTTCAACATTGCCAAACCATACTTGATATCCCCAAATATTGCTATACGCCTCTGTCATTCCACATGGAACGGTCATTACTGCTTGCGTGTTGTATGGGAAAGCATTCGCGCCAACATTACTACTAGGTGTATCCCCTAAACAAGCCAGGGCCATCTCGCCAGTAGGATAGGCTTGTCGGAATGCATCTTCTCCGATGAAGACATTGGGGTTACCCAAAATGACCCATCTAAGATTGTCACACGCCATAAAAGCACGATAGTTTATCCTATCAACAGCATGACCAACATACACTGCTTCCAAACTTTGGCAACCATAAAATGCATTCCAACCTATGTCTCCCACAGGTATAGTAACAGAGTGCAGACCGTTACAGCGGTTAAATGCCGATTCTCCTATCAATGTCACGGAATTGGGAATCGTGACCTCCGTCAGATAGTTTGCTCCTGCAAATGATTGTTTCGCAATTGTATCTACAGAACTTGGAATGGCATAGGAACTCGCCCTTCTTCCTGCGGGATAAAGCATCAATATGGTTTTGGAAGGATTAAACAGCACTCCGTCCACTATCTTGAATCGATCGTTATTAGGATCCAATTCGATAGTTTCCAAACCATGGCAATAGGAGAATGCACCATCGCCAATGATCTCAACATTTTGAGGGATATAAACAGTTTGAAGACTATCACACCCATAGAAAGCAGACTCCTCGATTGCAACAACCGACTCTGGAATAGTTATGGAAGCGAGACTATGACAAGAAGAGAACAAATATTGCGGGATGGTATCAAGTCCCTCGGGCAATGTTGCCGAAGTTAAAGAAGTACATTCGGAAAAAGCGGCATCGCCTAAATAAGTCAATGTAGCAGGAATGGAAACAGAATTCAAATTATAACAACTTTGAAAAGCCGTGCCTCCAATAGTTGTAACTGTAGCCGGAATCGACACTTCTTCCAAATTAATGCATTGATAAAAAGCGCTATTCCCTATCTTGACCAGTTGGGAAGGGATTGATACGGACCTCAAGTTGCCACAATTATAAAACAGATGGTCATCAATGATGGTCATCGACTCGGGAAGGTGCGCTTCAACAAGATTGTTGCACAGTCCAAAGGCGGATCCCCCAACCGTCGTCACAGAATTGGGGATGTCAATAGAGGTCAAGCCGGAATTATAAAAAGCGCTGCCTTCAATGGTTTGAAGACCATCAGGTAATGCTATCGAAACCAAAGCCCCACAACCTTCAAACGCGCGATTTCCGATGCTTGTCAAATGACTCGGAAGAGTAACAGAGGAAAGAGACGAGCAAATTCTGAAGGTTTGTTCAGGAATGCCAGTAATTGCATCTGAAAGCGTTGCCGAGACCATATCTGGGCAATGCACAAACAACCCTTCTCCAATGCTTTCCACAGAATTGGGAATGGTGATGGAAACCAGTCCAGAATTGGTAAACGCACCAACTCCAATGGAAACGACTGTTGTGGGGATGGTCACCGAGGTCAGACTTTGACAATTCCCAAAAGCCAAATCGCCTATTTCATTTACTGTATAGACTCTGCCTTGATAGGCCACGGATGAAGGGATTGTCACCTCCCCACTGTAAAAATTGTAATCGGTATCAAAATAAGTCACTTTCACCGTGTTGTTACCTGTAACTATGAAATACAACCCGGTTTCCTCGTCCTGGAATTTCACACCTATCCAAGGATTGAATGTAGGAATGTCGTTGGCATCACACCTGCTCTTCGAATATAGTCCACGGCATTTAAAATACAGGAAGTTGTCATATCCTTTGCAAAGGAAACCATCCGAACTACCCGGAACGGGAGGATACAATTCAAGTTCTTCGCCAATTTCGGTAAAGGTCTCGCCATGGTCCATCGAGTAGGCCAACACAGCGGTGTTGTTCTCGGTCTCGATGCTTTTGTACACGATGCCGTTGTCGGCAATGCCGAAGGTATTATAGGATCCAAAGGCGTAGAAACCTGGCACATGCTCGAAGCCGTCGAAATTATCGCTAACCAAAGCATTGCAAACCACATTGCCCTCGGGGTCGAATTCCATATCGTTGATGGCAACACCCTGAAAGGCCACAAGCTCACAATTGTCCATATCGGAAAGGGTGGCATGATAGACACCGATGTTCTGGCCGCTATCACCGCCATCATTGAGATTAAGACTGAAAAACACATCGCCATTGCCGTTGGCCAAAATATTTCCGATGTATTGGTCATCCTCGATAAAAGCCGGACGAATCGTGTCCCAAGTGGCGCCGCCGTCAGTAGTCCAAAAGACAAAATGGGAACTAGCCGAGCCTACCAATGTGTCATTATTTACAGCGCATATACGTTGAGCCTCATCTCCAGCTGTCAACGGGGCAGCTCCCGAGGTCAACTGCCAGCTATCGCCGTTGTTGTCAGAATAGAATGCCCTATAGGGATAACCTTCAAAAAGAAAGATTCTTCCTTCCGGACTAACGCTAAAACAATTCCAGTTCAAATTACAATTGAATCCCGTTTCGTAACCCAATACTACTTGCCAGGTTTCGCCTTCGTCCTGCGAACGGGTAATGGCAATGCCATTGTCAGAACTGCCATAACAATAAAGGCTTCCGTCGGGACCGGCACCCAAGAAAATGCCTTGCATTCCGATAGGTTTCCAATAGTTTTGTGCTTCAAGGCCGCCAAGGCAAGCCAGGCAAAGGAGAATGATTGATACTAACTTTTTCATAGGTCTAATTATTTGATTGTTAATTATTTGATTTCGACTTTATTTAACTACAGATTGTACAGATTGTACCGATTTCTTCCCGTAGAATTTATGGGTCGCAGGCTCCCGATTGATACGAATAGACTGTCATAGGCGGAAATCTGTAATAATTGGACGCTTGCGTCCTGCAAATTTCTCGTCGTATATCTGTCAAATCTGTGTAATCTGTAGTTTCTCAATTTCCTCAAAGGTCCTTGTGTCGTCCGTGAGGTTCATCTTCATTTGCTTGATACGGGTCTTGCGGCGGTAGTACGACTCGGTCTGGGTGTCCAAGAGGATGGAAATCACCTGGTTGGAAAATCCGTTCTTGGAGAGACAGCAGATGCGCACATCCCACTTGCCGAGTTTGGGATAGAGTTCCAAAAGGCGCTGCGAGAAGCCGTCGTACACCAAGTCGGTAAGGCTGATGAAGTCGGCCCAGTCATCGTCGCTGAGGACGAAATTCATCGTGTCGGCAGTCACCTGGTCGCCAAGGGCTTGCGCCGTGGCGTAGACCTTGTTGCGCCCCATGATCTTGCTCGTCATCAGCAGGTCTTTTTGCGAGAGCGTCTGACGGTCGCGGCGCAGGTCGTCGTTGGTGCGGATGAGGTTCTCCATGTCGCTCACCAGCTCGTGGATGCGGTTTTGGTCGCGCTCCACTTGGCTGCGGAACTGCTCCACGGCCAACTTGTGGTCGCTTACCTTCTTCCTCACAATCAGCACAATGACCAACAGGGCAATCACCGCTGCGGCAATGATGAGCCAGAGTTTGAGGCTGCGGTTGCGGAGCAGGCTCTCCATCTCGCTCTTCTGCGCCTTCAACTCGTATTCCGCCTTGAGGCGTTGCAGGTTCTCGGAGGCGTGCTCCTGGTCGCTCTGCATCATGTTTTGCGTGAAGAGGTCTTGATATTCCATGGCTTTCACCAAGTCGCCTTCGTTGTAGGCGATGGCGTAGAGCGTTTGGTACACCGACATCTTCAGTCCGGCGCGCTCGCTGCGGAGGGCGGCTTCGAGGTAAGGCTTAGCTTC